>NZ_JBBEGN010000004.1:0-342925 GCF_037401875.1 Actinomycetospora aurantiaca | reverse complement strand
TAGAAGCCACGAACGGGTCGTTGGTTCCGCCTCGGGGCGGGCGCCGCAACGGGCTGGACGCCCGCGGCACGCTGGACGACGTGAGCGCCTACTGGATCAACACCTTCCGCGAGATCCGTGACCAGGAGAAGCTGGACACGTACGTCGCCCTGGCCGGGCCGGCGATGCGCGACGGCGGGGGCACCTTCCTGGCGCGCGGCACCCCGGCCGCCGCGTTCGAGCAGGGGACCACGGACCGCACGACGCTGATCGTCTTCGACAGCGTCGAGCAGGCCGTCGCCGCCTACGAGAGCCCGGCCTACCAGGAGGCCCTGGCGGTGCTGGGAGACGGCGCGGTCCGCGACATCCGGATCATCGAGGCGGTGTGAGCTCCGCTCCGGTGAGCAGCGAACCTAGCTAGGAGAACAGCTGGATCAGGTTGCCGCAGGTGTCGTCGACGACCGCGATGGTGACCGGGCCCGCCGGTGACGGCGCCTGCACCACCGTCACCCCCGCGCCCGCCAACCGCTCCACCTCCGCGGCGACGTCGTCGACGCCGAACGCGGTCGCCGGGATGCCGTCCTCGACGAGCGCGGCCTTGAACGGCTTGACCGCCGGGTGCTCGTCGGGCTCGAGGAGGAGCTGGGTGCCGTCGGGGTCGCCGGGCGCGGTGAGCGTCAGCCAGCGGTGCGGGCCCATCGGGATGTCGTGCTTGAGCTCGAAGCCGAGCACGTCGCGGTAGAAGTGCAGCGCGCGGTCCTGGTCGTCGACGAACACGCTGCAGTAGGACACCTTCGGCACGGCGGGGACTCCTCACGGGATGGGCCAGCGGCGCGGGATCTCGCGCAGCGGGCGGGTGTCGAGGTCGTGGAACTTGTAGCGACCCTCGCGCCGGACGTGCACCAGCCCGGCCTCCTCGAGCACGTCGAGGTGCTGGGAGACGGCCTGGCGGGTCGGCGTGAGGCCGCGTTCGAGCAGGGCGTTGCGCAGCGCGAACAACGTCTGGCCGTCGGCCGCCGCGAGCGCATCCAGGAGCGCGCGCCGCGTGGGGTCGGCGAGCGCCCGGTAGATGTCGCCCACGCCGGAGGAGCATAGGCAAGTCGTTACTTGCCTGTCCAGGATGTCCGACCCACCTACGGTGGCAGCGTGCTCACGCGCGCCGACCTGACCGGGGACCTGCGGACCCTCGGACTGCGTCCTGGCGACGCGGTCATGGTGCACACCGCGTTCCGCCGGATCGGCCCCGTCCTCGGCGGCCCGGACGCGCTCGTCGGCGCCCTGCTCGACGCCGTCTCCCCGGGCGGGACCGTGCTCGCCTACACCGACTGGCAGGCGCCGTGCGACGGCGAGCCCGTGCCGGCGGAACTCCGCGACCACGTCCTCGGCTTCGACGCCGCGACCTCCCGCGCCATCCGCGACCACGGCGTCGTCCCCGAGTTCCTCCGCACGACGCCGGGGGCGCTGCGCAGCGCATCGCCTGGCGCGTCGGTCGCGGCCCTCGGCGCCGACGCCGCGTGGTTCACCGCGGACCACCCGCTGGACTACGGCTACGGGCCGGGCTCACCGCTGGCGAAGCTCGTCGCGCGGGGCGGGAAGGTGGCGATGGTCGGCGCGCCGTGGGACACGATGACGCTGCTCCACCACGCGGAGCACCTCGCCGACCTCCCGGGCAAGCGTGTCGCGCGTTCCGAGGTCCCGTTCGCGACGGCGGGTGGGGTCGTCTGGCGGTGGGTCGAGGAGTTCGACACCGCCGACCCGGTCGTCGAGGAGTTCGACGAGGACTACTTCGCGGCGGTCGTCGACGCCTTCGTGACGGCGGGCGGCGGCACGCGCGGCACGGTCGGCCGGGCCGACACGCTCGTCGTCGACGCGGCCGGGATGTGCGCGTTCGCGGTGGCGTGGATGGAGCAGCGGGCCGGCCGCTGATCAGGACCCGGCGTCGTCGAGGGCCGCGACCGGCCGCGCCGGGTGGAAGGGCACCGTGCGCCAGGGGCTCGCGGGGTCGCTCGTCAGCACGGTGAACGGGCGCACCGAGTCGGCGAGGTCGAGCGTCGACCAGTCGAGGTGGTCCACCTGGTCGGCGCTCCACAGCGCCCGCCCGAGCACGTAGGAGGCGCCGAACTCCGTCCACGAGTCGAAGTACCGGCGCGCGAGGGTGCCGAACCGCTCGACCTGCCACCGGGCCGTCGTCTCGTCGCACCAGTCCGCGTCGAGCCCCCAGCGGGCGAGCATCGCGCCGCGGCCGAGGTCCCAGGCGAGCAGCGTGTGCACCTGCTCCCAGCGGGCCAGGACGTCGTGCTCCCGCAGGTACTCCTCGTAGGCCTCGATCCGACGGAGCTCGTCCAGGACCCGGTCGGTGGTCTCGCGGCCGTTGCGCTCGACGTTGACGTCGGCCTCGACCACCTCGCGCACGGCGTCGGCCGGGACGAAGGCGCCGTCCCCGAGCTGCCGGCGCAGGTGCAGCACGGTGTCGGGCCCCGACGACCAGGGTTCGGCGAGTGCGTCCAGGGCCGCCTGCCAGTCGCGCGCGCCGTGGAAGCCCCACGCATCACGGAGGCTGCGGCGGGTGGCGAGCCGGTCCAGGCCGCGGGGTCCGAGGCGGTTCCACGGCGTCCCGGTCATCACCGCGTGGTGCGCCGCGCAGGCCAGGCCGTGGGTGAGCGGCCCCTCGTCGGTCACGGGTACGAGGGCGCGCAGCCGGTGGGTCGCTGCGTCGACGGGGCGCGGGGTGCGGCGCGTCGCCCAGCGGCGGACGTCGGCGACGTCGACGGTGGTCTGCTGGGGCCGTCCCTCGTCGACGACGAGGCTGATCGGGGCGTCGACCTCGGCGTACCAGGCGACGTCGGTGCACAGGAGCGCCTCCTCCGCGGCGGGCGTCGGGACGCATCCCTCCGTCCAGACGTCGAGGTACAGCCGTCCGCCGTGGCTGCGCCCGAGCGCCGGCGTGGCGTGACCCGGCCCGGCCAGTGCCCGGTCGATGTCCTCCACCCGCACCCGCCAGGCCAGCGGCTCCATCGCCAGCGCGGTGCAGATCGCGTCGGGGTCGCCGCTGTCGCGGGCGGCCCGCAGCGCCGCGGCCTGCGGTGTGGGCGGCACCCAGCCGGCGGGCTCCCCGGGCGGGACGGGCACGGGCGCCGGGGGCGACGCGGCGGAGCGCGCGGACCCGTCCACGGGCGCCGTCCGCGCCCGCCGGTGCTCCTGCCAGGCGATCACGGCATAGACCACGGCGGCGACCGCGGCGACGACGACCACGCTCAGCACCCGCCGGGGGATGCGCTCGGCCACGGCCCCCGTCGCTCCGTCGACCAGCAGGGCCAGTCCGAGCTCGGCGATCGCGAGGCACAGGACCAGCCCGGCGATCCCGCCCCGGGCGAGCGTCCGGGCGCGCAGGCCGACCGCCCCTCCGCGAGCCCGGAACGCCTGCCAGGCCCGGCCCGCCCCGACCACGCCCACCACCAGCAGGACGAGCCCCACCACCACGCGTTCCACGCCGTCATCGGAGCACGGCGCGGCGCGCCGTGGTGGCCGTTCCGGAGAACTCGTCGCGGCACGATGGACGCCGTGGAGACACCGACCGAGAGCGCCGTCCTCGCGCTGGTCCCGCAGGCCGAGCCCGTCGTCGGGCCGGAGCGCCGGGACCTGGACCCGACGACGACGGCGGGCGTGCCCGCGCACGTCACCGTCCTCTGGCCCTTCCTGCCGCCCGCGGACATCGACGACGCGGTGGTGGCGCGCCTGCGGCACGCGGTCGCCGGCGCGGGGGCGATCGACTGCACGTTCCCGACGACGGGGTGGTTCGGGGAGGACTACCTGTGGCTCGCGCCGCGACCCTCGGCGCCGTTCGCGGACCTCACCGCGTGCGTCTGGGAGGCGTTCCCGCAGTGCCCGCCCTACGGCGGGGAGCACGAACCGCACCCGCACCTGACGGTCGGGTACACCTCGGCGTCGTCGCCCGGGGCTCTGCGGGCCGCCGAGGCGCGCATCGCGCCGCAGCTCCCGTTCGCCGCACGCGTCGAGGTGCTGCACCTGCTGGTCGGCTCGCGGGAGCCGGACTCCTGGCGGGTGGTGGCGGAGCTGCCGCTCGGCCCGTGATGCAGTGGTGCGGTGGAGCTCGAGGCGGACTGCGGCCGGTGCAGCGGACTGTGCTGCGTCGCCCCGGCGTTCGCGCGGTCGGCGGACTTCGCGATCTCCAAGCCCGCGCGCACGCCGTGCCCCAACCTCGCGGTGCCGGCGCCGGGTGAGCCGGCGCCGTGCACGATCCACGCGACGCTGCCCGAGCGCGGCTTCCCCGGCTGCGTCACCTTCGACTGCTTCGGCGCCGGTCAGCGCGTCACCGCGTGGGCGGACTGGCGGGAGGCGCCCGACGAGGCGTTCGCGGCCTTCGACGTGCTGCGGGCCCTGCACGAGGTGCTCTGGTACCTCGCCGAGCCGGTGCCGGTGCTGGCCGACGAACGGTCGGCGCTCTCCGGGCGGGTGGCGGCGCTGGGCCCGGAGGCGGACGTGGGCGCGGTGCGGGCCGAGGCCGGCGAGCTGCTCGGCCGGGTGAGCGACGAGGTGCTCGGCCCGGACGCGCGCTCGATGGCGCGCGCGGACCTCGTCGGGAAGGACCTGCGCGCTCGGCGGATGCGCGACGTGTCGCTGCGCGGGGCCCTGCTGATGGGTGCGGACCTGCGCGGGGTCGACCTCGGGCGGGCCGACCTGCTCGGCACGGACCTGCGGGGTGCCGACCTGCGCGGCGCCGCGCTGGACGACGTCCTCTTCCTGACGAACCCGCAGGTCACCTCGGCCCGCGGGGACGCCGCGACGAGGCTGCCGGCGCGGGTGCACCGGCCGGCTCACTGGGGCTCGTAGGGCCACACCCCGACCACCGTGCCGTCCGGTCGGGCGGCCACGCGCCCGCTCTCGTGGAACTCGTTCGACGCGTGGATCGAGGCGACCGGCCCCTCGCCGTCCCCCTCGTCCTCCAGGACGAGGTAGCGGGTGTCGGCGTCGCGGACCCCGACGCTGCGGTCGACCCCCGCGAGCAGCGCGAGCAGCGGCCGCGGGTCGATCGCCGCCAGGTCCACGGCCGGGTGGTCCGGGTCGTGGCTGCTCGCCCCGGTCGATGCGCCCAGCCCGCCGCGGTAGGAGTGGCTCCGGGAGCGCGCGGGCTCGCCGTCGACCGGGAGCTCGAGGACGGCGTACCGGGGGTAGAGCACCACCCGGTAGGCCAGCGCGGAACCCTGCGCGCTCCGCAGATCGGCGACGAGCCGCTGCCACCCCGCCTCGGAGTGCAGGTCGACCGGCCCGACGACGCGGGACGGGGTGTCGTCGGAGGAGGAGGCCGGCGCCGCCCGGACGGCCCGCCGGTCCGACTGCGAGGTGATGCCGATCAGGACGGCGGCCAGGCTCATCGCGACGACGACGACGAGGGCGACGACACCGCCGGAGCGCCTCCGTCGGGCCGGGGGACCGGGGGTCGGTGTCGGAGCGGGACGTGGCCGGTGCTGGAGGTCCGCGACGAGGCGCTGCAGGTCGCCGAGGGTGCGGGCCCGCACCGCGGCGGCGGTGCGTTCCCGGTGCTCCACGCCGTCGATCTGGCCCTCGGCGTAGGCCGCGTCGAGGAGGTCGCAGGTGGTGATCCGGTCGGTGTCGCGGGCGCGGCGTGTGGTCATGGGGCGGACGCTAGGAGCCCGCCGGCCTCCGCGGACCGGGTCGCGGCGAGGACGAGTAGCGGTCCCGCGAACCGGAGTAGCCGCCGGTCGGCTACACCCCGCCGCTAGCGTGCGCGACATGGCGGACGACGAGGAGCCGGGCCTCGGGCTCGACACGGTGCTGAAGGCCCTGCGGCACGACCTGCTGGAGGCCCAGCAGGACGGCGGCCCGACGACGGGTCTGGCGGTGCAGTCCGTGCAGATCGAGCTGTCGGTGGAGGTCAGCCGGAAGATCGGGGCGAACGGCGAGGTGGGGGCGAAGTGGTTCGTGCTCTCCGCGTCGGCGTCCGGGGAGGGCAGCCGGGAGCGGACGAGCACGAACCGGATCACGCTGACGCTCGGGCCGCTGTCGGCGGGCAGCGACTCGACGCCGGCGACGACGGAGCGGGCGATCGCGGGGGCCGACGTATCGTCGGGCGTGATCTCGGGGGCCGGGCCGACCTGACGTTGCGGCGTTCGTGACGTCCAGTGTCAGCATGGCCGCACTGCTGACACCGGGCAGCGGCTACGCGCGGCGCCCCGTCACGTAGTGGCCCGGCGCGGCGATCCGGACCTCCCGGCGCTGCCCGTGGTCCGGCCCCACGCGGTGGGCCAGCCGTCCGCCGTGCAGCGCGATGAGCCCGGAGAGCAGCGGCTCGTGGTGGGTGGAGGCGGTGGAGTCGAGGATCGCCTCGCCGACGACGTCCGGTTCGCCCCGGGCCCGCGCCGCGCGGTCGACCGCCTCGACGACCCACACGTACTCCGGCATGAGCGTCAGCCGGTAGAGGCGCGCGAGGTCGGGGTCGAGGCCGCGGGCGTCGAGGCCCTCGAGCCACTCGTCGGACCGGGTCACGTAGGTGCGCCACGTGAGGTCGGCGGTGGCGATCGGCTCGTCGGGATCGGCCTGGTCGACGTAGGCCCGGAACCAGTGCTCGCCCGCCGCCTCGGCCCGCTCGGCGGTGACGTAGACCTGCGGCAGCAGGGGCAGCAGCGCCGCCTGCCACGGACGGTGGGCCTCGTCGGGCTCGTCGAAGGGGTCGGCGACCTCCAGGTACGGGCCCCGGGCGTCGTCGTGCCGCCAGAGCCGGACGCCGGCCCCGGAGGTCGGCGACACCCGCCGGTACCCGACCACGACCCACGCGTGCGCCCGCGAGATGACCACCGGCGGCGCCTGGGAGTTGACGTAGCGGCAGAGGATCCCGCCGAGGGTCAGCATGTCGGCCTCGGCGTCCTCGGCCCGCGTCGCCGGGAGGTGCACGAGACCGGGGGAGAGCCCGAGCCGCGTCGCGCCCGACATCATCTGCTGCACCGACAGCCCCTCGCTGGGCACCTGCCGCCCGACGATCACCCCGCCCAGGGCCGCGTCGTGGACCTCGGCGGAGAGCCGGCGCGGCACGCCGTGGGCCAGGTGGGCGTGGCGCAGCACCATCCACAGCGTCGCGTGCGCACACCGCAGGTACTCCGCGTCCTGCGACAGGAACGGCATCCCGCGCACCGTCAGCGCGGTGCCGAACAGCGACACCCGCTCGGTCGCCTCGCAGCGCACGCCGCCGTCGAGTCCCGGCGGCGGCGTGATCATGGTCGCGCCGACCGGCGTCGCGGGCAGCGGCCGCAGCGTCGTGTAGCCCCGGTACGACGACGGGTCGAGCGTGGTCAGGTCAGCCGGGTCGACGTCGTCGGTGAACAGGTGCCAGCGGTGGGTCACCGACGGGTGGCGGCGGAACAGGCGGCCGTGGAAGGCGGCGTGCTCGCTGCGCCAGTCCGCGTCGAGGTGGCGCTGTTCGACCACCAGCGACCGCACGCCGTGCTCGCGGGCCAGCTCGACGACGCGCTCGAGCGGCGGGCACGAGGCACCGCCGGCATAGAACGCGACCAGCTGCTCCCACGCGCCGTCGACCGTGACGTCGTACACCGCGGCCGCCGCGTCGTCCGGCGACCAGGACAGGAACGGCCACTCGGTCACGGCCGGAGACTTACCACGACGGCCCGACGGTGATCAGCGCAGCCGGATGCCGTCGCTCTCGTACTCGGCGCGCAGCTCCGCGTCGCGCACCCGCTGCAGGGCCGCGACGAACGCCCGCTCGCTCTCCGGGCGGTGCAGCCCGAGGCGCTCGGCGAGGTCCCCGGCGGGCTCGCCGGGTTCGACGACCGCGCGCCTTCCCGTCGACACCATGGGGTCCAGGCTACGCCGGAATCCGCTCCGGCAGGGGGTTCTCGACGGCGGGGGCCGGCTCGGCGCTCCGGTATGCGAGGGTCACGCAGGCGAGCGCCGCGACCGCGAGCACGACGGGGGCCACCGCGTAGAAGGCCGTCGGGACCTCGTCGCCGAGCAGCGGCCCGAGCAGCGACGGGGGCACCACCTCGGAGACCACGACGACCGCCGTCACCGTGGTGACCGCGCCCGTCCGCAGCGCCACCGTCCACCACAGGCATCCGAGGGCACCGGTCAGGGCGGCGGCGATCGCGGGGACGGACGTCAGGGCCGACAGCGGGTGCGTGAGGTCGACGAGCTTGACCGCGGTGGAGCACGCGGCGAACCCGAGCCCGGAGCACACCGCCACCAGCCAGGCCCGCCGGGCGACCGCCCCGGCCAGACCCACGAGCCCGACCACGCCCGCCGTCACGATCAGCCCGACCTCCAGCGCGGCGGTGTCGGTCGCGGTCCCCGACTGCCCGGACACCGTCGCGAGCACGACCAGCGAGCCCGACAGTGCGGCGATCGCGAGCACCCCGCCCCCACCCAGGCGCGTGCCGAACCACCAGCGCGCGGCCAGGGCGGTCACGGCGAGGCTCCCGCTCACGGCGCACTGCGCCGCCGCCATCGACACCGTCTGCAGCGCCATCGCGTGCGCCAGCGCGCCGAGCCCCTCCGCCACGGTGCCCGCGACGAAGGCCGGGTGGCGCAGCTGCGCCGACCACGGGGTGCCGGGCACGGCGAGGGCGGCGGCCTGCGCGACCGACCCGATGCCGAACAGCACCGCCGCCGCCACGACCCACGCGCTCCCCATGGTGCTCAGGGTCGCCCGCGTCGCTGTGCGCCGGCTGTGTGCGGCCTCGCCACCGTGTGAGCGGGCACGCGGACTGTGTCGCCCCCCTGAAACCACGAACGGGCCGTCCGTCACGAAAGAAGGTGACGAACGGCCCGCTCGTACACTTCCGGGCGTCGGGGCTCAGCCCTCGAGCGCGGCGTCCAGCGTGATCGTGGTGCCGGCGAGGGCCTTCGAGACCGGGCAGGTCTCCTCGGCGGTCTTCGCCAGCTCCTTGAACTTCGCCTCGTCCACGCCGTCCACGGAGGCGCGGAGGGTGATCGCGATCCCGCTGATCTCGAAGCCGCCGCCCTTGGCCGGCGACAGCGTGACCTCGGCGCTGACGTCGATCGACCGCGCGGTCAGGTTCTCGCTGCCGAGGACGCCGGAGAGGTTCATCGCCAGGCACGACGAGTGCGCCGCGGCGATGAGCTCCTCGGGGCTGGTCTGCCCGTTCGGGCTCTCCGCGCGGGTCGGGAACGAGACGTCGAACTGCCCGGCGTTGGACGAGTCCAGCGTGACGCTGCCCGTGCCGTCCTGCAGGCCGCCCTCCCAGTGGGTCGTGGCGTCGCGGCTCGGCATCGTTGCCTCCAGGGTGTCGTGGGGTGACCGTTCAGTGGTGCGCAACCGAACGGCCTCGCCGGCGATTCCGGGATCGCCGGCGAACCCTCCGGACGGAGGGGTCAGCGACGGGCGGCCTTGCGACCGGTGACGCGGTTGTAGATGACCAGCAGGATGATCGCGACGATCACCGATCCGATCCAGCCGGACGGGTTGGACAGCGTGATCTGGTGCGGCGAGAACAGCAGCGACCCGATGAGTCCGCCGACCACCGACCCGGCGATGCCGAGCAGGATCGTGCGGAGGATGCCGATGTTGTCCTTCCCGGGCACGAGCGCACGGGCGATGAAGCCGACGACCAGACCGAAGACGATCCAGACGATGATCGTCCACAACGTAGACATGATGAGGGCCTTCCGGGCGAGCTGACGGTGCAGTCCCTACCTCGCCCCGCGCCCGGTGTCGTCAAACCTCCCGTCCGCGGTTTCCCCCGGTCTTTGCCTCGTGCTCACCATCCCGCCGCCGGCGCCGCGCCCGAACGGCCGACGGTGGGTCGGTCCGACACGCCGGGCGGTACCTCCGAGCAGCCCGTCGACGCCACCCGACCGGCGGAAGCGCCGGACGACCCGTCGGGCGCCGGGCGCCACGCCTCGTGAGATGGCGGTCGCCGTGCGTTGCTAGCGTCGCCGCCGGTGACCGACATCGTCTCGCGACCGGCCTCTGCGGAGCCGCGCACCCCGCACGGGGTCCCGGGCTCGCGGACGACGACCCCGGGCGGCTCGTCGCGGCGGGTCAGCTGGGACGTCCTGCGGTGCGGGTTCGTCCTGCTGGTGATGATCTACCACTCGACGTTCATCGGCCCGCTCGTCTACCACGACATCCTGCCGAAGAACTACACGTTCCCCCACCAGGTCGGCGCCAGCCTGCTGCTGGTCCTCTCCGCCTACTTCGTCGCGGCCACGGTGCGCCGCGGCGGCGCCCGGCGCGGGGCGACCGCGCGCTGGTGGTGGGGGAAGCTGGCGCGCCTGCTGCCGGCGTTCTTCGTCGCGACCGTCAACGCCTGGCTCTTCCTGCGCTACCTCGCGCCCGACGGCTGGTACCTCCCGGGCAAGAAGGACCTCCTCGCCAACCTCGCCATGGCGTGGCACTGGGACGCGCGGTGGGGCTTCGTCGACGGGTCGTACTGGACGATCCCGTTGCAGCTGATGGCGTTCTGCCTGGCGGCGGTGATGTGGAAGGGGCCGCTCGGGCGCGGCGTGGCGCTGCGCGCGGTGATCTGGGTGGCGCTGCTCCTGCCCGCGGTCCAGTGGTGGTTCCGCGCGACGCACGAGACCGGCCCGGCGTACGGCTACGTGGTCGACGGGCTCGGCCTGTTCCGCTGGCACCTGTTCGTCGCGGGTGTCGCGGTGTGGATGTACTCGACCGGCCGGCTGCGCCTGCCGCACTTCCTGGCGATCGAGGTCCTCGCGGTCGGCCAGCACGCCCTGCAGACCTCCACCCTCGACCCCACCGCGGGCTGGAGCACCGACTGGATCGCGGTCGTGCTGATCGGCCTCGGGGTCGCGGCGATGACCCTCGCCGCCGTCGGCCCGGACTGGGGCACCTGGCTGCCGGCCCGCGCCAACCGGCTGATCACCTGGCTCGCCGGCATCTCGTACGGCGTCTTCCTCACCCACCAGACCGTGGGCTACGTCGTCATGCGCCGCGCCCAGCAGCTCGGGGTCGGCCCGACGCTGCAGACCGGGCTGATGATCCTCACCGGCGTCGCGGCCGGCTGGCTCCTGACGAAGGCCGTCGAGCGGCCGGCGCACCGGCGGCTCATGGCCTGGTGGGACGCCGGGCCCGGTCGCTACGGGCGCGTCGGGGCCCCGAGCTCGACCAACTCGTAGGTCCGCATCGACGCCGTCCGCCCGGCACTGCAGGTCAGCGGCGTCGCCGACGGGATCCACCGCTCGCGCACGGTCACGTCCAGCGGACCGTCCGGGCCGGTCAACTGCACGGTCACGACGGCGGGGTCGGTCGGGTCGGGCGTGACGGCGAGTGGCGCGAGCGCGTCGACGCGGTGCTCGGCGAGCGCGAGCCGGGCGTGGTGCTGGGCGCCCTGCACGGCCGGCGCGAGCCCGGCCCGACCCCGGACGAGCCGGGGGTCGACGTGGCCCGCCTCGTAGCGCTCGGCGACGGCGAGCGCCTCGGTGGCGGGCACCCGGCCGAGCACCAGGCCGTGCGGCAGCAGCACGACGTTCGCGGCGAACCGGTCGCCGCCGGTGTGGGTGGTCTCCCAGGTCCGGTCGGCGTAGCCGGCGGCGAGCACGGCCGCGACGGGGCGCCCGCGGACCGCGCAGCACGCGTCGTGCCGACCGTGCGCGCAGACGAGGTAGACCGGCTCGTCGGAGACCTCGGTGGAGGCCTCGAGGTCGGCGAGGGCGGCGGGCAGCGCCTCCGGGGAGTCGACCCGGCCCCAGCGGACGGACTCGTGCCCGATCCGCGAGTCGACGACGGCGAAGCGTCCCCCGGCCTCGGTCGGCTGGCCGCGCGCCGCCGTCTTCCGGATCAGCTGGAAGCGGGCCTCGTGCGCCCCGCAGAACGCGTCGATCGCCTCGACGACGTCCGCGGAGAACCCGGCGCCGCCCAGCGCCTGGAAGCCCCACGGCCCGGGGTGCTCGACGAGCAGCCAGCGCCGCGCGGGCGGGGCGGAGGCGAACAGCGGGTCGTCACGTTCCCGCGCGGCCGCCGAGCAGCGGAAGGTCGCCGGGTCGTCGGCCGGGTCCGGCCGGGTCAGGGAATCCGCCGTCACCGTTCCGTCGTACCTCCTGTGGTGGTGCGGGCGCCAGCGGCCCGGGGCGAGCGCAGCGACGGGGAATCCACCGACTCCGGGGTCACCAGCACGCCCTCGGTGAGCAGCCGGCGGGCGACGACGGTCGCGTCGCCGGCCTCGTCCTCGGCGACGTCGCCGAGCCGGACGGGAGCGCCCGCGAGCAGCGTCGCGAGCGGGGTCGCGGCCGCCGTCGGGAACTCCAGCGTGCGGTCGGGCAGCTCCAGGCGGAGCCGGCCCCCGTCGTCGGGAAGGAGCCGGTGGTGCAGCCCCAGCCGGGTCTGCAGCACCGTGTCGGCGTCGAGCGCGTGCACCGCCGCGGCCTGGCGCAGCGGCAGCACCGACTCCGGGCGGTTACCGCTCCAGACCCGGCCGCGCAGGCGCCGGGCGGCGTGCGCGGGGTCCGCGGGCAGGGAGAAGTGCTCCGCGGCGCGGCGCGCGACGAGCTCCACGACCGGGGCGAGCGCCTCCGGGTCGGACACGTCCAGGCCGAGCGGGAGCGAGGCGCGCAGCTCCGGGTCGTCGGCGAGCCCGGCGAGCAGGGTCTCCAGGACCGCGTGGCGGGTCAGCACGTGGATCCCGACGGTCAGGTGGACCGACGTCTCGCCCTGGGCGGTGGCCGAGTGCAGGAAGCCGCGCGGCAGGTAGAGGGCGGCGCCCGGCTGCAGGACCTCGTCGAGCAGCGGCTCCTGCGCGGCGCGGTCGCGCACCGCGGCGGCGTGGTCGTTCCAGGGCTGGGTGCGCAGCGGGTCCGTGTGCACCGGGGCGTGCACGTGCCAGCGCTTGGTGCCCGCGATCTGCAGCACGAAGACGTCGTGGACGTCGTAGTGCGCGGAGAACCCGGTCGAGGACGGCGGGGTGACGTAGGCGTTGACCTGCACCGGGTGGCCGAGGTCGGCGTTCAGCCCGGTGGCGAGGCGCGCGACCGGCTCCCACGTGCGGTGCAGGCCCTGCAGCACCACGGTGTGGCCGTCGGCGAACAGTGCGGCGACCCGGTCGTCGCGGAGCTGGTCGGCGACCTCCGCACCGACCCCGCCGTCGCCGGTGAAGTGCTTCGAGTCGACGACCGTGCCCTGCTTCGCGATCCGCAGGAACGGCGTCCGCAGGCCGCGGTGGGCCAGCAGCTCGTCCACCGCGTCGAGGGAGAACAGGTCCGCGAACCCGGGCGCGGTGGCGGCCTCGTCGTGCTTGGCGAGGTCGTCGGCGCGCGAGAGGACGGCCTGGCGGCCCCAGGCGTCGTCGGCGAAGGCGTCGAGGTCGCCCGTGACGCAGCGGCGCAGGAACGGTCGGTCGGTCATGGGCCCTCCATATGCCTGACGGCAGGTGAGCACTAAGTGGGGCCATAGCCCCACTTAGTGCTCACCTGCGAAGCACCTACGCGCCGCCGTCCGCGCCACCGTCGGAGCCGCCACCGCGGGCGCCGCCGTCGGCCGGGCCGTGTCCGGCACCGCCATCGGCACCGCCGTCAGCGCCACCGTCGGCGCCGCCGTCGGAGCCGCCGCCACGGGCGCCGCCGTCGGCCGGGCCGTGACCCGCGCCGCCGTCCGCGCCGCCGTCAGCGCCACCGTCGGAGCCGCCACCGCGGGCGCCGCCGTCGGCCGGGCCGTGGCCCGCGCCGCCGTCAGCGCCGCCGTCAGCGCCGCCGTCGGAGCCGCCACCGCGGGCGCCGCCGTCGGCCGGGCCGTGGCCCGCGCCGCCGTCAGCGCCGCCGTCGGCACCGCCGTCGGCGCCGCCACCGCTGGCGCCGCCGTCGGCCGGCCCGTGGCCGGGGTTCGACCCGGAGGTGGTGATGTCGTCGTCGTTCATCAACGAACTCCTTCTCGATCTGGTGTTGGGTCGTGCAGCCGCGGCGTCCGGCGGGCCGACGTGGTGTGCCCGCGAGCGCGCGTGCCGCCCGGTCGCGTCCGGCTACCCTCGGCCGATCCGTCCTACGCCCGCAGGCGGAGCCCGTAGGGTGCTGCGCCATGACTGTGGGCACGCTGGTGCTGCTGCGGCACGGACAGAGCGAGTGGAACGAGAAGAACCTCTTCACCGGCTGGGTCGACGTCCCGCTCTCCGACACCGGGGAGCAGGAGGCGCGCCGCGGCGGCGAGCTGCTCGCCGAGGCCGGGCTGCTGCCGGACGTGCTGCACACCTCGCTGCTGCGCCGCGCGATCGCCACGGCCAACCTCGCGCTCGACGTCTGCGACCGGCACTGGATCCCGGTCCGGCGCGACTGGCGGCTCAACGAGCGGCACTACGGCGCGCTCCAGGGCAAGGACAAGAAGCAGACCCTCGAGGAGTACGGCGAGGAGCAGTTCCAGATCTGGCGCCGCTCCTACGACACGCCGCCCCCGCCCATCGACCCGGACGACGAGTACGCCCAGACCGGTGACCCCCGCTACGCCGACCTCGGCGACGCGATGCCGCGCACCGAGTGCCTCGCCGACGTCCTGGCGCGCCTGCTGCCGTACTGGACCGAGGCCGTCGTCCCGGACCTGACGGCGGGCCGCACCGTCCTGGTGGCCGCGCACGGCAACTCGCTGCGCGCCGTCGTGAAGCACCTCGACGGGGTCGACGACGCGACGATCGCGGGACTCAACATCCCGACCGGCATCCCGTTGCGCTACGACCTCGAGGCCGCGGGCGACGACCTGCGCCCGACCAACCCCGGCGGCACCTACCTCGACCCGGACGCGGCGAAGGACGCGATCGCGGCGGTGGCGAACCAGGGCCGCTGAGGACGGGATCCGTGAACACCACCTGAACGCGCTGCCAACAGTCACCTGTCCGGGGGTTGGACGGGTCACCAACGGAGCTCCGACGGGGGTGGAAATCCCGGTGACGGCCCTACCATCGCGGCGTGGCCGTCCCGGCGTACGTGACCGTGCTGGCCGTCGTCGTCGCGGCGGTCCTCGGCGTCGTCGTCGGCGCCGCCGGTCTCCGGTGGAGGACCCGGACCCAGACCCAGACGGCGGTCGCGGCCGGTCCGACCGTCGCGGAGCTGCTCGCGCGCATCGTCCGCCGCTCGCACACCGGGCTCGCCGTCATCAACCGGTTCGGCGACGTCGTGCTCTCGAACGACCGCGCGGAGGTCCTCGGCGCGATCGTCGACGCCCGTCCCGACGGCCGCGTCGCGGCGGCCGCGGCCCGGGTCGCCGAGCAGGGCGGCACCGCCGAGATCGACCTCTCCCCGCCGGTGTCCGCCCGCCGCGCCCCGCAGTCGGTGATCGCTCGCCTCGGCCCCCTCGGGGACGGCTTCGTCGTGGTGGAGGCCTCGGACACGTCGGCCGCGGTGCGCCTGGAGGCCGTGCGGCGCGACTTCGTCGCGAACGTCGGCCACGAGCTCAAGACGCCGGTCGGCGCCATGGCGGTGCTCGCCGAGGCCGCGCTGGACGCGGACGACCCGGACGAGGTCACCCGGTTCACCACGAAGATCCTCCACGAGTCGCGTCGGCTCGGGTCGCTGGTCACCGAGCTGATCGAGCTGTCCCGGCTGCAGGGCGCGGAGGCGCTGCCCGAGCTGGAGCCGGTCGGGCTCGACGACGTGGTCCGCGAGGCCGTCGCCCGGGTGCGCGTCACGGCCGAGACCGCGGGCACCGACCTCACCCTGGACCTCCCCACCGGCCTGGAGGCCGCCGGGAGCTCCACGCTGCTGGTAACCGCCCTGGCGAACCTGCTCGAGAACGCGATCGCCTACTCCCAGCCGGGGTCGACCGTGTCCGTCCGGCGCCGCAAGGTCGACGACCGGGTCGAGATCTCGGTCACCGACCGCGGCATCGGGATCGCGCCCGAGCACCAGGAGCGGGTGTTCGAACGCTTCTTCCGCGTCGACCCGGCGCGGTCGCGGGCCACCGGGGGCACCGGGCTCGGCCTGGCGATCGTCAAGCACGTCGCGGCCAACCACGGCGGCGAGGTGCGGCTGTGGAGCGAGCCGGGGGTGGGCTCCACCTTCACGTTGCGCCTGCCCACGCCGGACGCGGCCGGGCGCGGCCCGGCACCCGCCGTCCGGAACGACCAGGCGCACCACCGGAACGGAACCTCCGTCCTGGAACCGACGAGCAGAGGTGAGTAGATGACCAGGGTGCTGATCGTGGAGGACGAGGAGTCCTTCGCCGACCCGCTGGCCTACCTGCTGCGCAAGGAGGGCTTCGAGGCGAGCGTCGCGGAGACCGGCGCGGCGGCCCTCGAGGACTTCGAGCGCCACGGCGCGGACATCGTGCTGCTGGACCTGATGCTGCCCGGCATGAGCGGCACGGACGTCTGCAAGGCGTTGCGGGCGCGCTCGTCGGTCCCGGTGATCATGGTGACCGCGCGCGACGCGGAGATCGACAAGGTCGTCGGGCTCGAGCTCGGCGCGGACGACTACGTCACCAAGCCCTACTCCGCCCGCGAGCTGATCGCGCGGGTGCGGGCCGTGCTGCGGCGCGGCCAGGAGAACGACGCCGCGGCCGAGGCGAGCGGCGGCTCCGCGTCCGACCGGCAGGTCCTGGAGGCCGGGCCGGTCCGCATGGACGTCGGGCGGCACGTGGTGACGGTGGACTTGGCCGGCGACGCGGTGGAGGTCGCGCTGCCGCTCAAGGAGTTCGACCTGCTCGAGTACCTGATGCGCAACGTGGGCCGGGTGCTGACCCGGGCGCAGCTCATCGACCGGGTCTGGGGCGCGGACTACGTGGGTGACACCAAGACCCTCGACGTCCACATCAAGCGGCTGCGGGCGAAGCTCGAGCCGGAGCCGTCGCAGCCGCGCCACCTGCTGACGGTGCGCGGGCTCGGGTACAAGCTGGACGCCTGAGTGACCTCCGTTCGGGTGACCCGGCCCACCGTCTAGGCTGGTCGTCGTGCGTCTCGGGGTTCTCGACGTGGGGTCGAACACGGTTCACCTCCTCGTGGTCGACGCGCACCGGGGGGCGCACCCGACACCGCAGTCCTCCACCAAGACCGCGCTGCGGCTCGCGGAGCACGTGACCGGCGGACAGCTCTCGCGCAAGGGCGCGGACGCCCTCGTCGCCGCCGTCGCGGAGGCGCGCCGCGAGGCCAGGGCCCTCGGCTGTGACGACCTGCTGGCCTTCGCGACGTCGGCGGTGCGCGACGCCGACAACTCCGACGACGTCCTCGCGCGGGTGCGCGACGAGACCGGGGTCGACCTCCAGGTCCTCACCGGTCCCGACGAAGCCGCGCTCACCTTCCTCGCCGTGCGGCGCTGGTTCGGCTGGTCCGCGGGGCGGCTGCTCTCCCTCGACATCGGCGGCGGGTCCCTGGAGATGGCCGTCGGTCGCGACGAGCGGCCCGACGTCGCGCTCTCGCTGCCCCTGGGCGCGGGCCGGGTGACCCGGGACTGGTTCGCGGCGGACCCGCCGGACCGCAAGGAGACCCGGGCGCTCGCCGAGTACGTCCACGACACCGTCGCCCCGGCCGCGGCGGCGCTGCTCGACGGCGGCCCGCCGGACCGGGCGGTCGTCACCTCCAAGACCTTCCGGTCGCTCGCGCGCCTGACCGGCGCCGCGCCGCGGTCGGCCGGGCCCCGGGCGCACCGCCGGCTCACGGCGGCGGGCCTGCGTCAGGTGGTGGCGTTCATCAGCCGCATGGAGTCCGCCGACCTGGCCGAGCTCGAGGGGGTCAGTGCCTCGCGCGCGCACCAGCTCGTCGCCGGCGCGATCGTCGCCCGCGGCGCCATGGACGCGCTCGGCCTCGAGGAGGTCGAGGTGTGCCCGTGGGCTCTGCGTGAGGGCGTGATCCTCGGCCGGCTGGACCAGGTGCCGCTCGCGGACGGTCCCTTCGCCGCTGACGGGACGTACACCACCGGTCGTCCTGCTGCGACTGGACGACCGGCCCCGGCCACGGCACGGTGGAACGGATGACGACCGACGGTCCCCCGCCCCGGGGAACTCAGCGCAGCGTGGCGGAGCTGCTCGCCGCCTACGGCGCCGAGTCGCGCTCGGCGTCGCCGCCGCCCGCCCCCGAGCCCGAGCCGCGCGACCCCTACGGCGACGCCGGGTACGGCGCGGACCGCGGCTCCTACGGCTCGTCCTACGACCCGCCCGGCTACGGGTCCTCGTCGTACGACCAGGGCTACGGCTCGTCGGACCACGGCTCGTCCTACGACTCCCCGGGCTACGGGACGTCGTCCTACGACCAGGGCTACGGCTCCCCGGCGGGTTACGGCGAGTCGGGGTACTCCTCGTCCGGGTACGGCTCCTCGTCCAGCTACGGCTCCGCGTACGACGACGGGTACGGCTCCCGCTACGACTCCTACGAGTCCTACGACCGGTACGACTCCTACGGCGGGTACGACCAGGGCCGCGGCTCGTCCCCCTCCGGCGGCTACGGGTCGACGGGGTCGGTGGGCTCCCCGAGCTCCCCGGGCTCCCCGGGTTACGGCGGGTCCGCGTACGGCTCGTCGTCGTACGCGCCCGAGCCCCAGCCGCCGGACCCCTACGGCTACGGCGGCGGCCCGTCCGCCTACGGGTACGCCGCGCCCGCGCCCACCGGCTACGGCCAGCCGGTGCCGCGCCAGTCGGGCCCGCCGCCGGGGTCCGGTCCCCAACCGGCGAGCGCGCCGCCCCAGGCGTGGGCGCCGTCCGCCCCGACCACCGTCACCCCGGCCGCCCGGCCCTCTCCGCCCGAGGCGCCGACGACGGCCCAGCCGGCGGCCCCGACGCAGGCCCAGCCGAGCGTCGCGCCGACCCGGGCGACCCCGGCGCCCACCACCGCCTCCCCGCGGCCGGCCGACGCCGACGGTGGCCCACCCACGGCCGCGTCGCCCGCCGCCCGTCCCGACGCCACCCGCGCGGACGCCCCCGCCGGCCTCGGCCGCGACCTGGACGACCGTGACCTCGACGACCGCGACGACGACGACTACGACGACGACTACGACGACGAGCCCGCCGAGCGGCCGTCCGCCCGCGAGTGGGCGATCATCGCCGGCCAGCTCGTGATCGGGGCCGTCCTCGGGGCGCTGCTGTGGATCGGGTTCTCCTACCTCTGGCAGTCGCAGCCGGTCATCGCCCTGGTGCTCGCCGCCGCCGCGACCGGCGGGCTCGTGTTCGGCGTGCGCGCCATGCGCCGGTCGGACGACCTGCAGACGATGGCCCTCGCGATCGTCGTCGGCCTGGTCGTCACGGTCTCGCCGGCCGCGTTCGTCCTGCTCGCTCGTTGACCGGGGCCGCGCCCGCCGGGATCCCGGTCGCCCTCTCGACGGCCTCGGTGTACCCCGAGCCCATGTCGGCCGCCTTCGATGCGGCCGCCGAGCTCGGCTACGACGGCGTCGAGCTGATGGTGTGGAACGAGCCGGAGTCCCGCCAGCTGCGCACGGTGGCGCGGCATGCCGAGCGCACCGGGATGCCGGTCCTCGCCGTGCACGCGCCGTGCCTCGCGATCACCCAGCGGGTGTGGGGCGCCGACCCGGCCGAGCGCCTGCGCCGCAGCGTCGTGCTGGCGGCGGGGCTCGGGGCACCCGTCGTCGTGCTGCACCCGCCCTTCCGGTGGCAGCGCCGCTATGCGGCCGGGCTCGCCCGCCAGGTCGACGAGCTTGAGCGGGCCCACGGCGTGCTGGTGGCGATGGAGAACATGTTCCCGCTGCGCCGCGGCCGCGTGCGGGTGTCCAGCTACACCCCCGGCCACGACCCGACGATCCCGGGCGCCCGGAACTACACCCTCGACCTCTCCCACACCGCCGTCGCCGGCGACGACGCGTTCGCGCTCCTCGAGCGCATGGGCGACCGGCTCGTGCACCTGCACCTCGCGGACGGGACGGGCGAGACGCACGACGAGCACCTCGTCCCGGGCCGCGGGACCCAGCCGTGCGCCGACGTGCTGCGCAGGCTCGCGCTCACCGGCTTCGCCGGCACGGTGGTCGTCGAGATCTCGACCCGCCGCGCCCGGTCCCGCAACGAGCGCCTCGACGCCCTCGCCGAGTCGCTCCTGTTCGCCCGCCTGCACCTGAGCTCGCGGATGCCCCGGTCGCGGGCCTGAGCGCGTTCGTCAGCGATGGTCCATTGCTGACGTCAGGTGTGCGAACGGCGCCACTCGCGCACCGTGCGGGCCCGGTGACGGATGTGCGAGTGGCGCCGTCCTGACGTCAGGTGTCAGCAATGGACCATTGCTGCCCGGCGCCGGCCCGGGACCCGCCGTCGGGAAGACTGCGTCGTCATGACGACGGAGACGCAGCGCAGCGGAGCTCGACCCTCCGGCGCGGTCGCGGTGCTCGGTGGCGGACGGATCGGGGAGGCCCTGCTGGGCGGGCTGGTCGCGGCCGGGTACGACGCCGGGTCGCTGCTGGTCGTCGAGCGCGACGCGGACCGGGCCGCGGACGTGGCCGAGCGGCTCGGCGTCACCGTGACCGACGCCGCGGACGCGGCCGCCCGCGCGGACGTGCTCGTCGTCGCGGTGAAGCCGCAGGACGTCCGGGGGGTGCTCGAGGCCGTCCCCGCCGGCCGCGACCGGATCATCGTCTCGCTCGCGGCGGGGATCCCGACGCACGCGCTGGAGGCATGGCTGCCTGCGGGCACGCCCGTCGTCCGCGTCATGCCGAACACGCCGATGCTCGTCGGCCGGGCGATGTGCGTGCTCTCCGCGGGCTCGCACGCCGACGACGCCGCGATGGACACCGCGGAGGGCCTGCTGCGCAGCGTGGGCCGGACGGTGCGGGTGCCGGAGTCGCAGCAGGACGCCGCGACCGCGCTGTCCGGCTCGGGGCCCGCCTACCTCTTCCTGGTGGCCGAGGCGATGATCGAGGCGGGCGTCGCGCTCGGGCTGCCGCGGCCGACGGCGACCGAGCTCGTGACGGCGACCGTGGACGGCGCGGGCGGGCTGCTGTCCGAGCCCGGCAACCACCCGGGGTTGCTGCGCGAGGCCGTCACCTCGCCGGGCGGGACGACCGCGCAGGCGCTGCGGGTGCTGGAGGCGCACGGGCTGCGCGCCGCGTTCGCGGACGCCGTCGAGGCCTGCCGCGACCGCTCCGCGGCGCTCGGGGCGACCTACGGCGGCTGACCTGCACCTTCCGTTCGGCCGAGCGGGCGACCGTTCGTCGCGGGGCGACCGTGCGCCCGGCGTGCGGCGTGTGCGCTTGACGCAGCGGGACCCACGGCCACCGCACCATCACGTCGAGCGATTCATCCGTCACATGCGTCTCGCTACTCTCCGATCAGCACGTGCGTGTCGAACCGCCGGAGGGGAAGACCGGCGGCACGACGGGTGCTCGGAAGGCGGTCAACCATGCCGCAGAACGCCGCCGCAGGGCGGAGGGACGAGGGCGACCTGTCGCGGGTGCAGTTCCTGACCGTGGCCGAGGTCGCCGCCACCATGCGGGTGTCGAAGATGACGGTGTACCGGCTGGTGCACAACGGAGAGCTGCCGGCGGTCCGCGTCGGCCGCAGCTTCCGCGTGCCGGAGGAAGCCGTCCACGAGTACCTCCGGGGCTCGTACATCGACGCCGGCTAGGACCTCGGGGCCCGGGCGGTGCATCGTCGCCGTCCGGGTCACCGGTACGGTGGAGTCTTGCGCTCCGGGGCCGGTCCCCGGGTCCTCCACCGGTAGTAGCGAAAGGGAACCCGTATGGGCTCGGTCATCAAGAAGCGTCGCAAGCGGATGTCGAAGAAGAAGCACCGTAAGCTGCTTCGCAAGACCCGCGTGCAGCGTCGCAAGCTCGGCAAGTGACCGGCCCCGGCCGGGGCTGAGCGTCGTCGGGCCGTCACGCCAGCGAGACCGCCAGCCCCGTCCGGGAGTGTCATGCCGCCGTCCGTCGTCCTCGTCACGGGTGTGAGCCGCCAGCTCGGCGGCGACCTCGCGGCCCGACTGGCGGCCGACCCCACGATCGACCGTGTGCTCGGCGTCGACACGACGCCTCCGAGCCGCGACACGCGTCGGCGCATGGGTCGCGCGGAGTTCGTCCGGGTGGACATCCGCAACCCGCTGATCGGCAAGGTCATCAGCACGGCGAAGGTCGACACCGTCGTGCACGCCTCCCTCTCCGGGCACCCCTCGGCCTCCGGCGGGCGCTCGATGATGATGGAGATGAACGTCATCGGGACGATGCAGCTCCTGGCGGCGTGCCAGAAGTCGGACACCGTCGGGCGGCTCGTCGTGCGCTCGACGTCGAGCGTGTACGGCGCGAGCCCGCGCGACCCGGCGACGTTCACCGAGGCCACGGAACCCAAGGCCCTCCCGCCGGGCGGCTACGCCAAGGACGCGGTCGAGATCGAGGGCTACGTCCGCAGCTTCTCGCGTCGCCGACCCGACATCCCGGTGACCACCCTGCGGTTTGTGAACTTCATCGGCCCCCGCGCCGACACCGCCTTCGCGCACTACTTCTCCCTGCCCGTGGTGCCGACCGTGCTGGGCTTCGACGCCCGGGTGCAGCTGCTCCACCACGAGGACGCGGTCGCGGTCCTGGAGCGCGCCACCACGCAGGACCTGCCCGGGGTCTTCAACGTCGCCGCGGACGGGGTGCTGATGCTGTCGCAGGCGATCCGGCGGGCCGGCCGGATCGCGCTGCCGATCCCCGAGCCGCTCGTGCCGTGGGTCGGGCGGGTCACCCGCCGCGCGCGGCTGGTCGACTTCTCGCCGGAGCAGATGCGCCTGCTGAACTACGGGCGGGTCGTGGACACCACCAAGCTGCGCACCGAGTTCGGCTTCGAGCCGCGGTGGACGACCGTGCAGGCGTTCGACGACTTCGTGGCCGGCCGCGCGTTGCGCCCCGTCGTCGACACCGACCGCTACGTCGGCCTCGGGGAGGCGCTGACGCGACGTGCGCTGCGGGCCCTGCCGGGCCGTGGCGACGGGGGCCCGGCGCAGCTGGAGGCCCCGCAGGACCAGACGCCCGCCCTCGCACCGGTGCGCTAGGGACCGATCATGAGCAGGAGGAACGACTCGATGGGCGAGGCCGACGTGATCCCGCTGCACGGTCCGGGCGGGCGTCCCCGCCCGCGGCCGACCCCGCGGCGGCGCAGCCTCACGCCGCCGCCCGCGCAGACCCCGTCCGCCCCGGAGGTCGAGGTGCCGGAGCCGTCGGCGACCCTGCCGGCGCCGAGCGGACCCAGCGGACCCACGGAGCTGGAGCGCTCCGTGGGGGAGGTCGCGGACTTCCTGCGCCGTCGCCTCGCCGGCCGCTACAGCGTCGACGAGTTCGGCTTCGACCCCGACCTCAACGAGAACGTCATCCTCCCCGTGCTGCGCCCGCTCTACGAGCGCTGGTTCCGGGTCGAGACGATCGGCGTGGAGAACGTCCCCGCGGAGGGCGGCGCCCTGCTCGTCGCGAACCACTCCGGGACGCTGCCGCTGGACGCGCTGATGACCGTCGTCGCCACCCACGACGACCTCCCGACCCCCCGCAACCTGCGGATGCTCGCCGCCGACCTCGTGTTCGGGATGCCGGGCGCCGGGGCGATCGCGCGGAAGGCCGGGCACACGCTGGCCTGCAACCCCGACGCCGAGGCGCTGCTGGCCGACGGCGAGCTGGTGGGTGTCTGGCCGGAGGGCTTCAAGGGGATCGGCAAGGCGTACGCCGACCGGTACAAGCTGCAGCGCTTCGGGCGCGGGGGCTTCGTCTCGGCAGCCCTGCGTACCGGGGTGCCGATCATCCCGTGCTCGATCGTGGGCGCCGAGGAGATCTACCCGAAGATCGGCGACCTCGGGCCGATCGCCCGCCTGCTCGGCGTGCCGTACTTCCCGATCACGCCGACCTGGCCGCTGCTCGGGCCGCTGGGCCTCGTCCCGCTGCCGTCGAAGTGGTACATCGAGTTCGGCGAGCCGATCCGCACCGACGAGTTCGAGGCCGGTGCGGCCGACGACCCGATGCTGGTCTTCAACCTCACCGACCAGGTGCGCGAGAACATCCAGCAGACCCTCTACCGGCTGCTCTCCGGTCGCCGGAACGCGTTCCTGGGCTAGTCCCGCCGCCTCCGGTGCCGCGAGTGCGACATGGCGCAGGTTCCGGGGCCGCCGGAGCTGCCAGGTGTCGCACTCGGCGAGGCGCAGCCACCTAGCCCCGGCGGCGGTACGCGGCGCCGGCGGCCACGGCCCCCGCGACCGCGCCGGCGCCGAGCACGGACGGCACGCCGATGCGGGCCACCTTGCGCCCGGAGCGGAAGTCCCGGATCTCCCAGCCGCGCTTGCGGGCGAGGCCGCGCAGCTCGGCGTCGGGGTTGACGGCCACGGCGGTCCCGACGACGGACAGCATCGGCGCGTCGTTGATGGAGTCCGAGTACGCCGAGCAGCGCCGCAGGTCGAGACCCTCCCGGGTGGCCAGGGCGCGCACGGCGTGGGCCTTCGCCGGTCCGTGGAGCAGTTCGCCGACGAGCCGGCCGGTGTAGACGCCCTCCTCGTGCTCGGCGACCGTGCCGAGCGCGCCGGTGAGGCCCAGCCGGCGGGCGATGATCGCGGCGAGCTCGAGCGGGGTGGCGGTGACGAGCCAGACCCGCTGGCCCGCGTCCAGGTGCATCTGGGCCAGGGCGCGGGTGCCCTCCCAGATGCGGTCGCTCATCAGCTCGTCGTAGATCTCCTCGCCGAGCTCGACCAGCTCGGAGACCTCGCGGCCGGCGACGAAGGACAGTGCGGCCTCGCGGTGCTGGCGGATGTCCTCCGGGGTGCCCTCCCCGCCGAGCCGGAACTTCACCTGCTGCCACACGAAGCCCCGCAGGGCGGCGGCCGGGAAGAAGTTGCGGGCCGCGAGTCCGCGCGCGAAGTGGAAGATCGACGCGCCCATCATCATGGTGTTGTCGACGTCGAAGAACGCGGCGGCCGTGAGGTCCGGCGGGACGCTGGGCGTCACGGGGCCCTCGGTGTCGGCCGCGGCGGCCGCGGCGATCCCGGCGTCGCGGGCCGCCCCGCCGTCGTCCAGCGCGGCCGTCAGCCCGAGCTCGGGCACGTCCGCGGCCTCGGGTTCGGAGTCCGAGGACGCCGAGGGGCCGGAGGCTCCCGGTGCCGCCTCCCGGCGGTCCCGCCGTCGTCCCACCGCCCGCATCCCTCCCGCTCGCGCACCGCGTCGTCCCCCGCCAACCCTAGTGGTAGCCCGCGGGGGCGCGGGGCGCGTGCCGTCAGCCCAGCGAGAGGCCGGGCAGGCCCGGCAGCAGCGGCGGCAGCTCCACCTTCGGCAGGCCCGGCACCGGTACCGGCACGTTGACCGGGGGCGGGGTGCTGGACGAGGTGCGCTCCGACGAGCCGGAGCCCGTGCTGGTCGACGTCGAGGTGTCCGTGTCGGACGTCGTCGTGGTCGGCTCGGTCGAGGTCGTCGTCCGCGTGGTCGACGACGGCGTCGAGGACGACGCCTCCGGGGCGGCCGGCGTGGCGGCGGCGTCCTCGCGGGCGCTGCGGCACGACGAACCGGGCAGCGGCCCGAGCTCGTCGGACGAGGAGGTGCTGCACGTCGGGTCGGACTCGAACGCCCGGGCACGGTCCTGGAGCTGGGTGAGCAGCCGCTGCGACGAGGCGGCCTGCTCGCGGCCGCGCTCGGAGAGCGACGGCGAGATGCTGTCGAACATCTTCTGCTGGGAGCCGGCCCACTGGGTCAACGTGCCCGCGGAGGGTCCGGACGGCCGGTTCACCAGACCGAGCAGCAGCTTGGAGCCGGTCCGGGCCTGCTGGTCGAACGCACGCAGGTTGTCCGCGACGAGGGCGGCGTCCGCCTCGTCGAGCCCCGCGGCGGTCGGACGCGGGCCCGCGGCCGTGGCGGTGTCGCGCTGCACCATCTGCTGGATCTCGTCGAGCCGCAGCGCGGCGATGTCGAGGTGCTTCTGGCCCTTCGCCTCCTGGCCGGAGGTCAGGCCGATCTCGGCGGACTCCGAGGCCCGCTTGAGGCCGTAGAGCATGTCGCCGGGCAGCGAGCCGCGGGAGAGCAGCACGGTCAGGGCGCCGAGCGCGAGGATGCAGGCGACCCCGGCGACCGTGGTGGACATCAGGCGGCGTACCGCCGAGCGGCTGCGGCCGGCCGTCGGAGCCGGGCGGCCGTCGGCCGGGCGGGTGCCGCCCCGGCGGTCGGCGCGACGGCGGCCGTGCGCGGTCCGGGTCGGGGTGCCGTCGGCCGGGGCGACGAGCGTAGGCGACGTCCGGTCCGACGACGCCGGCGGGGCGGCCTCGTCGGTGATCGCGGCCATGACCGAGGCGCGCATCCGCGCGGACGCCGCCCGGTCGGGACCGGGCGTGGCGGCCGCGGCGTCGCGCAGCAGGTCGGCGATCCGCAGATCGTCGGCGAGGTCGGTGTCCACACCACGCTCTCGTGCGGCGTGCCCTGAATCGTTACCACCGCGCCCGGGGAAACCCCGATCGGCGAATGGCGGTGTGGTCTGCGCCGGACGGCCGGACACGCGCGGGCGTCCCTGCTCGTCCACGGCAGCGGCGAACCGCTCGTCTGCCTCGTCGCGACCGCTCGACATGTCGTCCGTCCTCATCGTGCGCCCGTGCCCTCCGGCACGTGCCGTACCCGTCGTCTATCGGAACGACCGGATAGGCGACCGGTTACGTCCTCCACGCCGACGGGTGGAACTACATCGATGTCACTCACCGCAAACCCTCGGGCAGCAGTTGAGCGAGCCGGCGCACCGCCCGGTGCTGGAGCGCCTTCACGGCGCCCTCGTTGCGTCCCATGATGTGCGCGGTCTCGGACACCGAGAGTCCCTGGAGGAACCGGAGGGTGATGCACTCCTGCTGGTCGTCGCCCAGCTTGGCGACGCAGCGCAGGAGCTCCTCGTGGGTCGCTCCGGCGATGACCTCGCTCTCCGGCCCGGGCCGGTGCGAGTCGGGGGCGACGTCGGTGATCTCCGGGGTGGCCTGCTCGAGCCGGTAGCGGCTGGACTTGACGTGGTCGAGCACGAGGTTGCGCGCGATCGTCACGAACCAGGCCCCGATGTCGCGGCCCTGGTAGCTCACCGAGGAGATCCGCCGGAAGGCCCGGACGAACGTCTCCTGCGTCAGGTCCTCGGCGACCCCACGGTCGCCGAGCCGGTAGAAGACGAAGCGGAAGACGACGTCGTGGTAGCGGTCGAACAGGGTGCCGAACGCCTCGACGTCACCGTCCTGGGTGGCGCGGACCAGGGCCCAGCCGTCGGCGACGGACTCGTCGGCCTCGGCCAGCCCGGCGTCCTCGAGGTCGGCCTGGTCGACGTCCTCGGACGACTCGGACGACTCGGACGACCCGGCCTCGTCGGCGTGCCCCGGTCCGTCGCCCACGGGCGTGGGCAGCGGCGTGGTCGAGGGGTGGGCCGCCGGGGCCACGGCCGGGACGGGACCCGTCGGGGCGCCCGGGGAGGCAGGGGGAGCGGGAGCCATCGCCGGCGGGGCGCCCGGCGGGGGGAGCGGGCCGGTCCGCGGCGGGGCGGGGTGACCCGGACCGGACCCGGGCGGCGGCCCCGGCGGAGCGGGCGGCGGAGCGGGAGGTGCGGGCGGAGCCGGCGGGGCGGGGTGCCCGGCGATCCGCGGCAGGTCCGGGTGCGACGGGTGGTCCATCGGGCGCGGGCCGGTCGCCGGGCGGGCGCCCTCCCGGCCGCGCTGCTCCGGGTAGGGCGTGGCGAAGCCCTGCTCCGGCGGGCGGGCGCCGTAGGCGCCGACCGGCTCGGGCGGCGTGTCGGTCAACGAGCCGTGCCCCGACCGGCCCGCCGGACGACGGCGCGCGGGATCGGGGTCGGGTGGGGTCCCGCCGGGGCGGGCCGTCATCGCGCTCCACCGGAGAGGGAGTCCAGCGGAGCTCGACCATCGCGGGCCGCGGGCGCGACGGGGGCCGACTGCGGCCCCCTCGTCGCACCGACGCCGACGACAGCGGACAAGGCGTTCTCCCTCGCTGGACGACCACTCGCTTCCGGCGGTGCGTGTCCGCGACTCGGCCGAGACCAACCCGTGACCACGCTGAGGACGGAGCATACGTGCGGCGCGGAGGCCCTCGTCACCGGAGCGCCACCGACCCGCACCGGGCTCGTTGACATGCACTTGACCTGCGGTGAGAGGTCCCGACCGCGCCGTCGGCGGTCGAGCGAGGTCTGCCAGACTCCCGGGGGTCGCCAGCAGGAGGGAACCGGGTTGTCCCAGACCGTCGGGCCGTCGTCCGCCCCCGTCCGCGTGACGGTGCTCGTCCGCGCGGACTGCCGCACGTGCGACCGGATGGCGCTCGTCGTCCGCGCCGTCTGCGAGGAGGTCGGCGAGGACTGGGAGACCGTGGACGTCGACGCCACCGCGGATCCGGAGCTGCGCGGGGAGTACGGCGACCGCATCCCGGTGGTGCTGGTCGACGGCGAGGAGCTCGCCTCCTGGCGCGTCGAGCCCGACGACCTGCGGCGGTCGCTCGCATGAGCCGCGACCCGGCCGTCGGCGCGCAGGCCGCCGTCGGCGACGTGCCCGCGCTGCGGACCGCGAGCTCGCTGGTGGTGCTGGCCCTGTCGACCTACCGCTCCCTGCAGACGCTGCCCGCGGGGGGCGGCGACGCGGGGGTGCCGCTGGTCCGGGACCTGCTGAACGCCGCGGTCGTGGAGCTCGGCGACGCGCGCAGCGCCCTCGCCGCCGCCACCAGCGGGTCGGGCGGGCGCCCCCAGACGGCTCCCGACCCCGCCTACGCCCCGGTCGTCGACGCCGCGCTGCCGACCGTCCGCACCCCGGCGGACGTCGTCGGGCTGGCGCTCACGCTGGAGGACGTCCTCGCGCAGACCCTGGTCGCCGACGCGGCCGGGCTCTCCACGCCCGCCCTGCGGGCGACGGCCCTGCGCGTGGCGACGGCCGCGGCCGCCCGCAAGGCGACCCTCCTGATCGTCAACACCGTGCTGTCCTCGGGCCGCGCCGACCTCGTCGTCGCGCCGCCGGACCTCGCCTCGCTGCCCGCGGGCGTCGGCACCGTCGGCTTCCCCGACACCCGCTTCCCGACGGCGAAGGCCGCACCGGCCGAGGAGGGCAACTGATGGTCCCCCGACGACGGGTGCTCCTCGCCGCGGCCGGCGCCCTGGCCGGGGCCGGTGCCCTGGCGGCCTGCTCCGACGCCCCGCCGCCGACGGCGGGTCCCGCCCCGGCCCCGACCACCCCGCCGCTCCCGAGCACGACCACCCGCGTGCCCTACGTCGGGGACCAGCGCGGCGTCGCCCTGTGCGCCGCCACCTCCGCGCTCGCGGCGAGCCTCTACTCCGGCGCGGTCGTGGCGGCGGGCGACGGGCGGCTGGGACAGGTCCCGGCCGTCGTGACGGCCTTCCTGTCCGGTGCGGGCGCGCGGCACACCGAGCACGCCGCGGCGTGGAACGCGCTGCTGACGGCCGCAGGACTCCCCGCGGTCATCGGGACCCCGCTGACGGTCGAGTCCGAGCGGCGGGCCGTGCTCGGCCGGGCCGCCGCCCCGACCGACCTGCTGGCCCTCGCCGTGGACGTCGAGGCGATGGCCGGCGGCACCGTCGCGGCCCGCGCCGGGGAGTTCACGGACCCGGGGGCGGCCGCCCTGGCGGCCACGCTCGCCCCGGTCGCCGCGATGCACGGCGCCACCGCGGCCTTCCTGCTCGGCCGCCCCACCGGGGCCGCGCCGAGCTCCGCCGGCGCCCCGCTCGGCCTCGACGCCCTGACGGCCTGACGAACCGCCGGGGCCCGTCCGGCGAACCGCCCTCGTGACGCCGACCCTCCCCGCCGCCCGCCGCGGGCCCCCGGTGGTCGCGGCCCTGGTCGCGGTGGGCGCCGCGATCGGGGTCGGAGAGGTGGCCGCCGCCCTGGTCTCGCCCGCCGCCTCCCCGTTCGTGACGGTCGGCCAGGCCGCGATCCGGCTGACCCCGGAGTGGCTCAAGGCGACCGCGATCGCGTGGTTCGGCACGGGGGACAAGGTCGCGCTGCTGGCCGGGATGGTCCTCGTCATCGGCGGCCTCGCGGTCGTCGCGGGGCTCCTCTCCCGCGCCGACGAGCGGCCGGGTCTCGTGCTCGTCGTCGGGATGGGCCTGCTGGCGCTCGCCGCGACCGTCACCGCCCCCACCTTCGCGCCCCTCGACCTCGTCCCACCGGCCACGGCGACCCTGGTCGGGGCCCTGGCCTGGCGGTTCCTCCGCGCCGCGGCCGTCCGGGTCCCCGTCCCGCCGGCGGACGCCCGGGTCGGCCGGCGACGGTTCCTGACGGCGGCCGGCGGCACCGCGCTCGCGGCGGCCGCGGCGGGGACGGCGGGCCGGGTGCTGTCCTCCGGCGGAGCCACGCCGGCCGGGACGGCCCTGCCGGCGCCCGCCGCGGTCGCGGTGCCCCCGCCGGTGGGCGCCGACTTCGTGGCGGACGGCACGCCGCCCTGGCTGACGCCGGTCGCGGACTTCTACCGCATCGACACCGTGCTCGCCGTCCCGCGCATCGCCGCCGGGGACTGGTCGCTGCGCGTGCACGGGATGGTCGACCGCGAGGTGACGATCGACCTCGAGCGGTTGCGTGGCATGCGGATCGTCGAGGCGCCCGTGACCCTGACCTGCGTCTCGAACGAGGTCGGCGGCACGCTGATCTCCACCGCACGGTGGCTCGGGGTCCCGGTCCGCGACGTCCTCGCCCTCGCGGGCGTGCGGCCGGGCGCGCAGCAGGTCGCGTCGACCTCCGCGGACGGCTGGACCGCCACCACCCCACTGGGTCCGCTGACCGACGACCGGGCCGCGTTGCTGGCGATCGGGATGAACGGGGAGCCGCTGCCGATCGAGCACGGCTTCCCGGTACGGATGGTGGTCCCGGGGCTCTACGGCTACGTGTCGGCGTGCAAGTGGATCACCGACCTCGAGGTCACCACGTTCGACGGCGTCGTCTCCTACTGGGAGCAGCGCGGGTGGGGGCGGTTCGGCCCCGTCAAGACGCAGTCGCGCATCGACGTGCCGCGCGACGGCGCCACCGTGCCCGCCGGACGCGCGGTGGCCGCCGGGGTCGCGTGGGCCCAGCACACCGGGATCGCCGCGGTCGAGGTGCGCGTGGACGACGGGCCGTGGCAGCCGGCGCAGCTGGCGGCCGAGCCGACCGTGGACTGCTGGCGCATGTGGCGCGTGCCGCTCGACCTGGCCCCGGGCGCCCACAGCCTGGCGGTGCGGGCGACCGACCGCACCGGGGCGGTGCAGACCCCGGTCGGGACGGCCACGATCCCCGACGGCGCCACGGGCTGGCACACTGTCGGGCTCACCGCGGTGTGAGGACCTCACGTCGGGCTCGTGACCAGCGACTTTGTGCGTACGTTCACGAGCGGTACCCTCGAACGAGGCGTTCGGTGACGACGCGCGAGTGGACCAGGCAGGGCAGGGAGGCCTCCGGCGTGACGGTGGACGGGGGCGTGTCCCGCCCTGCTCGCACGTCGCCGGGCCGCGTGACCCCCGACCGCATCCCGCAGGCCACCGTCGCCCGGCTGGCGGTCTACCTGCGGGTCCTCACCGAGATGCTGGCCGAGGGCGTGCGCACGGTCTCCTCCGACGTGCTGGCCGCCGCGGCCGGGGTGAACGCCGCGAAGCTGCGCAAGGACCTCTCGCACATCGGCTCGTCCGGGGTGCGCGGGGTCGGCTACGACGTGTCCCGGCTCACCGAGCAGGTCGAGTCGGTGCTCGGACTCACCCGGTCGCACGCGGTGGCGCTGGTCGGGGTGGGCAACCTCGGGCACGCCCTGGCCGGCTACGGCGGGTTCGCGCAGCGCGGCTTCGGGGTGGCGGCCCTGTTCGACGTGGACCCGGAGCTGGTCGGGACGACCATCGCCGGGGTGGAGGTGCTCGACGTGGCGCAGATCCCCCGCGTGTGTGCCGCGCGCGGGGTCACCATCGGGATGGTGGCGACGCCCGCGGCCGCGGCGCAGCAGGTCTGCGACGCGATGGTGGGGGCCGGCGTGCGCAGCATCCTGAACTTCGCGCCCGCCGTGCTGTCCGTGCCGGCGGGCGTCGAGGTGCGCAAGGTGGACCTGGCGGTGGAGATGCAGATCCTGGCGTTCCACGTCTCCCGCCGGCCCGACGGGACGATTCCCGATGCGACGGAGAAGGTGTACGGATGAGTCTGCTGCTGGTGGGTGTGTCGCACCGCACGGCACCGGTGTCGGTGCTGGAGCAGGTCGCGATCTCCGCCGAGGACACCGCGAAGGTCCTCGACGAGCTGATCAGCGGCGAGCACGTCTCCGAGGCCGTGGTGCTCTCGACGTGCAACCGCATCGAGATCTACACCGTGGTCGAGGCGTTCCACGGCGGCCTCACCGAGGTCTCCGGCGTGCTCGCCCGGCACGCGCAGACCGACGTGTCCGCCCTCACCGACCACCTCTACGTGCACTACGCCGGGTCGGCCGTCGAGCACCTCTTCTCGGTCGCCGCCGGGCTGGACTCGATGGTGGTGGGCGAGGCGCAGATCCTCGGCCAGCTGCGCGCGGCGTACTCCACGGCGCGCGAGCTCGGCACCGTGGGCACCGTCCTGCACGAGGTGGCCCAGCAGGCGCTGCGCGTCGGCAAGCGCGTGCAGAGCGAGACCGGGATCGACGCCGCCGGCGCCTCCGTCGTCACCGAGGCCCTCGACGACGCCGAGGCCGCGCTGGGCGGGTTGACCGGGCGCCGGGCGCTCGTGGTCGGCTCCGGCTCGATGGGCGGGCTGGCCGCCGCGGCCCTGCGTCGGCGCGGGGTCGGGGAGGTCGTGGTCGCGAACCGCACCCCGGAGCGCGCCGAGCGCCTCGCCGAGATCGTCGCCGCGGAGGGGACGCCGTCGCGCGCCATCGGGCTCGACGGGCTCCCCGGGGCGCTGGGCGCGGCCGACGTCGTCGTGGTCTGCACCGGCGCGGTGGGCACCGTGGTCGACCTCCCGGCCGTCCGCACGGCGCGGGCGCACCGGGACCGGCCGCTCGTCGTCTGCGACCTCGGCCTGCCGCGCGACGTCGCCCCCGAGGTCGGCGCGCTGCCCGGGATCACGCTGGTCGACCTCGCGTCCCTCGGCGACCGGCTGCGCGACGCCGCCGCCGGACACGCCGTCGACGCGACCCGCACGCTGGTGGCCGAGGAGGTGCGCGCCTACCTGGCCGCGCAGCGCTCCGCAGAGGTCACCCCCACCGTCACCGCCCTGCGCCGCCGGGCCGCCGAGGTCGTCGACGCCGAGCTGCTGCGCCTCGACGGCCGGCTGCCCGGGCTCGAGGCCGACGTGCGGGGCGAGGTCGCGAAGACCGTGCGGCGGGTGGTCGACAAGCTGCTGCACACCCCGACGGTGCAGGTCAAGAAGCTCGCCCAGTCGCCGGGCGGGGACACCTACGCGGAGGCCCTGCGCGAGCTCTTCGAGCTGGATCCGCAGACGCCCGCCGCCGTCGCGTCCGGGCCGGTCGGGGAGATCGTGACCGCCCCCGACGTCGTGAAGGGCGAGCCCGCGGCCCACCTCGAGGGCGAGGACCTGGACCAGGCGCTCGCCGCGGGAGACGGAGCGCAGCGGAGCTCGACCTCGATGTCGGGAGACGGAGCGCAGCGGAGCTCGACCTCGATGTCGGGAGACGGAGCGCAGCGGAGCTCGACCATGGTGTCGGGAGAGGCGGGTCGTCGATGACCGCGGCCGATCTCGGGACCGTCCGCATCGGGACCCGCGCGAGCCTGCTCGCGCGCACCCAGACCCAGACCGTCGCGGACGCGCTGACCGCCCGCGGCCTCGCCGTGGAGATCGTCGAGATCTCCACCGAGGGCGACCGCTCGCAGGCCGCGAACACCCCCATCGCCGGGTCCGGCGTCGGGGTGTTCACCTCCGCCCTGCGCGAGGCGTTGCTCGACGGGCGCATCGACGTCGCGGTGCACTCCTACAAGGACCTCCCGACGGCGGGGCTGTCCGGCGTCGTGCTGGCCGCGGTGCCGGAGCGGGCGGACCCGCGCGACGTGCTGGTCGCCCGCGACCGGATGGTGCTCGGCGAGCTCCCGCCCGGGTCGGTCATCGGCACCGGCTCGCCGCGCCGGGCCGCCCAGCTGGCGGCGCTCGGGCTGGGGCTGGAGATCGTGGGGATCCGCGGCAACGTGGAGACCCGCATCCGCAAGGTCACCGACGGCGTGGTCGACGGCGTGGTCCTCGCGCGCGCCGGCCTCGCCCGGATCGGTCGCGCGGGGGAGGCCACGGAGGTCCTCGACCCGCTGCAGATGCTGCCCGCCCCCGCCCAGGGGGCCCTGGCGGTCGAGTGCCGGGCCGCCGACACCGAGCTCGAGACCGTGCTGCGGTCGACGCTGCACGACGAGTCGACGTTCACGGCCGTCACGGCCGAGCGGGCCGTGCTGCAGGAGCTCGGATCGCCGTGCGACGCAGCGATCGGCGCGCTCGCCGACATCGTCGAGGATCTGGACGACGACGGCCGCATCGTGGAGAGGGTGTCGCTGCGGGCGGTGGCGACCACGGCCGAGGGGGCGCTCGTGCGCAACTCGGCCACCGGAGAGACGAAGGATGCCGAGCAGATCGGGCGGACGCTCGCCGCCGAGCTGCTCGCCGACGGGGCGGAGCCGCGCGGCGCCCAGGCGCCGTGACCCCCCGTCGGACCAGAAGAGACGGATAGGACGAGACAACGAGATGACCGCACCCCCCCCCTCCACCACCGCCGGCCGCGTCGCGTTCGTGGGCAGCGGGCCCGGCGACCCCGGCCTGCTCACCGTCCGGGCCCGTGAGGCGCTGTCCTCCGCGACCTACGTCGTGGCGGACCCGGAGGTGCCGACCGAGATCGTGGCGTGGCTGGACGACACCGTGACGGTGCGCCGCGTCGGCGCCGACGCCGAGGTGTCGCCGCTGGGCGACGACGCCGGCGGGTCGCTGTCCGACGGCGCCGAGATCGCCGCGTCCCTGCCGGACGACCCCGCCGGGCTCGCCGACCACCTCGTGACCCGCGCCCGGGACGGCGAGTCCGTGGTCCGCCTGGTCTCCGGCGACCCGCTGACCCGCGAGACCGTGATCGTCGAGGTCAAGGCCGTCGCGACCGCGGGCGTGCCGTTCGACGTCGTGCCCGGAATGCCCGCGAGCACGGCCGTGCCCGCCTACGCCGGCGTGGCGCTGGGCTCGTCGCACACCGCCGCGGACGTCCGCGGCGGGCTGGACTGGACCACGCTCGCCGTCGCCCCCGGCCCGCTGGTGCTCACCGCGACCGCCGCCGACCTCGCGTCGACGTCCGCGTCGCTGGTGGAGAACGGCTGGAAGCCGGAGACCCCGGCGCTGGTCACCTCGCAGGGCACCGAGTCCAAGCAGCGGACCGTCACCTCCTCGCTGGACAAGCTGGCCGCCGACGGCGCCGAGCTCGAGGGGCCGCTGACGCTCACGATCGGCGACGCCGCGGGCGACCGGGCCGCGCTGTCGTGGTGGGAGTCGCGGGCGCTGTACGGCTGGCGCGTGCTCGTGCCGCGCACCAAGGACCAGGCCGGCGCGATGAGCGACCGGCTGCGCGTGCACGGGGCCGTGCCCGAGGAGGTCCCGACGATCGCGGTGGAGCCGCCGCGCTCGCCCGCGCAGATGGAGCGCGCGGTCAAGGGCCTGGTCGACGGGCGCTACCAGTGGGTGGTGTTCACCTCGCAGAACGCCGTACGCGCGGTGTGGGAGAAGTTCCAGGAGTTCGGCCTCGACGCCCGCGCGTTCTCCGGCGTCAAGATCGCCTGCGTGGGCGAGGCGACCGCCTCCGCGATCCGGGCGTTCGGCGTGCACCCGGAGCTGGTGCCGGCCGAGCAGACCGAGCAGTCCTCCGAGGGGCTGCTGGAGATCTTCCCGCCGCACGACGACGTCCTCGACCCGGTCGACCGCGTGCTGCTCCCGCGGGCCGACATCGCGACCGAGACCCTCGCCGAGGGTCTGCAGTCCCGGGGCTGGGAGATCGACGACGTCACCGCGTACCGCACGGTGCGCGCCGCGCCGCCGCCCGCGCCGACCCGCGAGGCGATCAAGACCGGCGGGTTCGACGCGGTGTGCTTCACCTCGTCCTCGACGGTCCGCAACCTCGTCGGGATCGCGGGCAAGCCGCACGCCCGCACGATCGTCGCGTGCATCGGCCCGAAGACCGCGGAGACCGCGGTCGAGTTCGGCCTGCGGGTCGACGTGCGCCCCGACGTCGCCGAGGTCCCGGCCCTCGTCGAGGCACTCGCCGCGCACGCCGACAAGCTCCGGGCGGAGGGTGCCCTCCCGCCGCCGCGCAAGACGAAGGCCCGGCGGCGGTGACCATGTACCCGACCGACCGCCCGCGGCGGCTGCGCACCACCCCGGCCATGCGCCGGCTGGTCGCCGAGACCGAGGTGCGGCCGCGGAACCTGGTGCTGCCGGTGTTCGTGGCCGAGGGACTGGACGCGCCGAAGCCGATCTCGTCGATGCCCGGCGTGGTCCAGCACACCCGCGAGACCCTGCGCAAGGCGGCGGCCGAGGCCGCCGCCGCGGGGCTGGGCGGCATCATGCTGTTCGGCGTGCCGTCGAACCACGACGCGACCGGGTCCGGGGCGGTCGACCCGGACGGCATCCTCAACGTGGGGCTGCGCGAGGTCCGCGAGGAGGTCGGCGACGCCCTCCCGGTGATGGCCGACACGTGCCTCGACGAGTTCACCGACCACGGGCACTGCGGGGTGCTCGCGCCCGCGGGCCGCGACGCGCAGCGGAGCGGAGCCGGCGCATCCGAGATGGTGGTGGACAACGACGCCACGCTCGAGGTGTACGCGGAGATGGCGGTGGCGCAGGCCGACGCCGGGGCCCACGTCGTCGCGCCGAGCGGGATGATGGACGGCCAGGTCGGGCGGATCCGCTCGGCGCTGGACTCGGCCGGGCACACCGACGTCGCGATCCTCGCCTACTCCGCGAAGTACGCCAGCGCGTTCTACGGGCCGTTCCGGGAGGCGGTGGACTCGCAGCTGCGGGGCGACCGCCGCACCTACCAGCAGGACCCGGCGAACGCCCGCGAGGCGCTGCGCGAGACCACGCTGGACCTCGCCGAGGGCGCGGACATGGTGATGGTCAAGCCGGCCATGGCCTACCTCGACGTGCTGCGCTCGGTCGCGGAGGTCTCGGACGTGCCGGTCGCGGCCTACCAGGTGTCGGGCGAGTACGCGATGATCACGGCCGCCGCCGAGCGGGGCTGGATTGACCGCGACCGCACGATCCTGGAGACCGTCACCGGCATCCGGCGCGCCGGCGCCGACGTCGTCCTCACCTACTGGGCGACCGAACTGGCGACCCGGCTCGATCGTTGAGGGCGTCATGAGCGAGCACGTGCGTGAGGTGACCCCGCCGCGGGAGGAGCCGGGCCGCCCGACGGTGGTCACCGTGGCGGTGGTGCTCTGGGCCGTGCTCGGCGTCCTGCTCATCGGCACGGCCGTGCTGTTCCTCGTCGCGCTCGTCGTCGGGAACACCGACCCCGCCACCGGGGTCGCCTCCCTGGTGGTGACGGCCGTGGTTCTGGCCGCGCTCGGCGCCGGGACGCTGTGGGCGACCCGCGGGCTCGCGGCCCGCTCCCGGCCGGCCCGGGCGACGCTGACCGCGATCGGGGTCGTCCTCGCCGTCGCGGGCCTGGTCCAGCTCACGTTCCTCGGCGTCGGGGGTGTCTACTTCGTCGCGTTCGCGGCGGGCGCGCTGCTGCTGCACCTGCCGACCGCGCGGGCCTGGTTCGCCTGATGCCCGACGACGGGTCCGGCAGGGTCCGCTTCTCCGAGCCCGGCGCGCCCTGGTGGCCGGTGCTCCTCGGCCCGCTGCTCGCCCTCGGCGGGATGCTGCTGGACCGGCTCGCGCCCGGCGGGGCCGACCCGATCGCGTGGGTCGTCATCGGCGTGGTCCTGTTCGCGCCGATCACCCTGATCGTCGTGGTGCGGCGCCGCCTGCTGAAGGTGCGGCTGACCGACACCGAGCTGGTGCAGGGCGACGAGACCGTGCCGCTCGAGCAGATCGTGGGGGCGCGCGAGCCGGACGGCAGCGGTCGGTTCGGCCTGAAGCCCTTCGGTGACCACCCGGCCGTGCTGCGCCACCTCGGCGTCGTCGTCGTGACCCTCGCGGACGGGACGCGCCGGGCCGCCTGGGCCCGCGACGCCGAGGGCCTTTACGCGGCGCTGTCGGCGGTGCTGGCGGCGCGCGAGCCGTCGTCGTGAACCGTCGGGCCGTCCTGGGCGGGGTGGTCGCCGTGCTGCTCCTAGTGGGCGCGGGGGTGTGCCTGTCGCTGGGGGTGGACACCGCGCCGTCCACCGGCGGGCTGCTGGTGTCCCCGGTCCCCCTGACGCGGATCGTCGGGGGCTGGGTGGCGGCGGGGGTCGCGCTCGCCACCGCGGCGGTGCTGTGCCTGGTGGACGCCGTGGAGCGGTCGCGGCGGGTCTGACCGGTCCCGCGCCGTGCGAGTGGCGCCATCCTGACGTCAGGTGTCAGCAATGGACCATCGCTGACGCGGCGCGGCCGCGGACGGCGGGCACACGACCGTCCCTGGGACACTGGGTCCGTGAGCAGTGCACCTGCGACAGCGACCGGACCGGTGACCCGTTCGGCCGAGCTCTTCGCCCGCGCCGAGGCGGTCGTGCCCGGCGGCGTCAACTCCCCGGTCCGCGCGTTCCGTTCCGTCGGCGGCACCCCCCGCTTCATGGGCGAGGCCGCGGGCGCGTGGCTGACCGACGCCGACGGGAACCGCTACGTCGACCTGGTCTCCTCCTGGGGCCCGATGATCCTGGGCCACGCGCACCCCGCCGTCGTGGACGCCGTGCGGGAGGCCGCGACCCGCGGACTGAGCTTCGGCACGCCGACCGAGGGCGAGGTCGACCTCGCCGAGGAGCTGGTGCGGCGGGTCGAGCCGGTGGAGCAGGTGCGCCTGGTCAACTCCGGCACCGAGGCCACGATGAGCGCGATCCGGCTGGCGCGCGGGTTCACCGGCCGCAGCGTCGTCGTGAAGTTCGCCGGCTGCTACCACGGCCACGTGGACGCGCTGCTGGCCGAGGCCGGCAGCGGGGTCGCGACCTTCGGCCTGCCGTCGAGTCCGGGCATCACCGGCGCGCAGGCCGGCGACACCGTGGTGCTGCCCTACAACGACCTCGACGCGGTCGCCGCCGTCTTCGCCGAGCGCGGCCCCGAGATCGCGTGCGTCATCACCGAGGCGGCGGCCGGGAACATGGGCGCGGTCGCTCCCGACGACGGGTTCAACGCCGGGCTCAAGCGGCTGTGCGCCGCGCACGGGGCGCTGCTGGTGATGGACGAGGTGATGACCGGCTTCCGCGTCTCGGCCGCCGGCTGGTACGGCCTGGAGGGCGTGGCCGGCGACCTGTACTGCTTCGGCAAGGTGATGTCCGGCGGGCTGCCGGCCGCCGCGTTCGGGGGCCGCGCCGACGTCATGACCCACCTCGCGCCCGCGGGGCCGGTCTACCAGGCCGGGACGCTGGCCGGGAACCCCGTCGCGGTCGCGGCGGGCCTCGCGACGCTGCGGCACGCGACCGAGGACGTCTACACCGCGCTCGACACCGGCGCCGACCGGCTGACCACCCTGATCGACGACGCGCTGACCGAGGCGGGCGTCGAGCACACGATGCAGCGCGCGGGGTCGCTGGTCTCGGTCCGCTTCGCGGCGGAGCCCGGCCGGAACTACGACGACATGAAGGCCCAGGAGACCTGGCGCTTCCCGCCGTTCTTCCACGCGCTGCTCGACCGCGGGGTGTACTTCCCGCCCAGCGTGTTCGAGGCGTGCTTCATCTCCGCGGCCCTCGACGACGAGGCGTTCGGGGTCGTCGCGGACGCCCTGCCCCACGCCGCGCGGGCCGCCGCGGAGGCCTCGTCGTCGTGAGGACCGTCGTCCACCTCGTCCGGCACGGCGAGGTCCACAACCCCGAGGGGATCCTCTACGGCCGCCTGCCCGGCTACGGCCTGTCCGAGCGCGGGCGGGAGCAGGCGCGGCGCGTCGCGGAGCACCTGGGCGGCGCGGACGTCACCGCCCTGCTCGTGTCCCCGATGCAGCGGGCGCAGGAGACCGCGGTGCCGATCGCGGAGAAGCTCGGTCTCGAGGTCGTCACCGAGGAGCGGCTGATCGAGGCGGCGAACGCGTTCGAGGGCCAGCTGGTGTCGGTCGGCGACGGTGCGCTCCGGCGGCCCGAGTACTGGCCGCTGCTGCGCAACCCGTTCCGGCCGTCCTGGGGCGAGCCGTACCTCGAGATCGCGCACCGCATGCTCGGCGCCGCGCACCGGGCGCGGGCGCTCGCCGCGGGGCACGAGGCGGTCTGCGTCTCGCACCAGCTGCCGATCTGGACGCTGCGCCGGTACCTGGCGGGCGACCGGCTCTGGCACAACCCGGCGAAGCGACAGTGCGCGCTCGGGTCGGTGACGTCGCTGGTCTTCGACGAGGAGTCGCTCGTCGACATCGCCTACGCCGAGCCGAGCGGCACCTCGACCGGGACGGGCGCATGAGCCGCGCGTTCCTGACGGTGCTCGTGGCGGCGCTGGCGCTGCTGGCCGGGTGCTCGTCGTCGACCAACCGGGACGACGGCGGGTTCACGTTCGTCGCGCCGGGCGGGCAGACGCGGATCTCCTACCCGGAGGCCGAGCGTCGGCCGCTGGCCCCGGTGGCGGGCGACTCGCTGACCGCGCCCGGCACGCCCCTGTCGACGGCGCAGTTCCGCGGCCAGGTCGTGGTGCTGAACATCTGGGGCTCGTGGTGCGGGCCGTGCCGCGCGGAGGCGGACGCGCTGGAGCAGGTGGCGGAGGCCTCGCGGGCGCGGGGCGTGCAGTTCGTGGGCGTCGACGTCCGCGACGACCGCGCCGCCGCCACCGACTTCGTCCGTGACCGCGGCGTCAGCTACCCCTCGATCTTCGACCCGCCCGGCCGCTCGCTGCTCGCCCTGCGCGGCTACCCCCGCAACGCGGTGCCCTCGACGATCGTGCTGGACCGCCAGCAGCGCGTCGCGGCCGTGTTCCTCACCGCCGTGCTCGCCGAGGACCTGCAGCCCGTCGTCGACCGGGTCGCCGCAGAGCCGGCGCCCGCCCCCGCCTGATTGAGCGAAGGGGCCCTTCGGTCGGTCTGTCCGACCGATGGGGCCCATCGCTCGGTGCGGCCGCGGACGGCGGTGGGCGCCCACGGCCCGTCTACCCGACCGAAGGGGCCCTTCGCTCGAATCGGGGCCGGGTGACCTACGACATCCGGTAGGACCGCCTCACGCGGGATCGATGCGGCCGTCCTACGCTGGGACGGCGATGGAGTGCCGATGGACCTGACCCAGGTGGTGACGTCGGGTCCCGTCCTGCTCGCGATCGCGCTCTCGCTGGTGGCGGGCCTCGTCAGCTTCGCCTCGCCGTGCGTGGTGCCGCTGGTCCCGGGCTACCTCGCGTACCTGGCCGGCCTGGTCGGGGCCTCCGCGCCGGCCGTGCACGCCGACGAGGTCGCCGCGCAGGACGCCGAGCGGCGGGCCGCGGTCACCGGCTCGCTGCCGGTGCAGACCATCACGCGGCGGGCCGACCGGCACCGCCTCCGCCTCGCCGGGGCGGCCGCCCTGTTCGTCGCCGGGTTCACGGTGGTGTTCGTGCTCGGCCTGGGCGCGATCGTCTGGGCCGCGGACGCGCTGATCACCAACGAGCTGCTGCTCCAGCGGCTCGGCGGGGTGGTCACGGTGGCGATGGGCCTGGTGTTCGTCGGGCTGGTCCCGGCCCTGCAGCGCGACACCCGCCCGCACTGGGTGCCGCGCATGGGCCTCGCCGGCGCCCCGCTGCTCGGGGCCACCTTCGGCCTGGGCTGGACGCCGTGCCTCGGGCCCACGCTCACCGGCGTCATCGCGCTCGCGTCCGGCACCGGCGCCGACGGCAGCGCGGCGCTGCGCGGCGGTGTCCTCGTCCTGGCCTACTGCCTCGGGCTCGGCGTCCCGTTCGTCGTCATCGCCCTCGGGGCCGGGCGCGCCGTCCGCGCCCAGGCCTGGCTGCGCACCCACGTCCGCGGCATCCAGCTCGCCGGCGGCGTGCTCCTCGTCCTCGTCGGTCTCGCCCTGGCCACCGGCCTGTGGGCGGAGATCGTCACCCTGCTCCGCGGGCCGATCGCAGGATTCTCCACACCGCTATGACCCAGACCCTCGAGAAGCGCTCCGACCCGCCGTCGGGACCGTCCCGCCGCGGCGCCGACCTGGTCGCGCTCGCCCGCAACACCTGGCGCGGCCTGACGAGCATGCGCACCGCGCTCGTCCTGCTGTTCCTGCTGGCGCTCGCCGCGCTGCCCGGTGCGTTCCTGCCGCAGCGCAGCCCCAGCCCGCAGGCGGTCCGCGACTTCTTCACCGAGTACCCGACCCTGGCCCCGCTGCTCGACCGCGTCGGCCTGTTCGACATCTTCTCGACGCCGTGGTTCTCGGCGATCTACCTGCTGCTGTTCGTCTCACTCGTCGGGTGTCTCGTGCCGCGGACCTGGGAGCAGGTCCGGGGGCTGCGCGCGCCCACGGTGGCCGTGCCGCGCAACCTGTCCCGCCTGCCCCACCACGCCTCGGGCGCCGACGACCGCACCCCGGACGAGGTCGTGACGGCGGCCCGGGCGCGGCTGCGCGGCTGGAAGGTCGACGTCCGCGAGGAGCCGGGCGGCACCCGGACGCTCTCGGCGGAGAAGGGCGCGCTGCGCGAGGTCGGGAACGTCGTGTTCCACATGAGCCTGTTGGCGCTGCTGGTCGGGATCGCCGTCGGGAAGCTGTTCGGCTACGAGGGCAACGTGATCGTCATGGCCGACGGCTCGGAGTTCTGCAACTCCGGGATCCTCGCCTACGACACCTTCCGGCCCGGGCTGCAGGTCGACGGCACCGAGCTCGCCCCGTTCTGCCTGGACGTCGACCGCTTCACCGCGCAGTACCGGCCGGACGGCGCCGCGGACTCGTTCGCCGCCGACGTCCGGTACTCCGACTCCGACGCCCTCGCCGAGGGCACCCCGCCGGTGCCGACGACGGTCGCGGTCAACGACCCCCTGCGCCTCGACGGCGAGCGGGTCTACCTGCTCGGGCACGGCTACGCCCCGCAGTTCACCGTCACCTTCCCCGGTGGCGAGCAGCGGACCCTGGCCACGCAGTGGGAGCCGGTCGACCAGACGACGTTCCTGTCCCAGGGAGCGACGAAGTTCGACCGGCCCGGCGTGACCGACGAGGCCGAGCGCCGCCGCACCCAGGTCGCGATCACCGGCCTGTTCGCGCCGACCTCGAGCGGCGGCGGCCTGGTGACCTCCACGTTCCCGGCGCTGACGCGGCCCGAGGTGGCGGCCGACGTCTACCAGGGCGACCTGGGGCTGGACTCCGGGCGCGGCCAGTCCATCTTCGCGATCGACCAGACCATGGTCGACCAGGGCCGGCTCACCCGCATCGCCCGCGAGAACCTCGTCCCCGGGCAGACGATCGCCCTGCCGGACGGCACCGGAGTGCGGTTCGACTCGGTGAAGGAGTGGGTGAACCTGCAGGTCTCCCACGACCCGGCGCAGGACGCGGTGCTGGTCGCCGCGGTCGCCCTGCTCGTCGGGATCACGCTGTCGCTGACGATCAAGCGGCGGCGGGTCTGGGTGCGGGCACGTCCCCTCGGGGAGGATCCGGGCCCCGGCGCGCCCTCTACGACGGACCGTCGTAGTCTCGTGGAGGTCGGTGGCCTCGCGCGCACCGACCAGGCCGGATACGGCGAGGAGTTCGAGCGGCTCCGCGACGATCTGCTGCGACCCCGCAACGGAGGTTCTTGATGGGCGTCGACGCCCCCCTCGGCGACTTCGGCGACGTGCTGTACTACTCGGCGCTCGCGGTCTACATCCTCGCGATGGTGCTGCACGCGGTCGAGCACGGCCTGCTGCGCCGCGCCGAGCCCGCCGCGGTCGCGACGCCGGTCCCGGCCGCCGTCGGCGCCGGCGACGGCCCGGTGACGACGACGGGCCCCGGTGACGAAACCCCCGGTGCCCCGGAGCCCCCGGCCCGCGGCCCGCGCAGCTCGTCGGAGCGCTTCGGGCGCATGGGCGTCTCGCTGACGGTGCTCGGGTTCGCCCTGCACCTCGCGATGCTCGTGGTCCGCGGCGTGGCGGCCGGCCGCGCGCCGTGGGGCAACATGTACGAGTTCACCGCCGCGGTCTGCCTGGTCGGCGTCGGGGCGTGGCTGGTGGTGCTCTACCGGCGCCCCGAGCTGCGTCGCCTCGGCGTGTTCGTGCTGCTGCCGGTGATCCTGCTGATGTTCCTCGGCGGGACGGTGCTCTACACCCAGACCGCCCCGGTGGTGCCCGCGCTGCGCTCCTACTGGCTGGCGATCCACGTCTCGGCCGCCGTGATCTCCTCGGGGATCCTGCTCTTCGCGGGCGTCGCGAGCGTGCTCTACCTGCTGCGCTCGGCGCACGACTCGAGCGGGCGGATGGCGTGGACCGCGAAGCTGCCCGCGGCCGCGGTGCTCGACCGGGTCGCCTACCGCGCCACCGCGGTCGCCTTCCCGATCTGGACGTTCGCCGTCATCACCGGCGCGATCTGGGCCGAGGCCGCGTGGGGCCGCTACTGGGGCTGGGACCCCAAGGAGACGACCGCGTTCATCGCCTGGGTCGTCTACGCCTGCTACCTGCACGCCCGGTCGACGGCGGGCTGGCGCGGACCGCGGGCGGCCGCGGTCAACGTGGTCGGCTTCGCGGTGATGGTGTTCAACCTGTTCTTCGTCAACCTCGTCGTCACCGGCCTGCACTCCTACGCCGGCGTCGGCTGAGATCTTCGGTCGTTCGGGCTGTCCGGATCGTCCCGGGCGGATACGGTCGTGCGCCGGTACGGCCCGTGATCGCCCGGAGGGACTCGAGACGACGATGGACGCCCGATCCGAGGAGACCCCGTCGCGCGAGGGGGCCGGGGACGGCCCGGAGTCCGGGGCCGCCACGCCCACCGAGACCTCCGCGGAGACCACGCACCAGGTCGACACCGCGGGCGCCGCGCGCGGCGACGTCCGCCGCCCCGCGGAGCCCGAGGGCGTGGACAACCCACCGGAGCGGCCGGCCGGGCGCTCGTCCGCCCTCGCACCCCTGCACCCGGGGCCGACCGACCTCTCGTCCGCGCAGCTCCTGCGCCCCACGCGGCCGGAACCCCGCACCGGCTGGCGGCGCGCGGTCTACGTCGCCAGCGGCGGGCTGGTCAACCCCGGCGAGAGCGAGGCCGACGTGGCCCGCCGGGAGCTCGTCGGCCGGGTCAACCAGCCCCTGGCGGGCTGCTACAAGATCGCGATGCTGAGCCTCAAGGGCGGCGTCGGGAAGACCACGACGACGGCGTCGCTCGGCTCCACGTTCGCCTCGCTGCGCGGGGACCGCGTGGTGGCCGTCGACGCGAACCCGGACCGCGGCACCCTCGCGGAGAAGGTCCCGGTGGAGACGACGGCGACCGTGCGGCACCTGCTGCGCGACGCCGCCCTGGTGCGGCGCTACTCCGACGTCCGGGCCTACACCTCGCAGGGCCCGTCCCGCCTGGAGGTGCTCGCGAGCGACCAGGACCCGGCGGTCTCGGAGGCGTTCAGCGAGCTCGACTACCGGCGCACCGTCGACCTCCTCGAGCACTTCTACAACATCGTGCTCACCGACTGCGGGACCGGCCTGATGCACTCCGCGATGCGGGGCGTGCTCGACGTGGCCGACTCGCTGGTCGTGGTCTCGTCGTCCTCGATCGACGGGGCGCTGTCGGCGTCGGCGACGCTCGACTGGCTGGACGCGCACGGCTACGGCGACCTCGTGGCCCGCTCGGTCGCGGTGATCAACTACGTGCGGCGCTCGTCCGGCGGGGTGGACCTCGACCGCGTGGCCGACCACTTCGCCGGACGGTGCCGGGCGGTGGCGCGCCTGCCGTTCGACCCGCACCTCGACGAGGGCGCGCAGATCCACCTGGAGAAGCTCGCGCCGCGTACCCGCACCGCGATGCTCGAGCTCGCGGCGCTCGTGGCCGACGACTTCCCCCGCGCCGGGTCGCGCATCCGCATCGGCCCGCGCTGAGGCGGGCGCGGCGTCAGGAGGTGGCCGGCGGGTCCTCGCGGCCGCGGCGGACCTGCTCGTCGAGGCTGCGCAGGAAGTCCGGGTCGTCGTCCGGGGCGACCGGGCGGCCGCGGCGGCCGGACGCCCCGCCGGCCGGCCGGGTCGGGCCCGTGGGCGCGTCCTCGTCCGCGCTGCCGGTCCCCGTGGCGAGCGCCTGAGCGGACACGGCCTTCCAGAGCAGGACCCCGACCGCCACCAGCACCATCACCGCGACGACGAACAGCACCACGTCACGCACCTCCTCCGCCCCCCGACCCGGGAGGGTCGATCGCGTCCGACGGCATCGCCGCCGACCGCAACGCTACCCGTCGTCCGGGATGTCCGCGGGTGAAGCGGGACGGGTCGGTCGGGTGGACGGCCCGTGACGACGAGCGGGACCCGGTCACGGGCCGGACACGACGAGGCCCGGGTCCCCGGACGTCTCGTGGACGTCCCCGGGACCCGGGCCTCGCCGCGACGGGCGTCGGATCAGCCGTGCGCCTCGCTGGTGAGGCCGTCGAGCAGCGTGCGGACCTCCGACTCGCGGAAGCGGCGGTGGCCGCCCGGCGTGCGGATGGAGCCGATGCGGCCGGCCGCGGCCCAGCGCGTCACGGTCTTCGGGTCGACGCGGAACATCGCGGCGACCTCACCGGGGGTCATGAGACGCTCGGTCGCCTCGGGTGCGATGGTCATGCTGCACCTCCTCGGGCCCACGGGGCCCGCCCAGGGTTCTGACGCCGTGCGACCTCGGGCCGCGGGGCGGAGCAGACGAACTGGAGCGATCGTGACATCGCACCCCCCACGTACTCGAACGCTTGTGCGGGGGTAAAGGGTTCACAAAGGTACGAATCGGACGCCGCGGGCCGGAGTCCGGCGCCGCGCCTACGCTGGGGTCCGTGGGTAGTGCAGAACCCGGGACCCGGGGCCGGACCGGCTCGCTCGCCCTGGCCGTCGGCGCGTACGTGGGGGCCCGGCTCGTGCTGGTCGCCGTGATCACCGCGGTGCTGGTGCTGGTCGGCCTGCCGCTGCTGGTCGCCCTGCTGGTCGCCCTGATCCTCGCGCTGCCGCTGTCCCTGGTGCTGTTCCGGCCGCTGCGCACCCGCCTCAACGCGGAGATCGCCGCGGCCACCGCCACCCGCCGTGAGCAGCGGGAACGCCTCCGCGCGGAGCTGCGCGGGGACGCCGGCACCGAGTAGCCGCCGTCAGGACACCAGGGCCAGGCCGATCGCGGTGCCGACGGCCCACACCAGCAGCGCGAGGCCGGTGTTCTGCAGGACCGGGATCAGGGCCGGGCCGCGCGCCCCACCGAGGACCCGGCGCAGCGCGGGCACGAGGACGGCGAGCGCGAGCAGGCCCAGCAGCGCCCACGGCGCGCGGAGGCTCAGCACGAGGCTCATCCCCAGCGGAACCACCACGAGTGCGGCGTACATCACACGCGTGTCCCGCTCGCCGAGCAGCACCGCCAAGGTCCGTTTACCCGCGACGGTGTCCGACGGGACGTCGCGCAGGTTGTTGGCGACCAGCACCGCGCACGAGAGCAGGCCCACCCCCACCGCCGTGCCGATGCCGAGGCCGCTGACCCGCCCGGACTGCGTGTACTCGGTGCCGAGCACCGCGACCGGGCCGAAGAACAGGAACACCGCGATCTCGCCGAGGCCGCGGTAGCCGTAGGGCGACGAGCCGCCGGTGTAGAACCACGCGCCGGCCAGGCAGATCGCGCCGACCACGAGCAGCCACCACGCCCCGCTGACGGCCAGCAGCGCGAGCCCCGCCAGCGCCCCGAGCCCGAGGCACGCGAACGCCGCGCGGCGCACCGCGTCCGGCGAGGCCGTCCGCGAGCCGACCAGGCGCATCGGGCCCACCCGGTCGTCGTCGGTGCCGCGGATGCCGTCGGAGTAGTCGTTGGCGAAGTTGACCCCGATCACCATGGCCATCGCGACCACGAGGGCCAGCACGGCCGCGACCGGGCTGAACTCGCCGGCGCTCGCGGCCGCGCCGCTGCCCGCGACCACGGGGGCGATCGCGTTCGGCAGCGTGCGGGGGCGCGCCCCCTCGACCCATTCGGCGACGGTTGCCATGGGGCAGGAGATTAGTCAGCAGGCCGGGGCCGGGGGCTGCGCGGCGTCCGTGCCCTCCATGGCCATCGAGGCGGCCGGCACCCAGCCGACCCCGGCCGGGGCCTCCGCCGTCGCGGGGATGGTCGCGATCCGCAGCCAGTCGGCGTCGTCGCCCCGCGAGCCGTCCACGGGCTCGCCCGGGGCGCGGCACTGCACCTCGACCCGCGCGGCGTCCCCGACGACGCCCGCGTCCGCGGCCGCGGAGCTCGGCGACGCCCGGATCGTCACCGGGCCCTCCGGGCTGTCGGCGGTCGCGAGGTGCACCGCGGCCGGGTCCTCCCCGGCGTGCCCGGTCCACAGGTAGTCGACCGTCACCCACCCGTTGTCCTCGAGGCCCACCGCCGCGAACACGCCGTCGGCGAGGTCGATCCCGGCCGGGTTGCCGACCTCCCGGCCGAACCCGTCCTCGCCGTCGTGGTACCCGTCGTCGTGCGCCGCCTGGGCCTGCGGGCGGCCCTGCGGCAGGTCGCCCCACTGCTCGCGCGGCGGCGCGGCGTTCCAGTAGTCGTCGCCGACGTTCCACGGCCCGACGTCCCACACCGGCACGATCGCGCAGCGCCCGGAGGGCCCGCAGACCCGCACCGTGTAGTCGCCGCTGTCCTCGGCGGCCAGCGCGCGGCGCGAGGGGAGGGCGACGAACAGGTCGTCCTCGGTGATCACGTGCCCGTTCGCGGTGGTGCCCCCGACGAGGCCCTCGCGGGTGGCGAACACCCGGTAGGACGCCGGCGGGGCGACCTCCCGGGACACCGACCCGTCGCGGTCGGCGTGCACCGTGACCGAGCGCACGGTCGGCCCGTCGGCACCGCCCGCCGGGCCCGCCGCGCTCGCCGGGGCGACGAGCGTGAGCCGCAGCGCCACCGTCCGCACCGGCGCGTCCAGCACGGCGGGCACGCCCGGGGCGGCCGCGGTCCACTCCGACCAGCGGCCGGCGTCGTCGCGGCCCCGCACGTCCACCGCCACCGCGGAGCCGCCCGGCACGTCCGCGACGACCGGGACCGCGAGTCGGTTCACGGGGCGGCCGAACGTGTGCGTACCGAGGTCGAGGAAGCCGCGCCGCTGCGCCCCGCGCAGGCTGCCCGGCCGCTCGCCCGCCCGCGGCGACGCCAGGCGGGCCGCCCCGCCCGCGACCTGCACGTTCACCGCGTCACCGGCCAGCACAGGCCGCCAGTCCTGCGCGTCCACGCCGGGGGAGACCACGCCCGGCTCCTCGGGCGGCGCGCCGATCGCGGCGACCGCCCCGCCGAGCAGCAGGACCCCGCTGGTGAGCAGCGCGGGCAGCAGGACGCGCCGCCGTCTCGCGGGCCGGGGGGTGCGCATGCCCGGCAGCGAACCCCGCCCACCGTGGCCCGTCGGGCAGGACGCGCCCGGCTCCACCCCGACGGGGGTCACCCGCGCGGGCACCCGCCACGCGCCGGACCGGGCCACCCCCGTCGTCGGGACGGATGGGGCTCCCGTGGGTGGCGCACGTCTCCCCGGGCGGGGTGCGGAGGGTGACGCCCGCGTCCTCGGGCGGCCGTCGGCGCCGCTGCTGGATACCGTGGTGCGTCGTGACCCCGTCGACGCTGCAGGCCCGTGTGGTCGTCGACGAGTGGATCCGCGGCGGCGTCCGGGAGGTCGTGGCCTGCCCGGGCTCGCGCAACGCCCCGCTGCTGCTCGCCGTGCACGAGGCCGAGGCCGCCGGCCGGCTGCGGCTGCACGTCCGCATCGACGAGCGCTCCGCCGGGTTCCTCGCGGCCGGACTGGCCGCGTGCTCGGCCCGGCCGGTGCCGGTGGTGGTCACCTCCGGGACCGCCGTGGCCAACCTGCACCCCGCGGTGCTCGAGGCCTCGCACGCCGGGCTGCCGCTCGTCGTCGCCAGCGCGGACCGCCCGCTCGAGCTCGTCGGGACCGGCGCCAACCAGACCGTCGACCAGGTCGGCCTCTTCGGCGGCGCGGTGCGGGCCGCGATCACGCTGCCCCTGGCCGAGGAGCGCCCCCGTGCGGCCGCGGGTTGGCGCGCGGCGGTCTGCCGGGCCCTCGACCGCGCCCGCGGGACCACCACGGCCGACCCCGGTCCGGTGCAGCTCGACCTGCCGATGCGCGAGCCCCTGGTCGACGACCGCGACGAGCCCTTCCCGGCCTGGGCCGAGGGCCGTCCGGGCGGGGGCGCGTGGACCGGGGTCGGCACCCGCAGCTCGTGGGTCGAGGCGCTGGACCTGTCCGAGCCGGTCCCGACGATGATCGTGGCCGGCCACGGCGCCGAGGCACCCGACGGCCTGCCCGACGACGTGCCGGTCGTCGCGGAGCCGACCTCCCCGTTGTGGGGACGGTCGCTGCGCGCCGGGACGCGGCTGGTGGAGGCCGCCCTGGACGGGACCGCACCGGACCTGCTGCCGGAGCGCGTCGTCGTGGTCGGGCGGCCGACCCTGCACCGCCCGGTCTCCCGGCTGCTCGCCGACCCGCGGGTCGAGGTGCTCGTGGTCCCGTCCGCCGGCCCCGAGGGCTCGCGCCCGGGCTGGACCGACGTGGCGGCCACCGCGGTCCGGGTCGGCGCGCTCCCGGCACCGGGCGCCTGGGGGGTCGACGGGGCGTGGGCCGCGCGGGTCCGCGAGGCCGACGCCCTCGTCGCGGACGCCGTGGTCCCCGACCCGGGATCCGGGCCCGCCCTGGCCGCCGCGACGGTGCGGCTGCTGCCGCCCGGCGCCCTGTTCGTCGTGGGCTCGTCGAGCCCGGTGCGCGACGTCTCGCTGGCCGCGGAGCCCCGGGACGACCTCACCGTGCTGTCCGCCCGCGGGGTGTCCGGGATCGACGGCGCCGTGTCCTTCGCCACCGGCGCGGCCCTCGCCCACGGCGGACCCGCGTACGCGCTGCTGGGCGACCTGACCTTCCTCCACGACGCGGGCGGCCTGCTCGTCGGCGCCCACGAGCCGCGACCGGAGCTCGTCGTCGTGGTGGCGAACGACGACGGCGGCAGCGTGTTCGCGACCCTGGAGCAGGGCGCCCCCGCCCACGCGGCGGCCTTCGAGCGCATGTTCGCGACCCCGCACGGCGCGGATCTCGAGGCGCTGTGCCGGGCGCACGGGGTGGAGCACTCCCTCGTCCGGGTGGAGCGCGACGGCTCCCTGGCGGCAGCGCTCGCCCCGACCGGACGGCCCGGCGTCCGGGTCGTCGAGGTGCCCGTCGACCGGCACGGCCGCCGCGAGCTGGCCGACCGCGCCCGGGACGCGGCGCGCGCCGCCGTGGCCGAACGGGACATCCCGGGCACCGACGCCGTCCGGGATCACCGGGAGGGGACGAACCCGATCGGTAGCATCGTCGGCGACGGCGCGTGACCGGGTCGGGACGACGAGGGGGCCGATAGGTGCTGGAGCTGCTGGCGGTGCACGCGGCCGCCGCGCTGCTCGCGCCCCCGCTCGTACGGGCTCTCGGCCGGAGCGCCTTCCTCCTCCTCGCGCTCGTCCCGGTGGCCGCGTTCGTGTTCGTCGCGAGCCGCCTGGAGACGGTGCTCGGCGGCGGCACCGTCGACGAGGGCTTCACGTGGATCCCCGCGCTCGGCGTGGACGTCGCGGTGCGCCTGGACGCCCTCTCGGCGGTCCTCTCGCTGCTGGTCACCGGGGTCGGCGCGCTGGTGGTGCTCTACTGCGCCCGCTACTTCACCCCGTCGTCGGGCGGCCTGCCCCGCTTCGGCGGGGTCCTGCTCGCCTTCGCCGGCGCGATGCTCGCCCTCGTCTGGGCCGACGACGTCGTGGTGCTCTACATCTGCTGGGAACTGACGACGATCTTCTCGTTCCTGCTCGTGGGGCACGACGCGCACAAGCGGGCGAGCCGCGCCGCGGCGATGCAGGCGCTGACCGTCACCGCGGCGGGCGGGCTGACGATGCTCGTCGGCCTCGTGATCCTGGCCGAGGCCGCGGGCAGCTACCGGCTCTCGGCCATCGTCGCCGCGGGGCCGTCGCTCGGCGGCGCCGCCGTGACCGCGGGCGTGGTGTGCGTGCTCGTCGGCGCCCTGTCGAAGTCCGCGCTCGTCCCGTTCCACTTCTGGCTGCCCTCGGCGATGGCGGCGCCCACCCCGGTCAGCGCGTTCCTGCACGCGGCCGCCATGGTCAAGGCCGGCGTGTACCTGGTGCTGCGGCTCGCGCCCGGCTTCGCGTCCGACCCGGGGTGGCGGCCCGTCGTCGCGATCGCCGCCGGGGCGACGATGCTGCTGGGCGGGATCGTGGCGGCGCGGCAGACGGACCTCAAGCTGCTGCTCGCCCACGGGACGGTCTCGCAGCTGGGGTTCATGATCCTGCTGGCCGGCGCCGGGACGCGGGACGCGGCGCTGGCCGCGATCGGCCTGGTCGTCGCGCACGCCCTGTTCAAGTCCGCGCTGTTCCTCACGGTCGGGGTCGTCGACCGGTGCGCGGGCACGCGCGACCTGCGCGAGCTGTCCGGCCTGGGCCGGCGGGCGCCGGTCCTCGCGGTCGCGGGGACGCTGGCGGCCGCCTCGATGGCCGGGATCCCCCCGTTGCTGGGCTTCGTGACCAAGGAGGGCGCCCTCGAGGCGTTCCTGCACCGCGCCTACGGGCCGTTCGCGACGGTGCTGCTCGCGGTCGTGGTGCTCGGGTCCGTGCTGACGGTGGCCTACAGCGCCCGCTTCGTGCTCGGCGCCTTCACCGACGTGTTCACCACCGACGCCCGCTCGGAGTGGATCCGGCCGGGGGCGCTCTTCCTGGGGGCGCCGGTCCTGCTCGGCCTGGTCTCGCTGGTGGCCGGCCCGGCCGTCGGGGTCCTCACGCCGCTGCTGACCCGCTACGCCGACACCCTCGCCGCGACCTACCCCACGCCGCTGGAGCTGAAGGTCTGGCCCGGGTTCACCGTCGCGCTCGGGCTCTCCGCGCTCGCGATCGTGCTCGGCCTGGTCCTCGCCCTGCCGCGCGTCTCCGCCCGCCTGGCCGGCGTGCGGCCGCTGAACGCGGTGCGCTCCGAGGTGACGTGGCGCGCCCTGGTGCACGCCGTGGAGAAGGGGGCCCTGCGGGTCACGGTGCAGACCCAGCGCGGCTCGCTCGCGGTCGTGCTGTGCACGATCCTCGGCGTCCTGCTGGCCGGGCCCGGCGTCGTGCTGCTCGCGTCGGGTGCGCTGGGCGAGCTGCGGGTGGACCGGTTCGCGGACTCCCCGGCCCAGGTGGTCGCGGCGGTGCTCGCCGTGGCGTCCACGGTGGCCGCCGCCCGCGCGAAGCGGCGCCTCGCGGCCGTCCTGCTCGTGGGCGGGCTCGGCTACGCGGTCGCGGTGATCTTCGCGCTCGCGGGGGCCCCGGACGTCGCCCTCACCCAGGCCCTGGTCGAGACGATGACCCTGGTCGTCGTCGTGCTGGTGCTGCGCCGGCTGCCCGCCGACATCACCGAGCGCTCGACGCCCCGCCGCCGGCTGGCGCGGCTGCTGGTCGCGGCGCCGGTCGGCGTGCTGATCGCCCTGCTCGGCGCCACCGCCCTGGGCGCGCGCACCGCCGAGCCGGTGTCGCAGGCGTTCCCGTCCCAGGCCTACGGCTTCGGCGCCGGGCAGAACGTGGTCAACGTGACCCTGGTCGACATCCGGGCCTGGGACACGATCGGCGAGCTCTCGGTCCTGCTCGCCGCCGCCACCGGCGTGGCGAGCCTGGTGTTCCTGGACCGCCGCACCGGGACGCCGCCCGGGAGCACCCGCCGCCGCCGACGCGCGCCGGTCGGACCCGGCCCCGTCGCCGGGTCGGGCTGGCTGCGCGGCCCGACCCTCGAGCGGCTCGCCCGCCAGCTGCGGCCCGGCCCGCGGATCACCGAGCGCACCCTGCTGCTCGAGGTGATCACGCGCCTGGTCTTCCCGACGATCATGGTGCTCTCGGTCTACTTCCTGTTCGCCGGACACAACGCGCCGGGCGGCGGGTTCGCGGGCGGTCTGCTCGCCGGCCTCGCCCTGGTGGTGCGCTACGTCGCCGGCGGGCGCTACGAGCTCGGCGAGGCCGCCCCGGTGGAGGCCGGGACCCTGCTGGGCGCGGGCCTGCTGCTCGCCGGGCTCTCCGGCGTGGCCGGGCTGCTCGTCGGCGGGGAGGTGCTGCAGACCTTCGTCCTCGAGGGCGTCGTCCCCGTGCTCGGGAACGTCAAGTTCGTCTCCTCGCTGGTCTTCGACATCGGCGTGTACCTGATCGTGGTCGGCCTCGTGCTCGACGTCCTGCGCAGCCTCGGTGCGGAGCTGGACCGGCTCGGCGACACCCCCGGCCCCTCGAACGCCCCCACCCGGCTGGAGGCCCGCACGTGAGCTCGTCGTTCCTGCTCCTGGCCCTGATCGCGGTCCTCTACACCGCCGGGGTCTACCTGCTGCTCGACCGGAGCCTGACCCGGGTCCTGCTCGGCGTGCTCGTGCTGGGCAACGCCACGAACCTGCTGGTGATCTCCGCGGGCGGCCCCTTCGGGGCGGCCGCGCTGGTGGGCCGGGCGCCCGAGTCCGCGATGAGCGACGCGCTGGTCCAGGCGCTGGTGCTCACCGCGATCGTCATCACCCTCGGCGTCGCGGCGTTCCTGCTCTCGATCATCCACCGCACCTGGACCCTCGACCAGGAGGACGACCTCACCGTCGACACCGAGGACCGGTCGGTGCGCCGCCGCCTCGCCCGCGACGAGCAGATCGACGAGGACGAGTTCGACACCACCGGCTGCGAGCAGACCTCGGACACCGACGACGAGCACGCGGGCGGCGCCGCCCGCACCGGTGCCGCGGGGGCGCAGGCGTGAACCCGGCCCGGACGCTCGTCGAGAGCCTCCTCCCGCTGCCGGTCCTGCTGCCGCTGCTGGGGGCGGGCGCCGCGCTCGTGCTCGCGGGGCGCCCGCGGGTGCAGCGCTGGCTCTCGGTCGGGGTGCTCACGGCCGTGGTCGCGATCGCGGCGATCCTGGTGGCCGGCTCGGCGGAGCAGCCGCAGGTGCTCACGGTCGGGTCGTGGCCCGCACCGATCGGCATCACGCTCGTCGCGGACCAGCTCTCGACGATCATGCTGCTGACGTCGATGACGGTGACGCTGCTGGTGCTGCTCTACGCCATCGGGCAGGGCACCTCCGACGACGACTCCCGCACCCCGGTCTCGATCTTCCACCCGACCTACCTGGTCCTCGCGGCCGGCGTCGCGAACGCCTTCCTGTCCGGCGACCTGTTCAACCTCTACGTCGGCTTCGAGGTCCTGCTCATGGCCAGCTACGTGCTGCTGACCCTGGGCGGGACGCGGTCGCGGGTGCGGGCGGGGCTGACCTACGTCGTCGTGAACGTCGTGTCCTCGCTGGTCTTCCTCGCCGGGATCGCGCTGGTGTACGCGGCGGTCGGCACGCTGAACCTGGCCCAGATCTCCGAGCGGATGGCCGCGGTCGACCCCGGCACGCAGCTGGCGATCCACCTGGTGCTGCTGACCGCGTTCGGCATCAAGGCCGCGGTGTTCCCGCTCTCGGCCTGGCTGCCGGACTCCTACCCGACCGCCGCCGCCCCGGTCACCGCGGTGTTCGCCGGCCTGCTCACCAAGGTCGGCGTCTACTCGATCATCCGGACCCAGACCCTGCTCTTCCCGGACGACCCGGTGGCCGAGGGCATCCTCATGGTCGCCGCCCTCGCGACGATGGTGATCGGGGCGCTAGGCGCGATCGCCCAGGACGACGTCAAGCGCGTCCTGTCGTTCACGCTGGTCAGCCACATCGGCTACATGATCTTCGGGGTGGCGCTGGCGACCCCGGCCGGCGTGGGCGCGGCGATCTTCTACGTCGTCCACCACATCACCGTGCAGGCGACGCTGTTCTGCGTCGCCGGGCTCGTCGAGCGGGTCGGCGGGTCGACCTCCACCACCCGGCTGGCCGGGCTGGCCGCCGCCTCGCCGCTGCTGGCGGTGCTCTACTTCGTCCCCGCGATCAACCTGGGCGGCATCCCGCCGCTGTCCGGGTTCGTCGGCAAGCTGGGCCTGGTCGAGGCCGGCGTGCAGGACGGCTCGGTGCTCGCGTGGTTCCTGGTCGGCGGCGCGGTCCTGACGAGCCTGCTCACGCTCTACGCGATGGCCAAGGTCTGGGTGCTCGCGTTCTGGCGGCCCCGCGACCAGCTGCCCGTCGAGCACCCGGAGGACGTCGAGTTCAACGACCTGGACCACGAGGACGGCCGCTACCCGGTGATGATCGGCGCCGGGCGCGCCGCGAACGGCGGCGAGTCCTACTCCGGCGCCTTCCTGGGTGCGGCCGGCGCGGTGTCCGAGGAACAGCGGCAGCCGGTCGCGCTGCCGCGGACGATGACGGCCGCGACCGGGGCCCTCGTGGCCGTGGGGCTGGCCCTGACCCTGGTCGCCGGGCCGCTCTACACCCTGACCGACCGCGCCGCCGCCGACCTGACCTCGCGCACGCCCTACGTCACCGCGGTGTTCGGCCAGGCCGTGGACGAGCGGGTGACGCGATGAGCGAGTCCGGACTGTTCACCCGCCGTCCCCGCGTGCTGCGGGTGCTGTGGCTGACCCTGGTGTGGGTGCTGCTGTGGGGCACGTTCTCGTGGGCGAACGTGCTCGGCGGGCTGGTCGTCGCGGTCGCCGTCCTTGTCCTGTTCCCGCTGCCCGCGGTGTCGTCCGGCGGGCGACTGCGTCCCCTGGCCCTGCTCCGGGTGGCCCTCGACATGGTCCGGGAGCTCGCGGTCTCCAGCGTCCAGGTGGCGTGGCAGTCCGTGCGCCCCGGGCCGCCGCCGCGCAGCTCGATCGTCGCGGTGGAGGTCTCCGACGACTCCGAGCTGCTCATGGCGATGCTCGTCGAGTGCCTGTCCCTGATCCCGGGCAGCGTGGTGGTCGAGGCCTCCGCGGAGGAGCGGACGCTGTGGGCGCACGTGCTCGGCGCGGACGACCCGGCCGCGGTGGAGCGCTTCCGGGCCGACGTCGCCCGGCTCGAGCGCGACCTCCTGGCCGTGGGCCTGCACCGGGTGCGCGTCGAGCCGGCGAGCTCCGGGCGCACGGAGGCGGGCACGGACCCGATCGACGACCCCGAGGAGCTGGACGAGGGCGACGAGCCGGACGCACTCGACCGGCCCGCGTCCTCGGACGTCCCCACCCGGGAGGTCGGCCGGTGAGTGTCGCGTCCGTCCTGCTCGTCGTCGCCCTCGGGCTGCTCGGCGTGAGCCTGCTGCTCGTGCTGGTGCGGTTCCTGCGCGGGCCGGCCGCCCTGGACCGGCTCGTGGCCCTGGACGCGCTCGTGGCCGTGATCATGTGCGGGCTGATGGCGCAGGTGGCGCTCTCCCGCGACTCCGCCATCGTCCCGACGATCGTCGCGGTGTCGCTGGTCGGGTTCCTCGGGTCGTCCACGGTCGCGCGGTTCGTGGGGCGGCGGCGCGTGGGGCGCCGGTCGGGGGAGGACTCGTGACCGACGTCCTCGACCTGGTCGGCGCCGTGCTCGTGCTGCTCGGCGCCGTGCTCGCCCTCGCCGCCGCGATCGGCCTGCTGCGCCTGCCCGACGTGCTCTCCCGCATGCACGCCGCCACCAAGCCGCAGACCGCCGGGCTGGTGCTCGTCGTGATCGGCTCGGCACTGCTCCTGCGCACGAGCGTGGACACCTGGATGCTCGTCCTGGTCGGCGCCTTCCAGCTGATCACCGCACCCGTGACCGCCCACCTCGTCGGTCGCCTGGCGTACCGCTCCGGCGGGGTGCGCCCGGACCTGCTGCACCGCGACGACCTCGCCGAGCGGGAGGACGACCCGGCGCACTGAGTGCGCCGTGAGGCAGATCCTGGCGCCGCGAGTCCTGCGTGGTGTCGCACTCGGTGGAGCGCTCCGTCCCGACGGCGGGTGGCCGGACGGGCGCGGCGGGCGTACGGGCCGCGTGTGGTCGAGGTGTTCCGGGAATCCGCTCGCCCCGCGACGTCCCCCGGACGGCGCACAGCAGCCGTCCCGACCCGCCGTCGGGAACGGTCCCTCACTACCGTGGACGGGGTGATCGACGTGCGTGCGGTGCTGGGCGGGCGTGCCCGCACGGTGCGTGCCGCCCTGCGCACGGCCTGGGACGCGACCCGCACCGCGCTCGCGCCGGTGGGACGGCGGGGCCCGGAGATCCTCGTCGGCATCGGGATCGTGCTGAGCGTGCTCGCCGTCCTGGTGCTCGTCGGGGCCGCGCGCAACGACGCCTCGATCTCGTCCGACCAGGGCGTCGCGGTGGCCGAGGTCCTCGACGGGGCCGACGCGGGCCACACCTTCGTCCGCTTCACCGCCTCGGACGGGGCGGTGCTCACCCCCGACACCGGCGTGCTCTACCCGCGCGGGCTGGAGCCGGGGAACTACGTGCTCGTGGAGTACGACCGGTCGAGGCCGGAGCTGGTGCGCGTCGCGGGCCGGTCGTGGACGGCGGGACTGGGCCCGGTCGTCCTGGGCGTGCTCGGCCTCTGGGTCGTGCTCGGGCCGACCGCGTGGGCGCTCGCCCGCCGACGCCGTCAGGACGACGGACCCGGCCCCGGACACGCCGAGGACGACGTCCCCACCCCGGACCGCGAGCCGGTCGGGGCCGCCCGGTGACGAGCCGGGCCGGGCTCGACCGCGACCCGGGCGCGGTCGCGCGGATGTTCGACGGCGTCGCCGCCCGCTACGACCTGACGAACACGGTGCTCTCGTTCGGGCGCGACCGCGCGTGGCGCACGGCGACCCGGGAGGCGCTGGCGGTCGGACCGGGCGACGTGGTGCTCGACATCGCGGCCGGCACCGGGGTGTCCACCGTCGAGCTGGCCCGCACCGGTGCCACCTGTCTCGCCGCCGACTTCTCCCTGGGCATGCTGCAGGCCGGGCGGGCCAAGCACGCGGGCGTGGTGCCCTACCTCGCCGCCGACGCGATGGCGCTGCCGCTGCCGGACGCGTCGGTGGACGCCGTGGTGATGTCCTTCGGCCTGCGCAACGTCGTGGAGCCCGACGCGGCGCTGGCCGAGTTCGCCCGCGTGACCCGCCCCGGCGGGGTCCTGGCGATCTGCGAGTTCTCCACCCCGACGTGGCGGCCGTTCCGCCGCGTCTACACCGACTACCTGATGCGGGCGCTGCCCCGGGTGGCCCGGGCGGTCAGCTCGAACCCGGACGCGTACGTCTACCTCGCCGAGTCGATCCGGGCGTGGCCCGACCAGCCGGCCCTCGCCCGCCGCATCACCGCCGCGGGATGGCACGCGGTCGCCTGGCGCGACCTCACCAGCGGGATCGTCGCGCTGCACACCGCCGTCCGCTGACCTGCGCGAGCGCAGCGGAACGACGCTGTTTCCCCGACGGACCGGAGATCGAAACCGGATCCAGCGGGCGTGTCGCACGCAACATGCCTAGACTCGTGCCCGCCCGGAGCTAGTGAACGAATTCACAAGGGGTCTGAACGGTGTCCGCTCACCACCACGAGCGCACCCGGCGTCGCGTCGGGGGTGACGACTGCGCGGCCGACGTGATCGTGGTCGGCGCCGGCCCGTCCGGCGCCACGGCCGCCACGTACCTCGCGCGCGCCGGGCTGGACGTGCTCGTGCTGGAGAAGGCGACGTTCCCGCGCGAGAAGGTCTGCGGCGACGGGCTCACGCCGCGGGCGGTCAAGCAGCTGATCGACCTCGGGATCGACACCCGCCCGGAGGCGGGCTGGCTGCACAACAGGGGGCTGCGGGTCTACGGCGCCGGGATGTCGGTGGACCTGGACTGGCCGGACCTCACGAGCTTCCCGCCCTACGGCATGGTCCGGCCCCGCCGGGACTTCGACCAGCTGCTCGCCGACCACGCCCGGGCCGCGGGCGCCCGGGTCCAGGAGCGGACGTCCGTCGGCGGGGTCCTGACCGACGAGCGCACCGGCCGCGTCGTCGGGGTCGAGGCGCGCCGCGCCCCCGAGCGCGAGCCGGTCACCTACCGCGCTCCGCTGGTGGTCGCCTGCGACGGCGTCGGCACCCGGACGGCGCTCTCCCGGGGCATCGGCAAGCGGGACGACCGCCCGCTCGGCGTCGCCGTCCGCCGCTACTACACCAGCCCGAAGAGCACCGACGACTACCTCGAGACGCACCTCGAGCTGACCGACGGGCGTGGCGGCCTGCTCCCCGGCTACGGCTGGGTGTTCGGGATGGGCGACGGCACGGCGAACGTCGGCCTCGGGATCCTCGACCGCACGAACGCCGGGCCGGGCGCCGACTACCGGGCCACGTTGCGGGCCTGGTGCGCGGCGCTCCCGCCCGAGTGGGGGCTGTGCGAGGAGAACGCGGTGAACGACATCGGCGGCGCCGCGCTGCCGATGGGGTTCAACCGGACCCCGGTCTACGCCGACGGCCTGCTGCTCGTCGGCGACGCCGGGGGCATGGTCAACTCGTTCAACGGCGAGGGCATCGCCTACGCGATGCAGTCCGCGTCGCTGGCCGCCGAGGCGGTGGTGCAGGCGCTCGCGCGCCCCGAGGGACCGTCCCGGGAGCGCGCGCTCGCGGGTTACCCCGAGGCCATCCGGGCCGAGCTCGCGAGCTACTACCGGCTGGGCAACCGCTTCGCGCACGCGTTGCGTCACCCCTGGCTGGTCCGGACGACGGCCCGCCACGGCCTGCCCCGACGGCGGGTCATGGCGTTCCTGCTCAAGCTGCTCGCGAACCTGCACGACCGCCGGGACGGCGACGCGTCCGACCGGCTGCTCGAGGTGCTGCTGCGGCTCACCCCCGCACTGCCCGAGACGCCGCCCCCGACCACCCGCGAACCGGCCCGGACGGCCGTCGGGAGAGGGAAGGCCGCATGAGCGGCGACGCCCCGTGACCGCCGAGCACTAAGGCCACCCTCAGCCCGTGCCGGGTCCGCCGACCTCCGTAGGGTCGGCGTCCGTCCGCCGGGGGTGACGCCGGACACCGACGACGCGGTGTCCGAGACCACCGAGACACGAGAGCAGGAGGTTCCCCCCGATGCAGGGCAGCGCGGGACTCACCGCATACGTCCCCCTCATCGCCATGTTCGTGCTCGCGGCCGGGTTCGCCCTGTTCTCCGTCACCGCGGCGCCGTACATCGGCCCGCGTCGCTACAACCGCGCCAAGCTCGACACCTACGAGTGCGGCATCGAGCCCTCGCCGCAGCCCGTGGTCGGCGGCGGCCGCGTGCCGGTCGCGTACTACCTCACGGCGATGCTGTTCATCCTCTTCGACATCGAGATGGTGTTCCTCTACCCGTTCGTGATCAACATCGACGCCCTCGGCCTGTTCGGGCTGGTCGAGATCGTGCTCTTCATCGGGACCGTCGCCTTCGCCTACGCCTACGTGTGGCGCCGCGGCGGCCTGGACTGGACCTAGGGGAGGCCCGCATGGGACTCGAGGAGAAGCTGCCGAACGGCATCCTGCTCGCGACGGTCGAGGGGCTGGTGAACTGGACGCGCAAGGCCTCGCTGTGGCCGGCGACGTTCGGCCTGGCCTGCTGCGCGATCGAGATGATGACCTCGGGAGCGCCGCGCTACGACCTCGGCCGGTTCGGCATGGAGGTGTTCCGGCCCAGCCCGCGCCAGGCCGACCTGATGATCGTGGCGGGCCGCGTGACCAACAAGATGGCCCCGGTCCTGCGCCAGATCTACGACCAGATGGCCGAGCCGCGCTGGGTGCTCGCCATGGGCGTCTGCGCCTCGTCGGGCGGGATGTTCAACAACTACGCGGTCGTCCAGGGCGTCGACCACGTCGTGCCGGTGGACATGTACCTGCCGGGCTGCCCGCCTCGGCCGGAGATGCTCATCGACGCGATCCTCAAGCTGCACCAGAAGATCCAGCACGAGCCGCTCGGCCCGGTCCGCGCCGAGCTCGCCGCCGAGCGCCGCGCGCAGGGCGAGACGCTGGAGCTGCTGCCCTCGTCGGTGAAGTACGGGAGGGACTGAGATGCCCGACGACGAGAAGCAGCCGGGCGTCCCCCCGACGGGCACGGGCGGGGCGAGCGGCGTCACCGGGGCCTCCGCGGGGACCTCGGAGCACTCCGAGCGCGGCGCGGTCGCGTTCTCCCCGACCGAGCAGCACCGCCCGCACGCGCCGACGGTGACCGGCCGCTCCCGCGAGGGCATGTTCGGCATCTCGGGCTCGGGCGACACGTCCGGCTTCGGCGGCCTGCGGCTGCCGGCCTACGCCCCGGCCCCGGCGGAGCGGCCCTACGGCGGCTGGTTCGACGAGGTCGTCGACGAGACGACGGCGGCCCTCGAGGAGGGCGGTCTCGTCGCGTTCGCCGACGCCGTGCTCCAGGTGACCGTCGACCGCGGCGAGATGACGTGGTACGTCGCCCGCGACCACCTCCCGGCCCTGGCGCGGACCCTGCGCGACGACCCCGCCCTGCGGTTCGAGTTCTGCTCCGGGGTGTCCGGGGTGGACTACGGCGAGGGCGTCCCGCAGCAGCTGCACTCGGTGACGCAGCTGCTCTCGATGACCTACCGGCGGCGGCTGCGCCTCGAGGTCTGCCTCGACCTCGACGACGCCCGCTGCCCGTCGCTCGTGTCCGTCTACCCGACGGCGGACTGGCACGAGCGGGAGACCTGGGACATGTTCGGGATCGTCTACGACGGCCACCCGAGCCTGACCCGGATCCTCATGCCGGACGACTGGAACGGCCACCCGCAGCTCAAGAGCTATCCGCTGGGCGGCATCCCGGTCGAGTACAAGGGCGCCGAGATTCCGCCGCCCGACCAGCGGAGGGCCTACACATGAGCACCGACGTGCCCACCACCGACGCCACCGAGGCCGCCGACCCGTACGCGGCCAGCTCCCGCCAGACCACCGAGGGGACCGTGTACACGGTCACCGGCGGCGACTGGGACGAGCTGGTCGACTCCTCGACCGGCGACGAGCGCATCGTCATCAACATGGGCCCGCAGCACCCGTCCACGCACGGCGTGCTGCGACTCGTCCTCGAGATCTCCGGCGAGACCGTCACCGACGTGCGGCTGGTCATCGGCTACCTGCACACCGGGATCGAGAAGAACTGCGAGTACCGCACCTGGACCCAGGGCGTCACGTTCGTGACGCGCGCGGACTACCTCGCGCCGCTGTTCACCGAGACCGCGTACTGCATGTCCACCGAGCGCCTGCTCGGCATCGAGGTGCCGACGCGCGCGCAGGTCATCCGGGTGCTCCTCATGGAGATCAACCGGATCGGCTCGCACCTCGTCGCGCTGGCCACCGGCGGCATGGAGCTCGGCGCGCTGACCGGCATGACGAACGGCTTCCGGGAGCGCGAGGAGGTCCTGCACCTGCTCGAGTTCCTCACCGGCCTGCGCATGAACCACGCGTTCATCCGCCCCGGCGGCGTCGTGCAGGACCTCCCGGACGGCGCGGAGAAGCGGATCCTCGAGTTCTGCGACGTGATGGACTCCCGCCTGCCGGGCTTCCACCAGCTGCTCACCGGCAACGCGATCTGGCAGCAGCGCCTCGTCGGGATCGGCTACCTGCCCCTCGACGGGTGCCTCTCGCTCGGCGTCACCGGGCCGATCCTGCGCTCGGCGGGCCTGGCGTGGGACCTGCGCAAGGTCGACCCGTACCTGGGCTACGACCAGTACGACTTCGAGGTCCCGACCGACAACGCCGCGGACTCCTTCGCCCGCTACAAGCTGCGGGTCGAGGAGATGCACCAGTCGCTGCGGATCATCCGGCAGTGCGTCGAGGCGCTCGAGCCGGGCCCGGTGATGGTGCAGGACGCCAAGATCGCCTGGCCGGCGAAGCTGTCGATCGGCGCCGACGGCATGGGCAACTCGCTCGAGCACGTGCGGCAGATCATGGGCCAGTCGATGGAGTCCCTGATCCACCACTTCAAGCTGGTCACCGAGGGCTTCAAGGTCCCGCCGGGGCAGGCCTACGTGCCGATCGAGTCGCCGCGCGGCGAGCTCGGGGCGCACCTGGTCTCCGACGGCGGCACCCGCCCGCTGCGCGTGCACCTGCGCGAGCCCAGCTTCGTCAACCTGCAGGCCGCACCGGCGATGTGCGAGGGCGGGATGGTCTCCGACGTCATCGCCGCGCTGGCGAGCCTCGACCCCGTGATGGGTGGGTGCGACCGATGACCCGCTACCTGAGCCCGGCCGACGCCGAGCGCCCGCGGGTGCGGACCGACACCGAGCTGGACCTGTCGGTCTTCGACGGCCAGCGCGAGCGTGCCGGCGCGATCGTGGCCCGCTACCCGGAGCCGCGCTCGGCCCTGCTGCCGCTGCTGCACCTCGTGCAGTACGTCGAGGGGCACGTGAGCCGCGCGGGCGTCGCGTTCTGCGCGGACGTCCTGGACATCACGCCGGCCGAGGTCTCGGCGGTCGCGACGTTCTACACGATGTACAAGCGCGAGCCGGTCGGCGAGCACCTGGTCAGCGTCTGCACGAACACGCTGTGCGCGGCGCTGGGCGGCGACGACATCTACGCGGCGGTGCGCGAGCGCCTGGGCGGGATCGGCCACGAGGAGACCTCCGGTGAGGCCGGCACCCCGGGCAGCCTGACGATCGAGCACGCCGAGTGCCTCGCGGCCTGCGACCTCGCGCCGGTGCTGACCGTGAACTACGAGTTCTTCGACCGGCAGACGGTCGACTCCGCGCTCGAGATCATCGGGAAGCTGCAGGCCGGCGAGAAGCCGCACCCCACCCGCGGCGCCCCGCTGACCGACTTCCGCCGCATCGAGCTGCTGCTGGCCGGGTTCTTCGACGACCCGGAGGTCGGCGGCGCGGCCGCGAACGCCGGCCCCAGCGCCGACGAGGCCACGCTCGCCGGGGCCCGGCTCGCCGAGGAGCGCGGCTGGACCGCGCCCCCCATGCCCGACGCGGGCCCCGACCGGCCCACCGAAGCCACCGAACTGCCCGGAGGGGCGTCATGAGTCAGCCGGAGGAGTACCGCCCGGACCCGCTGACGCCGGTGCTCACGCGGCGCTGGCTGCTGCCGGAGTCGTGGACGCTGCGCCACTACACCGAGCTCGGCGGCTACTCCGCGCTCGACACCGCCCTGGCGACCGACCCGGCCGACCTGGTGGCCCTGGTCAAGGACTCCGGGCTGCGCGGCCGCGGCGGCGCGGGCTTCCCGACGGGCATGAAGTGGAGCTTCATCCCGCAGCCCAAGCCGGGCGAGGAGCCCACCGAGGCCACGAAGGACGCCCCGCAGTTCAAGCCCAAGTACCTCGTGGTCAACGCCGACGAGGGCGAGCCGGGGACCTGCAAGGACACCCCGCTGATGATGGCCGACCCGCACTCGCTCATCGAGGGCTGCATCATCACGAGCTGGGCGATCCGGGCGAACTTCTGCGCGATCTACATCCGCGGCGAGATCGTCCACGCCATCCGCCGGTTGCACTACGCGGTCAAGGAGGCCTACGAGGCCGGCCACCTCGGCCAGGACATCCACGGCACCGGGTTCGACCTGGACATCGTGGTCCACGCCGGCGCGGGCGCGTACATCTGCGGCGAGGAGACCGCGCTGCTCGACTCGCTCGAGGGCCGGCGCGGCCAGCCGCGGCTCAAGCCGCCGTTCCCGGCGACGGCGGGCCTGTACGCCGCCCCGACCGTGGTCAACAACGTCGAGACGATCGCGACCGTCCCGTCGATCGTCGCCGGCGGCAAGGAGTGGTTCCGGACGATGGGCCGCGAGCGCTCTCCGGGCCCGAAGATCTACTCGCTGTCCGGCCACGTCGAGCGGCCCGGCCAGTACGAGGCGCCGCTGGGCACCACGCTGCGCGAGCTGCTCGAGATGGCGGGCGGCATGAAGGACGGCGTCCCCCTGAAGTTCTGGACGCCGGGTGGCTCGTCCACGCCGCTGTTCACCGCGGAGCACCTGGACGTCCCGCTGGACTTCGAGGGCGCCGCCGAGGCCGGGTCCATGCTCGGCACCACCGCCCTGATGATCTTCAACGAGACCGTCAGCGTGCCGTGGGCGGTGATGAAGTGGACCGAGTTCTACGAGCACGAGTCCTGCGGCAAGTGCACGCCGTGCCGCGAGGGCAACTACTGGCTCGCCGGGATCCTGCAGCGGATGAACGCCGGGCAGGGGACCGAGGAGGACATCGACACCCTGCTCGACGTCTGCTCCAACGTCCTCGGCCGCTCGTTCTGCGCCCTCGGTGACGGCGCCGTCTCGCCGATCACCAGCGGGATCAAGTACTTCCGCCAGGAGTTCCTGGACCTGTGCCAGGCCCAGCCCGCCGCCACCGAACGCGTTCTCGCCGGAGCCCACTAGCCATGACCCAGGCACCCGAACAGGAAGCGCCGCCGGTCCCCGAGGGCCACGTCCGGTTGACGATCGACGGCGAGACCGTCGACGCGCCGAAGGGCGAAATCCTCATCCGGACCTGCGAGCGCCTCGGCATCGTCGTCCCCCGCTTCTGCGACCACCCCCTCCTCGAGCCGGCCGGCGCCTGCCGCCAGTGCCTGGTCGAGGTGGAGATGGGCGGGCGGCCCATGCCCAAGCCGCAGGCCAGCTGCACCATGACCGTCGCGGACGGGATGGTGGTGAAGACCCAGCGGACCAGCGCCGTCGCCGACAAGGCGCAGCAGGGCGTCATGGAGCTGCTGCTGATCAACCACCCGCTGGACTGCCCGATCTGCGACAAGGGCGGTGAGTGCCCGCTGCAGAACCAGGCGATGTCCTCCGGGCGCGCCGAGTCACGGTTCCACGAGCACAAGCGGACGTTCGCCAAGCCGCTGCCGATCTCCGACGAGGTCCTGCTCGACCGCGAGCGCTGCGTGCTGTGCCAGCGCTGCACGCGCTTCTCCGAGCAGATCGCCGGCGACCCGTTCATCGAGCTGCTCGAGCGCGGTGCGCACCAGCAGATCGGGACCGAGGAGACCGCCTGGGGCGACGGCGAGGACTTCCAGTCCTACTTCTCCGGCAACACCATCCAGATCTGCCCGGTGGGCGCGCTGACGTCGGCCTCGTACCGGTTCCGCAGCCGTCCGTTCGACCTGGTCTCGACGCCCGGCACGTGCGAGCACTGCGCCTCGGGCTGCTCCACCCGGCGCGACTGGCGCCGCGGCGGGGTCACCCGCGTCCTGGCCGGCGAGGACCCGAACGTCAACGAGGAGTGGCTCTGCGACAAGGGCCGCTTCGCGTTCCGCTACCCCACCTCGGCGCAGCGGGTGCTGCAGCCGATGGTCCGCGAGGACGGCGTCCTCACGCCGGTCTCCTGGGTCGAGGCGCTGGAGCGCGCGGCCACGCTGCTCGCCACGGCGCGCGACGGCGCCGGCGCCCCGCGGACCGGGGAGGACGGCGAGGAGCTGGCGCCCAAGCGCGGCGTCGGGGTGCTGCCCGGCGGCCGCGCGACCGTCGAGGACGCCTACGCCTACGCCAAGTTCGCCCGCGTCGCGCTGCGCACCAACGACGTCGACCACCGCGCCCGCGCGCACTCCGCCGAGGAGCTCGACTTCCTCGCCGGGTACGCCGCCGGGGTCGCGCCCAGCCACGTCTCGTACGCCCACCTCGAGGCCGCCCGCACGGTGCTGTGCGTCGCGTTCGACCCCGAGGAGGAGTCCCCGATCGTCTTCCTGCGGCTGCGCAAGGCTGCCCGGCACGGCACCCGCGTGGTGCACGTCGGCAGCTGGACCACACCCGCCGTCGTGAAGACCGGGGGGCACCTGCTCGGCGCGGTGCCGGGCGAGGAGGCCGCGGTCCTCGAGGACCTCCCCGCCGACCTCGCGACCGCGCTGGGCGAGCCCGGTGCCGTCGTGCTGGTGGGCGAGCGGGCCGCCGAGGTGCCGGGCCTGCTCGGCGCGGTGAGCGCCCTCGCCGGCCGGACCGGGGCGCGCGTCGCCTGGGTGCCACGGCGTGCGGGTGAGCGCGGCGGCGTCGACGCCGGCACGCTGCCGACCCTGCTGCCCGGGGCCCGCCGGGTCGACGACGCGGCCGCCCGCGAGGAGGTCGCCGAGGTGTGGGGCGTGCCCACGCTGCCCGACACGCCGGGTCGCGACCTCACGGCCATGCTGACCGCCGCCCGCGACGGCGAGCTCGCCGGCCTCGTGGTCGGCGGCGTGGAGCTCGCGGACCTCCCCGACCCGGAGCTGGCGCGGGCCGCGCTGGCCGAGGCGGACGTCGTCATCTCGCTGGAGCAGGTGCTCACCGAGGTCGGCGAGCGCGCGGACGTCGTGCTCCCCGTGGCGCCCGCGGTGAACCGCAGCGGGACCTACCGCAACTGGGAGGGCCGCGACCGCCCGTTCGGGACGACGATCGACCCCGGCCAGGGCGGGTCCGGGCGCGTGGGCGGTACGGCCGCGGTGACGCTGCCGGACTGCCGCGTGCTGGACTCGCTCGCCGTCGAGATGGACGTCGACCTGTTCACCCAGACCCCGCAGTCGGCCGCGGCCGAGCTCGCGGAGCTGGGCACGGTCGCCGTCACGCCGTCGACGCCGGCCACGCGTCCGTCGGCCACCTCCGGTGGCAGCGATGGTCCATCTCTGACACCTGACGTCTCAGATGCGCCACTCGCACGTCCGGTGCGCCTCGCCACGTGGCGCCAGCTGATCGACGGCGGCGCCCTGCTGGCCGAGGAGCACGACCTGCCCGGCACCGCCCGCCCGCCCCGCCTGCGCGTCGCGGTCGGCACCGCCGAGCGGCTCGGCCTCGTGCCCGGCGAGCCGGCCCGGCTCGGGGATGCACTGGAGCTCGTCGTCGAGATCGCCGACCTGCCCGAGGACGTCGTGTGGGCGCCCGCGCACGTGCCCGTCGCCGGCGGCGTGGTCACCCTCGCCGGGCTCGGGCTGCACCACGGCGACCCGGTCGAGCTGAGCACGGGAGCGTCGCAGTGAACCCCCTGCCGCCGCCCGGGACCCCCGGGTACACCCAGGCCCTCATCGCGGACGACCCGATCTGGCTGACCATCGTCAAGGTCGTCGCGGTCTTCGGCCTGCTGGTGTTCATGACGCTGTTCATGATCTGGCTGGAGCGCCGGGTCGTGGGCCGCATGCAGCAGCGGCCCGGCCCGAACTGGAACGGGCCGTTCGGCCTGCTGCAGTCGCTGGCCGACGGGCTGAAGCTGGCGTTCAAGGAGGACATCCGCCCGGTCCTCGCCGACAAGGCGGTCTTCTTCATCGCCCCGGTGATCTCGACGATCCCCGCGTTCGTCGCGTTCGCGGTGATCCCGCTGGGCCCGGAGGTCTCGATCTTCGGGTACCAGACCGCCCTGCAGGTCGCCGACCTCCCGGTCGGCATCCTCGTGGTGCTGGCCTGCTCGTCGGTCGGCGTGTACGGCATCGTGCTCGCGGGCTGGGCCTCCGGGTCGCCGTACCCGCTGCTCGGCAGCCTCCGCAGTGCCGCGCAGGTGATCTCCTACGAGCTCGCCCTCGGGCTCTCGATCATCGGCGTGGTGCTCTACGCGGGCTCGCTGTCCACCGCCGACATCGTCACCGCCCAGCAGACCGGCTGGTACTTCTGGCTGCTGCCGGTCAGCTTCATCGTCTTCGCGATCTCGATGGTCGGCGAGACCAACCGTGCACCGTTCGACCTGCCCGAGGCCGAGTCCGAGCTGGTCGGCGGGTTCCACACCGAGTACTCGTCGCTGAAGTTCGCGCTCTTCTTCCTCGCCGAGTACGTCAACATGGTCACCCTGTCCGCGGTGGCGACCACGCTGTTCCTCGGCGGCTGGATGGCGCCGTGGCCGCTCTCGCTGATCCCCGGGGTCAACGAGGGCTGGCTGCCCGTCGTCTGGTTCATCTCGAAGATGTTCGTCTTCCTGTTCGTCTACATCTGGCTGCGCGGGACGCTGCCCCGCCAGCGCTACGACCAGTTCATGCGGCTCGGCTGGAAGATCCTGATCCCGGTCAGCCTGGTCTGGATCGTCGCGGTCGCCACCCTGCGGGTGCTGCGCTCCGAGTACGGCACGATCTCGGCGCCGGTGGTGCTGATGATCGGCGCGGTCGTGCTGGTGGTGGCGATCGTGGTCGCGCTGATGCTGCCCGACCGGGCCGACGACGACGACGGGAGCGGCGGCGAGCCACCCGTCGTCGGGAGCTACCCGGTCCCGCCGCTGGACCTGACCGTCCCGGCGGCCCCGCCGAAGCGACGCCGGTCGGTGTCCGCCTCCGCGAAGGAGACGGCCGCCGTCGGCACCGGAGCGAAGGAGGACGCCTGATGGGCATGTTCGACGGCATCGCCGGCTTCGGCGTGACCTTCTCGACGATGTTCAAGAAGGTCGTCACCGAGGAGTACCCGCTGGTCAAGAAGGTGACCGCGCCGCGCTACCACGGCCGCCACCAGCTCAACCGGCACCCGGACGGCCTGGAGAAGTGCGTCGGCTGCGAGCTCTGCGCCTGGGCGTGCCCCGCCGACGCCATCTACGTCGAGGGCGGTGACAACACCGAGGAGGCCCGGTTCTCGCCGGGGGAGCGCTACGGCGCGATCTACCAGATCAACTACCTGCGCTGCATCGGCTGCGGGCTCTGCATTGAGGCGTGCCCGACGCGCTCGCTGACGATGACCAACGAGTACGAGCTCGCCGACGACGACCGCCAGGACCTGATCTACACCAAGGACATGCTGCTGGCGCCGCTGCTGCCGGGCATGGAGCAGCCGCCGCACCCGATGCGCCTCGGCGAGGACGAGCAGGACTACTACGTGCAGGGCCCGGAGATGGCGCGCCGCGGCCGCGAGCAGGCCGGGGAGCATGACCTGGACACCGACAACCGGGCGGGCGCGAACGCGCTGCCGGGGGCGGCGCTGGTGGGGAAGGCCTCGGAGGAGAAGCGATGACCACCTCCATCGGCGAGGCCGTCGGCTTCTGGATCCTCGGGCCGGTCGCGCTGGCCGGCGGGCTCGGGATGGTGTTCTCCCGCAACGCCGTGCACTCCGCGCTGTGGCTCGTGCTGACCATGCTGTCGCTGGGCCTGCTCTACATGGTGCAGTCGGCGCCGTTCCTGGGCTTCACCCAGATCATCGTCTACACCGGCGCGATCATGATGCTGTTCGTCTTCGTGCTGATGATGGTCGGCCGGGACGCGTCGGACTCCGTGGTCGAGGTGCTGCGGGGGCAGCGCGTGGCGGCCGCGGTCCTGGGCATCGGGCTCGCCGGGCTGATGATCGGCGCGGTCGCGCAGTCGATCACGGTGCCGCTGGCCACCGGGGCCCCGCCCGGGTCGAACATCGGCGGCCTGGGCCTGCTGATCTTCCAGCGCTACCTGCTGGCGTTCGAGCTGACCTCGGCGCTGATCATCACCGGTGCGGTCGGCGCGATGGTCTACACCTTCGCCGGCCGGGCCCGCTCGAAGGCGGTCACCCAGCGCGAGCGGGTCACCGAGCGACTGCGCGGCCCGCTCGAGAAGTTCGGCTCCCGCTCCGGGCCCGGGGTGTTCGCGACGGCGGACTCGGTCGCCACCCCGGCCCTGCTGCCGGACGGCTCCGTGGCGCCGGAGTCGCTGTCCGAGATCATCGAGGCGACCGCGCGCGAGCGGCTCGGCCACTCCACCGAGCTCTCCCGGCCCGGGGACACCCACGACACGTCGGCGCACGAGCACCACTCCGAGCAGGACCGGGTCCAGGGGAGCCAGACGTGAGCCCCACGAACTACCTGCTGCTCTCGGCCCTGCTGTTCGCGGTCGGCACCGTCGGCGTGCTGGTGCGGCGCAACGCGATCGTCGTGTTCATGTGCGTGGAGCTCATGCTCAACGCGGTCAACCTCTCGCTGGTGACCTTCGCGCGCATCAACGGCTCGCTCGACGGCCAGGTCATGGCGTTCTTCGTCATGGTCGTGGCCGCCGCGGAGGTCGTCGTCGGCCTCTCGATCATCATGGCCATCTTCCGCACGCGCCGGACCGCCTCGGTCGACGACGCGAACCTCCTCAAGTACTGACGGGAACGCCTCGATGCTCACCGAGTTGCCCCCCGTGGGTCCCGCCGAGGGAGCCGGGGCCGCGGCCTGGCTCCTGGTCGCGCTGCCCGCCCTCGGCGCCGCCGTCCTGTTCCTGGGCGGACGCCGCACCGACCGCTGGGGCCACCTCCTCGGCACCGCGACGGTCCTGCTGTCGTTCGTCTACGGCGTCGTGCTGTTCGTCGGCACGCTCGCGCTGCCCGGCGAGGAGCGCGTCCGCGAGCTGGGGCTCTACGAGTGGTTCGCGTCCGGGTCGCTCTCGGTGGAGTTCGGGCTGCGCCTCGACCCGCTGTCGTTGACCTTCGTCCTGCTGATCACCGGTGTCGGATCGCTGATCCACATCTACTCGGTGGGCTACATGGCCCACGACGAGAACCGGCGCAAGTTCTTCGCGATGCTCAACCTCTTCGTCGCGTCGATGCTCGTGCTGGTCCTGGGCAACGGCTTCCTCACCCTCTACCTCGGGTGGGAGGGCGTCGGCCTGGCGTCCTACCTGCTGATCGGCTTCTACGTGCAGCGCCCGCTCGCGGCCTCCGCGGCGAAGAAGGCGTTCCTGATGAACCGCGTCGGCGACGTCGGGCTCGCGCTGGCGATCTTCATCCTGTTCGCCCAGCTGGGCACGACGCAGTACACCGAGGTCTTCGCGCGGATCGGCGAGCTCTCCCCCGGGGCGATCACCGCGGTCGCGCTGCTGCTCCTGCTGGGCGCCTGCGGCAAGTCCGGCCAGTTCCCGCTGCAGGCCTGGCTCCCGGACGCCATGGAGGGCCCGACCCCGGTGTCGGCGCTCATCCACGCGGCCACGATGGTCACGGCCGGGGTCTACCTGGTGGCGCGCACGCACCCGATCTACGACCTGACCCCCACCGGCCAGCTCGTCGTCACGATCGTCGGGGCCGTCACGCTGCTGATCGGCGCGATCGTCGGCTGCGCCTACGACGACATCAAGAAGGTGCTGGCCTACTCCACCGTCAGCCAGATCGGCTACATGATGCTCGCCGTCGGGCTCGGCCCGATCGGCTACGCGGCGGGCCTGGCCCACCTGCTCACCCACGGCTTCTTCAAGGCCGGGCTCTTCCTCGGGGCCGGGTCGGTGATGCACGGGATGGCCGACGAGACCGACATGCGCCGGTTCGGCGGGCTGTGGCGGCACATGCCGGTCACGTTCGCCACGTTCACCCTCGGCTACCTCGCCCTCATCGGCTTCCCGTTCCTGTCCGGCTTCTACTCCAAGGACCTCATCATCGAGGCCGCCCTCGGAGGGCCGCCGGTCCGTGGCTGGCTGCTCGGCGGCGCCGCGCTGCTCGCGGCCGGGCTGACCGCCTTCTACATGACGCGGCTGATGCTGATGACCTTCTTCGGGCCCGAACGGTGGCGCTCGCTCACCCCGCGCGCCGCGCCGTGGGACCCGTCGCTGGAGAGCGAGGCGGCCCCGCAGCACCCGGAGCCGGGGCACGGCGAGCACTACCACCCGCACGAGTCGCCGGCCTCGATGACGGTGCCGATGATCGTGCTCGCGGTCGGCTCCGTCGGCGCCGGCGCCTTCCTCGTCATCGGGGAGCGGCTCGGCGGCTGGCTGGAGCCCGCGATCGGCCCCGTCCGCGAGGTCGAGGAGGCCGTCATCCCGACGGGCCTCGTCCCCGGCATCGCGACCGTGCTCATGCTGCTCGGCGCCGGGATCGCCTACCTGACGGTGGGCCGCAGGGCGGTGCCGGTGGAGCGCCCGCAGCGGGTGTCGCTGCCGGTGCGCGCCGCGCGCGCCGACCTCTACGCGAACGCGATCAACGAGGGGCTGATCGCGCGGCCGGGCCTGTGGTTCTCCCGCGCGCTGGTCTACCTCGACAACCGCGGGGTCGACGGCGCCGTCAACGGCACCGCGGCCCTGCTCGGCGGCGCGTCGGGCCGGGCCCGCCGCACGCAGACCGGATTCGTGCGCTCGTACGCGCTGACGATGCTGGGAGGCTCGATCGTGCTGGTCGCGGCGCTGCTGGCGGTGGCGCTGCCGTGAGCGCCCTGCTGATCGTCCTCGTCCTGCTGCCCCTGGTGGGGGCGGCCGTCGTCGGCGGCCTGGTGAAGGCCGGCCGCGACGGTGCCGCGAAGTCGCTCGGGTTCGCGGTCTCGCTCGTCGAGCTCGTGCTGACCGCGGTCGCCTTCGTGCTGTTCGACCCGGCCGCCCCGACCCGCTTCCAGGGCGAGTCGTCGGTGGAGTGGATCCCGGCGTTCGGGGTGTCGTTCTCCCTCGGCGTCGACGGCATCGCGCTCGCGATGATCGCGCTGCTGGCGGTGCTGGTGCCGATCGTCGTCGCGTACACCTCGTTCACGCGGGCCGCGGAACGGTTCCCGGACGGTCCCGACGGCGAGCCCCGCGGCGCGGGCGGCTTCACCGCGCTGATGCTCGCCCTGCAGGGCGTGCTGGTGGCGCTGTTCGCCGCGACCGACGTCTTCGTCTTCTACGTGATGTTCGAGGTCATGCTCGTCCCGATGTACTTCATCATCGGGCGCTTCGGCGGGCCGCGGCGGCAGTACGCCGCGGTGAAGTTCTTCCTGTACTCGTTCCTCGGCGGGCTGATCATGCTCGGCTCGGTGATCGGGATCTACGTCGCGAGCGGGACGCGGCTCGGGCAGGCCACCTTCGACTGGGCCGAGCTGCAGCGCCTCGCGGCCTCGCTGCCGGAGTTCACCCAGATCCTGCTGTTCCTGGGCTTCTTCGCGGCCTTCGCGATCAAGGCGCCGCTGGTGCCGCTGCACACCTGGCTGCCGGACGCCGGCGCGCAGGCGCCGATCGGCGGCGGCGTGATCCTCGTGGGCGTCCTGGACAAGGTCGGCGTCTTCGGGTTCCTGCGCTACTGCCTGCCGCTGTTCCCGCTGGCCTCGCAGACCCTCGCGCCGCTGGTGCTGGTGCTCTCGGTGATCGGCGTGCTCTACGGAGCCCTGCTCGCCGCGATGCAGACCGACATGAAGCGCTTCGTGTCCTACACCTCGATCGCCCACTTCGGGTTCATCGGGCTGGGCATCTTCGCGTTCTCCCAGCAGGCCGTCGCCGGCTCCGCGCTCTACATGGTCAACCACGGCATCTCGACCGCGATGCTCTTCCTCGTCGTCGGGATGCTGACCGCGCGCGGCGGCTCGACGCAGATCGCGGACTACGGCGGTGTCGGGAGGATCGCGCCCGTGCTCGCCGGGCTCTTCCTGCTGGCCGGCCTGACGACGCTGTCACTGCCCGGCACGAACTCGTTCGTCTCGGAGTTCCTGGTGCTGATCGGCTCGTGGCCGCGCGAGCCCGTCTACACCGTCATCGCGACCGTCGGGATCATCTTCGCGGCGCTCTACGTGCTGTGGGTCTACCAGCGGACGATGACGGGGCCGCTGCGCGGCGAGGCGGTGGTCGGCGGCGGGCCCGGCGCGGCCTCGGCGCGGGCGCTCGCGGGCGGACCCGGCTTCTCGGAGACCCTCGACCCGCCGGACGGGACCTCCACGACGAAGGCCCGCTTCGGTGACCTGACCGGGCGCGAGATCGGCGTGCTGGCGCCCCTGGTGCTGCTGGTCTTCCTGCTCGGCTTCTACCCGCAGCCGCTGCTCGACGTCCTCAACCCGGCGGTCTCCGCCACGATGAGCGAGGTCGGCGTCCCCGACCCGGTCGGTCCGAACGGAGTGGCGCGATGACCGGTCAGTCTTTCTCCGACGCGCTCGGCGTCGACTACGGCGCCCTGGCGCCGCTGCTGATCGTCCTCGGCGGGGCCTGCGTGTCCGTGCTGATCGAGGCGATCCTGCCGCTGGAGCGCCGCGGCCGGGTGCAGCTGGTGTTCAGCCTCGCGGTCGTCGCCGTCGCGCTGGTCGCGGTGGTCGTGCGCGCCACGGGCGGCGCGCCGGACGTCGTGGTCCTGGCCGGGTCGCTCACCGTGGACGCGCCGGGCCTGTTCCTCTGGGGCACCCTGCTGGCCCTCGGGATCCCGTCGCTGCTGATGCTCGCCGACCGCTCCATCGAGCCCGGCGGCGCGTTCGTCGCGGACCCCGAGGCACTCGCCGAGGCCCAGGAGAAGGACAAGGTCCTGGCGGGGTCCCGCTCGCCGTCGGGCACGGGCTCGGACTCGCACGGCGTGGTGGCCCGCCGCGGCGGGTCCGGCTCCGGTGCGGACGCGGACCCGCCGCAGATGCACACCGAGGTCTTCCCGTTCGTGCTGTTCGCGCTCGGCGGGATGCTCGCGTTCTGCGCGGCCAACGACCTGCTGACGATGTTCGTGGCCCTCGAGGTGCTGAGCCTGCCGCTGTACCTGCTGTGCGGGCTCGCCCGCCGGCGTCGTCTCCTGTCCCAGGAGGCGGCCGTGAAGTACTTCCTGCTCGGCGCATTCGCGTCGGCGTTCTTCCTCTACGGCGTCGCGCTGCTCTACGGCTACGCCGGCTCGGTCCGGCTCTCCGACATCGCGGCGGCCGCGGCCGGACCGCTGCGCTCGGACACGCTGCTCTTCGCCGGGCTGGCCCTGCTCGTCGTCGGGCTCATGTTCAAGGCCTCGGTCGGGCCCTTCCACACCTGGACCCCGGACGTCTACCAGGGCGCCCCGACCCCGGTGACCGCGTTCATGGCGGCCTGCACGAAGGTCGCGGCGTTCGGCGCGATCCTGCGGGTCTTCACGGTGGCGTTCGGGACGACGGCGCTGGAGTGGCGCGGGGTGCTCTGGGCGGTCGCGATCGCCTCCATGGTGATCGGCACCGTGCTCGGGCTCACCCAGACCGACCTCAAGCGGATGGTCGCCTACTCCTCGGTGGCCCACGCGGGCTTCATCCTGATCGGCTGCCTGGCCATCACGCCGGCCGGCCTCTCCGGGACGCTGTTCTACCTGCTCGCCTACGGGTTCACGACGATCGCGATCCTCGGCCTGGTCTCGCTGGTGCGCTCCGGCGACGGCGAGGCCGGCCACCTCTCCGGGTACGCGGGCCTGGCCACGCGCTCCCCGGTGGTGGCCGCCGCGCTGTCGTTCTGCCTGCTCGCCCTGGCCGGGGTGCCGCTGACCAGCGGGTTCACCGCCAAGTTCGCGGTGTTCTCGGCCGGCCTGGCCGACGGCATGGCGCCGCTGGTGATCGTCGGCCTGGTGTGCAGCGCGATCGCCGCGTTCTTCTACCTGCGGGTGATCGTGATGATGTACTTCTCCGACCCGGCGCCCGACGGGCCGACGGTCAGCCTGCCCGGACCGATGACGACCATCGCCATCACGCTCGGCGTCGCTGTGACCTTGCTCCTCGGAGTGCTCCCGACGGCCGCCCTGCAGTGGGCCGGGGCCGGACCTTTCCTAGGCTGATGGCGTGAGTACGCAGCGGCCGACGCCGGTGAGCCTGACCCAGGTCGCCGGTCTGCCCATCGGCGACGAGGCCCTGGCCGCGGAGGTGTCCTCGGGCCTGGAGCGGGTGGAGGACCTCCTGCGCCGGGAGGTGCACAGCGACTACCGCTTCGTCGCGGACACGTCGCTGCACCTGATCGAGGCCGGCGGCAAACGGTTCCGGCCGCTGCTGACGCTGCTCGCGGCGCAGCTCGCGGACGGCACCAGCGAGGACGTGGTCGTCGCGGCCACCTCGGTCGAGCTGGTGCACCTCGCGACGCTGTACCACGACGACGTCATGGACGAGGCCGTGATGCGCCGCGGGGCGCAGAGCGCGAACGCCCGCTGGGACAACACGGTCGCGATCCTCACCGGCGACTACCTGTTCGCGCACGCCTCACGGCTGGTCTCGCAGCTCGGTCCGGACGCGGTGCGGATCATCGCGGAGACGTTCGCGGAACTGGTGACCGGGCAGATGCGCGAGACGCGCGGCGCCCGCGGCGACGACCCGGTCGAGCACTACATGGCCGTGGTCGCCGAGAAGACCGGCTCCCTCATCGCGACGGCGGGTCGGTTCGGGGCGATGTTCGCGGGCGCGGCCCCGGAGCACGTCGAGGCGCTGCGGCGGTTCGGCGAGATCATCGGGACGGCGTTCCAGGTCTCCGACGACATCATCGACATCGCCTCGCCGTCCGGGGACTCCGGCAAGACGCCGGGCACGGACCTGCGTGAGGGCGTGGCCACCTTGCCGGTGCTCTACGCACTGGCCGACGACGGACCGGACGCGGCGCGGCTGCGGGAGCTCGGCGTGGGCGAGAAGGAGATCGCGGACGACGCGGTCGTCGACGAGGCGCTGGGCATCCTGCGGGGCTCCGACGGCCTCCACCGGGCCCGGGTCGCGCTCGACGCCCAGGCCGACGCGGCCCGCACCGAGCTGGCCGGGCTGCCGGGTGGCCCCGCCCGCGACGCCCTGGCCGCGCTGCTGGACTACACCGTGGAGCGGGTGGGCTGAGCCTCTCCGGCACCTGACCCCGCGGGCCGCCCGGCCCGCCGTCGGGACGCGGTCCAGCCGTCGGCCGCGAACACCAGCAGCGCGACCCACACCAGCACGAAGCCGATCCAGCGCGCGGGTGGCATCGGCTCGTGGTCGACGAGCACGCCCCACGCGAACTGCATCGTCGGGTTGACGTACTGCAGCAGGCCCAGCGTGGCCAGCGGGAGCCGCTTCGCGCCGAACGCGAACAGCAGCAGCGGGAGCGCGGTGACCGGCCCGGCCGCGATCAGCAGCAGCGTGTGGCCGGTGCCCTGCCCGAACGTCCCGACCCCGGTCGCCTGCAGCCACACCAGGTAGCCGATCGCGATCGGGCCGAGCAGGAAGCCCTCGGCCGTCAGCCCCGCCACCGGGGCCAGCGGGACCCGCTTCTTGAGCAGGCCGTAGAAGCCGAAGCTGCACGCCAGGACGAGGGCCACCCACGGCAGGGCCCCGGTGCCCGCCCACAGCACCGCGACGGCCACCGTCGCGATCCCGACGGCGACCCACTGCACCCGCCGCAGCTGCTCGCCGAGCACGAGCACGGCGAGGACCACGGACACCAGCGGGTTCACGTAGTAGCCCAGGGCGCTCTCCACGACGCGCCCGTGGGTGACGCCCCAGATGTAGACGCCCCAGTTGATCGTGATCAGCACGCTGGCGACGGTGATGGTCAGCCACGTCCGTGCCGACTGCCCCCGCAGCTGGGACCAGCCGCGGACGGCGGTGAGCACCACCAGCATCCCGACCAGCGTCCAGCCGATGCGGTGGGCGAGGATCTCCACGGACCCGGCCGGCGCGAGGAGCGGCCAGAACGCGGGGAAGGCGCCCCAGAGCACGTAGGCCCCGAGGGCCGCGGCGAGCCCGGAGCGGGGCGGGCGGGCCGTCGGGTCGGTCGTCGACGGCATCGTGGTCACGCGTCCGACCCCATCACGGGTGTGTGCGCCACGCACCTGTCTTTCCGCGACAAGTGGCAGGGTGCGGTCGCTCGGGGCCAGGGTTCGTCAGCGATGGCCCATCGCTGACGTCAGGTGTGCGAACGGCGCCACTCACGCACCGGCCGGGCGTTCGGGCCGATGTGCGAGTGGCGCCATCCTGACGTCAGATGTCAGCCACGGACCATTGCTGACGACCGACGGCGGCTCAGGCCTCCTGGGTGGGCGTGGGCATGACGGCCCAGGTGTCCTTGCCGGTGAGCAGGGCCTGCAGGTTGTCGCCGCGCTGCTGGGCCTGCTCGGTGGCGGCGGTGACCTGGGCGCGGGCGCCGTCGTCGTAGGTGGGGCGGTCGACCTTGCGGAAGATGCCCGTGACGGTGTGGGTCAGGTCCTGGTCGGACAGGCGCGAGAGCGCGAACGCCTGGGTGGGGTCCTGCTCGCCGGCGCGGTGGGTGACGAGGGCGTCCTCGCCGACCTCGGCCACCGGGCGCACCTCGAGGCCGCCGGAGTCCGAGCGGACGACGCCGTACTCGCCGTCGTTGCCGAACCGGATCGGCTCGCCGTCGACGAGCGGGATGAGCCGCTGCGCGACGTCGTCGCCCTTGCGCAGGACGTCGAAGGAGCCGTCGTTGAAGATCGGGCAGTCCTGGAAGATCTCGACCAGCGAGGCGCCGCGGTGGGCGGCGGCCTGGCGCAGCACCTCGGTGAGGCCCTTGCGGTCGGAGTCCAGGGCGCGGCCGACGAACGTGGCCTCGGCGCCCAGGGCCAGCGAGACCGGGTTGAACGGCGCGTCCACCGAGCCCATCGGGGTGGACTTGGTGACCTTGCCGACCTCGGAGGTCGGCGAGTACTGCCCCTTGGTCAGGCCGTAGATCCGGTTGTTGAACAGCAGGATCGTGATGTTCATGTTGCGGCGCAGCGCGTGGATCAGGTGGTTGCCGCCGATCGAGAGCGCGTCGCCGTCGCCGGTGACGACCCACACCGACAGGTCCGGCCGCGTGACGGCGAGCCCGGTCGCGATCGCCGGCGCGCGGCCGTGGATCGAGTGCATCCCGTAGGTGTCGAGGTAGTACGGGAAGCGGCTCGAGCAGCCGATCCCGGAGACGAACACGATGTTCTCGCGCTTGAGGCCGAGCTCGGGCAGGAACGAGCGCACCGAGGCGAGCACGGCGTAGTCACCGCAGCCCGGGCACCAGCGCACCTCCTGGTCGGAGGTGAAGTCCTTGGCCTTCTGGGTCTCGTCCGTGGTCGGGACGAGGTCCAGCCCGCCCAGCTGCGGGGTGGGCAGATCCACGGCGGTCATGCGGGAAGTTCCCCCTTCACGGCGTCGGTCAGGACGCCGGCGAGCTCTTCGGCGCCGAACGGGAGTCCGGCGACCTTGGTGTAGGAGCGCACGTCGACCAGGTAGCGCGCGCGCAGCATCATCGCGAACTGCCCGAGGTTCATCTCCGGCACGACGACGCGGCGGTAGCGGTGCAGGACGTCGCCGAGGTTGCCGGGCAGCGGGTTCATCGAGCGCACGTGCGCCTGGGCGACCGACATCCCGGCCGCCCGCACGCGGCGGCACGCCGCGCCGATCGGGCCGAACGTGGAGCCCCAGCCGAGCACGAGCACCTCGGCGTCACCGTCGGGGTCGTCGACCTCGACGTCGGCGACGGTGATCCCGTCGATCTTGGCCTGGCGCAGCCGGACCATGCGGTCGTGGTTGTCCGGGTCGTAGGAGATCGACCCGCGGCCGTCGGCCTTCTCCAGCCCGCCGATGCGGTGCTCGAGACCCGCGGTGCCCGGGACCGCCCACGGGCGGGCGAGGGTGTCGTCGTCGCGCAGGTAGGGCCAGAACTCGGTGCCGTCGGGGGAGTTCGGCGCGGTGGCGAACTCGACCGACAGGTCGGGCAGGTCGTTCACGTCCGGCACGTTCCACGGCTCGGAGCCGTTGGCGATCGCGCCGTCGGAGAGCAGGAACACCGGCGTCCGGTACTTGATCGCGATGTTCGCGGCTTCGATCGCCGCCGCGAAGCACTCACTGGGCGAGGCCGGGGCGACGATCGGCACCGGGGCCTCGCCGTTGCGGCCGTACATCGCCTGCAGCAGGTCGGCCTGCTCGGTCTTGGTCGGCAGGCCCGTGGACGGGCCGCCGCGCTGCACATCGAGGATCAGCAGCGGCAGCTCGAGGGCCACCGCCAGACCGATCGTCTCCGACTTCAGCGCCACCCCCGGCCCCGAGGTGGACGTGACGCCCAGCGCGCCGCCGAACGAGGCGCCCAGCGCCGCGCCGATGCCCGCGATCTCGTCCTCGGCCTGGAACGTCGTCACGCCCATGCCCTTGTGCTTGGACAGCTCGTGCAGCACGTCCGAGGCCGGGGTGATCGGGTAGGTGCCCAGGAACACCGGGAGCTTCGAGAGCTGCCCGGCGGCGACGACGCCGTAGGCCAGCGCGAGGTTGCCGGTGATCTGGCGGTAGGTGCCCGTCGGCAGCGCCGCCGGGGCGACCTCGTAGGTGACCGCGAACGACTCGGTCGTCTCGCCGTAGTTCCAGCCGGTGCGGAACGCCAGGATGTTCGCCTCGGCGAGCTCCGGCTTCTTCGCGAACTTCTCGCGCAGGAACTGCTCGGTGCCCTCGGTGCCGCGGTGGTACATCCAGGACAGCAGCCCGAGCGCGAACATGTTCTTCGCCCGCTCGGCGTCCTTCTTGGACATGCCGGTCGGCTCGAGCGTGGTGCGCGTGATCGTCGCCATCGCGACCCGGTGCACCTGGTACGGCGCGAGCGAGTCGTCCTCGAGCGGGTTCGCCTCGTAGCCGACCTTCGTCAGGTTCCGCTTGGTGAACTCGTCGGTGTTGACGATCAGGACCCCGCCGTGCGGCAGGTCGGACAGGTTCGACTTCAGCGCGGCCGGGTTCATCGCGACCAGGACGTCGGGACGGTCGCCCGGCGTCAGGATGTCGTAGTCGGCGAAGTGGAGCTGGAAGCTCGACACCCCCGGCAGCGTCCCGGCAGGAGCCCGGATCTCGGCGGGGAAGTTCGGCAGCGTCGCGAGGTCGTTGCCGAACGCCGCGGCCTCCGAGGTGAACCGGTCCCCGGTCAGCTGCATGCCGTCGCCGGAGTCGCCGGCGAAGCGGATGACGACGCGGTGGGTCTGCCGCACCTCGGTCTGCCGGATCTCGCCGTGGGCCACCAGGTGGTCGGGAAGCCCGGCCCCGACCTCGGTGTCAGTGCTCATCGAGCGGTCCAGTCCCTTCATCGATCGTCGCGACGCGCGATACCACTACGTCGAACGTCCACGCTAACCCTGTGGTGATCGCCCCTGTGGTCGGGTTCGTCACGGGTCACAGCGCTGGACCGAGCAAGCCGGCCTCAGGAGCGTCGGCGGAGACGCTCGAGGCCCGCTCGGAACGCGGACGAGCGCAGCGAGGTCAGCTGCGGGCCGACCTCCACCGACACGGCGTCGGCGTGCTCGGTGAGGGTCGCCGTGGTGCGGATCGAGGCCTTGGTCGCACGCACCAGGTCGCGGGGCGCGCGGGCCGAGAACCCGGCCATCCGCAGCGCCTCCGTGACGACGGGCGAGTGCCCCTGCTCGGGCACCTCCCCGGGCACCCGGCGCAGGACGAGCCCGGCCCGCTCCGCGGCGGCGGCGTCCATCGCCTCGCCGCCGAGCAGCATGGCCAGGGTGGTCTGCGGCCCGACCAGGCGCTGGGTCATCCACGTCATGCCCCCGCCCGGGTGGATGCCCAGGCGCAGGAAGCCGGGCTCGAAGTGGGCGGTGTCACCGGCGAGCCGGATGTCGGCCGCGAGCGCCATGTTGATGCCCGCGCCCACGGCGGGCCCGTCGACGGCGGCGATCGTGGGCAGCGGGCACGCGGCGAGCCGCAGGAAGCCGGCGTACACCCCGCGGATGGCCTCCTCGCCCTCCTGCCCGGTCGTCGCGCCCACGGCGGCCAGCTCGTCGAGGTCACCGCCCGCGCAGAATGCGGGGCCGCGGTCGGCGGCGCCGGTGACGACGACCGCGTGGATCCGGTCGTCGGCCTCCACCTCGTCCAGGACGGCCACCAGGGAATCGGACAGGGCACGGCTCATCGCGTTGCGCCGCTTCGGGTCGCGCAGGGTCAGCAGGGCGATGACGCCGCCGCCCTCCCGGGCGTCGTCCGGCGTGATGCGCTCGAGCAGGACCTCCGGCGTGGTGTCTGACACGGCCGCCATCCTGCCGAAGACGGTTAGCGTGCGCTCATGGCCGCGTCCCCCACCACCTCCCCGAGCCTGGAGCTCCCCGCCGACGCGACGCTGCCCGAGCGGCACCCGGAGGCACCCGCGCCCGGCGAGCCGATCCCGCCGCACTCGGCGGTGTGCTTCGGGTGCGCGGACGTCCCGCACGGGCTGCGCCTCGAGTTCCGGGTCGCCGAGGACCCCGCGGGCGGGGCGGCGGTCGCCGCGCGCATGGTGCTGCGCCCCGACCAGCAGGGTGCACCCGGCCTGCTGCACGGCGGCCTGCTCACCGCCGCCTTCGACGAGGTGCTCGGCTCGGTCGTCGCGCTGGTGACCCGGCCGTGCGTCACCGCCCGCCTGGAGACCGACTTCCGGCGCCCGATGCCGATCGGGTCCACCCTGTGGCTGCACGCCCGGGTCGACGGTCGCGTCGGGCGCAAGCTCTACGTCACGGGTACCGCGCGTCTCGACGCCGAGGACGGGCCCGTCGTCGGGACCGCGAAGGCGCTGTTCCTCAAGGTCGGCATGGAGCACTTCCTGCGCAACAGCCGCCCGGAGGATCTCGAGGCGCTCGGGGTGTCGGCGGAGCAGATCCGCGCCGCGCGGTCTTGAGCGCCGTCAGGGCCCCACGTCCGGCGCGACGAGATCGGCGACGTGCAGGAACACGTCGTCGTCGATCCCGACCGGCCCGGGGATGCGACGCAGGGGCTCGGTGCGGGGCGGGCGGCCGCCCGCCCGGAGCCGGTAGCGGCGCACCGCGACCAGGCGGTGGACGCGGCCCGTCGTCGGCGGGAGGTCCGTGTCGAGGTACACCGAGCCCTCGACGTAGACCGGTCGGTCGGGGTCGAGGTCGGGCACCGACTCCAGCCCGGCGCGGTTGACCGGGACCACGCGGTCGCCGATCTCGAGGGCGTCGAGGTCACCCGCGTCCGTCGTGAGGACCCCCGGGACGCCGCAGGCGACCACCGTCCCGTACTCGTCGAGATCCCACAGTCGTTCCGGGCGGCACCGGATGCGGTCCACCTCGCTCGCGTAGATCACCGGGGTCGCCGTCAGGAGGTCCCCGACGGCGGCCGCGGGCAGCAGGCCCTCCCGCAGGTGGCGGGGCAGGAGCTGCGCGGTGGTCACCTCGCTGCGGCGGGCCTCGGCGCGCGAGGTCCAGCCCCCGCGCCGGTGCCGGGCGGTCGTCATGCCTCCGCCCCGCTGGTCGTCGCCGCACCGCTCGCGGCCTCGGGCGCGTCGAACGACCGGTCCGCGACCAGGTCGGCGATGTACACCGCGTCCTCGGTGACCTCGACCGGCGCGGGGAAGCGGGACAGGGGTACCGGGGCGACCGGCACGTCGAGGGTGCGCCGGTAGCGCCGGACGGCGGCGAGCCGGAAGGGGCGGCGGCAGAGCGCGACCGCGTCCCCGTGCTCGGTGCCCGGCTCGAGCACCGGGTCGAGGTAGAGCGACCCGTCGAGGTGGACCGGGCCGTCGCCCTCCGGCGGCTGCGTCGCCGCCCAGTTCACCGGCGCGAGCCAGCCGCCGGCGCCCAGGACCTCGATGCGGCAGGTGCACCCGCCGTCGGGATCGAGCCGGATCGTGGTCAGCTCCCCGCGGGCGTCGACGCACCCGAACTCGTCCACGACCCAGTGGTCCGGCCCGCTGACGCCGTGGTGCACGGCGTCGTGGTGCACCGTCCCCGCGTAGATCGCCGGCACCACGTCCAGGGTGTCCCCGACCGACGGCCGGCCGAGCTCTCCGGCCGCCAGCAGGTGCGGCAGCAGCTGCACCGCCGTCGCCCCGGGCGTGCGTGGCCGGACGACCGTGCTCCGGACGGTGCGTCTCGTCCTGCGTCGCGTACCCATCGCGCCTCCCGTGTCGTCGTCTCACGGGCTTGGACTGCGGCGCATGCCGATCGGTTCCGACTTTCTGGAGCCGAGTCGTCGTGGGGGATTCTCGGCGGCGGGCTGCCGGTGACCAACGAGTGCTCAGCGCTCCGGCGAGACGGTCCGGGCGCGGTGAGCGCCCGCTCGCCCCGGTCTGCCTGCACCTTGTCGCGGCGAACATCCTCGCTCCGGCCACCTTGTCGCGGTGACTCCCAACGACAGGGTGAGCGTCGCGCGGAAGTAGCCCGCGACAGGCGCCCCGAGGTCTCGTGGTGCCGCGAGCCGGGAAGACTCCGCCCGTGACCGCCGCCTACGGCCCCCACGGCTCGAGCCTGCGGGACCTGCCCCGCCTGCGCCGCACCCGCCGTCGTCGGGAATCGACCTGGGACCGCACCGGCGGCAACGACGACCGCGCGCACGTGCGGCCCGGGGAGTCGGTGACCCTGCTCGATGTCGACGGGGCCGGCGTGGTGACCCACCTCTGGATCACGGTGAACGGCCCCCGACGGCGGCGCGCGGAGCTCCTCCGGCGGCTCACGATCCGCATGTGGTGGGACGGCGAGGAGTCCCCGAGCGTGGCGGCGCCCCTCGGGGACTTCTTCGGCGTCGGCCACGGGCGCACCACGAACTTCGTCTCCGCGCCGCTGCAGATGAGCCCGCAGGACGGACGGGCGCTGAACTGCTGGTTCGCGATGCCGTTCGCCGACGGCGCCCGCATCGAGGTGAGCAACGAGGCCCCCGGCGAGGTCTGGCTCTACGCCTACGTCGACCACGAGGAGCTCGACACCCTCGATGCCGAGGTCGGGCGGTTCCATGCGCAGTTCCGCCGCGAACGCACGACGGGGATCCGGCCCGGCCTCTCCAACGGCCGGTACCAGTTCGGCGGGAAGAACCTGACAGGAGACGGCAACTACACGATCCTCGAGGCGCGCGGCCACGGGCACTACGTGGGCTGCGTGCTGAACGTCCGGCCCCGGCGGCGTCGGCGCTGGAACTGGTACGGCGAGGGCGACGACATGATCTTCGTCGACCAGGAGCCCGGCGACTGGCCCCCGACCCTGCACGGCACCGGGACCGAGGACTACGTGAACACCGCCTGGTGCCCGACGCAGGCCTACTCCGCGCCGTACCACGGGCTCACGCTCCCCGGCGGACGCAACTGGCGCGGGCCGGTCTCGCTGTACCGTTTCCACGTCGAGGACCCCGTCGTCTTCGAGCGCAGCATCCGCGTGACGATCGAGCACGGGCACGCGAACCGGCGCAGCGACGACTGGTCCTCGGTGGCCTACTGGTACCAGGCCGAGCCGCACGTGCCGTTCGAGCTCCCGCCGCTCGCGGAGCGGCTGCCGTGACCGGGCACTGGGTGTGGGTCGTCGGCCCGGACTGCTATCTCGACGACGACGGGCGCGAGCACCCGAAGCTCGCCCCCGGCGCCCCGGCGATGCGCTGGGCCTGCCACCGCGACACCCGGCCCGGCGACCTCGCCGTCCTCTACCGCTCGCAGCGCGCCAAGGACCTCGCCTACCTGCTGCGGGCCACCTCGGAACCGGCGTACGAGGCCGGGGCGCGGCCCTGGAACTGCGCGGCCGAGGTCGTCCGGCGACTCGATCCGCCGATCCCGCTCGCCGACCTGCGGGCCGACCCCGTGACGGCGACGTGGCCGGCACTGCGGGCGTCGTTCGTGCGGACCGGCGCCCCGGTCCCCGAGGACGTGTGGGCACGGCTCATGGAGATGGCCCCGTGACCGATCGGGTGCGGCTGTCCAAGCGCATGTCGCGGGCGCTGCGCCACGACCCGGCCCGGATCGGGATCGAGCTCGACGGCGAGGGCTGGACCTCGGTCGACGTCCTGATCACGGCCCTCGGCGTGACGAGAGCCGACGTCGAGGACGTCGTCCGGAACGGCTCGAAGCAGCGCTACGAGCTCGACGGCGACCGCATCCGCGCCCGGTACGGGCACTCGGTCGCGGGCCGGGTCGAGCTGCCGGCCGCCGTCCCGCCCGCGGTGCTCTTCCACGGCACGGGCCCCCGCACCGCGGACGCCGTCGCGGCCGAGGGTCTGCGGGCAATGGGCCGGCAGTTCGTGCACCTGTCCGGCGACGAGGAGACGGCGCGGTCGGTCGGGGCGCGCCACGGCGGGCGGCCCGTCGTGTTCGAGGTCGACGCCGCCGGCGCCGCCGCGAGCGGGGTGGTCTTCCGGCACGGCAACGACGACACGTGGCTCGCCGACGAGGTGCCGCCGGGGTTGCTCACCCGCCGTCAGGACTGAGCCGGGACCTGCTCGTCCCACCAGTCGGCGACCTGCTGCCGGTGCACCAGGGAGACCTCCGGCTGCTGTGTCGCCCAGGCCAGGAAGTCCCGCACGGCGACGGCGCGGGCAGCCTGGCCGCTCCAGCGCGGGTGCAGCCCGACGGTCAGGAGCCGTGCGCCGGCGCCGTGCCGCGCCTCCTCGAGCAGGAGGTCGACCGCACCGATCAGCGACTCCGCGAAGTGGCGGGGCGTCGCGTAGGTCGGCGGGAGGAAGTACCGGGTGTCGTTGTGCACCTTGGAGTACGGCACCACGAGCCACGGGCGTCCGTCGACCTCGGTCCGGTAGGGCAGCTCGTCGTTGACGGCGTCGCTGTCGTAGCGCAGCTCCGGGTGCGCCGCCGCCAGCCGCCGGGTGCGCTCCGACGGGAATGACCGCACGTACCAGCCGCGCACCGGACGGCCCACGAGCTCCGGCAGCACCCGCATCGCGTGCTCGAGGTCGGCGCGCTCCTCGTCCTCGGTCATCTGGGTGACCTCGGCCCACCGGTAGCCGTGCCCGAGCACGTCGTGCCCGCTCGCGCGCAGCCACGCCGCGAACGGCGGGTTGCGTTCGAGGGCCCGCGCGCAGACCCCGAAGGTGACCGGTGCGTCGTACCGCTCGAACAGCCGCACGAGGCGCCAGATGCCGACGCGGGAGCCGAACTCGTAGTGCCCCTCGGTGCCGAGGTCGCGCACCGCCGGATCGATCGGCAGCGCGTACTCGCCCCAGCCGTCGTTGCCCTCGCCGTCGGGCCAGGACGCCTCCGCGCCCTCCTCGACGTTGACGACGACGTTGACCGCGACGAGCGAGCCGTCCGGCCAGCGCGGCAGCGGCGCCGTCGGCCCGTGGCCGACGAAGTCGCGCTCCGGCCCGGCTACGACGCCGCCCCCGCCCGGCGGGCCACGTCCATGACGTACTCGCCGTAGCCGGACTTGCCCTGGGCCCGGCCGAGGTCGAGGCAGGCCTGCGGGGTGATCCATCCTTCGCGCAGGGCGAGTTCCTCGAGGCAGGCGATGCGCACGCCCTGGCGGTGCTCGAGCACGGAGATGTACTGGCCGGCCTCGACCAGGGAGTCGTGGGTGCCGGTGTCGAGCCAGGCGAAGCCGCGGCCGAGGTCGATCAGGCGGGCGTCGCCGCGGTGCATGTAGGCGAGGTTGAGGTCGGTGATCTCCAGCTCGCCGCGCGGGGAGGGGGTCAGGGTGCGGGCCAGGGAGACGACGTCGTTGTCGTAGAGGTAGAGCCCGGTGATGGCGCGGTTGGACCGGGGCTTCGCCGGTTTCTCCTCGATGGAGATCAGCCGGCCCGCCTCGTCGGCCTCGCCGACGCCGTAGCGCTCGGGGTCGCCGACGGGGTAGCCGAACAGGGTGGCGCCCTTGTCGGACTCCACCTGGGCGACCGCGCGCTGCAGGATCGTCGAGAAGCCCTGGCCGTGGAAGATGTTGTCGCCGAGCACGAGGGCGGCGGAGTCGTCGCCGATGTGGTCGGCGCCGATGAGGAAGGCCTCGGCCAGGCCGTTGGGCTCGGCCTGCTCGGCGTAGGAGAAGCGGACGCCCAGGTCGGAGCCGTCGCCGAGCAGCCGCTGGAAGGCGGGCAGGTCGACCGGGGTGGAGATGATCAGGATGTCCCGGACGCCGGCGATCATGAGCACCGAGATCGGGTAGTAGATCATCGGCTTGTCGTAGACCGGCAGGAGCTGTTTCGAGACCGCCCGGGTGACCGGGTGCAGTCGGGTCCCGCTTCCCCCGGCGAGCACGATTCCCTTCACGCCGGGGGACTCTAGATGGCGCAGTGCGCGTCACTCCTTCGAGTGCCCCGGGTCAAGGAGCGATAACGATCCGGTCGCCGCCGGCGACATCCCGGGCACGAGCGCATCGCTCTCCTCCATCACCCGCCGCACCTCCCGGGGGGACACCTGTGCCCAGCCACCGTCGCACCCGCCACGCCCGCCCCGTCGTCGGGCGCATCGCCCTCGCGGGTGTCGCGCTCGCCGGTCTGTCGGCCGCTCCCGGCACGGTCGCGGTGTCGGCACCCCTGGACGTGGCGGCGGCACCCGCCGCCGCGCCCGCCCCGTTCGCCGCGGCGCCCGGCCAGGACGACGTCCTCTGGTACGGCCTGCTCTCGGCCGCCGCGCTCGCGGGCGCGGCCGGCGCGCACCAGCTCGTCGGCCGGCCGCGCCGCGCCTGATGCCGGGCGGTTCCCCGGGCGGCGCGGGCCCGGGGAACCGCCCGCCGCGGGCTCACGCCGGGAAGGCGACCAGGTCCTCGCGGTGGTGGAAGGGGTAGGGCGCGGGCCCCGCCTGCGCGGCACGCGCCGCCTGGAGCTCGGCGTACTGCGTGCGCGGGTCCACGACGCCGTACTGCGCCCGGGCCTCCGCGGGCTCGCGGACTACCGGGTTCACCGGGGCGAGACCGCGCACCAGCGGCTCGATCAGCGGGACCGTGCGCGGGCTCGCCAGCTTGAGCGCCCACAGCTGCACGTGCTTGCTCGCGGCGACCAGACGGACCACCGGGCGGGTCAGGGCGATCGCGACCCGGTCGGTGGGCCCGGACTGCCTCGTGGCCCCGAGCTTGCGCATCCACCGCGGCATCGTCGCGATGACCGCCCGGCGGACGACCGCGTTGAAGACGAACCTCAGCGGCCCCGGCATCCGCTCGGGCAGCACGATCGTGTTCGCGTCCAGCAGGAAGTCCATCATGTCCTGCGCGACCTCGGAGCCGACCAGCTTCGGCCGGTACGCCGCGAAGTAGGCGCGGATGCCGTCGCGGGTGCGGGGCACGTCGGCCGGGTCGATCGTCTGGAACTCGGCCGCGAGGGCGCACTCCTCCCAGTACCGGTCCTCCTCGGCGGGGGTCAGCTTCCCGGGGCCGAAGACCTCGTAGGTGTAGAGGATCGAGTGCCAGGCGGTGAGGTGGATCCACAGCTGGGACGCCGGGTCGTTCGCGTCGTAGGTCCCGCCGGTGACCGGGTCGTGGCCGACCGCCCGGGCGTGAATCTTCATCAACGTGTCCGAGGCGCGCAGCACCGACTCCGCGTCGCCGAACTTCACGGTGGCGAAGTACTGCATCGTGCGGTCGTAGCGCAGCCGGGGGCGTTGCTTGACCTGGCCGGACTGGTCCACGGAGGCCACCAGGTGCGGATCCAGCTCCTCGATGACCACGGCACGCAGGAAGCCGAGCACGAGCGAGGTCGGATAGCTCCAGACCCGCCAGGTCACCGAGTCCGGTCCGAAGAAGCCGTAGTCCTGCTGGCGCCGCACACCCACCGCGTCCCCACCTCCATCGCTGGTTAGTGCGACCGAAGGTAACAGCAAACACCATGTAAGGGCTACCCCCGGTAAGAGGTACATGCCGTTCACCCTGGTGGGAATCAGGGTTCCACCGGAGGCCCGGGGTGGTTCCCGACGGCGAGGGTGGTCCCCATGCGCCTGACACCTCGCTCCTCGCGGTCTCTCGATCTCGCCCGACGGGAGGCCCTCGGGCTGGGCGCGGCCGAGATCGGCACCGCCCACCTGCTGCTCGGCCTCGCGGAGGAGGGGCGGGAGTCCGGGGACCCGCTGCTCGCCGACGTCGACCCGGACCGGGTCCGGGGGCTCCTCCCGCTGCGGCGCCGAGCGGGCGCCCCGCCCCTGAGTCCGTGCGCCGCCGCGTCGCTCGCGGCGGCGGCCCGTCGCGCGCGCGGCGGGGCGGTCGACGTCGCCCACCTGCTCGCGGCGGTGCTGGGCTACCCGTCGTCGTCGGCGGTCGGGGTGCTCGAGCGCCTCGGGCTCGACGCCGGGCACCTGTGGGTCCGGGCGGGCGCGGACGTCGCGGCGCCGACGCCGCTGCTGGTCAGGCGCTGAGCACCAGGTCGACGATCGCGGCGACGCCGATCACCACGATCACCACCCGCAGCACCACCGGGGAGAGGCGCCGGCCGATGCGCGCGCCGAGCAGACCACCGACGGTCGAGGAGATCGCGAGGATCAGCACCACGGTCCAGTCGATCGGGGCGACGAACGCGTAGATCGCGCCCGCGACGAGGTTCACGACGGCGGCCAGCGCGTTCTTGAAGGCGTTCAGCCGCTGCAGCGGGTCGTCGAGGAGGAGCCCCATGATTCCGACCAGCATGATGCCCTGCGCCGCGGTGAAGTAGCCGCCGTAGACCCCGACCAGGAAGATCAGCGGGTAGAGCAGCCACGGCCGGCCGGTCGAGCCGGTGTCCCGGTCCCGCAGTCGTCTCGTGAGCAGGGGCTGCACCGCGACGAGCACGACGGCCGCCCCGACCAGCACCGGGACGATCGTCTCGAACGCGTCGGCGGGCAACGACAGCAGCAGGACGGTGCCGCCGATCGCGCCGAACAGCGACGCGACGCCGTAGCGCACGAGCCGGGGCCCGTGACCCCGCAGCTCCGACCGGTAGCCGTAGGCCCCGGTGATCGTGCCGGTGATCAGCCCGATCGCGTTCGACGTCGTCGCCGTCACCGGGGGGAAGCCCAGCGCCACCAGCACCGGGAATGTCACCAGGGTCCCCGACCCCACGACGGTGTTGATCGTCCCCGCCCACACCCCGGCGACGGCGATGAGCGCGATCTCCCACCAGGCCACGGCGGGGGACCCTACGACCGCGGGTGGCAGCTCCGCCCGGTGTCAGCAGTGCGGCCATGCTGACACTGGACGTCACGATCGCCACAACGTCGACGGGCCACCTCGGCGTCAGCGGTAGTTCGTGAACTGCAGCGCGATGCCGAAGTCCTGCCCCTTGAGCAGCGAGATGACCGCCTGGAGGTCGTCCTTCTTCTTGCCGGTGACCCGGAGCTGGTCGTCCTGGATCTGGGCCTGGACACCCTTGGGGCCCTCGTCGCGGATCACCTTGGAGATCTCCTTGCCCTTCTCCTTGGAGATGCCCTGCACCAGGGTCCCGGTGACCTTCCAGGTCTTACCCGAGACCGCCGGGTCGCCCACGTCGAAGGCCTTGAGCGAGATGTCCCGGCGGATCAGCTTCTCCTTGAACACCTCGATCGCGGCCTGGCAGCGCTCCTCGGTCTCCGCGCCGATCGTGACGGCCTCTTCGCCGGCCCACGCGATCGACGCCCCGGTGCCCCGGAAGTCGTAGCGCTGCGAGAGCTCCTTGGCGGCCTGGTTGAGCGCGTTGTCCACCTCCTGGCGGTCCACCTTGCTCACGACGTCGAACGACGGGTTCGCCATGCCGGGGCTCCTCCTCGGGCTGCGGTGACGGCGGGTGGCACCGGTCTACACCCACCCCCCGGGTGCGTCCCAGCGGGACGGTGGCTTGTAGGCTTTCCTCCGCCGTCCACCGAGGCGGAATCCCGGCGGGTTGCCCGAGCGGCCAATGGGAGCGGACTGTAAATCCGTCGCGAAAGCTTCGAAGGTTCGAATCCTTCACCCGCCACAGAGCCCCTGACCAGCATGTCTGGCCGGGGGCTTTGTCGTTCACGGGGTCGACACCAAGATCGTTGCCCCCTACGCGCCCCCTACAGCCCCCGGTCGGGGCCGGTCGACGGCGGGCGAGAACGGCGTGACGGGGGCCACTTGCCCGCCGCTGACCGAGGGCCTTGCGCCGGTCTACGCCGGTCGGCCAAGGTCTCCCCGTCGCTGCTTCTCCGGGCAGTGGGTGATCCACCTCCGGAGAGGTAACCGGCGCTGTTGGTGGAGGAGGGACGCTTCGGCGTCCTAGGCGTGGACTAGATGCCCGCCATGTCCATCATGCGCAGCCGAGCAGCACTCACCGACGACCACGCGTCGCCGGGGGTGTCGCCTCGCGCGCGGACCTCTCGGTGACGCATCCCGAGAGGACCGACGATGGCGACCACTTCACTACGGGAAACCCTCCTGGCTGAGGCGGAGGAGCACGCGCAGAGCAACAAGCTCCCGTTCGCGAGCCCCCGGCTCGATGAACACATGGACGCGGCCGTTCGCATCTTGGAGCTGATGCTCACGCTCGACGACGGCTGGCACGACTGGTCGGAGTTCGAGGCGTTGCACGACGAGGAGTGCTCCGCGGCAGCGCTGCGAACCGTCCTGGACTGGCTCGTGGAGCGCGGGACGTTGATGGGCGAGTACTGCGGCGAGCGCGTGCGGTACGGCCTGCCCGAGTGACGTACCGGGCCGCCCGTGGCGTCGTGCTGCGGGCGGCCCTCCCTTTCGCAGACGAGGAGTTCTCCATGCAGCACGAACCCACCCCTCCCCGGTACGTCCGCCGTCACGACCCGATATTGGAGCGCTACGGCTACAGCGCCCGCTCCGTCCGTCGAGCACAGAGTGAAGGGCGCCTCTCCCGCATCCGCCCGTCCGGCCCGACGGGGCCGTGCCTCGTGGACCTGTTCGAGGTCCGACGGCTTGTGAAGGCGACACGCGAGGAAGCCACGAGCGGCCCCCTGGCTGGCCAAGGCGACAGCCTCGACGCGCTCATCCGGCGGGCGACCGAGGACCGGGACCCCGAAGCAACACGGGCGCTAATTGCCATGTGGGAACGAATCGAGTTCGCGCTGTGCGGGGAGCAGTAACCAGCGGAAACGCGCCGCTCTATTGCATTCGGCTTTGAGGAATCGTCGGCTCCGTATTCGAGTCGGTTACGGTTCTTATCGACCCCGGAAACGGATCGAGGAGGAATCGTGGAGTGGAGACAGAGAAGCGGTGACGGGCCCCCACCGGGAACGACGAGTGCGCCGCCCGTCGAGGGTGGGGGTGGGGTCAGCGACATTCTCGCCGCGTATGGAGTTGAGCCTGCGAAGGAAGGCGCCCGTCCGGAGATGGACGACGCGGAGGAGGACGCGGAGGACCGACGACCGCACGGTTCGTCGGGCGTTGGTCCAACCGGGCGCGGCGCGATGCAGCGGCGGACCGCATTCGACCGGGCGATGCTCGAACAGGTCGCCGGTCCAGGCGTCATGAGCGGAATGTCGCCGAACCGGCGGGCCCTGGAAGAGAAGTACCCCGTAATCCGGGACGGAGGTCGGTAGTGGGTCGCCCCAAGAAGTTCGAGCGCACGCTCAAGATCGCAATGACGGAAGAGCAGTGGGAAAGGCTCGACCTCGAAGCGATCATCATGCGTGTTCCGATCGCGGAAGCAGTCCGAATGAACATCGAAGTGGGCCTGAACAGCACGATGCAGAAGGAGGAGAACAGCGATGCCTAATCGGCGCAAGATGATCACACTAGCGAAGGGGGCCGACGCCGCAGAGCAGGCGGTTCTGGAGGCGCGACGCGCGCTCGCCGAGCAGGAGGACAGCGCGGACCGCGCTCGTGCCCGATCGGACCGCAAACAAGCGAGGCGCGAGCGGCGCGTCCAGCAGACCACGCCGATCGGGCCGATGAGGGGGAACGGCTGATGCCTCGACTCGCTGACTACAGGAAGCAGTGGGCCGCGCAGAACCCCGGACCGCAGTCCGAGGAGTACCAGCGCGAGATGGCGGTGCAGCGCGCGGAGAACCAGCTCCGCAGCGAGGGCACCGCGCACATCGAGGGCGAGCGGGAGCGCATCTTCGGGATGGCCGATCGGGTCAGCACGTCGTCCGCCAACGTCCAGAAGGCCGCACGGGAGATCACGAAGGCCTGCGGCTCGCGGATCGTGGACGTGGACAAGGTCGCCGATGAGCTCGATGAGCTGGAGAGGCAGTGCCGCGCGGATCGGGCGATGATCAGCCGGATCGAGGAACAGCACGCCTGGAACGAGAACCGGGCGGCCGACCCGATCGGTGTCGGAGAGGCGCTGTACGACAAGTACACCTTCCTCGTCCACCCGCTCGACGTGGCCGCGCCCCCGCCGTTCCGCCCTGCTGGAACGTAGACATGCGAAAGGCCCGCACCACGTGAGCAGTGCGGGCCTCTCGGTACTTCAACCCCAGCTGGATCCCTTCGGGACCCGGTCGCCCCACGTCATCCGCGCGGGCAACGGGAATCCTACGTGAACGACGCCGGACCGGGGCCTAACAAGTTTTGGCCGACTCTGTTTCCCCGGTCCGGCGCCCGACGGGCTCTCGCGAAGAGAGCCAGAATTGAGTATATCCTATGGCAGTTAAGCGAATGAAGAACTGGCGAATCACGCCGAATGGCGCGACCCAGGCCGCCGTCCTCGCCGGGCCGGGCGCGGTCGCGTGGCTCGTGCCGAACGAGGAGGACGTGCGAGCCCTCCGGGCCGAGGGACAGAACGCGTTCATGGCGTGGGGCGAGTTCTCGACCCGACACGCCGACCGGCTGCGCGGGTTCTCGGGGCTGTTGCTCGTCGGGGTGACGGTGGACGACGCCGGTGCGTTCGAGGCTCGACATCGGTGGCGCGTGCTGACCGACGGGGTCCTGTCGGCGCGGCAGGTCCAGTTCCGGGCGCCGTCGTCGGACCTGTGGGAAGGGGCGACCGTCGCCGACCACTTCGCCGAGGGCTACGGGCTCGCGGACCTCCGTCGGGTGTCGCTGCGGGCGATGCGGTCGGCGATCGAGCGCGAGGAGGACCGGCGCCGAGTGCGAAGCGTGGGAGACGGCCCTTTCGCGACATTCCCTCGCGGGCGAGACGTGCAAATCGGTTCGGTGGTCGCGCGGTGAAGGGCCCATGGTTCAACTTCGCCTACGAGTGCGTCCCTCGGCGGATTGCCTTCTGGCAGCGGCGGGCGACGCGGAACAACGGCGACCGGGTGATTTGGTACGCGGCTCCGCACCCCGACCACCCCACCGACCCCCGGCGCTCGATCAAGGACGAGGGCCGGACCTACATCCCGCAGTCGCTCCGGGACCGGTGTGTCCACGGGCTCGACGACATCCGAGAAGCGGTCGCTGAGGGGAAGGGGGGTGAGCTGGTGTGGACCGAGGGCGAGACGGACAAGCGGACCGCGAACGACGAGGACTGCTGGGCGTTCACGCACCCGAATGCGGCCGGGAGCTCCACCTATGAGCAAGCCGGCCATCTCCGCCGCTACAAGGGGCGGGTGTACGTCGCGGCGGACCGGGACGACGCCGGGTACTCGTGCGCCGCGCGCCGTGTCGTCCAGCTCCAGGAGGCGGGCATCCGCCGGGCTCGCATCGAGATCATCGCCGCACACCCCTCGATCGAGAAGCGGGGCGCAGACCTCCGAGACCACTTCGCAGCGGGCTACGGGTGGGACGAGATGGCCGTACTGCGCGCGGGGGACCTCCGGGAGGCGATCGACCGGTTCAGGGCGCGAGCGTCCACCTCCGGGTCAGGAACGAGCGGTCTCGCGGGGCCGGTCGGCGCGTTCTATCACGGCGGGCAGCTCAGCCTGTCGGACGAGGAATGGGAGCAGTACGAGAACTCCGCATTGCGCCGCGGCAAGTTGAGCGCGTAATCGCAGGAATCGCTATCGGGTAGCGTTATCCGCGTCCGATAGAGATTCACCGAGAGTTCCGCGAAGGGGACACCTATGCCTACCGCCATGAAGGAAGAGAAGCGCAAGAAGCATTCCAAGCCAATGCTGATCCGCTTCACTGAGGCGGATGCAGAGCGGTTGCGCCTTCTCGCCGAGGAGCACGGCGTCTCGATGTCCCGAGTGGTGCGGGTCGCGGTGTCGGACCTCTTCGAGTACCTGGACGAGCAGGCCACCCCCTCCCCCTCCAAGAAGAAGCGGAGCAAGAAGTGATCGCGATGCGGCGGCCGGACGACGAGGGCGAGCGCCCGGAGCTGGACGAGTTCACGGCGCGACGGCTGGCTCGCATGTCCGGCGAAAAGCTGTGGGGCGAGTTCCAGAGGCATATCGCCGAATACAACGAGCGGAACCAGCGAGACGCGGAGAAGTGAGGCGCCCTCTCCCCGGTGTCGGAGCCAGGGAGAGGGCAGTTCCCCGATACCCAAGCAAGACACCCCATGTCGGTCCTGGGCGGCGGCACCAGAATCGGAAAGGAGACTTAGTGCCTAGCAAGAAGCGTACCCGACCCGCCGAACAGGTCTATCCGCATTGGCGTCAGGTGCTGGCCGAATACGAGCGTCGGGAGGCCGAGGAGTACGAGCGTGTGTCGGACGAAGCGGCGATCCTGCGGGAGGAGGGAACGTCTACCGATCCGACGGACGGAGCAGCACTGCTGGATGAGGTGGAGGCGGTGTACCGGCGGCACGTCGTCCTGCCCTCCGAGTGGGCATATACGGCTGTAGCACTCTGGGTTGCGGCGACACATGCGATCGAGGCTTGGACGTTCGCGAGCCGCATCGTCGTCACGTCTCCGGAAAAGCGCTGTGGGAAAAGTCGGGTGTTGGAGGTGACGCACCCTCTCGTCGCCCGCCCGTTCCAGACGGCTAATGCGACTGCGGCTGTGCTGTACCGCGTCGCGGCCATCGCGCCCATCACGATTCTTCACGACGAGATGGACACGATCTTCAGCAAGAAGAACGACGCTGGAGCGGAGGACCTGCGCAGCTTCTACAACGCTGGATTCGAGCGCGACCAGTTCACGTATCGCGTCGCGCCCAACGGGGACGTGAAGCAATACAGCACCTTCTCTATGGCGATGTTCGGAGCAATCGGAGACCTCCCCGACACGATCATGGATCGCAGCGTCGTCCTGCGGATGCGGCGGAGAGAACCTCACGAGTCGGTGTCGCCTTTCCGCCAGCGCGACGCGAAGCGGCTCCGCAGCCTTGGTAAGCGCATCGGCGAGTGGACTGAGTCCGTCCAGCACGAGCTGTCGGAGCCGCGCGAGGACGACACGCTCAGCGATCGAGAAGCGGACGTGTGGGAGTCGTTGCTGCGGATTGCGGACGTCGCGGGCGGCGAGTGGCCGGAACGGGCGCGTATCGCCGCAAAGGACATGACCGAGACGGAAGCGACCCGGGTGGTCGAGGGGAAGGGCGTTGAGCTGCTGCGGGACATCGCGGAGGTCTGGCCGGCGGGTAAGAGTGGAGTGCACTCCGAGAAGTTGCAGGCACTCCTGACGGGTATGCGGGATACCGGTTGGGACACGTACGCCTACGGCAGACCGATCACGGTGAACGAGATCGCATCTCTTCTCCAGCCGTACGAGATCAAGCCCAGGCAGATCAAGATGGGCGGCGTGAACCGACGCGGTTACCGGCGCGAGTGGTTTGAGCCGGTATGGCGTCGCTATTCCGCGGGGGTAGCGGACGCCCTGCCGCTACCCGTAGCCCCCGAAAACCGCCCCCGACCAGGGCGGTAACGGGGTAGCGGCCTCCGGGGGTATCTGTGTGGCTCCCTCGAAGAACGACAGTTCCGTCGCTCTACGTCCTACCGTAAAAAAGTATACTTCTAGAGATATAGGGGAGAGTTGTCGTCGCGATTCGAGGCGAGTCGGCCGGATACCCCTAAGCCCCCGCTACCCCGTTACCGCTCAGGTCAGAAGCCTGCAGCGGCGCTACCGGTAGCCCCTACCCGGCCGATACCGAGGAGGAAAGATGGCTAGGAACAAGGCAGAGAAGAACAAGGCTCTCGTGTTCGAGAACGAGACGGACAAGTCGTCAAGCGAAGCCGTCGTCAATGCGGCGGTGAAGAGGGTTGACTACACGAAGCCAGACCCAAAGAGCGGGAAGCGTCGACCCTATGGCGGGACGGGTGAGGGGAACCCGAAGCACGCCAACGTGCCCCAGGAGAGGCGTTGCGGTCGTCGCCGTCGGAAGGACGGGAGGCCCTGTCAGCGGTTGCCGATGACCGGCGCAGAGGTTTGCTACGTCCACGGCGGCGCGGCAGAACAGACCGTGCAGGCCGCACTGACTCGTGCACGGAACGCGTCCGTGCGGTTGATGCAAGCGGAGATCGATATTGCGCTCGATCCCGAACAGCCCTCGCCGGTCCGTCTCGCGGCTGTGCGCGACTTGCTCGACCGCGCCGGGGCCAAGTCGTCGGACAAGGTCGAGCTGGAGCACTCGATGAAGCCGTGGGAGCGGGTGCTGGCGGAGGCCACGCGCGTTGATCGCGAAGCCCCCGCCCCTAACCTGCTCGATCCAGCTATTCAGGAACTACAGGAAGAGGATGATCGCTACTAAAGCTCCAAGAGTTCGTACCAGCATAGGCACGACCTTGAAGACGCTCCATACTTGCTGGAGGGCCTCGACCGAGCCGGTCTCTCTGACCAGCCAGGCTGCGAAGATTAGAACAGGTGTTAGTAGGAAGGTCATTACACCTACGCTAACTAGCAATGCTTCAAAGATTCCCATAGGACTGCTCTCCAATACTTTCAGTTTAAGGACTTCCTTCTAGTGCCAACTTCTTTACGGCAACAAAAAGCCGCGAAGGGCTTAATGCCTTCGCGGCTGTGCAGGCTCGCGCACGAACGATGCTCTGACAATTGTAGCACAGTTCTTGCTCGAAGGTGGGTGTCCGTTGCGTAGCTACGGGCGCGGGTTCGTGACGGCGGTGGACCCCTACCGCGACAACGGGCCAGACGAGGACGGCGACGTGCGGTGCCGGGGGTGCGGGCTCGTGTTCCCGGGCTTCGACGAACTGCGGGCGGCCGGGCTGCTCGCGTACCCGGAGCGGTGTCGCGGGTGCCGGGAGGAGGACCGGCTCCGGGAGGGGGTGGGGGGACCGAGCAAGGCGGCCCTCGCCGTGTTGGGGGCGTGGAACGGGCCGCGCGGGTCGCCGGGCGCCGTTCGATGATCAACACGACCCATCTGGACGAGTTCAGCGCACAGGAGCTGGCGGACCGTCGCGGTTGCAAATGGGAGTTGACGTCCAGTTACCACGTCACCTCCCGGAGATCGCAACCGCGAGGAGAACCCTGTGGCCCCCCACCCCTCCCCGGAGTCGACGGCCCCGACCAGCCCATCCCGGATCGAGGTCGTGCCCGTTGCGTGGCTCGACGCGGGCGACATCGTCGCCGAGCACGACCCGGCCCTGTCGATCGAGGAGAACGCCTCGACCGACGAGTGGTCCCGGGTCGAGCGCGTCGAGCGGCGGGTCGTGTCGTGCCGGGTCGTCGTGCACTTCGAGGACGGGTCGCGCGCTGTTGGCTACCCGGAGCAGTCGATTCTGCGGGCGGTGGCGCTGTGACCGCGCCGGCCAACCCCCGCCGCCGCACAGCGCGCGTGGGCGGAGAGGCGATGGACCGGGTGACCCCCTCCGGGGCGACCCCGAAGGCCCGCCATCGCGGGAGCGGTGGAACGGGCCCACAGCGCGGGGCCGTCTCGCCCGCGCCCCGGACCTCCCTCCGGCTGATCGGCTACGTCAGGGTCTCGACCGCGCAGCAGGCGGGCGACAACAGCCACGGGCTCGACGCGCAGACGGACGCCCTCCGGAAGTGGTGCGAGCTCAACGGCCACTCCCTCGTGACGGTCGTCCCGGAGGTCGCCAGCACGCGGGACCCGGCGCGCATGTACGGGCGGCTCGCGGTCGAAGCGCTGCTGCGGGCGGGGGTCGCCGACGCGATGGCCGTGCGGGACCTCGACCGTGCTTCCCGCTCGACGCTCGACGGGGCGGAGCTGCTGAGCCGGGCGAAGGCGGCCGGGTGGCGCGTGGTCGGAACGGACGGGCTCGACAGCGCCGACGAGGAGCAGGAGATGTTTATCAACATCCGGCTCGCTGTCGCCCAGGAGGAACGCCGCAAGATCGCCCGCCGCACTCGCGAGGGCCTGGAGGCGGCGCGGGCGAAGGGTGCGCAGCTTGGCCGGCCACGACAGATCGACCCCAAGACCGTCGCCCGGATGAAGCGGCTGCGGGGGGAGGGGCTGTCGGTCGCCCGGATCGCAGCCGCCCTCGACAAGGGACGGACCCCGCCGCCGAACGGCGGGAACTGGAGCCCGGCGACCGTGCGGACGGTCCTCGTGCGAGAAGGGGCGATGTAGTGGCCTACGTCCAGGAGCGGAAGAAGGACGGCCGTGTCGTCGCCTACAAGGTGCGCGGGAAGGTCCCCAAGGTCCACGCGAAGGATGCGGACGACGGTTCGTACCGCGCTGGCGACCCGGTGCGCGACGCGAGGGGGCGCGTCGAGATGCGGGACGTGTTGTACGGGACGTTCAAGCCCGACCAGAAGGCAGCGGCCGAGAAGCACCGCAAGAAGGTCGACGGCGAGTTGATCACGACGGGGCGCACCCTCGACCAAGCCGCCGGGCGCGAGACGTTCGGGACGTTCGCTGCGGACTGGATCGAGGCGAAGCGCAGCGCCGTCGCGAACGGGCGGATGAAGGAGCGCACGGCTGACGACTACGCGGACCTGTTGCGGCGGTACGTGCTGCCGGAGTTCGCGGCCCGGCCGGTCGGCTCGATCACCGCGCACGACGCCGAGAAGTTCCACGCCGCCCTCGTCCGCCGAGGACTGCGGCCCTCGACCGTGAAGCACGGTTACGACGTGTTCCGGTGGGTGTTGAAGTACGCGGCCCGCCGCAACGCCCTCGGGGAGAACGTCGCAGAGGGGATCGACACGAGCGGGCACGCGGCGAGCGGCTACACGTTCGAAGGGACGCCGCTGTCGTCGATGCAGGTCGCAGCCGTCGTCGCCGCAGTGGGGGAGCGGTCGGAGGTCTACGCGCTCGCGGTGCGGTTCCTCGCCTCGACGGGGCTGCGTGCCGCGGAGTTCGCAGGGCTCAACGTCGGGGACGTGCGGATGGTGGCCCGAGCGGGGGGTGGGGTTCGCGGGTCGGTCCGAGTCGTCCGCACGCGGACCTGGAAGGCGGGCGAATGCATCGAGGGGACCCCGAAGAGCAAGAAGTCCCGGCGCACGGTCCCGCTCCCCGCCGGGCTCGTGCGGGACCTCGTTGCGTACCTCGAGAACGCACACCCCGCCGGGACCGACCCCGACGCGCCGCTGTTCCCCGGCCGCGTGGAGTCGCGGGGCGGAGCGAAGCGCAAGGGCCCGCGCGGGACGCACGCCCCGGTCGTCCTCGACTGGTCCCGGCCGGTCAACCCCTCGTCGCTCTACCGGTCGATCGTGCTGCCCGCGTACCGAGCCGCCGGGGTGCCGGAAGGGACGCGGCTCCACGACCTCCGGCACACGTACGCGACGCTCCAGCTGATGGCCGGCGAGCCGTACCAGAAGGTCTCGAAGTGGTTAGGGCACGCGTCGTTCGTCGTGACGCTGACGGTCTACGCGCACTGGATCGAGGACGACGAGGAGGAGTCGACGCTAGACATCGGCGCCCCCACCCCCTCCGTAGCAAGCGCTCAGCTAGCGCGTGGCAATGCTGCTAATCGGTCCGATCACGACAATGTCATTCCGCTTCTCGCGGCTCGATAGAATCGTCGGCGAAGAACCGCTAGGGTTTGGAATAGGAGGAAGACAATGGCGACGATTCCCGCAGTTTCGCTGAAGGGTGCGCCGACGCCGATGCACCGGCTCGCGGAGTTCGAGCCGCACACCGTGCGCACCAAGACGATCGAGGTGGACGGCGAGGACACCACGGTGCTCGACCTCGACCCGGTCGTGGCGCGGACCGACACCCCGGCCGCGATCGAGGCGCGGGCCGTCCTGGCCCGGAGGTCCCGCGCCCGGCTGTAGTTCTCGTTCGGCGCCCGCTGGCCAGGCCGCGCGCCGGACCTACTGACACCCCCGACTCCCCGTCACCTTCTTGCGGGGATCGGGGGTGTCGTGCGTCTCTAGGGCTGTTGGCCGGCGCTTCGGGCTGCGCGTCGGCTCTGCGCCTCTCGTACGCGCCCGGGACTCTCGTACACCTCGACGAGCACCTCATGCATCAGCGTGAGCACCATCTGCGCGTCCTCGTCCGTGACCGGCTCCGTGAAGTCGCCATGCGCCATGTCGTTTCCTAGGTGCCGGACTTCGTGCGCACCGTCGCGGATGTGCTCGCGGATCAGCCGCTGATTGAACATCTCGTTGATCTTCGGTGCGATGTTGTGGACCGTGATCCCCTTGTCCTTCGCCGTCGCCTCCACAACGGAGCGCGCTAGCTGCACGGAGGCCCGCCGGTAGCCAGCATTGAGGCACGCGCGGGCTTCCTTCGCGGCGTCCGCGATCTCTTCCGGCGTGTGGTTCAGCTCTAGATTGGCGCCGCTATGAGGAAGCCACATTAGTCCGGCAGTGTTGTCCTCGATCTCTAGGGCGATCTCGAAGGTGACTGACGCGCCGTAGCCGAGAAGGTCGCGTACATCCCTCATTGAGACTCTCGCGTACCCAAGCGAAGATGCCGTGCAGTGGTCGCACTTATAGAGGCCAAATAGCTGACCAACTTCATCCTCGTCGAACGGTCCGGCCTCGACCATCTTCACTGACATGTTCGAGTGCACACCGCACCAACCGCAGACCGCGCTAGGCATGGCGAGGAGCGTACGCACGGGGTCCGACGGTCCAAGCCTCGCGGGGAGCGGCGGGTCAGACGGCGTTGTGGGTCTCCCACTCGTTCCGGCCGCTCCCGCCGCACTCCGACGACGTCGTCACGTCTTGCCCGATCGCGCGCACCGTGCCCCGGCTCTGGTGAGCCGGGAACACCCAAGGACTGGCGATGTCGTCCGGCGCCCCGTCCCCCTCGCCGTCGTGCTCCATCACGAACCACTTCCCGCACCTGCCGCACGCCTGCTTCATGTCGAGAAGTGTGGACCAGGGGTCCGACAACTCGATGCCGCGGAGCCCGGGTCCTGTCGCGCGTTGCCGATCACGGCAAGAAGTGCTCGACGATCGGCCACCAGCCTGGTGCCGCCATCACGAAGAACGCCGCGCCAGTGCGCAGACGCTTCCGCAACTTCTTCCAATCGCGCGGTTCACGGTCGTTCTCGTCGCGCTCGTTCTGCTGCTCGTCGATGTCAGACAAGGCCCGCCCCTAGTTCGTACAGCCAAGCCGAACAACACGACGAATGCGGATTCGTCGCGCATCGGGTGGGTGTACGACGACGAGCGCGGGGGTGTCGCGCTGCCTCGCCGATCAGGGCCCTATGCCTCCAGCGGCGACAGTACCAGCGGTGGGCGACCTCTCGTGGGCGCTCGCGGCCGGGGGAGGGGTGGGGGTACCTCGACCCCGGGCCCGGTCCTTCCGCCTGGCGAGCGTCCACTACGACCACAGGAACGGCCACCCACCGCGCGACCCCGACGAGGAGTGCGCCGACGCTCGCGCCCGTCCGCCACCACCGTTGGCGCCGCTCGCTGCGGTCGTCCCGGTCTTCGTCATTCCGCCTGTGTCGCGCCACGACGGGATGGCAGCACAAACGCAAGTTGCGACCTGCGAAGTTGTCCCCGGGCCCTTGGTTCGTCACACGGCGCCCGCAGGTGCACACGCCCTCGCTCACTTCTCGCCACCAATCTCGTCGTCGTTCTTCTTCACTGCAGGCCCAGTCCCATCGGGGTCCGGGCGTCGGGCGGCAGGGTGGAAGAACGACAGTCGGAGGTGGCGACTCCGGGTCTGGCGTCCGGTAGAGCGATGGAGTTGTGGTCTCGCGTTCCGCACGCTAGCAGTGCGGTTCGGGGCGGGACGCTAGCGACGCGCCCGGCGCCAGCGGCGGACGAGGACGACGAGCACGACGAGGACGAGCACGGCGAGGACCGCGCCCGTCAGCTGGAGCCGCGAGTACAGGACCGCGAGGAAGCGCATCCCCGCCTCGATCCCTTCGAACAATGCGCGCAGCATGACCCCACCCCTCCCTCAGCGGCGCCGACGACCGGGCCGCATCGACCACTCCCGCGCGGCACCCGTCGAGCGGTGGCGCCCGGTGGGCGATCGGCGGCCGAGGAGAGCCCGGCCGACACGCCGCAGGAAGTTGATCACCGGGGCGACGGTAGGAACCTCAATCAATGTTGGGGAGGGCCCCGATTTGCACCTATCGCACGAGCCCGCCGGCCAACAAGATCCGCGCCCCCTACAACTCGCGGTTCGCAGCGGGCGGCGCCGGTCGGGCCCCGGGCGACGGCGGGCACCCGGCTGTTGCGCTGACCAGCAACAACGCGGCCCGCGAAGTCGTCGCGAAGGGTGTCTAACGGGTAGGCCAGAGACCGCCGACGGCCACGGACTGTAAATCCGTCGCGAAAGCTTCGAAGGTTCGAATCCTTCACCCGCCACTCAGAGGCCCCTGACCAGCACGAACGGTCGGGGGCTCTGTCATCTCTCAGGTCGGCGGTCAGATGTCGAACCCCAGGGCCGCCATGTAGGTCGCGAACGCCGGCCTGGCCGGGACGACCCCTCCGGCCTCGAACGCCAGGACGTCGCTCGGGGTCGTGCCCGCGCGCCTGGCCAGTTCCGCCACGGAGACGTCCTGCATCGCCCGGGTCTCCCGCACGAGGCGGCCGAGGTCCTCGGCGTCCTCCTGCGGCGTGAAGGGTGACGTGTAGGCGGTCGAGTCCGAGCTGCCGGCCGATGTCATCGCGAACCTTCTCCCGACGGGGCGGTGGGGGAGGAGTCTCCCGTGAAGTCGGCGATCCGTGAGCCGCCGAACGGTGCCGTCGTCGTCCCGGGAGCCGACCGGCGTGTCGCCAAGCGTGTCGGGAACACGTGGCATCCGGTGCCGCCCAGGTCGCACGCCGTGGCGTAACGTCCCTCATGTCGGTCGTGCCCCCCGCGGCCGGCCCCGGCCCCGGGACCACATCCCCCCTGTCGGTCCCGGGGCCACCTAGATCGCGTCGTGGCCCCGCTCGCCCGTGCGCACCCGCAGCACCAGGTCGACCGGGCGGACCGAGAGCAGGCCGTCCGCGTCCCCGAGGTTCGCCCGGATCTGCTCGAGCAGGCGCTCGACGATCTCGTCGTCCACCACGGTCTCCACCCGCAACCGCGGGACGAGATCGACCGCGATCCGCGTCCCCTTGCGCAGCTCGACGTGGCCGGGCTCGTGGACGCGGACCTCGCTGATCGTCATCCCGAGCACCGCGAGCCGCTCGCAGGCGCGGCGCACCCCGTCCAGGGCGTGCGGCCGCACCAGCGCCGTCACCAGCTTCACCGCGGTCCTCCTCGGGGTCGGCGGGGACCCACGCTAGGCCCTGCGGTCCCGCTCCTGCGACGCTCTGGCGCCGTGTCCGGTTCCGTCCTCGTCCTCGGCGGCCGCAGCGAGATCGGGGTCGCGCTCGCGCGGCGCCTCGTCGCCGACGGCCGCGCGTCCACCGTCGTCCTGGCCGCCCGCCGCCCCGACGACCTCGCCGCCGAGACGGCCGCCCTCGTACCGGCCCGCGTGGGCACGGTCGCGTTCGACGCCGACGACGTCGCGGGCCACGCCGAGGTGCTGGACCGGGTCGAGCGCGAGTACGGCCCGCCCGACGTCGTGGTGGTGGCCTTCGGGATCCTCGGCGAGCAGGCCCGGGCCGAGGTCGACGCCGAGCACGCCGTCGCCGTCGTGCACACCGACTTCGTGGCGCAGGTCGGGGTCCTCACGCGGGTCGCGGCGCGGATGCGCGAGCGGGGCCGCGGGGAGATCGTCGTGTTCTCCTCCATCGCGGGGTGGCGCGTGCGGCGGGCCAACTACGTCTACGGCTCCGCGAAGGCCGGGCTGGACGGCTTCGCGACGGGCCTGGCGGACGCGCTGCGGGGGACGGGGGTGCACCTGACGCTCGTCCGCCCGGGCTTCGTCATCGGCCGGATGACGGCCGACAGCGGGCTGTCGCCCGCGCCGCTGTCCTCCACGTCGGACCAGGTGGCCGACGCGGTCGCGGACGGGCTGGCGCGCCGTCGGGACGTGGTGTGGGTGCCCGGTCGGCTGCGTCTCCTCGCCGCGGTGATGCGGGTGCTCCCGGCCGTCGTCTGGCGCCGTATGCCTCGGTGACCACCGTGTACCCGCCGATCGTCGCAGTGGTTCCACCGTTCATCGCAGCGTGCGAAGAAGTGCGTGTGAACTGTTACCGGCGGGTTTGTCTCACACCTGCCCGATCCGACAGGATGGCGGAGCCAGCGGCGGACGACGTCCGTCCGCCGATCGCCAGCACAGTCCCGGAGGCCTCGAGGCGTGACCTTGTTGACCGCTCCACTGCGACCGCTCGCCGACGTCCTGGACCTCACCTCGGAGGCCGTCGTCGCCCTGGGCACCCTCTCGGTCGGCGCCTTGAGCCTGCTGCTCACGTCCGAGGCGGACGACTACCCCCCGCTGCACTCCGTCGAGCGTCCCCGCTCCTGAGTCGCGCGCACCCTCACCGCGCCCGCCCGGACCCGTTCCGGGCGGGCGCGCGGTCGTCCGGACGCTCCTGGAGGAGCTCCCGGATGGCCCGGAGCTCGTCGCGGATCTCGACCAGTAGGGCCGGGATCTCGTGCCCGCGCTCCCAGTGCGGGGTGACGTCGATCCCGAGGTCGGCCAGGTCGCGCCCGTAGAGCTCGGCGAGCAGCGTCCGGTAGGGCTCCTCCGGGACGGTGCCGTTCTCCCAGCGCGAGAGCTGGGTCTTCAGGCTGGCCGCCGACGCGACCGCCACCCGGCCGGCGTCCGCGAGCTCGCGGAGGCGGGACACCGCCGCCGACTGTGACCACCCCCGGTCGAGGCGCGCCTCGCGCAGGGAAGCCACCTCGGCGAGGGTAGTCGAGGAGGCCTCAGTCCCGTCCGCGGGTGCGCGTGGCCCGCTTCGGCGCGGGCCGGGGACGGCGGCCACGGGTCGCGGCCGGCCCCTCGTCCGGCGTGCTCGGCTGCTCCGCCGGCGCCTTCTCGACGGCGGGTAGCGGACGTCGGGCGGCCCGGCGCGGCCTCCGCGACGGGAGGCCGGAGTCGATGGGGGCGGGCGGGTCGTGCCGGTCGAGGAACGCACACAGGGCGGGCCACAGGCGACTGCGGGAGGCCCGTCCGCACAGCACCCCGAGATGCCCGCCGGGCGCCGTCATCAGGGAGGCGTCGGCGGAGGTCAGCACCGTGGTGCCGGCGCGCACCGCACGCGGCGGCACGACGGTGTCGTCCTCGCCTGCGACGAGCAGGACCGGCCGCTCGAGCCCGCCCAGGTCGATCTCGTGGCCCGCGACCTGCACGCGGCCGGTGGCCAGCTCCCGCCCGTCGACCATGGCGTGGAAGGACGCTCCGACCAGGCCCGCCTGGGCACCCACGACGGCCCGCAGGTCGTCGACCGCCTCGAGCTGGGCCAGGAAGTCGCGGTCGGCGAGGTGCGCGAGCACGGTCAGGGGCGTGGTCAGCAAGGACCCGACCGACCCCGCGGACAGGAGCTCCGGGACGCCCGGCGGGGTCGGCAGCAGTCCCAGGAGCGCCTGCGTGGTCGCGAGGACCGGGCCGCCCGCGGCGAGCGCGAGGGGCCGGACCGGGACGCGCTCGGGGACGACGTCGAGCGCGAACGGGGTGGCGATCGCGGTCACCGACGCGATCGGCAGCCCGGGCTCGTCGGCCGCGGCGAGCAGGGCCGCGAGCCCGCCGATCGACCAGCCGACGACGTGCACCGGGGCACCGTCGTGATGGGCCGAGACCGTGCGCACGACGTGCGGGAGGATGTCGGACACCCAGCGCGCGAGGTCCGCCGGCGAGGCCGGGATCGGGGCGTCGTGGCCGACGACGTCCTCGTCGTCGACCTGGTGGACGTGACGGCCCTCCCCGACGAGGTGCTCGACGAGGCTGCACCCCCGGCGCAGGTCGAACGCCACCCCGCACGCCCCGAGCGGGGACACCAGCAGGACCGGGGCCCCACGCAGGCGGGCCGTGGGGTGCACGGCGTAGCGGTAGGTGCTGACCTGCCCGGCACGGGCGAGACCGTGCGCACGGCCGACCGCCCAGGCCTCCGGGTCGGCGGGCCCGGTGTCGATCGCGACCCGGGGCATCCGCCGCAGGTCGGCCAGGGGTCCCTCGATCACGCGGTCGCGCACGTTGGTGAGCGCCCGCGCGACCGTCCTCGGAGTGATCACACCGAACCCCCTCCCCGGCGTCCGCGGAGATCGTGCATCACCGCGGACGGTCACGCCCGCCGGGGTGCTCAGGCCTGCGCGACGACGCCCGCCGCCCGCAGCTTCTCCACCCGGTCCGCGTCGAGGCCCCACGCGGTGAGGGCCTCCACGGTGTGCTGCCCCGGGACGGGCGGCGCCGTCGGGGCGGCGCTGGGCGTGCGGTCGAAGCGCGGCGCGGGGGCGGGCTGGCGGACCCCGAAGGCCTCGGTGATGGTGCCGCGCGCGGCGATGTGCGGGTGCTCGGCGGCCTCCTCCATCTCGAGGACGGCGGCCACGCAGGCCTCGGTGGGCTCGAGGTCGGCGGCCCACTCGTCGCGGGTGCGGGTCGCGAACACCTCGGTCAGCTGCGTGGTGAACTCCGGCCAGCGGGAGATGTCCCACTGGTTCGTCGCGATGTCGGAGCCCTCAAGCCCGAGCCCGGTCATCAGCGCGGCGTAGAACTGCGGCTCGATCGCGCCGACGGCCACGTACTTCCCGTCGGAGCAGCGGTAGGTCTCGTAGAACGGGGCGCCGCCGTCGAGCAGGTTCCGCCCGCGGCCGCCGGGCCAGAGACCCTGGGCGCGCATCCCGTAGATCATCGCCATCTGCAGGGCGCCTCCGTCGACGATGGCTGCGTCGACGACCTGGCCCTGCCCGCTCGTCGCCCGCTCCACGAGGGCGCCGAGGACCCCGACGGCGAGCAGCATCCCGCCACCGCCGAAGTCCCCGACGAGGTTCATCGGGATGCCGGGCGACCCGTCCGGGCCCTCGACGTGGCCGACGACGCCCGCCGTCGCGAGGTAGGTGAGGTCGTGGCCCGCGCGCGACGCCTGGGGGCCGTCCTGGCCCCACCCGGTCATCCGCCCGTACACCAGGCGCGGGTTCCGCTCGCGGCACACGTCGGGCCCGATCCCGAGCCGCTCCGCGACGCCGGGGCGGAAGCCCTCGAGCAGCACGTCGGCGTCGGCGACGAGGTCGAGGAGCACCTCGACGGCCTCGGGCGACTTGAGGTCCAGCGCGACGGAGCGCCGGCTGCGGTTCAGCACGTCCTTGGCCGGGTCGCCGAGCTGCAGACCCCCGGACCTCGTGCGGTCGATGCGCAGGACGTCGGCGCCGAGGTCGGCGAGCACCATCGCCGCGAACGGGCCGGGCCCGATGCCGGCCACCTCGATCACCTTCACGCCGGAGAGGACACCCATGCCCCGCACCCTAATTGACAGTCAGACCTGACCGGTAGTGCTGCACCCACGGAACGACGAACGGCCCGCTCGTCACGGGAGGTGACGAACGGGCCGTTCGGGGTGGGTGGACTCAGAGCGAGTCGCGGAGGTTCTGCCCCTTCTCCGCCTTCTCGACCAGCGACGCCGGCGGGTCGAACCGGTCGCCGTAGGCCTTGGCGAGGATGCGCGAGCGCTCGACGAAGCCGGGCAGGCCGCCCGGGTAGCCGTCGATGTACTGGGCCACGCCACCGGTCCACGCCGGGAAGCCGATCCCCATGATCGAGCCGATGTTGGCGTCGGCGATGGTGTGCAGCACACCCTCGTCGAAGCACTTCACGGTCTCGAGGGCCTCGGCGAAGAGCATCCGCTCCTTCATGTCCTCGAACGGCACCGGGCCGTCGGAGTCCGTCGCGCCGTGGAACTGCTCCTGCAGGCCCGACCAGAGGTGGGTCCGCTTGCCCTCGGCGTCGTACTCGTAGAACCCGGCGCCCGAAGACCGGCCCTTGCGGCCGAGCTCGACCATCCGGTCGACGATCGCGTCGGACGGGTGACCCACCCACGTCCCGCCGGCCGCCTCGACGCCCTTGCGGGTCTCCTCGCGGATGTGTTGCGGCAGCGTGAGCGTGAGCTCGTCCATCAGCTGCAGCGGCGGCGCGGGGTAACCCGCCTGCGAGCCGGCCTGTTCGATGGCCGCCGGCGCCGCGCCCTCGCCGAGCATGGCGACGGCCTCGTTGATGAACGTGCCGATCACCCGGCTGGTGAAGAACCCGCGGGAGTCCGATACGACGATCGGGGTCTTGCGGATCTGCAGGGCGATGTCGACGGCCTTCGCCAGCGTGGCGTCGGAGGTCCGCTCCCCGGCGATGATCTCCAGCAGCGGCATCTTGTCGACCGGCGAGAAGAAGTGCAGGCCGACGAAGTCCTCGGGCCGCTCGACCCCCGTCGCGAGGTCGGTGATCGGCAGCGTCGAGGTGTTCGAGCCCAGCACCGCGTCCGCCGACAGGTACGGGTAGATCTCGGCGAAGACCTGCTTCTTCAGGTCGGGGCTCTCGAAGACGGCCTCGATGACGAGGTCGGCGCCCTGCGCGTCCTCGGGCTTCTCCGACGGCGTGATCCGGGCGAGGATCGCGTCCGCCTTCTCCTGGGTCTGCTTCCCCCGGGAGACCGCCTTGTCGAGGATCTTCTTCGAGTAGTCCTTGCCCTTCTCGGCGTTGGCGAGCGAGACGTCCTTGAGGACGACCTCGATGCCGGCCACGGCGCAGGAGTAGGCGATGCCCGCACCCATCATCCCGGCCCCGAGCACGACCACCTTCTGCGCGGTGTACTTCTCGTAGCCGTCCGGGCGCGACCCGCCCTTGTTGATCGACTGCAGGTCGAAGAAGAACGCGTTGATCATGTTCGTCGAGACCTGCCCGACGACGAGGTCGGCGAAGTAGCGCGACTCGATCTTGGCGGCGTTGTCGATGTCGACCTGCGAGCCCTCCACCGCGGCGCACATGATGTTGTACGGCGCCGGCATCGGGGCGTTCTTGAGCTGCTTGCGCAGGTTCGCCGGGAACGCGGGCAGGTTCGCCGCGAACTTCGGCACCGACGGGGTGCCGCCGGGGATCTTGTAGCCCTTGACGTCCCAGGGCTGCACGGCCTCGGGGTTGGCCTTCAGCCACTCCTTGGCCGTCGAGATCAGCTCCTCGGGGGAGTCCACGACCTCGTCGACGAGCCCGGTCTCCTGCGCCGCCCGCGGGTTGCGCTGCTGGCCCTGCAGCAGGACCTGCAGCAGGGCGTCCGCGATGCCGAGCAGGCGCACGGTGCGCACCACGCCGCCGCCGCCGGGCAGCAGGCCGAGGGTGACCTCGGGGAGCCCGATCTTCGAGCCCTTCGCGTCCAGGGCGATGCGGTGGTGGGTCGCCAGGGCGATCTCCAGGCCGCCGCCGAGCGCGGCGCCGTTGATCGCGGAGACGACGGGCCTGCCGAAGGTCTCGAGGCGGCGCAGCGCGGTCTTGATGGCCTGGGACTGGTCGTAGGCCTTCTGCGCCTCCGACGGTCCATAGCTGCGCAGGTCCTCGAGGTTGCCGCCGGCGAAGAACGTCTTCTTCGCGCTCGTCAGCACGACGCCGGAGATCGAGTCCTTCTCCGCCTCGAGGCGGTCCAGCGTCGCCTCCAGGTCCGTGCCGAACCGGGCGTTCATGGTGTTCGCCGACGAGTCCGGGTCGTCCATCGTCAGCGTGACGATGCCGTCACCGTCGGACTCCCACCGGAACATGTTGTCGCTCAACTGCTCGTCCTTCCTGCTGATCGTTCCGGGGGGATTCAGACGCGCTCGATGATGGTGGCGACACCCATGCCGCCGCCGATGCAGAGCGTGACGATCGCGCGGCGCAGGTCGCGGCGCTCGAGCTCGTCGACCATCGTGCCCATGATCATCGCGCCGGTGGCGCCGAGCGGGTGGCCCATGGCGATGGCGCCGCCCATGACGTTGGTGCGCTCGTGCGGGAAGCCCAGGTCGCGCATCAGCTTCATCGGCACCGCGGCGAACGCCTCGTTGATCTCCAGCAGGTCGATGTCGTCGATCGTCAGGCCGGCCTTCGCGAGCACCTTGCGGCAGGCCGGCGTCGGGCCGGTGAGCATGATCGTCGGGTCGGCGCCGGAGACGGCGGTCGCGACGATGCGGGCGCGCGGGGTGAGGCCGTTCTTCTTCCCCGCCTCCTCGCTGCCGACCAGCACCAGCGCGGCGCCGTCGACGATGCCCGAGGAGTTGCCGCCGTGGTGCACGTGGTCGATGGCCTCGACCCAGTGGTACTTCTGCAGCGCGACGGCGTCGAAGCCGCCCATCTCGCCGATGCCGGCGAACGACGGCTTCAGGCCCGCGAGGCCCTCCAGCGTCGTCTCCCGCATGTGCTCGTCGTGGTCGAGGATCGTCAGGCCGTTGCGGTCCTTGACCGGGACGATCGACTTGTCGAAGGCGCCGTCGGCCCACGCCTTCGCGGCGCGGGTCTGCGACTCCACGGCGTACGCGTCCACGTCCTCGCGGGAGAAGCCCTCGAGGGTCGCGATCAGGTCGGCGCCGATGCCCTGCGGGGCGAAGCCGGTCTTGAAGTTGGTCTCCGGGTCCATGGCCCAGGGGCCGCCGTCGGAGGCCATCGGGACGCGGGACATCGACTCGACGCCGCCGCCGACGAGCAGGTCCTCCCAGCCGGAGGCGACCCGCTGCGCGACCTGGTTGACGGCCTCGAGGCCGGAGGCGCAGAACCGGTTGAGCTGGACGCCGCCGGTGGTGTCGGGGTAGCCGGCGGCGATCGTGGCGGTCCGCGCGATGTCGCCGCCCTGGTCGCCGACGGGGGAGACGCAGCCGAGGACGACGTCCTCGATCTGGTCCACCTTCATCTCCGGGTTGCGCGCGCGCAGCTCGTCGAGCAGGCCGACGACGAGGGAGACCGGCTTGACCGAGTGCAGGGACCCGGTCGCCTTGCCCCGCCCGCGCGGGGTGCGGATGGCGTCGTAGATGAATGCCTCGGTCACGGGTGGTGTCCCTTCGGTACGACACGTCGAGCACCGGGCGTACTCGTGCTCCTGACAGTCATGATGGACTGTTTGTGGCGGCTGTCAACGGGGTCGGCGGTGAACTTACCGACGGGTAGGTCCTTGTCGGCAGGGCGGCTCCCCGCGGGCGCCGCAGTGACGGTCAACGTTGACCGTCAGGCGTACGGTCGGCGACGATCAGGCGCCGCCGGGACCGGGAGGGGAGGGCCGCATGACCGCAGAGAGCGGGGCGAACGCCCCCGTGGACCCCGCCGGGCCCGCCGAGCGGGTCGGCGCCGAGGTCGGCGCCCGTCGCGGTGTGCCCGTCCGTCGATCGCGCGAGCAGCGCACGTCCGACAGCCGCGTCCGCATCCTCGACGCCGCGGTCGCGTGCCTGGTGGAGTCCGGTTACGCCGGCACGACGACGTTGACGATCCAGGCGCGGGCCGGGGTCTCCCGCGGGCGGCTGCTGCACCACTTCCCCTCGAAGGAGACCCTGCTGGTCGCGGCAGCCCAGCACCTCGCGGCCACCCGGTTCGCCTCCGACGGGCTGGCCAGCGCGGACCTGCCGGACGCCGCCTCCGACCCCGGCGGGCGGCTCGACCGCATCGTCGAGGAGATGTGGACCACCTACCAGCAGCCCTACTTCTGGGCCTCGATCGAGCTCTGGACGGCCGCCCGGACCGACCCCGCGCTCGCGGCGGCGCTGCTGCCCGCCGAGCGGCGGCTGGGGGCGGCGATCCGCCAGACGCTCGACGCGGTGTTCGAGCCGCTGACCTCCCACGAGCTCTACCCGATGGTGCGCGAGACGCTCCTGACCGGGATGCGCGGCGTCGCGCTCACCTACGGGTTCGACCCCCGCGACGCCGCCACGGACCCGCACGTCGCGCAGTGGAAACGGATGACCCGGGTGCTGCTCGACTGAGTGCTCACCTCCCGCGTGCCCGCACGGCCCGGGCATACGCCTCCGGGGTGCGGCCGAGGGCCGCGCGGAAGTCGCGCACGAGGTGGGCCTGGTCGGCGTAGCCGAGCGCGCCCGCCACCTCCGACCAGCTGACCCGGGTGCCGTCCCGCACGGCCTCGGCGGCCTCGAGCAGCCGGTAGCGACGCAGCACCCACGTCGGCGACACCCCCGCGCACCGTGCGAAGGCACGCTGCAGGGCCCGGGCGCCGACGCCGGCGCGCGCGGCCAGGTCGTCCAGGCGGCGCACCTCGCGGTCGGTCTCCGCGATCCTTGCGACGGCCGCCACCGTGCGGGCCTGCTCCACCCGCGCCGCGTCGGCCACCGCCAGTGCGTCCTCGAGGGCCGACACGAGCACCCCGACCCGCGCCGGTTCGGCCGCCCGCGCGTCCGCGGCGTCCGGGCCCATGGCGGAGAGCAGCGCCGACGCGTCGAGCCCGGGGACCACCCCGACGTCGACGACGGACCCGTTGTACACGGAGACGTCGTCGAGGAACGCCCCGAACCCGCCGACGGTCGACTTCGCGGCGACGGTCCACCCGGTGCCCGCCATCTCCCGGTCGACGAGGTCGAGGTACACGCCGTTGAGCACCGCCTCCGACGCCGTCCGTCCGGATCGCGCGTCGGGCGTCCCCACGGAGACGTTCATCGAGGGGTGGGGGAGGACCTCCTGGCGGTGGTCGCCGCCGGGCGGCAGGTCCCAGCGCACGGCCCAGACGAAGTCCACCAGGCCGGCGAGGGCCGGGCCCGCGGCGTGGCGGGTGAACGAGACTCGCTGCTGCAGCAGCCACGGATCGAGGATGCCGCGGCTGTCGCGCTCCACGGGTTCGGGCACCGCCGCATCCTTACGTCGCTCCGCTCGCCACCGCCGCATCCTCCCGTCGCTCCGCTCGCCCCGGGAGAGTGTCGCGGAAGTTCAATCCCGACGACGGGTCCCTGCGCCAGGCTGCTCGCCATGACCGACACCCGGACCCGGCTGCACGCCGTCCTGACCGACCTCGCCGACGTCGTCGGGGGCATCCGCGACGACCAGTGGCGGGCGCGCACCCCCTGCTCGGAGTTCGACGTCGCGGCGCTGGCCGATCACGTCGTCGGCTGGTCGACTACCTTCGCGGCCGGCTACGCCGACCCCGAGGGCCGCGCGCCCGGCGGTCCGACCGAGGTCGGGGGCGACCGCGCGGACGCGATCCGGGACGCGGCGGACCGCATGGACGAGGCCCTCGCGGCCGGGGCCGCCCAGCGCCCGCTGTCCCTCGGCGGCGCCGCGATGCCGGGCGAGATGGCGCTGTCGATGATCCTCTGGGAGTACCAGGTGCACGGCTGGGACCTCGCGACCGCGCTCGGCCGGCCGTGGTCCCCGGACGAGGCGGGCCTGGAGGAGTCCCTCGCGTTCGCGCCGATGATGCTCACCGACGACTACCAGGGCGAGGGCAAGCCGTTCGCGCCGCGCGTCCCGGTCGCCGACGACGCGTCGGCGATGGACCGGCTCGTGGCGGTCTCCGGCCGCGACCCCCGCTGGTCGTAGCTCGTCAGACCAGCGACTTCAGCGTCTCCAGCTGCGCCTTCGTGGTCTCGTGGTCGGGGTTCAGCGGCATGATGTTGAGCTGCGTGACCCCGGCCTCGGCGAACTGCTTCACCTGCGCGCGGACCTCGTCCTCGCTGCCCACCAGGGAGACCGCGTGGGCGAGCTCGTCGGGCACCACCGCCGCCGCCTCGTCCTTGCGGCCGGCGAGGTAGAGGTTCTGGATCTCCTCCGCCTCGTCGACGTAGCCGTAGCGCTGCATGAGCTGGTTGTAGAAGTTCTTGTCCTTCGCCCCCATGCCGCCGATGTAGAGCGCCATGGTCGGCTTGACGTACTGCAGCATCTCCCCGGCACCCGGCCCGATCGCCAGGCCGACCGCCGTGGAGATGCCGAGCGGCCCGAGCTCGGGGGCACGCTTCGCCTTGCCGGCCTCCAGGGACTCCCCCCAGATCTCGTGCGCCTTGCCGGGGTGGAAGAACAGCGGCTCCCACACCTGCACGAGCTCGGCGGCGAGCTGGACGTTCTTCGGCCCGAGCGCGGCGAGCAGGATCGGGACGTCCTCGCGCACCGGGTGGTTGATCAGCTTGAGCGGCTTGCCCAGGCCGGTGCCCTTCTCGGGGGCCAGCGGCACCTCGTAGTACTTCCCGGAGTACTGGACCTTCTCGCGGCGCCACACCTGCCGGCAGATGTCGACGATCTCGCGGGTGCGTCCGAGCGGGGCGTCGTACTTGATGCCGTGGAAGCCCTCGATCACCTGCGGCCCGGACGCGCCGATGCCCAGGGTGAACCGGCCGTCCGAGACGTAGTCCAGCCCGGCCGCCGTCATCGCCGTCAGGGAGGGGGTGCGCGTGTAGATCTGGATGATGCCGCTCGCCAGCTCCAGGCAGTCGGTGCGCGCCGCGATGTAGCCGAGCTGACTGATCGCGTCGAACGTGTACGCCTCCCGGACGGCGACGGCGTCCAGTCCCGCCTTCTCCAGCTCGACGAGCTGGTCGACGGTCTCGCGGAAGCCCTCGCCGCTGTAGGCGAGGCTCATCCCGATCTTCACTGCGGCCCTCCCGGGGCGTCTCGGAGCGGTCAGGCGTGACTGATCAGGCGAGCGTGATCCGCCCGATGATCTCCTTCATGATCTCGGTGGTGCCGCCGTAGATGGTCTGGACCCGGTTGTCCAGGAACGCCCTGGCCACGGGGTACTCACGCATGTAGCCGTAGCCGCCGTGCAGCTGCAGGCACCGGTCGATGACCTCCTTGGCGGTCTCCGAGGCCCAGTACTTGGCCATCGACGCCTCGGCGGGCCCGAGCTTCCCCGCGTTCAGCTCGGTGATGCACCGGTCGACGAAGGTGCGGGTGACGGCGAGCTTCGTGGTCAGCTCGGCGACCGTGAAGCGGGTGTTCTGCAGCGAGGCGATCGGGCGCCCGAAGGCCGTGCGCTCCTTGACGTAGGCGATCGTGTCCTCGAGGACCTTCTCCGCGCCCGCCGTGGAGGCGATCGCGATCGAGAGGCGCTCGCGGGGCAGGTTCTGCATCAGGTAGATGAAGCCCTGGCCCTCCTCGCCGATCAGGTTCGACGCGGGCACCCGGCAGTCGGTGAACGACAGTTCCGCGGTGTCCTGGGCCTTCATGCCGATCTTGTCCAGGTTGCGGCCCCGCTCGAAGCCGGGGGTGTCGCGCTCGACCGCGATGAGCGAGAAGCCCTTCGACCCGGCGTCCGGATCGGTCTTGCAGACCACCAGCACCAGGTCGGACATGATCCCGTTGGTGATGAAGGTCTTGGCGCCGTTGATGACCCACTCGTCGCCGTCGCGCACCGCGCGGGTCTGGATGCCCTGCAGGTCGGACCCGGTGCCCGGCTCGGTCATCGCGATCGCGGTGATCATCTCGCCGGAGCAGAAGCGGGGGAGCCAGCGCTCCTTCTGCTCGTCGTTCGTCAGCTCCGTGAGGTAGGGCGTCACGACGTCGTTCGCGAGCGGGAAGCCCAGCCCCGAGAAGCCGGAGCGGGCGATCTCCTCGGAGAGGATCCAGAGGAAGGTCAGGTCGTCCGAACCCCCGCCGCCGAACCGCTCCTCGACGTCGAGGCCGAGCAGCCCGGTCTTGCCGGCCTGCAGCCAGACGTCGCGGCTGACGTGGCCCTGGGCCTCCCACTCCTCGTGGTACGGCGCGACCTCCTTCTCGAGGAAGTCGCGGACCATCTCCCGGAACGCGTGGTGTTCGTCGGTGAAGATCGTGCGCTCCACGGGCAAGCTCCTCTCGCGGGGTGTGGACCTCAGCGTCCCCGGACCGCCCGGTAACAGTCAAGTCTGACTCCTCGGCGTCTTCCCGTGGTCCGTCCGTCCGGCTACCGTGCCGCCTCGCGGTGTGTCGCGTGTCACCGGACGCCCGCTTCGTCCGTTTCGCCGCACCAGGAGGCGCCGTGGCCACGACCCCGTTCCGGCTCACCGACATCGTCCGCGACCACGCCCGCGACCACGGCGACCGCGTCGCCCTGACCGCCGGTGACCAGCGCCTGACCTACGCCGAGCTCGAGGAGCGGTCCGCCCGGGTGGCGGGCGGGCTGCGCGACCTCGGGCTCGGCGAGGGCGGCCGGGTGGTGTGGATCGGCAAGAACGCGATCCCGTTCTTCGAGCTCCTCTTCGGTGCGGCGTCGGTCCGCGCGGCGATCGCCCCGCTGAACCTGCGGCTCACGCCGGCGGAGCTGGTCGACCTGGTGGACGACGCCGAGGCGGGCCTCGTCGTGCTCGGCCCGGACTTCGCGGGGCTGCGGGAGAAGATCGACGGGGCCAGGGTCCTCGTCGTCGGGGACGACTACGAGGGCTGGGCCGACGGGCTGACCGAGCGGGTCGAGCCGTCGCCGGACGCGGCCGACGACGACGCCGTCCTGCAGCTCTACACCTCGGGCACCACCGGCCGGGCCAAGGGCGTGCTGCTCTCGCACGGCAACTTCGCCGCGCTGCTCTCGGTGGGCGGGCACTGGGGCTTCGACGACGACTCGGTGGGCCTCTGCGCCATGCCGTTGTTCCACATCGGCGGGTCCGGCTTCGCGCTGGTGTGCCTGTCGTTCGGGGCGCGGGTGGTGCTCGTGGCCGACATCGTGCCGGACCGGCTGCTCGAGACGATGGCCGCGGAGGGCGTCTCGAACGCGTTCCTCGTCCCGGCCGTCCTGCAGATGCTGTGCGCGGTCCCCGGGGCGGCCGACCGCGACTGGTCCCGGCTGCGGGCCGTGGCCTACGGCGCCTCGCCGATCACGGGCGCGGTGCTGAACAAGGTGCTGGAGACGTTCAAGGCGCCGCTGTTCCAGGTCTACGGCGCCACCGAGACGACCGGCGCGATCACCCAGCTCGACCCCGAGGACCACGACCCGGACGGACCCCGCGCCCACCTCATGCGCTCGGCGGGCAAGGCCTACCCGTGGGTGGAGCTGAAGATCGTCGTCGAGGACGCCGAGGTCGGCCCGAACGAGATCGGCGAGGTGTACATCCGCTCCTCCCAGGTGACCGCAGGCTACTGGCGTCGCCCGGAGGAGACGGAGAAGGCGCTCACGTCCGACGGGTGGCTGCGGACCGGCGACGGCGGCTACCTCGACGAGGAGGGCTACCTGTTCCTGACCGACCGGATCAAGGACATGATCGTCACCGGCGCGGAGAACGTGTACCCCATCGAGGTGGAGAACGTCGTCGCGCAGCACCCGGCGGTCGCCGACGTCGCCGTCATCGGGGTGCCCCACGAGAAGTGGGGCGAGGAGGTCAAGGCGGTGGTCGTCGCGAACGAGGGGCAGACGATCGACCCCGACGAGCTCGTCGCCTGGACCAAGGAGCGCATCGCCGGCTTCAAGCGCCCCCGCTCGGTCGACGTCGTCGACGCCCTGCCCCGCAACGCGACCGGGAAGATCCTCAAGAAGGATCTCCGCGCACAGTACGGCGAGGGTTCCTGACGGCGGGTCGTGACGGCCAGGCTGCTCCCGTGCGAGTCCTGTCCGACACCGCCTGGGCCGTCGTCGGCGTGGCGGGCGCCTTCGGCGGCCTGAAGGTCGTCGAGTCCCTCCGGCCCGCGGTCACGGGCGACGACGTCGGGGCCCCCGCGGACCAGGCCGGTCTGCGGGAACTCCCGCGGGCCTACGTCCTGTCGGCCGGCGCGATCGTCGCCAGCCCGGCGCTGACGTCCGGCCTGCCCCGGTGGTGCGGCCCGCTCGGCGTCGCCGTGCAGGTGGCGGGGGTGGTCCTGCGGGTGTGGGCCATGCGGACCCTGAGCGGGCACTACGCGCACGCGGTGCGGGTCGTCGAGGACCAGCCGGTGATCCACTCCGGGCCCTACCGTCACGTGCGGCACCCGGGCTACCTGGGCGTGGTGCTGCTGTGGGCGGGGGCCGCCCTGGCCGCCCGCAACGTCCTCGCGCCCGCGCTGACGCTCGCCGCGGTGGGCACCGCGTACCGCCTCCGCATGGAGGCCGAGGACGCGTTGCTGCGCCGGGAGCTGCCGGGCTACGACGCGTACGCGGCGAGCACCCCGCGCCTGATCCCCGCCCTGCGTGGACGCCGACCATAAGCGGCGCTACGTTCCAGCCGCCGCACCACGACGACCGTCTGGGAGGACGACACGTGTACCCCGGGACCTTCGCCGCGACCGCACCGGACCGGCCCGCCGTGGTGGTCGCCGAGACCGGCGAGACGCTGACCTACGCCGAGCTCGACCGCGAGTCCACGCGCCTCGCCCGACTGCTGGGCGAGCAGGGGCTGCGGCGCGGCGACGTCGTCGCGATGCTCGCCGACAACACCCCGTGGGCCTTCGTCGTCTACTGGGCGGCGCAGCGCTCGGGGCTCTACATCACGGCGATCAACCACCACCTCGCGCCGGACGAGGCCGCCTACATCGTGGCCGACTGCGGCGCGCGCGTCCTGGTGGTCGCCGGGCAGCGGCCGGCGCTGCGCGAGCTCGCCGTCGCGCTGGTCGACCGGACGCCCGGGGTGGAGCATCGCATCGCCCTGGACGGTGCGCTCGAGGGGTACGACGACGGCGCCGCCCTGCTGGCCGCCACCTCGGCCGAGCCGCTCGCGGACCAGCCGCGCGGCGCGGACATGCTCTACTCCTCCGGCACCACCGGCCGGCCCAAGGGGATCAAGCCGCCGCTGCCGGACCGGCAGGTCGACGAGCCGGGCGACCTCATGCTCGCGGTGTTCGGCCGCCTCTACGGGTTCGACGAGGACACCGTCTACCTCTCGCCCGCGCCGGTCTACCACGCCGCCCCCCTGCGCTACGGCGGGATGATCCACTCCACCGGCGGCACCGTCGTGATGCTGCAGCGGTTCGACCCCGAGACCGCCCTGGCGACCATCGCGAGCCGTCGCGTGACCCACGGGCAGTTCGTCCCGACCATGTTCGTGCGGATGCTCAAGCTGCCGCAGGAGACCCGGGACGCCTACGACGTGTCGAGCCTGCGGGTCGCGGTGCACGCCGCGGCGCCCTGCCCGGTCGAGGTCAAGCGGGCGATGATCGAGTGGTGGGGTCCGGTGCTCCAGGAGTACTACGCCGCCACCGAGGCCAACGGCGTCGCGCTGATCGACTCGCCGACCTGGCTGGCCCACCCCGGCTCGGTCGGCCGGGCGGCGCTCGGCATCGTGCACATCTGCGACGACGAGGGCCGCGAGGTCCCGACCGGCGAGGTCGGCACCGTGTACTTCGAGCGCGAGGAGCTCCCGTTCGCCTACCACAACGACGAGGAGCGGACCCGCGCCGCGCAGCACCCGGAGCACCCGACGTGGACGACGACGGGCGACCTCGGCCGGCTCGACGAGGAGGGCTTCCTCTACCTCACCGACCGGAAGAGCTTCATGATCATCTCGGGTGGGGTGAACATCTACCCGCAGGAGATCGAGGACGCCCTGGCGCTGCACCCGCGGGTGCTCGACGTCGCGGTGGTCGGCGTCCCGGACGAGGACATGGGGGAGTCGGTCCTCGCGGTGGTCAGTCCCGCGGGTGAGGCGTCCGACGCGCTGGCCGAGGAGCTGCTCGCGCACGTCCGTGGCCGGATCGCGGGCTACAAGGTGCCGCGCCGGCTGGTCTTCGACGACGACCTGCCGCGCACCCCGACCGGCAAGCTCGTCAAGCACACGCTGCGCGAGCGCTACGCCGCGGCGGCCACCTGAGTGCGGATCATCGCCGCCAGCTCCTCGGGGGCCTCGTCGGGGATCCAGTGCGACACGCCGTCGAGGACCTCGAGCCGGTAGGGCGCGTCCACGTAGCGCGGGTTGTGCCCGACGGCGGCCCGCGTGATGAACCCGTCGCCGTCGCTCCACACCTGCAGGGCGGGCCGCTGCACCGGGCGGGCGGTGTAGCCGGGGGAGGCGAACGGCAGCGCGCGGTACCAGTTCAGCGGCCCGGTGAGGTGCGGCGACACGGCGGCGGCGTCGCGGGCGGCGTGCTCCGCGGTCGCGCCGGTCCGCCGCAGGACCGCGGCGAACCGCTGCTCGTCGCCGAGCAGGAGCTCGGGCACCCGCGGCAGCTGGAACATCCCCATGTACCAGGAGTGCGGCAGCTGCGGCCCGGCGTACATCGCCCGCAGGAACGCGGCCGGGTGCGGCACCGACACGCCGGTCACGGTGCGCACGAGCTCCGGCCGGTGCGCGGCGAGCGCCCACGCCACGACCGCACCCCAGTCGTGGCCCACCACGTGCACCGATCCGGCGCCGGACGACTCGACCAGGGCCGCGGCGTCCGCCACCAGGTTCTCCACCCGGTAGGCGCGGCGGCCGTCCGGCCGCGCCCCGGGCGAGTAGCCGCGCTGGTCCGGCGCGAGCGTGCGCAGGCCGGCCTCCTGCAGCCGCGCGGCCACCGGGCCCCAGGAGACCGACGTCTGCGGGAAGCCGTGCAGCAGCAGGACGGTCTCGTCGGCGTCCGCCGGTCCGGCGTCGGTGACGTCGAACCGCAGCGATCCGTGGGTGAAGGCGGTCAGCCGGGTCATGGTCGGCCATCCTGCCCGAGACGCATCCGCGACACGTGCCGGAACGGCCCCGCCCGCCGGGGTCCGACCGCTACGGTCGGCCCGCGCCCGGTCCCCCGGGCGGGTGGGCGAGCAGGTGGAAGGACCCGATGAACCCGCGAGTGCGACTCCTGATCATCCTGCTCGTCGTCGCGGTCATCCTCTACTTCGTCATCGCCCAGCCCGACAACGCCGCGGCCCTGGTCCGTCAGATCCTGGCCGCGATCGGCGACGCGATCAGCCAGATCATCCGGTTCTTCCGGGGGCTGACGGCCTAGTCGACCTGGTCGCCGGTGGTGAGGATGCGCCGGACGAGGTGCATCGCCAGCACCACCGAGCGCTCCCGCACGTCTCCCCGCGCGCCCGGCAGCACCGGGTCCCGGACGATCTCCGCGCCGTCGGCGGTGCGCACGCAGAAGCAGACGTAGCCGACCGGCTTCTCGTCGGTCCCGCCCCCGGGGCCGGCGATCCCGCTGATGGCCACCGCGACGTCCACGCCGAAGGCGTCGATCGCCCCCCGGGCCATGGCCTGCACCGCGCGCGTGGAGACGGCCCCGTCGGTGTCGAGGACCTGCTGCGGCACCCCGAGCAGGTGCGCCTTGGCCGCGTTGGAGTACGACACGATCCCGCCCTGCACGTGGGCCGACGCCCCGGCCGGTTCGGTCAGCCGCCCGGCCAGCAGCCCGCCCGTGCAGGACTCCGCGGTCGCGATGGTGTGCCCCCGGAGGAGGCCGAAGAGGATCTCGTCGATGGTCTCGCCGGTCCGCGAGAACACCGCCGAGCCGTGCCGCGCGTCGATCTCGGCGACGACGGCGTCGTGGGCCGCCGCCGCGGCGTCGTCCCCGGGACGGCGGCGCAGGTCGACCTCGAGGGCGAAGTCGCGCAGGCACGTGACGACCTCGAGGGCGGACAGGTCGGCGCGCTCCCCGGCCGCGCGCAGGGTCCCCGTGATCTCCGACTCGGGCACCCCGAACAGCCGCAGGTGGGTCTCGACGAACGGCTCGGTGCGCTCGAGCAGTTCCTGCACCGGCCCGGACGCGACCGCGTCGTCCCACATGCCGCGGACCTCCCGCGGCGGGCCGGGCAGCACCAGCACGGTGGGGCGGTAGCCGTCGCCGGGCGGCACCGCGAGCCCCGGCGCCGTGCCGACCGGCGGGATCGGGGTCGCCCCGCGCGGGACCATCGCCTGCTTGCGGTTGGCCTCGGCGAGCGCGTCAGCGTCCCAGCGGAGGCGGTCCGCGAAGCGCGCGATGATGTCGCCGACCACCTTCTCCATGTGCTCGTCGAGCTCCAGCGGACGTCCGGTCAGGTCGGCGACCACGGCCGCCGTCAGGTCGTCCGCGGTCGGGCCGAGACCGCCGCTGGTGACGACGAGGTCGACCCCGGCCAGGGAGCGCAGCGCGGACTCCATCTCCTCGGGCCGGTCGCCGACGAGGACGATCTCGACGACGTCCACGCCGAGCTCCCCGAGCCGTTCCGCGATCCACGGGCCGTTCGCGTCCCGCACGCGGCCCGCCAGCAGCTCGCTCCCGGTGGCGACGATGCCCGCCGTGACCCCAGCTCCCACCGACATCGACAGGTCCTCCTCGTTCGTGGCGTCCGCCTCCTCCCATCCCACCAGGGCGGGGCCGGTCGTGCCGGGCCGTACCGCGAAGATCCCGGAGCGTCATCGTCCCCCGTCCGTTCGGCGAGGATCCGGCCGCGTTGGTCCCAACGAGTGATAGAAGAGGGCGCAACTTCCCCAGGATTCTTGCGTAGAGTGAACGGGTACCTGATGGAGTGACGATGCGTCGGCCCGCAGCGGAGCCGGGACGGGGGTGACGGTGAACGCCCTCGTCATCACCTCCGGAGGGCTCGTCGCGACCGTCGTCCTGGTCCTCGTCGCGACCGGGCTGCACGCCGCCCGCCGGCGCCGGTCGTCGGACCTGCGCACGCTCGGGGCGGTCGGGCGGGCGCTGGCCGCCCACGCCGGCCGCCGGGGGACCGACGACGGGCGGGCCGCCGCCCGCGCGATCGCGGAGGCGCTGCGGCTGCGGTACGACGCCCGCCGCGTCGTCGTCGCCGTGGCCACCCTCGTCGAGCTGGCCGGCCCGCCGTTGCCCGACGACCTGCGGGCGGTCGACCTGGTGGCGCCGGAGGAGGCCTTCCGGCCCGGCCGCGGGGCGTCGCGGTGGCACCGCCGCAGCGCCCCGGCCGCCGTGCGGGCCTGGATGCGGGTGCGGCGCACCGCCGAGATCCTGGTCGCCCCGGTGGCCGCCCCGGAGCTCTACGACGCGGCCGGCGCGGTGCAGCCCTCCGAGGTGGTGCGCTCCCGCCGCGGGGTCATCGAGATCCACGAACCCGGTCGCGGCCGGCGTCTGCCCGGACGCTCGACGGTGCGCGGCGAGCTCGCCCTGCTCGCGACCATCGCCCGCCAGGTGGGCGCGGAGGTGGAGAACACCCGGCTGGAGGCCCGCCTGCGGCGCGACGCCCACCGCGACCCGCTGACCGACCTGCTCAACCGCTCCGGCTTCCTGCAGGCCGCGGCGCGCGAGGTGCGCGACGGGCGCGGCGCGGTGGCGGTGGTGTCGTTCGGGATCGTCGACCAGGTCAACGACACCCTCGGGCACGCGAGCGGCGAACGCCTCGTCACCCTGGCCGCCCGGCGGCTGGACGAGGTGTGCGCGAGCAGCCGCGCCGCGACCACTGCGAGCGGCGCCCGCCTGGCGGCCCGGCTGGAGGGCGACACCTTCGCGGTCGTCGTGCCCGGCGTGGACCCCCCGACGGCGCACCGCGGCGCGGAGGAGATGCGCGAGCACCTGGTCCGGCCGCTGGTCGTCGAGGGCATCCCGTTCGAGGCGCCCGTGCTGGTCGGCGTGGCGGCGGCCGGGGTGCCCGGGCTGGCGGGCGAGCACGACGGCCACGTCCTCGCGTCGCGGTTGCTCTCCCGGGCCGACATCGCCCTGTCGGCGGCCCGCGAGGGCGGCGTCCCGGTCCGCTGCTACGAGCCGAGCATGGGGGAGCGGGCGGACCGGCGGCTCGCGCTGATCCGCGGCTTCGGGCCCGCGGTCACCGACGGGCACCTGCGGGTGCACTACCAGCCCACCGTCTCGCTCGAGGGGCGCATCGTGCTCGGCGTGGAGGCCCTGGCGCGCTGGGAGCACCCCGAGCTCGGGGCCCTGCTGCCGGACGAGTTCGTCCCCGTGCTGGAGGCGACCGGCCAGATCGGCGGGCTGACCGAGTTCGTGCTGGACGAGTCGCTCGCGGCCGCCCGCGGGTGGCTGGACCGCGGCCTGCGGCTGTCGGTGGCGGTGAACCTCTCGGTCGGCTCGCTCGACGACGACTTCCCCGACCTCGTGGCCGCGGCGCTGGCCCGCCACGACGTCCCGGCCGAGCTGCTCACGCTCGAGGTCACCGAGAGCGGGGTGTCCGTGGAGCGCGAGCACGCCCTGCCGGCCCTGCGCCGCCTGCACGCGCTCGGCTGCCGCCTCGCGGTGGACGACTTCGGCACCGGGCAGTCCTCGCTGGCCCACCTGCGACGCCTGCCCGTCGACACCGTCAAGATCGACAAGAGCTTCGTCCTCGGCATGGGCACCGAGTCCGGGGACGTCGCGGTGGTGCGGGCGATCGTCGAGATGGGCCACACGCTCGGACTCACGGTGGTCGCGGAGGGCGTGGAGAGCGCCGCGGTGCGCACGGCGCTGACCGAGATGGGCTGCGACGTGGCCCAGGGCTACCTGGTCTCCCGGCCGATGCCCGCGGGGAGCCTGGAGCGGTGGCTGGACGCGCTGATCGACGCGGGGGGTGCTTCGGCGCGCGCCGAGGGCGGCCCTGTACGCTGGGTGCCACCCTCGGGGACGGCGCCCGGCACCACCGGAGCCGCCTGATCCGGAGGCGGACTGGCCCCTTTAGCTCAGTCGGCAGAGCGTCTCCATGGTAAGGAGAAGGTCTACGGTTCGATTCCGTAAAGGGGCTCGGTGACGAGGAGGCCGGCGGGCTGGGTCCGCCGGTTTCGTCATGCCGTGGCGGTGTAGCTCAGGTGGCAGAGCAAACGGCTCATAATCGTTGTGTCGCCGGTTCAAGTCCGGCCACCGCTACCACGACCGAATGATCGCGTAGTACTCGAGAGGACACTCCCATGGCCGCAACCGACGTGCGCCCGAAGATCACGCTCGCGTGCGAGGAGTGCAAGAACCGCAACTACATCACGCGCAAGAACCGGCGGAACGACCCCGACCGGCTCACGCTGAAGAAGTTCTGCCCGAACTGCGGCACGCACCGCGGGCACCGCGAGACCCGCTAGGAACCGCGCCGCTGTGGCCCTGGATGCCTCCTTCGTCGGCCGCAGCTGGCCGGCGCGCACCTACCGCGTGGGTGCCGAGAAGATCCGGGAGTTCGCGACGGCGGTCGGCGCCACCGACCCCGTGCACGTCGACGCCGCGGCGGCCCGGGCCGCCGGGCACGCCGACGTCGTCGCCCCGCCGACGTTCCCCGTCGTCTTCACGTGGGAGGCGACCCGCGAGGTCGTCGACGACCCGGCGCTCGGATTGGACTTCACCCGGGTCGTGCACCGCGACCAGTCGTTCGAGGTGCACCGCCCGGTGGTGGCGGGCGACGTGCTGACCACGGTCGTGAGCGTCGCCGAGATCAAGGAGCTGGCGGGCAACGACGTCGTCACCTTCCGGTGCGACGTGACCGATCCCGACGGCGAGTCGGTGCTGGTCACCTCGGCCACGCTCGTCGGCCGGGCCGGGGAGGGTGCGTGAGCCTCCCCGCGGTGGCGGTCGGCGACGAGCTGCCCGGCCACGAGGTCACGCTGACCCGCGCCGACCTGGTCCGCTACGCCGGCGCATCCGGTGACCTCAACCCGATCCACTGGAGCGAGCGCACGGCCACGGCGGTCGGCCTCCCCGGCGTCATCGCGCACGGGATGCTGACGATGGCGCTGGCGGCGCAGTTCGTGGCCGACTGGGCCGGTGACCCGGCCGCGGTCCGGTCCTTCTCCACCCGCTTCACCCGCCCCGTCGTCGTCCCCGACGACGACGAGGGCGCGCGGGTCTCGCTCGGCGCCACCGTGAAGGCCGTGGACGACGACGGGTCGGTCACGCTCGCCGTCACCGCCCACGGGCCGGACACCAAGGCCGTGCTGGGCAAGGCCCTGGCGGTCGTCCGCAGCCGCTGAGGCGGCCGGATCACTCCGCGGCGGCGTCCCCGACCGCGTCGACGACCGCGCGCGACATCGCCTCCGAGGCCGCGGCGTTCGGGTGGAACGGGTACGCGGGCGCGGTGGGCAGCAGGCCCTCGATCCACTTCACCCCCGGCCCCTGGCAGAAGTCGTGCCCGACGGTGGGCGAGTACGTGTCGACGTACGTGGCGTCCCCGGCCTCGGCCGACCGCTCGATCCGCGTGTTCAGGTCCGCGAGGACGCCGCGCAGGTACGCGACGTCCCCGGGGGTGATCGGCACGGCCGGGTAGCAGCCGAACCCGGACGCGGGCAGCACCGACGGGTAGCCGACGAGGGCGACCCGGGCGTCGGGTGCGCGGCGGTGCACCTCGCGCAGCACGCCGGCGAGCGTCGGCCCGAGGGCGGCGATGCGCTCGCGCAGCTGGTCGGTACCGCCTGCGGTCCAGCGGTCGCGGCAGGGCGTGCCGAACGGCAGGGCCGCGAGGCAGGTCCGCACGATCTCGCCGAACCCGATGTCGTTCCCGCCGACCTGCACGGTGACCAGCTCGGTGTCCTCCGACAGGGCCGCGTACTGCGCCGGGTTCACCCCGGCGCTCGTGGTCTGGGGGACCCGGAAGTCCGTCGTCGTCGCACCGGAGCAGCTGACGTCGGTGAGCGGGGCACCGAGCCGCTCCGCGACCCGGTGCGGGTAGTTGTTCACCGAGCGCAGGCAGCCGATCGGGCTGCCCGCATTCGTCCCGGTCAGCGGAGCGGCGGTGTAGGAGTCACCCAGCGCCACGTAGGGCCCGGCGTCCTGCGCGGACGCCGTCCCCGCGCTCCCGAGGACCAGCCCCGCGACGACGACCCCGACCAGCACCGACCGCCACGTCCGCTGCACCCGGGAAGGATCTCTCAGGACATCTCGCCGAGGAGATCGCCCATCCGGCTGACGCCGGTGCGGAGGTCGTCGTCGCCGAGGGCGTACGAGAGCCGGAAGTAGCCCGGCGTCCCGAAGGCCTCACCCGGGACCACGGCCACCTCGGCGTGCTCGAGGATCGCGGCGGCCAGGTCGACCGACGTCTTCGGGCGCTCCCCGCGCAGCTCCCGGCCGAGCAGCCCCTGCACGTCGGCGTAGGCGTAGAACGCGCCCTTCGGCGTGGGGCACTCGACGCCGTCGATGGCCGAGAGCATCTCGACGATCGTGCGCCGGCGCCGGTCGAAGGCGGACCGCATCTCGGCGACCGCGTCCAGCGGACCGGAGACGGCCGCGAGCGCGGCGCGCTGCGACACGTTCGCGACGTTCGAGGTGACGTGGGACTGCATGTTCGCCGCCGCCTTCACGACGTCCGACGGCCCGATCAGCCAGCCCACGCGCCAGCCGGTCATGGCGTAGGTCTTCGCCACGCCGTTCACGACGATGCAGCGGTCGGCGATCTCCGGCACGGCCACGGGCATCGAGACGTGCTCCGCCCCGTCGTAGACCAGGTGCTCGTAGATCTCGTCGGCGATCACCCAGATGCCGTGCTCGGCGGCCCAGCGCCCGACGGCCTCGACGAGCTCGCGCGGGGCGACGGCCCCGGTCGGGTTCGACGGCGAGCACCACAGCAGCACCTTGGTGCGCGGGGTGCGCTTCGCCTCGAGGGCCTCGACGGTGGGCAGGAAGCCGGTGGAGGCGTCCGTGTCGACCTGCACCGGGTTCCCGCCGGCCATCCGGGCGGCCTCGGGGTAGGTCGTCCAGAACGGCGCGGGCAGCAGGATCTCGTCGCCCGGGTCCACGATCGTCGCGAACGCCTCGAACACGGCCTGCTTGCCGCCGTTGGTGATCAGCACCTGCGAGGCCGGGATCTCCCACCCGGAGTCGCGCAGCGTCTTGGCCGCCACGGCCTCGCGCAGCTCGGGTAGGCCGCCCGCCGGCGAGTAGCGGTGGTTCTTCGGGTCGCTGCACGCGGCGATCGCGGCGTCGACGACCGGCTGCGGGGTGGGGAAGTCCGGCTCGCCCGCGCCGAACCCGATCACGGGACGACCGGCGGCCTTGAGCGCCTTCGCCTTCGCGTCCACGGCCAGCGTCGCCGACTCCGCGATCCCGCCGATGCGCTCGGAGATGCGGCGGTCGGAGGCGGCGGGGGCGAGTCCCCCGGAGGACGAGGGCGTGACTGCGGTCATGTCGTGGGATTCTCCCACCCGCTCCCGCGCGCACCCCCGGCAGGTCACCGACGTGCGCAGGGCCGTCGGGAACGGGGTCGACGGGGTGCCGTAGCATGGTCCGCACAGGGCGATGAGTCCTCGGTTCGGCGTGCGTGCGCGTCCGTGTCCGGGCTCTCCTCGCCCGGCGGCTCCCGACGGGCCGCCACAGGGGCGTAGCTCAATTGGCAGAGCAGCGGTCTCCAAAACCGCAGGTTGCAGGTTCAAGTCCTGTCGCCCCTGCAGCGCGACCGTGCAGGATCGAGAACGGCGCCCCGCGGCCCGCAGGTCGGTGCGCGGGAGGCCCGGGGTGAGGACGGAACAGTGAGCGAGGACCGCAGCGGCCGTGGGGCCGACCGGCCCGACGGCGACGACGCGCGTCCCACCACCGCCGCGGGCCGGCGCCGCCGGGCGGCCGACGGCGAGGACACGTCCTCGGGCTCGGCGATCGCCACCAAGGGGTCACCGACCCCGTCGCGGGACGGCCGGCCGTCCGGGTCCGAGGGCAACCCGCTGCAGCGGCTGCGCCGGTTCCTGCGGGAGGTCGTCGCCGAGCTGCGGAAGGTCCACTGGCCGACGCGGCGGCAGATCGTCGTGTACACGGTGGTCGTGCTGGTCTTCGTGGCCTTCATGGTCACGCTGGTGGGCCTGCTGGACGTCGGTTTCCAGAAGCTGACCTTCACGCTGTTCGGCTGACCGCCCGCCGGCACCTCCCGTGCGGCCCACCGCCGCACACCCGAAGGAAGTGAGACGAGAAGTGACCTCCGCAGATGTCCCCGCCACCGGGCCCGAGGGCGGCGAGCCCGAGCTCGTGGGCGAGTCCCGCACGCGCGGCGTGATCGTGCGCGAGGGCTCCGACCTGAGCACCGAGGAGGCCCCGGCCACCCTCGACGACGCCGAGGTCGCCCGGGCCGCCGCGCAGGCGCGCGAGGAGTCCGACGAGGACGACACGGACGCCGAGGACGCCGACTCCGAGCACGACCCCGAGGCCGACCTCGCCGCGGCTCGCGAGGCCCTGGGCGGCACCCCCGAGGAGGAGCCCGAGGACCTGCCCTCCCAGGCGGCCGGCACCGCGGACGCGGCCAACGTCGACGCCGAGGGCGCGCCGGTGGTGGTGCCGACCGAGCCCGCCGAGCCGGAGGAGCCCGAGGACCCCGTCAAGGCCCTCAAGGACTCGCTGCGGCTGGCCCCGGGCGACTGGTACGTCGTGCACTCCTACGCCGGCTACGAGAACAAGGTGAAGACCAACCTCGAGACCCGCGTGCAGACGCTGGACGTCGAGGACTTCATCTTCCAGGTCGAGGTGCCCACCGAGGAGGTCACCGAGATCAAGAACGGCCAGCGCAAGCAGGTCCAGCGCAAGGTGCTGCCCGGCTACATCCTGGTGCGGATGGACCTGAACGACGCCTCGTGGAGCGCGGTGCGCAACACCCCCGGCGTCACCGGGTTCGTCGGGGCGACGTCGCGGCCCTCGCCGCTGACCCTCGACGAGGTCGTCAAGTTCCTCCTGCCGCGCCAGGAGGCGCCCGCCAAGAAGGCCAAGGGCGGCGCCGACGCGGCCGCCGCCGCGTCCTCGGGCACGAGCGGCCCGGCGCCGGTCGAGGTGGACTTCGAGGTCGGCGAGTCGGTCACCGTCATGGACGGCCCGTTCGCGACGCTGCCGGCGAGCATCTCCGAGGTCAACGTCGACGCCCAGAAGGTCAAGGTCCTGGTGTCGATCTTCGGCCGCGAGACCCCGGTGGAGCTGGGCTTCAACCAGGTCTCGAAGATTTAGTCGTCCACCCCCAACTCCGCCCTGCGGCGTCCGGGCCGCGGGGCGAGCCCCGACGAAGAACGTGAGGAAGTCCGAGGCATGCCCCCGAAGAAGAGGCGACTGTCCGCGGTCGTCAAGCTGCAGATCAAGGCCGGTGCGGCCACGCCGGCCCCGCCGGTCGGCCCCGCGCTGGGTCAGCACGGCGTCAACATCATGGAGTTCTGCAAGGCCTACAACGCCGCCACCGAGGCGCAGCGCGGTCAGGTCGTGCCGGTCGAGATCTCGATCTACGAGGACCGGTCGTTCGACTTCAAGCTGAAGACGCCGCCGGCCGCGAAGCTGCTGCTGGCCGCCGCCGGTCTCCAATCCGGCAGCGCGACGCCGCACTCGAAGAAGGTCGGCTCGGTCACCGACGCGCAGGTCCGCGAGATCGCGCAGACCAAGATGGCCGACCTGAACGCGACCGACCTGGACCAGGCCGCGAAGATCATCGCCGGGACCGCCCGGTCGATGGGCCTGACCGTCTCCGGCTGAGACCGCCCAGCCGGAGCCCGTGGGAGGGCGTGCGCCGCCCGTGACCACACCTGATCCGAGAACGAACCCCCGAAGGACGGACAGCAGATGAAGCGCAGCAAGGCCTACCGCCAGGCCGCCGAGCTGATCGACGAGGAGCACCTCTACGCGCCCCTCGAGGCGGTCGAGCTCGCGAAGAAGACGGCGAACACGAAGATGGACGCGACCGTCGAGGTCGCGATGCGCCTCGGGGTCGACCCCCGCAAGGCCGACCAGATGGTGCGCGGCACGATCAACCTGCCGCACGGCACCGGCAAGACCGCCCGCGTCATCGTCTTCGCGACCGGTGACAAGGCGACCGAGGCCGAGAACGCCGGCGCCGACGTCGTGGGCTCCGACGACCTGATCGAGCGCATCCAGGGCGGCTGGCTGGAGTTCGACGCCGCCGTCGCCGCGCCCGACCAGATGGCGAAGGTCGGCCGCGTCGCCCGCATCCTCGGCCCGCGCGGCCTGATGCCGAACCCGAAGACCGGCACGGTCACCCCGGACGTGGCCCGTGCGGTCTCCGACATCAAGGGCGGCAAGGTCAACTTCCGCGTGGACAAGCAGGCGAACCTGCACCTGGTCATCGGCAAGGCCAGCTTCGACGCCGAGAAGCTCGTCGAGAACTACGGGGCCGCCCTCGACGAGATCCTCCGGGCGAAGCCGGCCGCCGCCAAGGGCCGCTACGTCAAGAAGATCACCGTGACGACGACGATGGGCCCGGGCATCCCGGTCGACCCGAACCGGACGCGGAACCTGTCCGCGGCCGACGCCTGAGTCACCCCCCGTCGACGGCCCGGACCACCCCCGACGTCGGGGGTGGCCCGGGCCGTCGCGTATCCTGGTCAGGACAACCCGGCGGACCCGTCCGCCGGTATCGTCACCGAGTTCCACCCGAGACCGCTGGTCTCCTCCCCCGCCCCGGCGGGAGAGGACGAAGGTCCGCTCGCCGGACGGCCCGCGCAGGAGGACGAGGTTCGCGATGCGGTGGCCCCTGGTGGGGTCCGCCCCTCTCACCGAGCCCCGTGCGCCTGCGCACGGGGCTTTCGTCGTTCTCGGGCCCGTCGTTCTCGGGGAAGCACCGTCCGTACGCCCGAGTGAGGAGAGGAGGCGCGGATGGCTGAACGTGCACCGGCCGCCGACAAGGTGGCCGCCGTCGCCGAGATCGCCGCGGAGTTCCGCGACGCCTCGGCCATGGTCGTCACCGAGTACCGGGGCCTGTCGATGAAGCAGATCACGCAGCTGCGTCGTTCGCTGGGCTCCGACGTGACCTACGCCGTCGCGAAGAACACCCTGGTCAAGCGGGCTGCCGCGGACGCCGGGGTCGAGGGGCTGGACGACCTGCTCGTCGGGCCCACGGCGATCGCGTTCGTGTCCGGGGAGCCCGTCGACGCCGCGAAGGCGCTGCGCGAGTTCCAGAAGGACAACAAGGCGCTGGTCGTCAAGGGCGGCTACATGGAGGGGCGTCCCCTCTCCGCCGCCGAGATCGACAAGCTGGCCGACCTCGAGAGCCGCGAGGTCCTGCTGGCGAAGCTCGCGGGCGCCATGAAGGGCAACCTCGCGAAGGCCGCCGGGCTGTTCAACGCCCCGGCCTCGCAGATCGCCCGGCTCGCCCAGGCCCTGCAGGACAAGCGGGCCGCCGAGGGCAGCGGGAGCACCGAGGAGGCCGTCGCGGCGGTCGAGTCGGCCGACGCCGCCGCCGCCGACGCCTGACGGGTCCACCCCGACCCACCCCACCAGCCCGCCCGGTCACGGACCGGGCGTCGTACGAGGAAGGAACCGCCACCATGGCGAAGCTGTCCACCGACGAGCTGCTCGACGCCTTCAAGGAGATGACGCTCCTCGAGCTCTCGGAGTTCGTGAAGCAGTTCGAGGAGACCTTCGAGGTCACCGCGGCCGCCCCGGTCGCCGCGGCCGCCGCCCCGGCGGCCGGCGGTGCCGCCGCGCCGGTCGAGGAGGAGAAGGACGAGTTCAACGTCGTCCTCGAGGCCGCCGGCGACAAGAAGATCCAGGTCATCAAGGTCGTCCGCGAGGTCGTCTCTGGCCTGGGCCTCAAGGAGGCCAAGGAGCTCGTCGAGAGCGCCCCGAAGCCGATCGTCGAGGGCGCCACCAAGGAGGCCGCCGAGGCCGCCAAGGCGAAGCTCGAGGAGGCCGGCGCGAAGGTCTCCCTGACCTGATCGAGCGCCACCACGCGCCCTCCCCGAGGTGAGGGCGCAGCACGACCGCACCACGACGGGGCGGGGTCCACCAGGACCCCGCCCCGTCGTCGTTGCTCCGTCAGGAGCAGTGAAGATGGACTTCGGGTCACCCGTTCGTCGCGGTCGCGCATCGTCCGTACGGAGGGGACATCCCTGGCGGGTGAGCCGGGTTACCCGTCCAGTAACCTCCCCTCGCACCCGTCGTTGTCGATGTGATGCCCGACTCCTCGGGCCGTCGCGCCGTGGTCGGGCGCACAGCTCGATCCGGTCGAGGACGTGGCCGGTCGCGAACGGCGAGGTCGGACACCAGGCCGGGAGGAAATCAGCACATGGGTGGCGTCGAGGTCGGGATCAAGAACCTCTCGAAGTCGTTCGGGAGCTCGAACATCTGGTCCGACGTCACGCTGACGCTGCCGGCCGGTGAGGTCAGTGTCCTGCTCGGCCCGTCGGGGACCGGTAAGTCCGTCCTGCTGAAGTCGATCATCGGGCTCCTGAAGCCGGAGAAGGGCTCGATCTTCATCCACGACACCGACCTGGTGCGGTGCTCGGAGTCGAAGCTCTACGAGATCCGGAAGCTGTTCGGCGTGCTGTTCCAGGACGGCGCGCTGTTCGGCTCGATGAACCTCTACGACAACATCGCGTTCCCGCTGCGTGAGCACACCCGCAAGGGCGAGTCCGAGATCAAGGACATCGTCATGGAGAAGCTCGACCTGGTCGGGCTCGGCGGCGCGGAGGACAAGCTCCCCGGCGAGATCTCCGGCGGGATGAAGAAGCGCGCCGGGCTGGCCCGCGCGCTCGTGCTCGACCCCGAGATCATCCTGGTCGACGAGCCGGACTCCGGCCTGGACCCGGTGCGCACCGCGTACCTCAACCAGTTGATCGTCGACCTGAACACCCAGCTCGACGCGACGATCCTCATCGTCACCCACCACCTGGGCACCGCGCGCTCGCTCCCGGACAACATCGGGATGCTGTTCCGCCGCAACCTGGTGATGTTCGGCCCGCGCGAGGTCCTGCTGACCTCCGAGGAGCCCGTGGTCCAGCAGTTCCTGCAGGGCCGCCGCGTCGGTCCCATCGGGATGTCCGAGGAGAAGGACACCGCCCAGATGGAGGCCGAGATGGAGGAGCTGAAGAAGCAGGGGGGCAGCGCGGAGTCCGAGGAGTCGTTCATCGACCCGCAGCTGCTGCCCACCGAGGGCCTGGGCGAGCGCAAGGCGACACAGCGCCGCAAGGACCGGGTCATGCAGATCCTCCACACGCTCCCGGAGAAGGCGCAGTCGGCCATCCTCGAGTCGCTGACCGAGGAGGACATGGAGCGGTACGGGATCTCGCGGGACCAGGACCGCACCGAGCTCATCGAGGTCACCCGGGACAACCCTCCGGAGGACGCCGACCCGTTCGGGTACCAGGCGATGGAGGAGAACCAGACCGAGTCGATGGTCGAGGGCAGCCCCGGCGGCGCAGGCGAGGGCGAGGGCGACCAGGCCGGCAGCGGTGACCCGAACGCCGACGCCGAGGCGCGCAAGGCCCCACCGGAGCCGCCGGAGTCCGACGAGCCGCTGGTCGGTGTGCCGGTCGACGACTACGCCGGAGGCACGGTGGTCCTGCCCCAGGCGGGCGAGCACACCAAGTCCGACGACGAGAAGGCCGAGGAGAGCGGCTCCGCTCCCGACGCCTCCGGCTCCAGCTCGGAGATGACCGAGACCGCGGCCGACGACGCCGGCACCGAGAACGAGGCCGACGACCAGGACTCCGACGACGACCAGCGCACCGAGCAGATCCCGGCCCAGAACGCCGCGGGGTCGCAGGGCGGGTCGTCGGACGGCGGGGGCTCGGACGGCGGGGGCTCGGACGGCGGGTCCGGGCAGGACGCCTCGGACGACGGCCCCACGCAGCTGGTCGCGACGCAGCCCGCGGGCTCCGACCGCGGGGACGAGCGCTCCGGGTGGGCCGCGCCGGCCGCGGCCGACGGCCAGGGGCAGGAGCTCTCGGCCGCCGACCAGCTGGCCGGAGGTGCGAACCCCCAGAACCCGCAGAACCCGCAGGAGACCCAGGGCGGGTCCCAGCACCGCGGGCGGTCCGAGGGCGGCCTGCGTCGCCTCTTCCGCCGGAGCGGCTCGTGACGTCACGCATCACGGCCGGGCGCTTCCCCGGCGCCGGTGCGCTCTCCGCCACGGGCAAGCTCTTCGCGCTCGGGCTGGACATCTTCGTCGGCATCTTCCAGCGGCCGTTCCAGACGAAGGAGTTCATCGAGCAGTGCTGGTTCATCTCGCGGGTCTGCATCCTGCCCGCGGCACTGGTCTCGATCTCCTTCGGTTCGGTCATCTCGCTGCAGCTGGGGTCCCTGATCCGGCAGTTCGGCGCCCAGTCGTTCTCCGGCGCCGCCAGCACCCTGGCCGTGATCCAGCAGGCCGCCCCCGTCATCTGCGCCCTCCTGGTGGCGGGCGCCGGCGGCTCGGCGGTCTGCGCGGACCTCGGCGCCCGCACCATCCGTGAGGAGATCGACGCGATGGAGGTGCTGGGCATCAACCCCATCCAGCGCCTCGTCGTCCCCCGCGTCCTCGCCGCGATGCTGGTGTCGGCGCTGCTGTTCGGCCTGGTCTCCATCGTCGGCGTCGCCGGCGGCTACTACTTCAACGTGGTCCTGCAGGGCGTCACCCCGGGCGCCTACCTGCAGGGCTTCTCGGCCCTCTCGAAGCCCAGCGACCTGCTGGTGGGCTTCATCAAGGCGGTCCTGTTCGGCCTCGCGGCCGGGGTCGTCGCGGCCTACCGGGGGCTGAACCCCTCGGGCGGGCCGAAGGGCGTGGGGGACGCGGTCAACCAGGCCGTCGTCATCACGTTCATCCTGCTGTTCGCGATCAACGTGATCGTGTCGGCCGTGTACCTGAACCTCGTCCCACCGAACAAGTTCTAGGCACGAACCCCTCATGCGGCTCGCTCCCCACACGGCCGGAGAAACACGATGGCAGTGATCACGCGTCGCGCCCGCGCGCTCGTGGACGGCCCCCTGGGCGTCCTCGACACGATGGGGGACCAGGCGGCGTTCTTCGCGAAGACGATCGGCTGGATCCCCCGCACCCTGCGGCGCTACAAGCGCGAGGTGTTGCGCCTCCTCACCGAGGTGGCGTTCGGCTCGGGTGCCCTGGCGCTCATCGGCGGGACGGTCGTCATCGTCGCGACCCTGACGTTCTTCACCGGCTCGGTGGTCGGCCTGCAGAGCTACTCGGCGCTCAACCAGATCGGCACCTCGGCCTTCTCGGGCTTCGTCACGGCGTACTTCAACACCCGTGAGGTGGCGCCCCTGGTCGGGGCGCTCGCCCTGTCCGCGACGGTCGGTGCCGGGTTCACCGCGCAGCTCGGCGCGCAGCGGGTGTCCGAGGAGATCGACGCACTCGAGGTCATGGCGGTGCCATCGCTGCCGTTCCTGGTGACCTCGCGGGTGATCGCCGGCTTCATCGCCGTCATCCCGCTCTACGTCATCGGCCTGGTCGCCTCGTACCTGGCGTCACGGCTGTTGGTGACGAACTTCTACACGCAGTCGTCGGGCACCTACGACCACTACTTCAACCTGTTCCTGCCGCCCGAGGACGTCGTCTACTCGTTCGCCAAGGTCCTCGTGTTCGCCTTCGCGATCATCCTGATCCACTGCTACTACGGCTACAACGCCGGCGGCGGGCCGGCCGGCGTGGGTGTGGCCGTCGGGAACGCGGTGCGGAACTCCATCGTCGTCTTCACCGTCCTGGACAACCTGTTGACCCTCGCCATCTGGGGCACCACGACGTCGATCCGGATCGCCGGATGACCGCCCCGACGAAGGACCTCCGCCCACCGCTCTCGTCCACCCAGCGCCGGCTGTACGGCATCGCCCTGCTGCTGATCATGGCGCTCGTGGTGGGGCTGTGCATCGCGCAGTTCAACAAGGTGTTCAAGCCGGTCGACATGGTCACGCTGCAGACCGACACCGTCGGCAACCAGCTCTCCAAGCAGGGTGACGTGAAGGTCCGCGGTGTCATCGTGGGCGAGATCCGCTCGGTCGAGTCCGACGGGCAGCGGGCGACCGTCCAGATGGCGCTCGACCCCGACGCCCTCACGGCGGTCCCGAGCAACGTCACCGCCCGGCTCATCCCGAAGACGCTGTTCGGCGAGCGCTACGTGTCGCTCGAGATCCCGCAGGACCCGACGGAGCGCCGGCTGCAGGACGGCGACCTGATCGGCCAGGACCGCTCGCAGAACGCGGTGGAGACCGAGCAGGTGCTGAACAACCTGCTACCGGTCATCCAGGCGGTCGAGCCGCAGAAGCTCTCCGACACGCTCGGCGCGGTCTCGCAGGCGCTGTCCGGCCGCGGCCAGCAGACCGGCGCGACGCTGGTCCAGCTGAACCAGTTCCTCACCGGGATCAACCCGTCGCTGCCGGACCTCATCAACGACCTGCGCCTGCTGGCGCCGACCGCGGACATCTACAACGCGGCCCTGCCGGACCTGCTCTCCGCGCTGGACAACCTCGTGACCACGAGCCGGACGCTGGTCGAGGAGCGGGCCGCGTTCGAGGCGACGTTCCGGTCGGTCACCTCCGCCTCCGACGTCACGACGACGTTCCTCGCGGCGAACCGCGCGAACATCATCGAGCTCAGCGCACGCTCCTACCCGGTCCTCGACCTGCTGCGCCGGTACAGCCCCGAGTTCCCGTGCCTGTTCCAGCAGCTCACGGACCTCACGCCGAAGATCAACGACGTCCTGAAGCCGGACACCGGGATCCAGATCGCGGCGGAGATCGTCATCGACCGCGGCAAGTACGTCCCGAGCGACGCGCCGGCCTACCGCGACACCCGCGGGCCGCGCTGCTACATCGTCAACGGCAAGGCGCCGCAGTACCCGCCGGGCGGCCCGTTCGCCGACGGGTCGTTCGCCCCGCCGGCCGCGAGCAACGCGGGCATGGACGTCACCGGCGGCGACAACGGCGGGATCCAGACCCGTCAGGCACCGCCCGCCGCGGCGGTCTCGCCCGACAACGCCGCGGGCAACACCGCGAGCGGCAACGCCGGCGTCGGCGCCCCGACCGGGACACCGGACGCGGGCGGCGAGGAGACCGAGGGCCAGGGCGCCGCCCGGATCGACGCGGCGAACATCGGCCTGCCGAACACCCCCAACTCGCCCGAGGAGCGCACCCTCGTGACCGAGCTGACCGGGATGCAGATGGGGCTCGCCCCGTCGCAGGTCCCCGCGTTCGCCCCGTACCTGACCGCATCGACGATGCGCGGCACCACGGTGGAGCTCGGATGAGGGGGGTCGTAGCCCCGCTGATCAAGCTGGGCATCTTCGCGATCGTCACCGTGCTGTCGGTGCTCCTGCTGCTCGGCACGATCCAGAACAACTTCTTCTCCTCGACCGAGGAGTACAAGGCGCGCTTCACTGACGCCTCCGGCCTGATCGCGGGCAGCGACGTCCGGATCGCCGGGGTCCGGGTCGGCAGGGTCACCGACGTGCAGGTCGTCGACCGGTCGGTCGCGGAGGTGTCCTTCGACGTCGAGGAGGCGCGGAAGCTCCCGGTCGGGGCGCGGTTCGCGATCAAGTACCAGAACCTCGTCGGCCAGCGGTACCTGGAGATCCAGCGCGGCAACGGCGCGATGAACCAGTTCCTCGCCCCGGGTGACACGGTGCCGGTGACCCAGACCCAGCCGCCGCTGAACCTGACCGTGGTGTTCAACGGCTTCAAGCCGCTGTTCCAGGCGCTGAGCCCGGACGACGTCAACAAGCTGTCGTTCGAGATCATCCAGGTGCTGCAGGGCGAGAGCGGCAACATCAACCAGCTGCTCGCGAGCGCGGCGTCGCTGAGCTCGACGATCGCCGACCGCGACGCCGTCATCGGCCGGGTCATCAACAACCTGAACCTGACGCTGGACACCGTGAACGCGCGGGACGAGAAGCTCTCGAGCCTGATCGTCTCGCTTCAGCAGCTCGTCACCGGCCTCGCCCAGGACCGGGTGGCGATCGGGTCGACGCTGCAGCCGATCGCCGACCTCACCCAGGTCACGGCCGGCTTCCTCGCCGATGCCCGCCCGCCGCTGCGGGACGACATCGTCAAGCTCGGCCAGGAGGCCGACATCCTCAACCGCAACCGAGGCCTCGTGGAGAACGCCTTGCGGAACATCCCGCAGAAGGCCAACAACTTCGGGCGGGCCGGCAGCTACGGGTCCTGGTTCAACTTCTACCTGTGCGCGGCGGGCCTCAAGATCGACACCACGCTGCCCGGTCCGATCCAGCTCCCCCTGCCGCCCAACATCGACATCTCCCTGCCGCTTCCCGGGACGGAGTACCGATGCAGCGGATGAAGCCGTTCCGGAAGCGGAACCCGATCGTCATCGGGGCGGTGAGCATCCTCGTCCTGGTGCTGCTCATCCTGGCCTCGCTGAACATCCGCGACCTGCCCCTGATCGGCCAGGGGGCGACCTACACCGCGCGCTTCGGCGAGGCGGCCGGGGTCCAGCCCGACGACGACATCCGCGTCGCCGGCATCCGGGTCGGCACGGTCACCGACGTCGCGCTCGACGGCAACGACGTGGTCATCTCCTTCAAGGCGCCGGACGCCTGGATCGGCGACCAGACCCGGGCCTCCATCGAGATCAAGACGCTGCTCGGGCAGAAGTACATCGCCCTCGACCCGGAGGGCTCGGAGGCGCTGAACCCGGATGTCGCGATCCCGCGGAGCCGCACGACCGCGCCGTTCGACGTCATCCAGGCCTTCTCGGACCTGACGACGACGGTGGAGAGCCTGAACACCGACCAGCTCGGCACCAGCCTCGACACCCTGTCGGAGACCCTCGACGGCGCGTCCGGCCCGATCCGCCCGGCCCTCGACGGGCTGTCCCGGCTGTCGCGGACGATCTCCTCGCGCGACCAGGAGCTCGCGAAGCTGCTGGCGAACACCCGGGCCACCACCCAGGTGCTGGCCGACCGCAACCGCGACGTCGAGCTGCTCATCCAGAACGGCAACCTGCTCCTCGGAGAGCTCCGCAGCCGCAAGGCGGCCATCGACGACCTGCTGAACGGCACGATCGCGCTCTCCAACCAGCTGCGCGGCCTGGTCGCCGACAACCGGGACACCCTCGGCCCGACGCTCGAGAGCCTCAACGGGGTCCTGACGACGCTGCAGGAGAACTCGGCGAACCTCGAGAACGGCATCCGCCTCCTGGCGCCCTTCGTCCGGGTGTTCGCGAACGTGGTCGGCAACGGCCGCTGGTTCGACGCCTACATCTGCAACCTGGACCCGCCGCTCGACCAGGCCTGCAACCCGGACGCCGCCGGCGGCAACCCCGCGGGCTTCCTCACCGACCTGCTCGGCAACATCTCGCCGAGCTCCCCCGTGATCACCGGCGCGGTGAACCAGCTCGGCGGGCCGCTGCTGCAGGCGGGCCAGGCGGCCGGGATCGACCTGAACACCCTGTTCCCGGGCGGCATCCCGCTCATCAACCCCGCCGCGATCGGTCAGCAACCGGCGCAGGCACAGACCCCGGCCCAGCAGCCGACCCAGGGAGGGGGCTGACCCGTGACGACGCGCCTTAAGACGCTGTTCGACAGCTTCGCCCGGACCCTCGCGATCGTGCTGATCGTCGCGCTCGTCGCGACCGCCGGCCTCTGGTACGCCCTGGAGCGCGGGAGCTCCCGGACGATCACCGCGTACTTCTCGAGCGTGGTCGGCCTCTACACGAAGAACACGGTCAACGTGAACGGCGTGCCGGTCGGCACCGTCGAGGACATCGTCCCGCAGGGCAACGTGGTCCGGGTCGAGCTCAAGGTCGACAACCGGGTGCCGATCGCCGCGGACGCGCAGGCCGTGATCGTCGCCCCGACGCTGGTGTCGGACCGCTACGTCCAGCTCGGCCCGAACTACACGGGCGGGGCGATGATGAACGACGGGGCCGTGATCCCCGTGCAGCGGACCGCGGTGCCTGTCGAGCTCGACCGGGTCTACAAGAGCCTGGACCTGCTGGCGACGTCGCTCGGACCGAACGCCGTCAACAAGGACGGTGCCCTCAACGGCCTGCTCCGCTCCTCCGCGAACGCCCTGGGCGGCAACGGCGAGGCGCTCAAGCAGACGATCACCGAGCTCGCGGGAGCGGTCGGCACGCTGTCGGACAACCGCGGCAACCTGTTCGCCACCGTCGACAACCTCGGCGTGTTCACGAACATGCTGGCCCGCAACGACGGCCAGGTGCGGCTGCTGAACAACCAGCTCGCCGACATCTCCGGCTTCCTCGCGGCCGAACGCGGCAACCTCTCGGAGGTCCTGCGGGTGCTGCCGCCGGCCCTCGAGGACGTCGAGGCGTTCGTCCGGGAGAACCGGGACGGGCTGCGGACCGACGTCGGCCAGCTGGCGAGCATCACCGACATCCTGGTCCGGCAGAGCCGGGCGCTCACCGAGTTCACGGACGCGGCCCCGCTCGCGCTGGGCAACCTCACGAACTCGTTCAACGCCAGCGGCGACACGCTCGACGTCCGACCGGTCCTCTTCCCGGGCTTCGACCTCCCCCCGATCAGTCGGGAGTCGATCCTCTGTGGACTCCTCGGCGGAGGCTTGCTGCCGCAGTTGCCGCCGGGGACTCCACTGCCGCCGCTGCTGCTGGCCGGGCAGGTCCAGTGTGCGACCCAGACCCCGGCGGGTGTGGACGCGCTCAACCAGGCGCTCGCGCCGTTCCAGGAACTGGCCGGCCTGCTCAACCAGAACCAGGCGGTGGCCCCGCTCGCCGCCGGAGTGCTGACCAACGCCACCCAGGCGCTGACGCCGCGCGAGGCGACGCAGGACCAGACCGCGCCCACGGCTCCGGGCCAGGGCCTGCTCGCGGGCCTGACGGGAGGAGGACGGTGACCACCCCACGCACCCCCCGCCGGTCCTGGCGGCTGGCCGTCGTCGCCGTGGTGGCGGCGGTCGGGCTGTCCGGCTGCGGGCTGCAGTCGATCCAGGAGGTGCCGCTCCCGGGCGGTGCGGCTCTGGGCGACGAGCCGTACACCGTGACCGCGCTGCTCTCCAACGTCGTCGACCTGGTGCCGAACGCCAGCGTGCGCACGAACGACGTCCCGGTCGGCGTCGTCCGCGAGGTCCGGCTGGCGCCGGACGGGTGGACCGCCGAGGTGACGATGTCGGTCAACGGCGACGTCGCCCTGCCGGCCAACGCGATGGCGAAGCTGCGCCAGACGAGCCTCCTGGGCGAGAAGTTCGTGGAGCTCGGCAACCCGGCCATCGGGGCGCCGCAGGGCCGGCTCGCCGACGGCGCGGTGATCCCGCTGGACCGGACGGACGTCGGGGCCCAGGTCGAGGAGGTCCTCGGTGCCCTGTCGCTGCTGCTGAACGGCGGCGGCGTCGAGAAGGTCCAGACGATCTCGCGGGAGCTCAACGCCGCGCTGTCGGGCAACGAGAGCCAGATCCGGGCGCTGCTGGACAACCTCAACGTCTTCGTCGGGACGCTCGACCAGCAGCGCGGCGACATCGTCCGGGCGCTGGACTCGGTCGACCGGCTCGCCGCGACGCTCGTCGACCAGCGCGCGAAGATCGCCAACGTCATCGACAACCTGCAGCCCGGCCTGGACGTGCTCAACGAGCAGCGCGGGCTGCTCGTCGGGACGCTCCAGGCCCTCCAGCGGCTCTCCGTGGTCGGCACCGACGTGATCAACCGGGCGGGCGCGAACACGATCGCCGACCTCTACGCGCTGCAGCCGATCCTGGCGAACCTGATCGCCTCGGGCGACGCGCTGCCCGGGTCGCTGCAGATCCTCCTGACGATCCCGTTCGCCGACAACGCGCTCAACGTCATCAAGGGCGACTTCGCGAACATCGACGTGTCCGTGGAGCTGTCGCTGAGCGGGCTGCTGCAGAACCTGCTCGGGGTCAACGCCGACACGACCAGCCTGACCCAGATCCTGAACCTGCTGCAGAACCGGCAGGCGGCCACGGGGGCCCCCGCGCTCGCCCTGCCGGGCGTGACCGGGCTCCTGCCGGGAGTGGGCGGCGCGACCGGGACCCCGGCGGGTGCCCAGACGCCCGCGGGCGCCGGGACGCCGCAGGGCACGGGAACCGGCGCGGGCACCGGCACGGGGACCGGTGCCGACACCGGCGACGGTGCCGGGACGACGCCGGACACCACCGGCGACACGGGTGGCGACGCCCCGGACGAGGGCGGGAACTGACATGACGAAGCAGATCCGGAACCTGCTGATCCTCTTCGTCGTCATCTCGCTCGTCGGGATCAGCTACATCGCCTTCCGCTACGTCGGTGCGGACTCGCTGGTCGGCCTCGGGCCGTACACGGTCAAGGTCGAGATGAAGGAGTCCGGCGGGATCTTCCCGAAGGCCTCGGTGAGCTACCGCGGGGTCGAGATCGGCAAGGTCGGCGACATGCGGATCACGCCCGGCGGCCTCGAGGTGGATCTGGAGATCGAGCAGGAGAGCCCGGACGTCCCCGCCTCCGCGGTCGCGGTCATCGCGAACCGGTCTGCGGTCGGGGAGCAGTACGTGGACCTGCAGCCGCCGCGCGACGGTGGGCCGTTCCTGGAGGACGGCTCGATCATCCCGGCCGATCGCGTCCGCACGCCGGTGCCGGTCGACGGGCTGCTCGCCAACCTGAACACGCTGGCGACGTCCGTGCCGATCCCGGAGCTGCGGACCACGGTCGACGAGCTCTACACCGCGTTCGACCGCACCGGCCCCGACCTGCAGCGCCTGCTGGACAGCTCCAACGCCCTCGTCGCGACCGCGATCCAGAACCTCCCGCAGACCACCCAGCTGCTGCGGGACGGGCGCGTCGTCCTCGGGACCCAGGCGAGCCTCGGGCCGCAGATCCTGTCCTTCAGCCGCGACCTGAACCTGTTCACCGCCCAGCTCAAGGCCGACGACCCGAACCTGCGCCGGCTCGTGCGGGCCGCCCCTCCGGCGGCTGCGCAGCTCGAGGCGCTGATCCGCGAGACCGGCCCGGACCTCTCCCGCGTCCTCGCGAACCTCCTGACGACCGTGCGGATCATCCAGCCGCGTCTGGCCGGGGTCGAGCAGCTGCTCGTGACCTACCCGGGTCTGTCCGCGGTGGCGCCCGCCGTCGTGCCCGGGGACGGGCGCGTGCACTTCGGGCTGGTCCTGAACATCCAGGACCCGCCGTACTGCCGGGACGGCTACCTGCAGCCCGGAGCCGGCTGGCGGCCCGCCACGGACCAGTCCTTCATCCCGATGGACACGCGGGTGTACTGCGCCGAGGGCGGCGAGGTGGACCCGCGCGGCGCCCAGCGCACGCCGAACCTGGACGGCAGCAAGCGTGGCGGGCTGCTGAACCCCAACGAGTACTACTACGGCCCGACGGCCCCGCCCGGCGCGTTCCCGAACATCACGCCGGTGCCCGCGACCCCCTACACGCCCGGCCAGCGACCCGCTCCCGCCCCCGGAAGCAACCCCGGGTCATCGGCGTCACAGGCCTCGTCGCAGAATGCAGAGCAGACCACCGCGTTCCCCGCAGCTTCGTCGTCCCCGGCTGACGTCCTGGCGAACTCCGGGCGCGGTGCCCCGCCGGTCATCATCCCTGGACTGGGCTGACCACGACCGGCGGGCCTCCCACCCCGAGGAGCTGAGGACCCTGCCCACGAACGACACGCTGGACAAGCCGGAGTCGTCGTCCACCCGACGCGGCCTGCGGGCCCCGTCGCAGCGCACGACGATTCGCATCCTGGCCGTCGCGACGGCCCTGGCGTTCGCCGCCGCCGTGGCGGCCGGCGTCTACTGGTGGATCGGGTCGCACGGCCCGACCGCGAACCAGGCCTACGACCGGGACGTCGCAGTGGACGCCGCGGAGCAGATCGTGGTCAACATCAACACGGTGCGGCCGCAGACGATCGACGCCGACCTGGCGGCCGCGCAGACGTCGCTGACCGACCCGATGCTCTCGGAGTACCAGAAGGTCCGCCAGCAGTTCGCCGACAGCCTCAAGAAGGCGCAGGCGTCCGTCGTCGCGACCCCCGCCGGGGCGTCGCTGACGGCCTTCGACGACGACCGCGGCACCGCCTCGGCCATCGTCGCGATCAACGTGACGGCGTCGAGCGCCAACCAGCAGCCCACCCAGAAGCAGCAGCTGTTCCAGGTCGACATGCAGCGGACCCCGGACGGCTGGAAGGCCTCCAAGGCCGCGCCGACCGCGGGCCAGAGCTAGAGGAGGGGAGCGTCGATGCCGCCCCGTACCCGCGCCACCACGACCACCGCCCCGGCCGGCCGCCGCCCGAAGGTCGCCGGCCTGCGTGACCCGCGCCGCCGGGGAGTGACCTCGGAGTCCCCCGTCGCCGACCGGGCCACCGACGACGTCGTCGACCACGAGGCCGTCGAGCCGGGCCCCGCGCCGGAGGCCGTCGAGGGGGACGCCACGTCGGCCCCGGACGACGAGCCGACCGCAACGACCGCAACGACCGCGTCGGCCGCGACGGACCAGCCGGCCACGACGGACGGGCCCGCCTCGGCGGCCGGCACGCCCGTCGTCGCGAACACCTCGGGCGACCCGGACGACTCGGTCGACCCGGACGACGCCGGCGACGCGCCGTCCCGGCCGACGCCGAAGGGCCGCCGCACCGGGCGCACGATGACCCCCGCCGCGCCGTCGGCGGCGGCCGCCCCGACCGGCCGCCGCGGCGGCACGGCCGTGCTGGACCGCCCGGCGCCGGCGCGGCCGTCCCGGCCCGGCACCGAGGCCGGCCCGTCCCGGCTCGCCCGGGCCCTCGCGTCGACCACGCGTCCCGTCGCCGCGCTCGGCGCCACCCCGAAGCGGCTCGTCACGACCCTGGTGGTCGTGCTCGTGCTGAGCCTCGGCCTGGGGACCTGGGCCCTCGTCGCGGCCCTCGCCGACCGTGCGGAGGGCACCCCGTACGCCAACCAGGCCGTGGTCGACGTCGGCGGCACCGCCGAGGTCGTCGGGCAGTCCCGGACGGCGATCGAGCAGATCCTGTCCTACGACTTCACCAAGCTCGACGACTCCGTGAACGCGGTGCGGACGCAGGCGACCGGCGAGTTCGGCTCGCAGTACCTGGCGGTGTTCGAGCAGACCATCCGCAGGCCGGCCACCGACCAGAAGCTCCGCCAGACCGCGAGCGTGCTCAACATCGGCGTGCAGCAGCTCTCCGGCGACCGCGCCACGCTCCTCGCGCTGGTGCAGTTCACCGCCGAGCGCACGACCAACGGGCAGACCACGAACGCCCCCGGTCTGCTCACGGTGCAGGTCGTCAAGGAGGACGGCCGCTGGAAGCTCAGCGAGCTCACGCCGGTCTGATCGCGCACCCGCGCACGCCCCCGAGCCCGGGAGGCGAACCCCACGATGGGGTCGTCTCCCGGGCTCGGTCGTGTCTGGGGTGGCTCTGACCTGCGGCGGAACACCGGCGGGTGCGGTCAGGCCGGGGGCGCGTCGGACTTGACGCGAGCGTGGTCACCGGTCACTCTGTTCCCAGCGCGAGACCCCCGACGTCCGACCCCGCGGTCGGGCCCGGCCCCCACGGACCGGCCCCCGCAGGCGCGTCACGGAGGGGGGCGTTCGACACGTGTCGGGCCTGTGGCTAGACTGTCGGATCGCGCTGCCTTCACGTGTGCCCACGTCATCCGTGGACCCCCGATCGGCCGCGCGATCCGGCCGCCCGGGGCACTGCGCTGCGTCTCAGGCGGACGAAGCTACTGACAGCGTCAGACAGCGTTGTTCCGGAAGGACGCATCTTGGCAGTTACCCGCGCCACCAGGTCCTCGAACCACCACGCTTCTTTCCCCGGGGCCCCTCTGCGGGTCTCCTTCGCCAAGCTCGACCAGCCGCTGGAGGTCCCCGACCTCCTCGACCTGCAGACCAAGTCCTTCGAGTGGCTGGTCGGCAGTGAGGAATGGTTCGAGCGCCGCGTGGACGCGGGCGAGGACTCCCCGGTCGGCGGCCTGGAGGAGGTCCTCGCGGAGATCTCTCCGATCGAGGACTTCTCCGGTTCGATGTCGCTGTCCTTCTCCGACCCGCGCTTCGACGAGGTGAAGGCCTCCGTCGAGGAGTGCAAGGACAAGGACATGACCTACTCGGCCCCGCTCTTCGTGACGGCCGAGTTCACCAACAACACCACCGGTGAGATCAAGTCCCAGACGGTCTTCATGGGCGACTTCCCCGTGATGACCGACAAGGGCACGTTCATCATCAACGGCACCGAGCGCGTCGTCGTGTCGCAGCTCGTGCGTTCGCCGGGTGTGTACTTCGACCGCACCGTCGACAAGACGACGGACAAGGACGTCTTCAGCGTCAAGATCATCCCGAGCCGCGGCGCGTGGCTGGAGTTCGACGTCGACAAGCGCGACACCGTCGGTGTCCGCATCGACCGCAAGCGTCGCCAGCCGGTGACCGTGCTGCTGAAGGCCCTCGGGTGGACCACCGAGCAGATCCAGGAGAAGTTCTCCTTCTCCGAGACGCTGCTCGCCACGCTGGAGAAGGACGCCACCGCCGGGCAGGACGAGGCCCTGCTCGACATCTACCGCAAGCTGCGTCCGGGCGAGCCGCCGACGCGCGAGTCGGCGCAGACGCTCCTGGAGAACCTGTTCTTCAAGGACAAGCGCTACGACCTCGCGAAGGTCGGCCGCTACAAGGTCAACAAGAAGCTGGGCCTCGAGGTCGAGCCGTCGACCGGCACGCTGACCGAGGACGACATCATCCAGACGATCTCCTACCTCGTGCGCCTGCACGCGGGGGAGACCGAGGTGGCGGCCGAGAACGGTGACACGATCCCGGTCGAGACCGACGACATCGACCACTTCGGCAACCGGCGCCTGCGCACGGTCGGCGAGCTCATCCAGAACCAGATCCGCGTGGGTCTGTCCCGGATGGAGCGCGTCGTCCGCGAGCGCATGACGACCCAGGACGTCGAGGCGATCACGCCGCAGACCCTGATCAACATCCGTCCCGTCGTGGCGGCGATCAAGGAGTTCTTCGGCACCTCCCAGCTCTCGCAGTTCATGGACCAGACCAACCCGCTCGCCGGGCTGACGCACAAGCGCCGGCTCTCCGCGCTGGGCCCGGGCGGTCTGTCCCGTGAGCGCGCCGGCATGGAGGTCCGCGACGTCCACCCGTCGCACTACGGCCGCATGTGCCCGATCGAGACCCCGGAGGGCCCGAACATCGGCCTGATCGGGTCGCTGTCGAGCTTCGCGCGGGTCAACCCGTTCGGCTTCATCGAGACGCCGTACCGCAAGGTCGTCGACGGGGTCGTCATCGACCAGATCGACTACCTCACGGCCGACGAGGAGGACCGCTTCGTCGTCGCGCAGGCCAACGCGCCGCTGGACGACGACGGCCGGTTCCAGGACGACCGCGTCCTGGTCCGCCGCAAGGGTGGCGACGTCGACCTCATCGCGCCGACCCGCGTCGACTACATGGACGTCTCGCCGCGCCAGATGGTGTCGGTCGCGACGGCGATGATCCCGTTCCTCGAGCACGACGACGCCAACCGCGCCCTCATGGGCGCGAACATGCAGCGTCAGTCGGTGCCGCTGCTGCGGTCCGAGTCGCCGCTCGTCGGCACCGGGATGGAGCTGCGCGCCGCGGTGGACGCGGGCGACGTCATCGCCGCGGACCGTCCGGGTGTGGTCGAGGAGCTCTGCGCCGACTACATCACGATCATGGACGACGACGGCCAGCGCGAGACGCACCGGCTGCACAAGTTCACGCGCTCCAACCAGGGCACGTGCATCAACCAGAAGCCGATCGTCTCCGAGGGCGACCGCGTCGAGGCCCGCCAGGTCCTCGCCGACGGGCCGTGCACCGAGGACGGTGAGATGGCCCTGGGCAAGAACCTGCTCGTGGCGATCATGCCGTGGGAGGGGCACAACTACGAGGACGCGATCATCCTGTCGCAGCGGCTCGTGCAGGACGACGTCCTGACCTCGATCCACATCGAGGAGCACGAGATCGACGCCCGCGACACGAAGCTCGGCGCCGAGGAGATCACCCGGGACATCCCGAACGTCTCCGAGGAGGTCCTGGCCGACCTCGACGAGCGCGGCATCATCCGCATCGGGGCCGAGGTGGCCGACGGCGACATCCTGGTCGGGAAGGTCACGCCCAAGGGCGAGACCGAGCTGACCCCGGAGGAGCGCCTGCTGCGCGCCATCTTCGGTGAGAAGGCCCGCGAGGTCCGCGACACGTCGCTCAAGGTCCCGCACGGCGAGACCGGCAAGGTCATCGGCATCCGCGTCTTCTCCCGCGACGACGACGACGAGCTCCCGCCCGGCGTCAACGAGCTGGTCCGGGTCTACGTGGCCCAGAAGCGCAAGATCTCCGAGGGCGACAAGCTCGCCGGCCGCCACGGCAACAAGGGCGTCATCGGCAAGATCCTGCCGGTCGAGGACATGCCGTTCCTCGCCGACGGGACCCCGGTCGACATCGTCCTGAACACCCACGGCGTGCCGCGACGCATGAACATCGGCCAGGTGCTCGAGACCCACCTCGGGTGGATCGCGAAGAGCGGCTGGGAGGTCGACGCGGACAACACCGCCGAGTGGGCCGTGAACCTCCCCGACGACATGCGCTACGTCGCGCCCGACACGAACACCGCCACCCCGGTGTTCGACGGCGCGCGGCAGACCGAGATCTCGGGGCTGCTCGGTTCGACGCTGCCCAACCGCGACGGCGTCCGGCTGGTCGGCGAGGACGGCAAGGCGCAGATCTTCGACGGACGGACCGGCGAGCCGTACCCGCACCAGATCGCGGTCGGCTACATGTACATCCTGAAGCTGCTGCACCTGGTGGACGACAAGATCCACGCCCGGTCCACCGGCCCGTACTCGATGATCACCCAGCAGCCGCTGGGCGGTAAGGCGCAGTTCGGTGGCCAGCGCTTCGGCGAGATGGAGTGCTGGGCGATGCAGGCCTACGGCGCGGCGTACACGCTGCAGGAGCTGCTGACGATCAAGTCCGACGACGTGCTCGGTCGCGTCAAGGTCTACGAGGCGATCGTCAAGGGCGAGAACATCCCCGAGCCCGGCATCCCCGAGTCGTTCAAGGTGCTGCTCAAGGAGCTCCAGTCGCTGTGCCTCAACGTGGAGGTGCTGTCCTCGGACGGTGCCGCCATCGAGATGCGCGACGGCGACGACGAGGACCTCGAGCGCGCCGCGGCGAACCTCGGGATCAACCTCTCGCGCAACGAGTCGCCCTCCGTGGACGACGTCGTCAACTAGCGCTCGCCGGCCGGCCTCGGCGTTGCCGGGGCCGGCCCCACGGACCTTCTAGAGAAATCAGCTCACCCATCCAGGGGAGAACCTTTGCTCGACGTCAACTTCTTCGACGAGCTCCGGATCGGTCTGGCCACCGCCGACGACATCCGGCAGTGGTCCTTCGGCGAGGTCAAGAAGCCCGAGACCATCAACTACCGCACGCTCAAGCCCGAGAAGGACGGACTCTTCTGCGAGAAGATCTTCGGTCCGACGCGGGACTGGGAGTGCTACTGCGGCAAGTACAAGCGCGTCCGCTTCAAGGGCATCATCTGTGAGCGCTGCGGCGTCGAGGTGACCCGCGCCAAGGTGCGCCGTGAGCGGATGGGCCACATCGAGCTGGCCGCGCCCGTCACGCACATCTGGTACTTCAAGGGCGTCCCCTCGCGCCTGGGCTACCTGCTCGACCTCGCGCCGAAGGATCTCGAGAAGATCATCTACTTCGCCGCGTACGTGATCACCGACGTGAACACCGAGCAGCGCCACAACGACTCCTCGACGCTCGAGAACGAGATCGCCGGGGAGCGCAAGCGCCTGGAGACCCAGCGCGACAACGACCTCGAGGCCCGCGCGCAGAAGCTCGAGAACGACATCGCCGAGCTCGAGGCCGAGGGCGCGAAGTCCGACGTGCGCCGCAAGGTCAAGGAGGGCGGCGAGCGCGAGATGCGTCAGCTGCGCGACCGTGCGCAGCGCGAGCTCGACCGCCTCCAGGAGGTGTGGGACACCTTCGCGAAGCTCGACCGCGGGCAGCTCATCCAGGACGAGTCGCTCTACCGCGAGCTCTACGACCGCTACGCGGACTACTTCACCGGCGCCATGGGTGCCGAGGCGATCCAGAAGCTGCTGGAGACCTTCGACATCGACGCCGAGGCCGAGAACCTCCGCGAGACGATCCGGTCGGGCAAGGGGCAGCGCAAGCTGCGCGCGCTCAAGCGGCTCAAGGTCGTCGCGGCGTTCCAGGCCACCGGGAACCGTCCCGGCGGCATGGTGCTCGACTGCGTCCCGGTCATCCCGCCGGACCTGCGCCCGATGGTGCAGCTCGACGGTGGCCGCTTCGCCACCTCGGACCTCAACGACCTGTACCGCCGGGTCATCAACCGCAACAACCGCCTCAAGCGACTGATCGACCTCGGTGCGCCCGAGATCATCGTCAACAACGAGAAGCGGATGCTGCAGGAGGCCGTCGACGCGCTGTTCGACAACGGCCGCCGCGGCCGGCCGGTGACCGGGCCGGGCAACCGCCCGCTCAAGTCGCTGTCCGACCTGCTCAAGGGCAAGCAGGGCCGGTTCCGTCAGAACCTGCTCGGCAAGCGCGTCGACTACTCCGGCCGCTCGGTCATCGTGGTCGGCCCGCAGCTCAAGCTGCACCAGTGCGGCCTGCCCAAGCAGATGGCGCTCGAGCTGTTCAAGCCGTTCGTCATGAAGCGGCTGGTCGACCTCAACCACGCCCAGAACATCAAGTCCGCCAAGCGGATGGTCGAGCGTCAGCGCGGCCAGGTCTGGGACGTGCTCGAGGAGGTCATCAACGAGCACCCGGTGATGCTGAACCGGGCGCCCACGCTGCACCGCCTCGGCATCCAGGCCTTCGAGCCGCAGCTGGTCGAGGGCAAGGCCATCCAGCTCCACCCGCTGGTGTGCGAGGCCTTCAACGCCGACTTCGACGGTGACCAGATGGCGGTCCACCTGCCGCTGTCGGCGGAGGCGCAGGCCGAGGCCCGCATCCTCATGCTGTCGGCGAACAACATCCTCTCGCCGGCGTCGGGCAAGCCGCTGGCCATGCCGCGTCTGGACATGGTCACGGGCCTGTACTACCTGACGACGAAGCGTCCGGGCTCCGACGGCGAGGGCAACGCCTACTCGTCGCCGGCCGAGGCGATCATGGCCTACGACCTGGGGACGCTGCACCTGCAGGCGCCGTGCCGGATCCGGCTCTCGGGCGACGTCGTGCCCGGCCCGGGCATGGTCGGCGAAGACCACGAGCCCGGCACGCCGTGGCTCGCGGACACCACGCTGGGCCGGGTGCTCTTCAACGAGCTCCTGCCCGAGGACTACCCCTTCGTCGACGACCTGCTGCCCAAGAAGCGGCAGGCGGCGATCATCAACGACCTCGCCGAGCGCTACTCGATGACCGAGGTCGCGATGACCCTGGACCGGCTCAAGGACGCCGGCTTCCACTGGGCCACGCGCTCGGGCGTCACGGTCGCCATGGACGACGTCGTCGTGCCGGCGAACAAGCCGCAGATCCTCGAGGGGTACGAGGAGCGGGCCGAGCAGGTCAACAAGCGCTACCAGCGCGGTGCGCTCTCCTACCAGGAGCGCAACGACGAGATGGTGCGCATCTGGGGCCAGGCCACCGAGGAGGTGGCGAAGGCGATGGAGGACCAGTTCCCCGAGGACAACTCCATTCGCCGCATCGTCGAGTCCGGCGCGGCCGGCAACATGACCCAGATCCGGCAGCTCGCCGGCATCAAGGGCCTGGTGGCGAACCCGAAGGGCGAGTTCATCCCGCGCCCGATCAAGGCGAACTACCGCGAGGGCCTCACGGTGGTCGAGTACTTCATCTCGACCCACGGCACCCGCAAGGGTCTCGCCGACACCGCGCTGCGGACGGCGGACTCGGGCTACCTGACCCGGCGTCTGGTCGACGTCTCGCAGGACGTCATCGTCCGCGAGGTCGACTGCGGCACCGAGCGCGGTGTCCCGATGCCGATCGCCGAAGAGACCCCGACCGGCCTCGTGCGCGACGTGCACGTCGACACCAGCGTGTACACCCGCACCGCGGCCTCGGCGGTCACCGACTCCGAGGGCAACGTCGTCCTGGAGAAGGGCGGCGACATCGGGCAGCAGGCGATCGACTCGCTGATCGCCCACGGCATCGGCAAGGTCCGGGTGCGCAGCGTCCTGACCTGCGACTCGGCGCAGGGTGTCTGCGCGATGTGCTACGGCCGGTCGCTCGCGACCGGGCAGCTCGTGGACGTCGGCGAGGCCGTCGGCATCGTCGCCGCGCAGTCGATCGGTGAGCCCGGCACGCAGCTGACCATGCGCACCTTCAAGCAGGGTGGCGTGGCCGGCGAGGACATCACGACCGGTCTGCCCCGTGTGCAGGAGGTCTTCGAGGCCCGCGTGCCCAAGGGCAAGGCGCCGATCGCAGACGTCGACGGGCGCATCCAGCTCGAGGACGGCGACAAGTTCTGGAAGATCACCCTCATCCCGGACGACGGGAGCGAGGAGGTCGTCTACGACAAGCTGTCCAAGCGCCAGCGCCTCGCGACGCTGACCGTGGACGGCACCGAGCGCCCGCTGCAGGACGGCGACCACGTCGACGTCGGGCAGCAGCTGCTCGAGGGCACCGCCGACCCGCACGAGATCCTGCGCGTCATGGGCCCCCGCGAGGTGCAGCTGCACCTCGTCGACGAGGTCCAGAAGGTCTACCGCTCGCAGGGCGTGTCGATCCACGACAAGCACATCGAGGTCATCGTCCGGCAGATGCTGCGCCGGGTGACGATCATCGACTCGGGCGCGACGGAGTTCCTGCCCGGCGGCGTCGTGGACCGCGCGGAGTTCGAGGGCCAGAACCGCAAGGTCGTCGCCGAGGGCGGCGACCCGGCGGCGGGGCGTCCGGTGCTCATGGGCATCACGAAGGCCTCGCTGGCCACCGAGTCGTGGCTCTCGGCGGCGTCGTTCCAGGAGACGACCCGCATCCTCACGAACGCCGCGATCGAGGGGAAGTCCGACAGCCTCGTGGGGCTGAAGGAGAACGTGATCATCGGCAAGCTGATCCCGGCCGGCACCGGCATCAACCGGTACCGGAACATCCAGGTGCAGCCGACCGAGGAGGCGCGCGCCGCGGCGTACGCCCTGCCGAGCTACGACGACGGGTACTACTCGCCGGACGTGTTCGGCAGCGGCAGCGGCGTGGCCGTCCCGCTCGACGACTACGACTTCGGCCAGTACCGCTGACCTGAGTCCGCGTCCCGCACGACCCGACGCCCCCGCCCGGTCCTCCGGGCGGGGGCGTCGTCGCGAGAGGGGAATGCCGCTCCCCGACGACGCGTTGTGCTGCCCGGAGACGCCGGTGGTGTAGTCTGCGGCGAGCCCGTTCGACGACGTGGTGGCTGTCGTCGTCGATATGGAGGTCCTGGTCGGCCTTCGAGGGCACGAGTGGTCCGTCGAGGACGTCTCCGAGTCTCCGGGGGCGCGGATCCGGACCCACCTGCGAACCCTGGCGTCAACGCCGGGTATCGTCTCCGGTGCCCGACGTGATCGGGTCGTCGCGCTGCGCCCGCCCGACGGGCGCGCGGCGTCGACCGGACGCGTCGGCGGTGTCGAGTGTGAGGGCTGCCCACGGCTCTCGCCGACACGCCCGGCCCCGCGACGGGGCCACGACACCGACGACGACGAAGTTCGAGCAGGACACGAGCCAGAGGAACGAATGCCCACCATTCAGCAGTTGGTCCGCCGGGGCCGCGAGGACAAGGTCGAGAAGACCAAGACCGCGGCACTCAAGGGCAGCCCGCAGCGGCGGGGTGTCTGCACCCGCGTGTACACGACCACCCCGAAGAAGCCGAACTCCGCGCTCCGCAAGGTCGCGCGCGTGCGCCTCTCGAACCAGATCGAGGTCACCGCGTACATCCCGGGCGAGGGCCACAACCTGCAGGAGCACTCGATCGTGCTCGTGCGCGGCGGTCGTGTGAAGGACCTGCCGGGCGTTCGCTACAAGATCATCCGCGGCGCGCTGGACACGCAGGCGGTCAAGAACCGCAAGCAGGCCCGCAGCCGCTACGGGACGAAGAAGGACAAGGGCTGACATGCCGCGCAAGGGACCCGCTCCGAAGCGTCCGCTGGTCGCCGACCCCGTCTACGGGGCCCCGCTGGTGACGCAGCTGGTGAACAAGGTGCTCGTCGACGGCAAGCGATCGCTGGCCGAGCGCATCGTCTACGGCGCCCTCGAGGGCTGCCGCGAGCGCAACGGCGCCGACCCGGTCGTCACGCTGAAGCGTGCGCTGGACAACGTGAAGCCGGCCCTCGAGGTCCGCAGCCGCCGCGTCGGTGGCGCGACCTACCAGGTGCCGATCGAGGTGCGCGCCGGCCGCTCGACGACGCTCGGGCTGCGCTGGCTGATCACCTACGCGCGGGCGCGCCGCGAGAAGACCATGGTCGAGCGGCTCACCAACGAGCTCCTCGACGCCTCGAACGGCCTGGGCGCTGCGGTCAAGCGCCGCGAGGACACCCACAAGATGGCCGAGTCGAACAAGGCCTTCGCGCACTACCGCTGGTGACGCGGTGTGCCCCCGGTGCGAACCGCCGGGGGCACCCGCCGTCGCGAACCATCCCGCCGCGGGACCCGCGGCGACGACCCGACGGGAAGAGGAAATTCCGTGGCACGCGACGTGCTGACCGACCTGGGCAAGGTCCGCAACTTCGGGATCATGGCCCACATCGACGCGGGCAAGACCACCACGACCGAGCGCATCCTCTACTACACCGGCATCAACTACAAGATCGGTGAGGTCCACGACGGCGCGGCCACGATGGACTGGATGGAGGAGGAGCAGAAGCGCGGCATCACGATCACGTCCGCCGCGACGACGACCTTCTGGAAGGACCACCAGCTCAACATCATCGACACCCCCGGGCACGTCGACTTCACCATCGAGGTCGAGCGCAACCTGCGCGTCCTCGACGGTGCGGTCGCGGTGTTCGACGCCAAGGAGGGTGTCGAGCCGCAGTCGGAGACGGTGTGGCGGCAGGCCGACACCTACGACGTCCCGCGCATCTGTTTCGTCAACAAGATGGACAAGCTGGGCGCCGACTTCTACTTCACGGTGCAGACGATCAAGGACCGGCTGCACGCGAAGCCGCTGGTCCTGCAGCTGCCGATGGGTGTCGAGTCCGAGTTCTACGGCGTCATCGACCTGGTCCGCATGCGTGCGCTGACCTGGCGCGGTGAGGTGCAGAAGGGCGAGGACTACGCGATCGAGGAGATCCCGGCGGAGTACGCCGAACAGGCCGCCGAGTACCGCGAGGCGCTCATGGAGGCCATCGCCGAGAACGACGAGGCGCTCATGGAGCGCTACTTCGCCGGCGAGGAGATCTCGGTCGAGGAGATCGAGCACGGCATCCGAGCCGTGACGGTCACCAGCGAGTACAACCCCGTGCTGTGCGGGACCGCGTACAAGAACAAGGGCGTCCAGCCCATGCTCGACGCGGTCATCGCCTACCTGCCCGCCCCGGTCGACGTGAAGCCGGTCGAGGGGACGCTGCTCGACGGCGAGACCCCCGTGGTCCGTCGCGCCAGCACCGAGGAGCCCTTCGCCGCGCTGGCCTTCAAGATCATGAGCCACCCGTTCTACGGGAAGCTCACGTACATCCGCGTCTACTCGGGCAAGATCGCCTCGGGCGCGCAGATGATCAACTCGACCAAGGACCGGAAGGAGCGCATCGGGAAGGTCTTCCAGATGCACTCCAACAAGGAGAACCCGGTCGACGAGGCCATGGCGGGCCACATCTACGCGGTCGTCGGGCTGAAGGACACCACGACGGGTGACACCCTCTGCGACCCGCAGAACCCGGTCATCCTCGAGTCGATGGTGTTCCCGACGCCGGTCATCGAGGTCGCGATCGAGCCGAAGTCGAAGGCCGACCAGGAGAAGCTCTCCACCGCCATCCAGCGTCTCTCCGACGAGGACCCGACCTTCCAGGTCGCCCGCGACGAGGAGACCGGCCAGACCATCATCAAGGGGATGGGCGAGCTCCACCTCGAGGTGCTGGTCAACCGGATGAAGTCGGACTTCAAGGTCGAGGCCAACATCGGCAAGCCGCAGGTCGCCTACAAGGAGACCATCCGCCGGCCGGTGGAGAAGTTCGAGTACACGCACAAGAAGCAGACCGGCGGCTCCGGGCAGTTCGCGCGCGTCATCATCGCGCTCGAGCCGATGGAGAAGACCGAGGACGGCGCGCTCTACGAGTTCGTCAACAAGGTCACCGGCGGTCGCGTGCCGCGCGAGTACATCCCGTCGGTCGACGCCGGCGCCCAGGACGCCATGCAGTACGGCATCCTGGCCGGCTACCCGATGACGGGCCTGCGCCTGACGCTGCTCGACGGTCAGTACCACGAGGTCGACTCGTCGGAGATGGCGTTCAAGGTGGCCGGCTCGATGGCGCTCAAGGAGGCGGCCCGCAAGGCGGACCCCGCCATCCTCGAGCCCCTGATGGCCGTCGAGGTGTCGACGCCCGAGGACTACATGGGCGACGTCATCGGCGACCTGAACTCCCGCCGTGGCCAGATCCAGGCCATGGAGGAGCGCAGCGGCAACCGGATCGTCAAGGCGGTCGTGCCGCTCTCGGAGATGTTCGGCTACGTCGGCGACCTGCGGTCGAAGACCCAGGGTCGGGCGAACTACTCCATGCAGTTCGACTCCTACGGCGAGGTCCCGGCGAGCGTCGCCAAGGAGATCATCGCCAAGGTGACCGGCGAGTGAGCACCGCCGCGGCCCCGAGTCCGGACCCCGGAGGACGGGCCGCGGTGAGGCGGGGGATCCGTCCCCGTTAGCCTCGTGAGGTCACCTCGGGTCCTCCACCTGAGCGTCAGCCCACCAGAGGACCGCACGACCGACGTACGACCGCCGATCCACGGCGACGACTGACCCAGAAAGTCCAGGAGGACGAGAGCAGTGGCGAAGGCCAAGTTCGAGCGGACCAAGCCGCACGTCAACATCGGCACCATCGGTCACATCGACCACGGCAAGACGACGCTGACCGCGGCCATCACCAAGGTCCTGCACGACAAGTACCCGGACCTCAACCAGGCGTCCGCGTTCGACATGATCGACAAGGCGCCGGAAGAGCGCCAGCGCGGCATCACGATCTCGATCGCGCACGTCGAGTACCAGACCGAGAACCGGCACTACGCGCACGTCGACTGCCCCGGGCACGCCGACTACGTGAAGAACATGATCACCGGTGCCGCCCAGATGGACGGCGCCATCCTGGTCGTGGCCGCCACCGACGGCCCGATGCCGCAGACCCGCGAGCACGTGCTGCTCGCCCGCCAGGTCGGCGTGCCCTACATCGTCGTCGCGCTGAACAAGGCCGACATGGTCGACGACGAGGAGATCATGGAGCTCGTCGAGATGGAGGTCCGCGAGCTGCTGTCCTCGCAGGACTTCCCCGGCGACGACCTCCCGGTCGTCCGGGTCTCGGCGCTCAAGGCCCTCGAGGGCGACGCCGAGTGGGCCGACGCGATCGTCAGCCTCATGGACGCCGTCGACGAGGCCATCCCCTCGCCGGAGCGCGACACCGAGAAGCCGTTCCTCATGCCCGTCGAGGACGTCTTCACGATCACCGGCCGCGGCACCGTCGTCACCGGCCGCGTCGAGCGCGGCATCGTCAAGGTGAACGAGGAGGTGGAGATCGTCGGCATCCGCGCGAAGTCGACCAAGACCACCGCCACCGGCATCGAGATGTTCCGCAAGCTGCTCGACGAGGGGCGCGCCGGCGACAACGTCGGCCTGCTCGTGCGCGGCATCAAGCGCGAGGACGTCGAGCGCGGCATGGTCATCTGCAAGCCGGGCTCGATCACCCCGCACACCGAGTTCGAGGGCCAGGTCTACATCCTGGGCAAGGACGAGGGCGGGCGGCACACGCCGTTCTTCAACAACTACCGCCCGCAGTTCTACTTCCGGACGACCGACGTCACCGGCGTCGTGACGCTGCCGGAGGGCACCGAGATGGTCATGCCCGGTGACAACACCGAGATGTCCGTCCAGCTGATCCAGCCCATCGCCATGGAGGAGGGCCTCCAGTTCGCCATCCGTGAGGGTGGCCGGACCGTGGGCGCGGGCCAGGTCACGAAGATCCAGAAGTAGCACCACCACCCCGGTGTCGGCGCGCCGTACGGCGCGTGCGACACTTGTCGGGTTGCTTGCCCGGGCGGTCGGCTCAATCGGTATCGAGCCGGCCGCCCCGGCGTGAGCGGGGTCCGTCGAGGACCTGGGTCCGGTCGCGAGGCCGGGCCACCGTGCCGCCGAACCTCCTCCGGGAGCGGGACGCGGGACGGACACACCATGAACAGCGGGGTCCGAGCGCACAGCGAAGGCCTGAAGCCGCGGAGCGACCAACGTCCGGGGCGCGCCAGCCGACAGGGTCGACACGCCCGACCGCGTGAACCGGACGAGGTCCACGGGGTCGTCGCGCGGAGCGACCGGGTCGCCAGCCTGGTGCCGGTCGAGACGAGAAGAGGAACGGCAAGCCACATGGCGGGACAGAAGATCCGCATCAGGCTCAAGGCCTACGACCACGAGGCCATCGACGCGTCGGCTCGCAAGATCGTCGAGACCGTGACGCGCACCGGTGCCTCGGTCGTCGGTCCGGTGCCGCTGCCGACGGAGAAGAACGTCTACTGCGTCATCCGCTCGCCGCACAAGTACAAGGACTCGCGCGAGCACTTCGAGATGCGCACCCACAAGCGACTGATCGACATCGTCGACCCGACGCCCAAGACGGTGGACGCGCTCATGCGCATCGACCTGCCGGCGAGCGTCGACGTCAACATCCAGTGAGGTCCGGCATGTCTGCAGACCCTCTCCGCAGCAACGAGAGGCAGATGCGCGGCGTCCTCGGCACCAAGGTCGGCATGACCCAGGTGTTCGACGAGGCGAACCGCGTCGTCCCCGTCACCGTGGTCAAGGCGGGCCCCTGTGTCGTCACGCAGGTGCGGACCCCCTCGATCGACGGCTACAACGCGGTCCAGATCGCCTTCGGCGCCATCGACCCGCGCAAGGTGAACAAGCCGGAGACCGGCCACTTCGCCAAGGCCGGCGTCACCCCGCGGCGCCACCTCGTCGAGCTCCGGACCTCCGACGCCTCGGCCTACGAGGTCGGCCAGGAGGTCACCGCCGAGGCGTTCGCCGCCGGCGCGGTCGTCGACGTCTCGGCCACCAGCAAGGGCAAGGGCACCGCGGGCGTCATGAAGCGGCACGGCTTCGGCGGCCTCGGCGCGAGCCACGGCACGCAGCGCAAGCACCGCTCGCCCGGCTCGATCGGCGGCTGCGCCACCCCGGCCCGCGTCTTCAAGGGCACCCGCATGGCCGGCCGGATGGGCAACGTCCGGACGACCACGCAGAACCTGACCGTCCACGGTGTGGACGCCGACGCGGGTCTGCTGCTCATCCGCGGCGCCGTCCCCGGCCCGCGCGGCGGCCTCGTCCTCGTCACCTCTGCTGCCAAGAAGGGCGGTGACCAGCAGTGAGCACCCCTGACGGACACACGCCCGGCGTGACCGACACCGAGGGCCCCGACGCGGCCGAGACGGTCGACGCGGGCACGTCCTCGTCGACGGCGGCCGCCACCGCGACCCTGCGGGTCGCCCGGCGCCGCGGCTTCTCCGCCGGCGAGGCGCGGCGGACCGCGCGGCACGACGCGCAGACCGCGGCGGCGACCGGGGAGACCCGCAGCGTGCCGGTGCACACGCCGACCGGCGGCACCGACGGCACCGTCGAGCTCCCCGCGGAGCTCTTCGACGCCCCGGCGAACACCGCGCTGATGCACCAGGTGGTCACCGCCCAGCTCGCGGCGGCCCGCCAGGGCACGCACGACACCAAGACCCGGGGCGAGGTCCGCGGCGGCGGCAAGAAGCCGTACCGCCAGAAGGGCACCGGCCGCGCCCGCCAGGGCTCGACGCGCGCCCCGCAGTTCACCGGCGGCGGCACGGTCCACGGGCCGACGCCGCGGGACTACTCGCAGCGGACGCCGAAGAAGATGAAGGCGGCGGCCCTGCGCGGCGCGCTGTCCGACCGGGCCCGCCACGAGCGGATCCACGTCTTCTCGGCGCTGGTGGACGGCACCGCGCCGTCGACCAAGGGCGCCCGGGCGGCGCTCGAGGGCGTCATCACCCCGAGCCGTGAGCACCAGAAGGTGCTGGCGGTCGTCGCACGCGGCGACGAGGCCGCGCGTCGCAGCGTCGCGAACCTGCCGACGGTGCACCTGCTGACGCCGGACCAGCTCAACACCTACGACGTGCTCCGCGCGGACGACGTGGTCTTCACGTCGGCGGCGCTCGACGCGTTCGTCAGCACCCGCACCGCGGGTGCCGAGGAGGTCGACCAGTGATCGCGGACCCGCGCGACGTCATCCTCGCGCCGGTGATCTCGGAGAAGAGCTACGGCCTTCTCGAGGAGCGCCAATACACGTTCCTGGTGCGCCCGGACGCGAACAAGACCCAGATCAAGATCGCCGTGCAGCAGATCTTCGACGTGACGGTGGCGAGCGTGAACACGCTCAACCGCGAGGGGAAGCGCAAGCGTTCCCGCCGCGGCGTCGGCAAGCGCAAGGACACCAAGCGCGCCGTGGTCACCGTGACGCCGGAGAGCCGGACGATCGACGTCTTCGGCGGGCCCGGGGCCTGAGGGAGCTAGCTGACCAATGGGAATCCGTAGGTACAAGCCGACGACCGCCGGGCGGCGTGGCGCGAGCGTCTCGGACTTCGCCGAGATCACGCGCGACCACCCGGAGAAGTCGCTGATCCGCCCGCTGCACAACAAGGGCGGCCGCAACGCCACGGGCCGGATCACCACCCGGCACCAGGGCGGGGGCCACAAGCGCGCCTACCGGCTGATCGACTTCCGCCGGAACGACAAGGACGGCGTGCCGGCCAAGGTCGCGCACATCGAGTACGACCCGAACCGCAGCGCGCGCATCGCCCTGCTGCACTACGCCGACGGCGAGAAGCGCTACATCATCGCGCCGGAGCGGCTGGGCCAGGGCGACGCGGTGGAGAGCGGTGCCCGCGCCGACATCAAGCCGGGCAACAACCTGCCGCTGCGCAACATCCCCACCGGCACCGTGATCCACGCGATCGAGCTCCGCCCCGGTGGCGGCGCGAAGATCGCGCGGTCGGCCGGCGCGCGGGTGCAGTTGGTGGCCAAGGACGGGCCGTACGCCCAGCTCCGCATGCCGTCCGGCGAGATCCGCAACGTCGACGTCCGCTGCCGCGCGACGATCGGCGAGGTCGGCAACGCCGAGCACTCGAACATCAACTGGGGCAAGGCGGGCCGCAACCGCTGGCGCGGCAAGCGCCCGACGGTGCGCGGTGTCGCCATGAACCCGGTCGACCACCCGCACGGTGGCGGTGAGGGCAAGACCTCCGGTGGCCGCCACCCGGTGAACCCGGCCGGTACCCCGGAGGGCCGCACCCGCGGCCGCAAGGAGAGCGACCGCATGATCGTGCGCCGCCGGCGTACCGGCAAGAACAAGAAGCGATAGAGCAGGAGGGAGACAGCGATGCCACGCAGTGTCAAAAAGGGGCCGTTCGTCGACGACCACCTGCTCAAGAAGGTCGACGCGCTGAACGACTCGAACCGGAAGTCGGTCATCAAGACCTGGTCGCGCCGGTCGACGATCATCCCGGACATGCTCGGCCACACGCTGGCCGTGCACGACGGTCGCAAGCACGTCCCGGTCTTCGTCTCGGAGGCCATGGTCGGGCACAAGCTCGGCGAGTTCGCCCCGACCCGCACGTTCCGCGGGCACGTCAAGGAGGACCGCCGGTCCCGTCGCCGCTAGGCGACGACACCCGACGGTCACCACCCGCGAAACCAGGAAGGTAGACGAACGATGTCTGCACCAGCCGACACCGACACGGACGGGACCCCGCGTTCCGCCGTGGCTCGGGCGCGCTACGTGCGCATGTCGCCGATGAAGGTCCGCCGCGTCGTGGACCTGGTCCGGGGCATGCCCGTCGGCCAGGCCGCGTCGGTGCTGCGGTTCGCCGAGCAGTCCGCCGCGACGCCGGTGGCCAAGCTCGTCGCGAGCGCGGTGGCGAACGCCGAGAACAACTTCGACCTGGACCCCTCCACCCTCGTCATCTCGACGATCACGGTGGACGAGGGCCCGACCATGAAGCGGTTCCAGCCCCGCGCTCAGGGGCGTGCGTACCGCATCCGCAAGCGGACCAGCCACATCACCGTCGAGGTCACCTCCGTGACCGACGCGGACCGGGGCGGTCGCCGGCGCTCGAAGGGAAGGACCCGCTGATGGGTCAGAAGATCAACCCGCACGGGTTCCGTCTGGGCATCACCACGGACTGGAAGTCCCGGTGGTACGCCGACAAGCAGTACGCCGACTACGTGGCCGAGGACGTCAAGATCCGCCGCATGCTCTCCAAGGGCATGGAGCGGGCCGGCATCTCCAAGGTCGAGATCGAGCGCACCCGCGACCGGGTGCGCGTGGACATCCACACCGCCCGCCCGGGGATCGTCATCGGTCGCCGCGGCGCGGAGGCCGACCGCCTGCGCGGCAACCTCGAGAAGCTGACCGGCAAGCAGGTCCAGCTGAACATCCTCGAGGTCAAGGGCGCCGAGGCGGACGCGCAGCTCGTGGCGCAGGGCGTCGCGGAGCAGCTGTCCAACCGCGTGTCGTTCCGTCGCGCGATGCGCAAGGCCATGCAGTCGGCCATGCGCTCGCCGGGCGTCAAGGGCATCCGGGTGCAGTGCTCCGGCCGGCTCGGCGGCGCCGAGATGTCCCGCTCGGAGTTCTACCGCGAGGGGCGCGTGCCGCTGCACACGCTGCGCGCGGAGATCGACTACGGCCTGTTCGAGGCGCGGACCAACTTCGGCCGCATCGGCGTGAAGGTCTGGATCTACAAGGGCGACGTCGTCGGCGGCAAGCGCGAGTCCGAGCGCCAGGCCGCCCTCGACGCCGCGACCCGCGAGCCGCGTCGCGGCCGGGGTGGCGGCGGTGGCAACGACCGCCCCCGCGGCCGCCGCTCCGGCGCCTCCGGCACGACCGGCTCGGGCACCGAGGCCGGGCGCGCCGCCGCCGAGCAGGCCGCGGGCTCGACCGGGTCCGCGTCCACCGCGCCGGCGTCGACCGGATCGGAGGCCTGAGCCATGCTGATGCCCCGCCGGGTCAAGTTCCGCAAGCAGCACCGGCCCGACCGCTCGGGTGCCGCCAAGGGCGGCACGCAGATGGCGTTCGGCGACTACGGGATCCAGGCGCTCGAGCACGGCTACGTGACGAACCGCCAGATCGAGTCGGCCCGTATCGCGATCACCCGCCACATCCGCCGTGGCGGCAAGGTCTGGATCAACATCTTCCCGGACCGCCCGCTGACCAAGAAGCCCGCCGAGACCCGCATGGGTTCCGGCAAGGGCTCGCCGGAGAAGTGGGTCGCGAACGTGAAGCCGGGCCGGGTCATGTTCGAGATGAGCTACCCCAACGAGGCCACCGCCCGTGAGGCACTGCGTCGCGCGCAGCACAAGCTGCCGATGCGCTGCCGCATCGTCACCCGTGAGGAGGCGTTCTGATGGCAGCGGGAACCCCCGCCAGCGAGCTCCGCGAGCTGTCCTCCGAGGACCTCGTCGCGCGTGCCCGTGAGGCGAAGGCCGAGCTGTTCAACCTCCGGTTCCAGATGGCGACCGGGCAGCTCGACAACAACCGCCGGCTGCGGACCGTCCGCCACGACATCGCGCGCATCTACACGGTGATGCGCGAGCGTGAGCTCGGTCTGTCCGCGGCCCCCGACGAGGAAGGGGCGGCATGACCAGCGCCGCTGACAGCGAGCAGGTGCGCAGCGAGGTCAAGGCCGACGCCCCTGCCGAGCAGAAGCCGGGCGAGCGGAACGACGACCGCGGCCTGCGCAAGACCCGCGAGGGCCTGGTCGTCTCGGACAAGATGTCCAAGACGATCGTCGTGAGCCTCGAGGACCGGGTGAAGCACCCGCGCTACTCGAAGGTCATCCGCCGGACCAAGAAGGTCAAGGCGCACGACGAGAACAACACCGCCGGCCCCGGCGACCGCGTGCTCCTCATGGAGACCCGGCCGCTCTCGGCCACCAAGCGGTGGCGGCTCGTCGAGATCCTCGAGAAGGCCAAGTAGCACCCCTTCGGGGCCACATCGAAACCATCCGACGCCCGGCGTCGGGAAGGTCAGGAGAGAAGCAGTGATCCAGCAGGAGTCGCGACTCCGGGTCGCCGACAACACGGGTGCCAGGGAGATCCTGTGCATCCGTGTGCTCGGTGGCTCGTCCCGCCGCTACGCGGGCATCGGCGACGTCATCGTGGCCACCGTCAAGGAGGCCATCCCGGCCTCCGGGGTGAAGCGCGGGGACGTCGTCAAGGCCGTCGTGGTGCGCACCGTCAAGGAGAAGCGCCGCCCGGACGGCTCGTACATCAAGTTCGACGAGAACGCCGCGGTGATCATCAAGAACGACCGCGAGCCGCGCGGGACCCGCATCTTCGGCCCGGTCGGCCGGGAGCTCCGCGACAAGCGGTTCATGCGGATCATCTCGCTCGCACCGGAGGTGCTGTAGCCAGATGAAGGTCAAGAAGGGCGACACGGTCCTCGTCATCGCCGGCAAGGACAAGGGCGCGAAGGGCAAGGTCATCCAGGCCTACCCCGACCGCGACAAGGTCCTCGTCGAGGGCGTCGGCCGGGTCAAGAAGCACACCGCCCAGTCCGCCAACCAGCGGGGCGCGCAGTCCGGCGGGATCGTCACGCAGGAGGCCGCCATCCACGTCTCGAACGTGATGGTCGTCGACTCCGACGGCAAGCCGACCCGCGTGGGCTACCGCGACGGCGGCGAGGGTGAGCAGAAGCGCGTGCGCGTCTCGCGCCGCAACGGGAAGGACATCTGATGACGAGCACCGAGACTCGTCCTCGGCTGCAGGCGCGGTACCGGGACGCGATCCGTCAGGAGCTCACGGACCAGTTCCACTACCCGAACCCGATGCTCGTGCCCGGCGTCGTCAAGGTCGTCGTGAACATGGGCGTCGGCGAGGCCGCGCGGGACTCCAAGCTGATGGAGGGCGCGGTCCGCGACCTCACGCTGATCGCCGGCCAGAAGCCGGAGATCCGCCGGGCGCGCAAGTCGATCGCGCAGTTCAAGCTGCGCGAGGGCATGCCGATCGGGGCGCGCACGACGCTGCGCGGTGCCCGCATGTGGGAGTTCCTGGACCGCCTGGTCTCGATCAGCCTCCCGCGCATTCGCGACTTCCGCGGACTCTCGCCGAAGCAGTTCGACGGGTCGGGCAACTACACCTTCGGTCTCTCGGACCAGACGATGTTCCACGAGATCGACCAGGACTCGATCGACCGGCCGCGGGGGATGGACATCACCGTGGTCACCTCCGCGACCACCGACGAGGAAGGCCGGGCCCTGCTGCGCGCCCTCGGCTTCCCGTTCAGGGAGAACTGAGCCATGGCGAAGAAGGCACTGGTCAACAAGGCCGCGCAGACCCCGAAGTTCAAGGTCCGCGGCTACACCCGCTGCAACCGCTGCGGGCGCGCGCGTGCGGTGCTCCGCAAGTTCGGGCTCTGCCGCGTCTGCCTGCGCGAGATGGCGCACCGGGGCGAGCTCCCGGGCGTCAGCAAGTCCTCGTGGTGAGCACGCCCGACACGGCCGAGACCGTGACCGAGGAGGAGCTGCCGGGCCGACCGATCGACCCGCAGCTGCTCGAGCTCATCCAGCGCGTGGCCCACCGCGAGCACCTGCTCCCGGAGTCCCACGAGCACCACCGTTCGAACAACTTGACCCGCCCCGGACGCCGCAGGCCCGCCACGGGGTCGTCCGCCCGCCGGACGACCCGGGGTACCACGGCGAGGAAGGTGACCTGGTCGCGATGACGATGACCGACCCCATCGCGGACATGCTCACGCGCATCCGGAACGCCAACTCGGCGTTCCACGAGAACGTGACCATGCCGCACAGCAAGCTGAAGGCCCACGTGGCGCAGGTCCTGCTCGAGCAGGGCTACATCGCCGGGTACCGCAGCGAGGACGCGACCGTGGGCAAGAGCCTGGTCGTCGACCTGAAGTACGGACCGAACCGCGAGCGCAGCATCGCCGGCATCAAGCGCATCTCGAAGCCGGGCCTGCGCGTCTACGCGAAGTCCACCGAGCTCCCCCGGGTGCTCGGCGGCCTCGGCGTCGCGATCATCTCGACGTCCTCGGGTCTGCTGACCGACCGGCAGGCCTACCAGCGACGGATGGGCGGGGAAGTCCTCGCCTTCGTCTGGTAGCGGAGAGGGGAACCGAACCATGTCACGCATCGGCAAGGCCCCGATCACCGTGCCGTCCGGCGTGGACGTCACCGTCGAGGGCCAGAACGTCACCGTGAAGGGGCCCAAGGGCACCCTGACCCACACCGTCGACCGCCCGATCGAGGTCGGACTCGAGGACGGTGTCCTCTCGGTCACCCGGCCGAACGACGAGCGCGAGAACCGGTCGTTGCACGGGCTCTCCCGCTCGCTGCTGAACAACCTCGTCCTCGGGGTCACGCAGGGCTTCGAGCGGAAGCTCGAGATCCACGGCGTCGGCTACCGCGTGCAGCTCAAGGGCTCCACCCTCGAGTTCGCCCTCGGTTACAGCCACCCCGTGCGGATCGAGGCGCCCGAGGGCATCACGTTCGCGGTCGAGAACCCGACCCGCTTCTCGGTGCAGGGCATCGACAAGCAGGCCGTCGGGCAGATCGCCGCCAACATCCGCCGCCTGCGCAAGCCCGACCCCTACAAGGGCAAGGGCGTGCGGTACGCCGGCGAGCAGATCCGCCGCAAGGTCGGGAAGACGGGTAAGTGATGGCTGAGACCACCGAGAAGAAGCGCACCCAGGTCGGGAAGAACGTCTCCGAGACCCGGCGCACCGGCCGCATCCGCCGTCACACCCGCCTCCGCAAGAAGGTGGAGGGCACGGCCGAGCGTCCGCGTCTGGTCGTCACCCGCTCCTCGCGGCACATCACCGCGCAGGTGGTCGACGACCTCGCCGGCCACACCCTCGCGCACGCCTCCAGCATGGAGGCCGACGTGCGGGGGCTGGAGGGCGACAAGAAGGCGCAGGCCGCCAAGGTCGGCGAGCTGGTCGCTTCCCGTTCGAAGAGCGCCGGCATCGACGCGGTCGTGTTCGACCGCGGCGGGCGCCGGTACCACGGCCGCATCGCGCAGCTCGCCGACGCGGCCCGCGAGGGGGGCCTGACCTTCTGATGGCTCCCTCGATCACGACTGTGCTTGATCGGAAATACCTGCAAGGGAAGGACGCCTGATGCCGGGCACTCAGCGCCGCGAGGGCGGCGGCCAGGGCGGGCGCGACCGCGACCGTCAGGGCGGCGGCCGCGGCGGCGCCCAGGACAGGACGCCGCACCTCGAGCGCGTCGTCGCCATCAACCGCGTGGCCAAGGTCGTCAAGGGCGGCCGCCGCTTCAGCTTCACCGCGCTCGTCATCGTCGGCAACGGCGACGGCGAGGTCGGCGTGGGCTACGGCAAGGCCAAGGAGGTGCCGGCCGCGATCGCCAAGGGCGTGGAGGAGGCGAAGAAGAACTTCTTCCGCGTCCCGCGGATCGGCGGCACCATCACGCACCCCGTGCAGGGCGAGGACGCCGCGGGCGTCGTCCTCCTGCGCCCCGCGAGCCCCGGTACCGGTGTCATCGCCGGCGGCCCGGTGCGCGCGGTCCTGGAGTGCGCGGGGATCCAGGACATCCTGTCCAAGTCCCTGGGCAGCCAGAACGCCATCAACATCGTGCACGCCACGGTGGCGGCCCTGAAGGCGCTGCAGGTCCCCGAGGCCGTCGCGGCCCGCCGGGGTCTGCCGCTCGACGAGGTCGCGCCGGCGCGGATGCTGCGTCAGCGCGCGGGTCAGGGGGTCTGACATGGCCGACCTCAAGGTCACGCAGATCCGCTCCGGGATCGGGGGCAAGCGCAACCAGCGCGAGACCCTGCGGACGCTCGGCCTGCGCCGGATCGGCGCGACGGTCATGCGGCCGGACACCCCGCAGAACCGCGGGCTCGTCCACACCGTGCGGCACCTCGTCTCCGTCGAGGAGGTCTGACATGACCGAACCGCTGAAGCTCCACCACCTCCGTCCGGCCCCCGGGTCGAAGACGGAGAAGACCCGCGTCGGCCGCGGTGAGGCCTCCAAGGGCAAGACCGCCGGCCGCGGTACGAAGGGCACGGGCGCCCGCAAGAACGTGCCCGCGCGCTTCGAGGGCGGGCAGATGCCGCTGCAGATGCGCCTGCCGAAGCTCAAGGGCTTCCGCAACCGCAACAAGGTCGTCGCGCAGGTCGTCAACGTCGGCGACCTGGCCCGGCTGTTCCCCGACGGCGGCGAGGTCGGTCCGGCCGAGCTCGTCGCGGCCGGGGCCGTCCGCGCGGGGCACCCGGTGAAGGTGCTCGGCGAGGGCGAGCTCGGCTCGGTGACGCTCCGGGTGAGCGCGCACGCGTTCTCCGGCGCCGCCAGCGAGAAGATCTCCGCGGCGGGCGGGACGACCACGGTCGTCTGAGCACCGCATCCGTGCCCCGGGCCCGGAGGAGCCACCGTGCTCCTCCGGGCCCGCGTGCGTTCGCAGGGGTCCGATCGCGGGGAGGGCCTGCTGTTAGGCTCGCCGAGAGGCCGCTCCGCGTGACACGGACCGCTCCGCCACCTCGACGGAGCGTCGGCCGTCCCCGGCCGGTCGTACCCGGCCGTGCGGCGGGTCGGGACGCGCCTGAATCGACGACCAGCTGGAGGTCCGAGTGCTCGGCCCCGTGCGGTCCGCGCTGGCGACGCCGGACCTGCGCAAGAAGATCCTGTTCACGCTCGGCATCGTCGCGGTCTACCGGCTGGGCGCCACCCTGCCGGCGCCCGGTGTCTCGTACACCAACGTGCAGGCCTGCCTGCGCCAGGTCGAGGGCGGCGACGCGGCGAGCGTCTACTCGCTGATCAACCTGTTCTCCGGCGGCGCGCTGCTCCAGCTGTCGATCTTCGCGCTGGGCATCATGCCCTACATCACGGCCAGCATCATCGTCCAGCTGCTCACCGTGGTCATCCCGCGGTTCGAGCAGCTGAAGAAGGAGGGGCAGTCCGGGCAGGGCACCCTCACGCAGTACACCCGGTACCTCACGATCGCCCTGGCGATCCTGCAGTCCACCGGGATCGTCGCCCTGGCCGACCGGGGCCAGCTGTTCGCGAACTGCGACCCGACGCAGTACCCGATCCTCCCGAACGCCGGCATCTTCGACCTCGCGGTCATCGTGCTGGTGATGACGGCGGGCACCGCGGTCATCATGTGGTTCGGCGAGCTGGTCACCGAGCGCGGCGTCGGCAACGGCATGTCGCTGCTGATCTTCTGCTCGATCGCCGCGCGCATCCCCGCCGAGGGCAACCAGATCCTGCAGAGCTCCGGCGCCCTGGTCTTCACGGTGGTCTGCCTGTTCGGCCTCGCGATCATCGCGAGCGTCGTGTTCGTCGAGCAGGGGCAGCGCCGCATCCCGGTGCAGTACGCCAAGCGCATGGTCGGGCGCCGGATGTACGGCGGCACGTCGACCTACCTGCCGCTCAAGGTGAACCAGGCCGGTGTCATCCCGGTCATCTTCGGGTCGTCGCTGCTCTACCTGCCCGACCTGCTCTCCCGGCTGGTCGGGAACTCGACCTCGGGCTTCGCGGTCTTCGTGCAGAACTACCTCGCGAACCAGTCGAACCCGGTGCACATCGCGCTGTACTTCGCGCTGATCATCTTCTTCACGTACTTCTACGTCGCGATCACGTTCAACCCCGAGGAACGCGCGGACGAGATGAAGAAGTTCGGGGGCTTCATCCCGGGCATCCGGCCCGGGCGGCCCACCGCGGAGTACCTGCAGTACGTGCTGTCGCGGATCACCTTGCCCGGATCGATCTACCTCGGCATCATCGCTGTCCTCCCGAACTTCTTCCTGGGCATCACCGGCCAGGGTCAGAACCAGAACTTCCCCTTCGGCGGGACGGCGGTGCTGATCATGGTCGGCGTGGGCCTGGACACCGTGAAGCAGATCGAGAGCCAGCTGATGCAGCGCAACTACGAGGGTTTCCTGCGCTGACGACCGGGTCGCCACCCACCCCCTCGGCGAGGAGCGCCCCACGCGGCGTCCGGGCAGGATGGGCGGGTGGCCGACGAGGGTCGCCGCGGGAGGAGGAGTGGACATGAGGATCGTTCTGGTGGGACCGCCGGGGGCCGGCAAGGGCACGCAGGCGGCGCGGCTGTCGGAGCGGCTGGCCGCTCCGCACATCTCCACCGGCGACCTCTTCCGCGAGAACATGAAGAACGAGACCGAGCTCGGGAAGGAAGCCCAGCGCTACGTCGACGCGGGCGACCTGGTGCCCGACGAGGTCACGGTCGGGATGGTCAAGGACCGCCTGGCCCAGCCGGACGCCGCCGAGGGCTTCCTGCTCGACGGCTTCCCGCGGAACACCTCGCAGGCCGAGGAGCTGCGCAAGGTCCTGGACGACCTGGGCCAGCGCCTCGACGCGGTGCTCCTCTTCGAGGTCGACGACGAGGAACTCATCCAGCGCCTCACCGCGCGGGGCCGGTCGGACGACACCGAGGACGTCATCCGGAACCGCCAGGAGGTCTACCGGCGCGAGACCGCCCCGCTGATCGACCACTACAGCGACCTGCTGGTGAAGGTCGACGCGATGGGCACCATGGACGAGGTCACCGACCGCGCCATGGACGCGCTGGCCGACGAGCCGGAGGACTGAGCCGCGGTGGGCGCCGGTGGGCGCCTCGCCGAGGTGACCGCCGGGCTCGGGCGGGTCGCCGGGCGCCTGTCCGGCGGGCGCGTGGGCACCGAGATCCAGGTCAAGACGCGCGGTGAGGTCGAGGCCATGCGCGCCGCGGGGCTCGTGGTCGCGGCCGCCCTCGAGCGGGTGAGCGCCGCGGCGGCCGTCGGGGTGAGCACGAAGGACCTCGACGAGCTCGCCGAGACGACGATCCGCGAGGCGGGCGCGGTGCCGTCGTTCCTGGGCTACCACGGTTTCCCCGGCAGCATCTGCACCTCGCTCAACGCCGAGGTGGTGCACGGGATCCCGTCGGCGGCCACGGTGCTCGCCGACGGCGACCTGCTGTCCGTGGACTGCGGGGCGATCCTCGACGGCTGGCACGGGGACGCCGCGGTGACGCTGCACGTGGGGACCGCGCGGGCCGAGGACACGGCGCTGTCGGCGGCCTGCCGCGCGGCGATGTGGGCCGGGATCGCGGAGGTCCGGCCGGGGAACCGGCTCGGCGACGTCTCCCACGCCGTCGAGAGCGCGGTCGCCCGCGAGGGTGGTCCGTTCGGGATCGTCGCGGACTACGGCGGGCACGGCATCGGCACCGAGATGCACATGGAGCCGTTCCTGCCCAACGTCGGGCGCCCGGGCTCCGGGATGCGCCTGCGCGAGGGGATGGTCCTCGCGGTGGAGCCGATGCTGACGGCCGGCGACCCGGAGACCGACGAGCTCGACGACGAGTGGACCGTGGTGACCCTCGACGGCGGCCGGGCCGCCCACTGGGAGCACACGGTCGCGGTGACCGACCACGGTCCCTGGGTCCTGACGGCGCCTGCCGCCGATGCCGATCGCGATTCGGATAGCTGAACTCTCCGCTATCCGCTATCCGCTAGCCTGGCCGCACCGACGTGGACCGGGGAGTGCGTGATGACCGAGCAGGGTGCGGTGCGGGTGTCGGACGGCGAGCGGGAGCGGGTCGCGCGCCGACTGGTCGCGGCCCACGGTGAGGGGCGGCTGACGCTCGCGGAGTACGACGAGCGCGTGCGCGCCGCGCACGGGGCGGTGGTGCGCGACGACCTCGCCCCGCTGCTCGCGGACCTCCCGGCCGAGACCGGTCCGCGGGCGACGCCGGCCCCGGCCCGCCGTCGGGAGGTCTCGTCCCGCCCGTCCTTCCCGGGCGCCCCGCCGCTGCCGTTCGCGGCCTGCGGCGGCCGGGGTGCGGTCGCGGCGTGGGCGGTGGCGAGCGCGGTCAACGTCGTGATCTGGCTGGCGGTCTCGCTCGCGACGGCGTCCCCGGTGTACCCGTGGTGGATCTGGGTCGCCGGGCCGTGGGGGCTGGTGCTGGCCCTCGGCGGGCTCGGGCGCGTGGCGGCCCGCCCCCGCACCTGAGGGCGGGGCCGCCGGGCGGGCCTACTTCGGGGCCATCCGGATGGCGCCGTCGAGGCGGATGGTCTCGCCGTTGAGCATCGGGTTGGCGACGATGTGCGCGGCCAGGGCGGCGTACTCGGTGGGGTCGCCGAGGCGGGAGGGGTGCGGCACCTGGGCGCCCAGGGAGTCGATGTGCTCCTGGGGCAGCGTCGCGAACAGCGGCGTGTGGAACAGGCCGGGGGCGATCGTGCACACGCGGATGCCGAGCGAGGCCAGGTCGCGTGCGATCGGCAGCGTCATCCCGACGATGCCGCCCTTGGAGGCGGAGTAGGCCGCCTGCCCGATCTGGCCGTCGAAGGCGGCGACCGAGGCGGTGTTGACGACGACCCCCCGCTCCTCGCCCACGAGGTCGACCTCGCTCATCGCCTGGGCGGCGAGACGGATGACGTTGAAGGTGCCCACCAGGTTGACGTTCAGCACCCGGGTGAAGTCCTCGAGCGGGAACGGACCCTTGCGCCCCGCGGTGCGGTGGGCGCTGCCGATGCCGGCGCAGTTGATCGTCACGCGCAGCGTGCCGAGCTGGGCGGCGGCGTCGATCGCCGCCGACACCTGCTCGGGGTCGGTGACGTCGGCCGGGGCGAACACGACCTTCTCGCCGAGCCCGTCGGCCACCTCGGCTCCCGGGGACGACGGCAGGTCCACGATCACCACCGAGGCGCCCTGCGCGTGCAGCTTCTCCACCGTCGCCCGGCCCAGTCCGGACGCTCCTCCGGTCACCAGCGCGACGACACCGTCGACGTCCACGTGCTCCTCCTCCTACGTTGGGGGTCTCGGAGTGGTCATCGTGTCCGGCGGACCACAAACGGTCAACGTTGACGGTTGATGACCCCTCTGGACCCCGTGACCAGGTCCACGACACGCCCCGCGTACACTTGACGGCTGGTGCGCGTGTCGTGCCGAGTCCCGCGCGTCCCTTCCGGGTCGGTCGGGTCCGGCTCGCCGTCGTGCGCCCGAACCGTCGCGCACCCGCGGGGCGGGGGAGGCGGGACGACCGTGGTCGTCAGGCTGTCGTCGCGGTGAGTGCGTCCTCTCCTGAGAGGGTGCGGGATCGGCGGCGGCGCGAGAGAAGTGCGGAGGACATGGCGAAGAAGGACGGCGCCATCGAGGTCGAGGGCAGGGTCGTCGAGCCCCTGCCCAACGCGATGTTCCGGGTCGAGCTCGAGAACGGGCACAAGGTCCTGGCACACATCAGCGGCAAGATGCGGCAGCACTACATCCGAATCCTCCCCGAGGACAAGGTCGTGGTCGAGCTCTCGCCGTACGACCTGTCGCGCGGCCGCATCGTCTACCGCTACAAGTGAACCCAGCAGAGCAGGCAGCGAGGACGAGATCGTGAAGGTCCAGCCGAGCGTCAAGCGAATCTGCGCGAAGTGCCAGGTGGTCCGCCGTCACGGGCGGGTCATGGTCATCTGCGACAACCTGCGGCACAAGCAGCGCCAGGGCTGACGCCCAGCGACCCGGGTCCGTCCGGGTCGCGACGAGAACACCCCCGTACCTACGCCGGCACAGTCCCGGCGGAACCACCCCCGGCGGGAGGCCGGGGCCCGACGACGTCGGGACGGGCGGGGTCCGACACCTCCCATCGACACGAGGAGTACGTCGCCACATGGCACGCATTTCCGGCGTCGACCTCCCCCGCGAGAAGCGGATGGAGATCGCGCTGACCTACATCTTCGGGATCGGCCGCAGCCAGTCCCGGACGATCCTCGCGGAGACCGGGATCGACCCCGACCTCCGCAGCAAGGACCTGTCGGATCAGGACGCCGCGGCCATCCGCGCGTTCATCGAGCAGAACCTCCGGGTCGAGGGTGACCTGCGTCGCGAGGTCCAGGCGGACATCCGGCGCAAGGTCGAGATCGGCAGCTACCAGGGCCTGCGTCACCGGCGCAACCTCCCGGTCCACGGCCAGCGGACGAAGACGAACGCCCGCTCGCGCAAGGGCCCGAAGAAGACCGTCGCCGGCAAGAAGAAGGCCACCCGCAAGTAGGCGGGGCCCGATCACCTCACCAGGAGTTCAGCAATGCCACCCAGGACCCGTACCGGCGCCGCAGGCGCCAAGAAGGTGCGCCGCCGGGAGAAGAAGAACATCTCCCAGGGCCAGGCCCACATCAAGAGCACCTTCAACAACACCATCGTCTCGATCACCGACCCCTCGGGTGCGGTGATCAGCTGGGCCTCCGCCGGCCACGTCGGCTTCAAGGGCTCGCGCAAGTCCACGCCGTTCGCCGCCCAGATGGCCGCCGAGAACGCGGCCCGCAAGGCGGCCGAGCACGGCATGAAGAAGGTCGACGTCTTCGTCAAGGGCCCGGGCTCGGGCCGCGAGACGGCGATCCGCTCGCTGCAGGCCGCGGGACTCGAGGTCGGGACGATCTCCGACGTCACCCCGCAGCCCCACAACGGTTGCCGCCCGCCCAAGCGGCGCCGGGTCTGAGGTAGGGGAGGAGAACAGTCATGGCCCGTTACACCGGTCCTGTCACGCGCAAGTCCCGCCGCCTCAAGGTCGACCTGGTCGGCGGCGACAAGTCCTTCGAGCGGCGTCCGTACCCCCCGGGGCAGCACGGCCGGATCCGCATCAAGGAGTCCGAGTACCTCATGCAGATCCAGGAGAAGCAGAAGGTCCGCTTCACCTACGGGGTGCTCGAGAAGCAGATGCGCAAGTACTACGAGGAGGCGAACCGTCGCGAGGGCAAGACCGGCGACGAGTTCCTGCGCCTGCTCGAGTCGCGTCTCGACTCGGTCGTCTACCGCGCCGGGCTCGCCCGGACGCGCCGTGCCGCCCGCCAGCTGGTCGGGCACGGCCACTTCCTGGTCAACGGCCAGAAGGTGGACGTCCCCAGCTACCGGGTGACGCAGTACGACATCATCGACGTCCGCGACAAGTCGCGGAACATGCTGCCCTTCGTGGACGCGAAGGAGTCCTTCGGCGACCGCCCGGTCCCCGGCTGGCTCCAGGTCGTCCCGGAGTCGCTGCGCATCTTCGTGCACCAGCTGCCCGAGCGGGCCCAGATCGACACGCCCGTGCAGGAGCAGCTGATCGTCGAGTTCTACTCCAAGTAGCTCGACCTCCCGGGGCCGGCAGCCTGCCGGCCCCGGTTCCACCGTTCGGCGTCAAATAGCGGATGCCCGAGCATCGGAAGGAACACCAGAAGTGCTGATCTCCCAGCGCCCGGCCCTCTCGGAGGAGCCGGTCGACGAGACCCGGTCGCGGTTCGTCATCGAGCCGCTCGAGCCGGGCTTCGGCTACACCCTCGGCAACTCGCTGCGGCGGACCCTGCTGTCGTCCATCCCGGGCGCGGCCGTGACCTCCATCCGGGTCGACGGGGTCCTCCACGAGTTCACCACCGTCCCCGGGGTGAAGGAGGACGTCACCGACATCATCCTGAACCTCAAGGAGCTCGTCGTGAGCTCCGAGGAGGACGAGCCGGCGACGATGTACCTGCGCAAGCAGGGCCCGGGCACGGTGACCGCGGGGGACATCGTCCCGCCGGCCGGCGTGACCGTGCACAACCCGGACCTCCACATCGCGACCCTGAACGACCAGGGCCGCCTCGAGGTCGAGCTGGTCGTCGAGCGTGGCCGCGGCTACGTCCCCGCCGCCCAGAACAAGGCCTCCGGCGCCGAGATCGGCCGCATCCCGGTCGACTCGATCTACTCGCCGGTGCTCAAGGTCAGCTACAAGGTCGAGGCGACCCGCGTCGAGCAGCGCACCGACTTCGACAAGCTGATCCTCGACGTCGAGACCAAGCCCTCGATCACCCCGCGCGACGCCATCGCGTCCGCCGGCCGCACGCTCGTCGAGCTGTTCGGCCTGGCCCGCGAGCTCAACGTCGACGCCGAGGGCATCGAGATCGGGCCGTCGCCCGCCGAGGCCGACTCGATCGCGGCGTTCGCGATGCCGATCGAGGACCTCGACCTCACGGTGCGGTCCTACAACTGCCTCAAGCGGGAGGGCATCCACACGGTCGGCGAGCTCGTCGGCCGCTCGGAGGCCGACCTGCTGGACATCCGCAACTTCGGTGCGAAGTCCATCGACGAGGTCAAGATGAAGCTGGCCGGCCTCGGGCTGGCCCTCAAGGACAGCCCGCCCGGGTTCGACCCGAGCGCGGCCGCGTCCGACTACCCGTCGGAGGGCTACGAGTCCTACGGCGAGGGCGGGTACGGGTCGTTCGGCACCGACGACGGCCAGGACTACGCCGAGACCGAACAGCTCTGATTTCCCGAGAGCTCTGACGTACTGCCCCCTCCCCGGCCCGCGCAGGGCCGGGGAGGAAAGGCGCCCGAGACAGGAGCACGAGAATGCCCCAGCCCACCAAGGGCCCCCGCCTCGGCGGTTCCCCCGCGCACCAGAAGCTGCTGCTGGCCAACCTGGCCACGTCGCTGTTCACGCACGGGCGGATCCACACGACGCGCGCCAAGGCCGAGCGCCTGCGCCCGTACGCCGAGCGCCTGATCACGAAGGCGAAGAAGGGCGACCTGCACAACCGCCGCGAGATCTCCCAGCAGATCCGCGACAAGGACGTCGTGCACCGCTTGATGGCCGAGATCGGCCCGTTCTTCGCCGACCGGCCCGGCGGCTACACGCGGATCATCAAGACGCTGCCCCGCAAGGGCGACAACGCCCCGATGGCCATCATCGAGCTGGTGAACGAGAAGCTGGCCTCCACCGAGGCGTCGGCCGCCACGCGGTCGGCGGCCTCGCGCCAGACCGAGGTCGGCGGCGCGGCGACGGGCGCGGCGGCCACCGCCGCGACCATCGCGGCGGCGGAGTCCGACGACACCACCGCCGACGGCGCCGCGGCCGAGGAGGCCGTCGGGACCGACGCCGACACCCCGGTGCTGGAGTCGGAGGCGACCACGGCCGAGGCCGAGGCGTCGGACGACACCACGGACGGGGCGTCCGACGCCGCCGCCGACGAGGTGCCGGAGCCGATGGCCGACAACGCCGCCGACGCGGCCGGCCTGAGCACCGAGAAGAAGGACGAGTCCTGACCGGACCCGCCCCCGAGCACGACCACCCCGGGCCCGCCGTCGACCCCGACGGCGGGCCCGCGGTGTCTGCGGCGTCCCCGGTGCGGCTGCGGGTGGACCTCGCCTACGACGGCACCGACTTCGCGGGCTGGGCGCGGCAGCCGGAGCTGCGCACCGTGCAGGGCGTGCTCGAGGAGACCCTCGCGACGCTGGCCCGCGCCCCGGTGGCCCTCACGGTCGCCGGACGCACGGACGCCGGCGTGCACGCCGACGCCCAGGTGGCCCACCTCGACGTCGTCCCCGGCACCGCGGTGCTCGCCGCCGACGGGACGGTGCCGGCGGGGCTCGTCCGCCGGCTCGCGCGGATGCTGCCGGCGGACGTGCGGGTGCACGCCGTCGAGGTCGCCCAGCCCGGGTTCGACGCCCGGTTCTCCGCCGTCCGCCGGCACTACGCGTACCGGGTCTGCACCGCGCCGTCCGGCCCGGAGCCGCTGCGCGCCCGGGACACGCTGCGCTGGCCCCGCCCGCTCGACGTCGACGCGATGCGCGCCGCCGGGGAGCGCCTGCTCGGCGAGCACGACTTCGCCGCGTTCTGCCGTCCGCGGGAGGGCGCCACCACGATCCGCGAACTGCAGCACCTCGGGTGGCAGGAGGTCGCCGGGGAGCCCGACGTCGTCGAGGCCCGGGTGTCCGCCGACGCGTTCTGCCACTCGATGGTCCGGTCCCTGGTCGGGTCCCTGCTCGCCGTCGGTGAGGGGCGGCGTCCCGTCGGGTGGCCGGCCTCGCTGCTCACCGCGGACCGGCGCTCGTCGGACGTCCACGTGGTGGCCGCCCACGGGCTGCGGCTGGTCGGGGTCGACTATCCCGACGACGGGTCCCTGGCGGCACGGGCCGCCACGACCCGGGCCGTCCGCACCACCCGGCGCTGAGGTCAGGCCCGGCGCACCGGCCCGAGGATCGCGGTCTCCCGGTCGGCCGTCACCAGGTCGAGGCGACGCCACGTGTCGCGGCCGAGGGCGACGACGCCGTGGTCGGGCAGCGTGCGCAGCGTCTCGGTCATCGGCTCCGAGAGCCGCCACAGCCGGGCGGCCAGCTCCGCCTCCTGCGGCGGCATCCGCCCCAGCAGCACCACGTCGGCGTCGTCCGCGGCGTCCGCGACGGCGGGCGAGAGGGCCGGCAGCACCAGCAGGGTGGTGTGCCACGGGCCGTGCGGGGCGGATGGTCCGGAGCCGACGGCGCCGCGGTCGTGGACGGTGAGCAGCGCCGCGGTGTCGCCGGGCCCGCGGGTGTCCTCGTCGGGCTCCGCGGGCTCGTCCGGCCCGACGTCGACGAGGGCGGGATCGGCCGCCGCGCGGGCGACGGCCTCCCACGCCGCGGCCCGGCCGGTGGTGACGGCGAGCCGGGCCCCCTGGGCGACGCTGCGCAGGGCGATCTGGCGGGCGAGGTGCAGCGCCCCGAGCACGACGATCCGCGTGGGCACGGGACGCAGGACCGTCAGCGCGACCGGAGCCCCCGCGGTGTCCGCGCCGAGCACGATCCCGGCCGGGGCCACCGGCGCCGACACGCCGTGCAGCGCGGCCACCGGGACCCGGACGGCCGGGGCACGACGGGTGGGCGCGCGCCGGGTCACCGGGCACCGCCCAGCGGGAGCGTGGCCCGCAGCCCGGCGGCCTGGCGCCCGTGCAACGGGTCGAGCCGGACCCCGCGGGCGCGGGCGCCCGCCACCAGGTCCTGCCCGGCGTCGACGACCTCGGTCGGGGTCCGGCCGGTGACGCGGACCCGCAGGTCGAGCCCGACCAGGCCGGTCCGGTCCTCCCCGTCGTCCCCGTCGTCCCCGTCGTCCCCGGCCACCAGCGCGAGCGCCACCGTCGACACGGCGTCCGGCGCGGCCAGGGCGTCGAGGTCCAGCGACGCCGGGTCGAGCGCGGTGGCGCTCCACGTGGCGTGGCCGATCTCGCCGACCACCACCGCGTCCCACCGTTCCTGCACGCCGGCCCCGGAGCCGTGTCCGTCGTCCAGGTCCGTCCCCGCCGCCACCGCGACCGCCTCGCGCACCCCCTCGCGGTCCATCGGCCGGACCGGCACCCCGGACGCCGCCAGCACCCGGCCGACGCGGGCCAACGAGCCCACCAGCGCCCGGTGCGCCCCGAGCGCGCCGCCGCCGCGGGCCGCCACGGCGTCCGGGCACCGCTCCGGGTCCAGGCGCACGACCAACCACACGCTGCGGTGCGCGGCGTCGCTCAGCGGCCCGAGGACCTCCCGGTGGGCGGCCCGGGCGGGACCGTCGTCCCCGCCCGGACGGACGTGGCGGACCACGGTGAGGGCGTCGAGGACCACGCCGCGGTCGGACAGGGTCGCCGCCAGTGCCGGGAGCGGCAACCCGTCGGGGCCCGCGCCGACGGCGTCCGTGCCGGCGGGCGCACCGGTCCCGGTCGGGTCGAGCAGGAGGGGCAGGTCCTCGACCTCGGGGACCAGCACCGCGCTCCATGCTCCGTCCTCGCCGCCGAGCAGGGCGACCGGGCGACCGTCGTGGTCGCGGGCGTCGATCACGTCGACCGGTCCGACCGCGGCGTCCACGCCGGGCAGGCCGAGCCCGTCGCCGGGGGCGGCCGGCGGCAGCTCGCGGGGCCGGGCCCGGTGGCGCAGGGCGAGCACCGCCCACGTGCCGACCAGCTCGCCGCGGACCCGGACCAGCCCGGCGACCAGCGCGAGCGACAGCACGACCCCCGCCAGCGGCAGCAGCCCGACCTCCAGCGCCAGCAGGCCGAGAGCGACGGCGAGCCCGACCTCGGCCACCAGCACCCCCGCGACCGGCAGCGACCCGAGGCGCGGCTCGCCCGGAGCGCTCACCGGACCCTCCGACGCCGGACGACCAGGGCTCCGAGGCCCAGGACGACGAGCACCGCGACCCCGGCCGCGACCACCCACCCGGTGCGGTCGACGACGGAGGGAGCCGGGACCGGCGGGGGCGGCGCCGCCGGCCGGGCGCCTGTGAGAGCCGCCGCCACGTCGAGGGCCCCGGCGCCGACCGTGACGGGCGAGCCGCCGACGACCGGGGCCGCCGTGTCCCGCAGCCGGGCCACCACGTCGCGGGCGGGCATCGTCGGGAAGCGGGCGCGCAGCAGGGCGGCCGCCCCGGCGACGCGGGCCGCGGCGACGCTGGTCCCGACGACGGGTCCGGGGGCCGAGCCGGGCAGCGTCAGGTCCGCGGTCAACCCGTCCGACCGGGCGTCCAGGGCGGCGGGCACGTCGCCGGCGGCCGCGAGGCCGACCCAGGGGCCGGCCAGCGACCCGCGGTCGGGGCCGCCGTCGGCGTCGAGGGCACCGACCGCGAGCAGCCCCGCGTCCCCGCCGAACCAGGCCGGGACGGGGACGGTGACCACCCGCCGGTCCGCCTCGGCCGGGGCGTTGGCCGGGCAGGCCGTCCCCACGTTGCCCGCCGCGGCCACGACGACGACGTCGCGGTCGACCGCGTCGCGCACCGCGGCGCGCAGGGCACCGACGGCGGGCTCGGCGCCGCCGACCAGGGCGGCCGCCGGGCGGCAGGCGGCGAGGGCCAGCGTCAGCACCCGGACCCCCGGCGTCGCGGCGGCCGCACGCACGGCCCGGGCCAGCACGGCCTCGTCCCCGGCCCCGCCGGTCCCGCTGCGGTACCAGGCGCTCTGCGCCCGGACGGACAGCACCGCGGCACCGGGTGCGATCCCGACGACGCCGTCGTCCGGTCCGGAGCCGGCGGCGACGATCCCGGCCATCGCGGTGCCGTGGCCGTCGCAGTCCGCGCGCGCGGAGCGCCCGCCGACGAAGTCGCCCCCGTCGAGCACCCCGCCGGTCAGCCGCGGGTGCGCCGCGACCCCGGAGTCGACGACCGCGACCGTCACGCCCCGGCCGTCGGCGCCCGGGACGGCGTCCGGCTCCGGGGACAGCGCCCCGAGCGGGTCCGGTGGGACCCCGTCCGGGCACGGCCCGACCGGGGACAGCCCCGGCAGCGCGGCCGGGGCGCGGGGCAGGGCGGCGAGGGCTGCGGCGTCGGGTGCCGGCGGGGCGGGCGGCGCGACCGGGACCGCCGCCGGGGAGGCCGCCGCCGGCCCGGGCGCCGACAGCAGCGACAACGCCGTGAGCGCCGTCAGCACCGCGGCGGCGATGCCCGCCGACGGACCGCCCCGCCGTCCGGTCACAGCAGCCGCACCACCGCGAAGAGGTCGGCGACGGCGCACGCCAGCGGGAGGACGGCGGCGATCGCGACGCCCTCGGCCAGGTCCACCGCACGGCGGGCCCCCGGCGACGACCGCCGGCGCGGTCCGAGCGAGCCGAGGAGCACCGCGACGGCGCCGAGCAGGGCCGCGCCCAGCCCGACGGCGAGGCGGGGCAGGCCGGGTGGGGCCGCCGCGGCCGCGCCGACACCCAGCCCGGCGGCGCCGACGAGCGCCCCCAGCAGCAGGACCGAGGCGGGGACGGCGCCCGCGTGGCTGCGCGATCGCAGCGCGGCGAGCGCCACGAGCAGGACGGCGAGGACGCCGCCGAGGGTGCCCCGCCAGCCGGGCGCCGGGGCCAGTCCGAGGACGGCCGCCGCCGCGACCAGCACGACGACGGCGCCGCCCGCGAGCCCCGCGAGCAGGGCGTGCGCACGCTCCGTGCGGCGGTCGAGGACGGCGGGGTCCGCAGGGTCGGCGTCCACGTCCTCGTCGGCGGGCGAGAGGGGGACCTGCGGCAGCGGGAGGCGGGCCAGCAGCACGGCCAGGCGGGGCAGGGCGGAGAGCAGCACGAGCGCGGCCGCGCCGGCCCCGGCCGCGACGGCGGCGGGCTCGACCGGGCCCGCACCGCGAGCCGCCGCCACCGCGTCCGCGACCGTCGCGACGGCGCCGACGACGGTGCCGAGCGCCGCAGCGGTCGCGAGGGCGACGCCGACCGCGAGCGCCACCCGGTCGGCGTGCGGCGCGGCCAGCAGCACCGTGCCCGACGCGGCCAGGGCGAGGGCGCACGCGACGAGCAGGTGCGCACTGCCGAGGCCGGTCGTCAGCGGGGTGCCGTCCGGTCCGCCGACGGCGGCCAGCCCGCACACCGCGGCCGCACCCGTGGCGAGGCCGAGAAGCACCGCCGCCGGACCGGGCCGGCGGGCGAGGCGCGGCGCGAGGGCGGCGAGCACCGTCGCGGTGAGGGCCACGACGGCGGCGAGGACGGCGGTGACCAGCCCGCCCGCCGTGCCCGGTCCCCGCCCGGCCGCGAGCAGTGCGCCCAGCAGCGTCGCGGCCGCGACCACGGCGGCGACGAGCCCGGTCCGGTGCGCCCACGTCGCGTCCCACGGCACGAACCCCGCCGGCGTCGACCCGGCGACGGCGTCGACGACGTCGTCGTAGAGCGGGGCGGGGGCGGCCTCGGCGCGGCGACGCAGGACGAGCTGGTCGCCGTCGAGGACCTCGAGGTCGTCCAGGGTGTGGCGGGGGTCGGCCGGCTCCCGCCCGAGCGGGGCCAGCGTCCACGCCCCCGACCCCGGCCGGTCCGCGCTGCGCACCGCGGCGGGGTGTTCCCACGCCGGCGCGGGCGGCCCGTCGTCGTCGGCGCCGGTGAGCTCGACGAGCACCCCGAGCAGCTCCCCGACCGGGACGTCGCCGGGCAGGGCGAGATCGGCCCGGGTGGACGGGGCCAGGACCGACACCCGGGTGAGCGGGGCGACCGGGTCGGCCGCGGCGGGCACCGGGGACGGCGGGGGCGCCGACACCGCGGGGGCGGCCGAGCCGGTGCCGGTGCCGCGGTGGCCGGTCGGTCCCGTCAGCGCCGTCGTCCGGCCGTTGCCGGTGCTCACTCCTGCCACCTCCGTGCCCCTGGGCCGTCCGGGCGGGAACCGCGAAACGCCCCCGACCGGGTGATCGGCTCCCTAGTATGTCCAGCACGCCGCGCCCGGGTGGGGTGAACGCGGAGATCCGTAGGCTCCCACCGCGGGGGTCGGGCCGCGAGCGGCGGGAGGAGGGGCGTGGGGACGCAGGTCGTCCGGCGGGGGCCGCGCGGGCCCGCGCCGGTGGTGCCGGGCGGCGAGCTCGCGATCGAGGCGCCGCCGGAGGAGCCGCGCATCGTGCCCGCGGGCCTGCTCGGCCGGCTCCTGCCCCTGGTGATGGTGCTCGCCTCGGTGGGCTTCGTGGTGGTCCTCGGGATCGACAACCCCACGTCGTGGCTGTTCGGCGGCATGATCGCGCTGTCGACGCTGGGCATGGTCGCGGGCGGCTTCTCCCGGGGCGGCGCCGCGCGACGGGCGGAGGCCGACGCCGAGCGGGCGGACTACCTGCGCTACCTCGCCCAGCTGCGCCGTCGCACGCGGTCGATCGCCGCGGAGCAGCGGGCCGGGCTGGCGTGGACCCACCCCGACCCGGACGCGCTCGCCGGCCTCGCCCGCGGACCGCGGACCTGGGAGCGGCGCCCGGCCGACCCGGACTTCGCGCACGTGCGCGTGGGGCGCGGCGCCCAGCGCCTCGCGACCGCCCTCGTCCCGCCGCAGACCGGGCCGGTCGCCGACCTCGAGCCGGTCACGACGTCCGCCCTGCGCCGCTTCGTGCGCGCCCACTCCGTCGTCGAGGACCTCCCGACCGCGGTGTCGCTGCGCGCCTTCGCGGCGGTCGCGGTGACCGGGCCGGACGCGAGCCCGGTCGGCCGGGAGCGCCGGCTGGCGCTGGCCCGGGCCGCGGTGGCGCAGCTGGTCACGCTGCACTCCCCGGACGAGCTCCTGCTCGCCGTCGTCGCGGGCGAGGCGACGCGACCCGCGTGGGAGTGGGTGAAGTGGCTCCCGCACGTCGCCCACCCGCGCCTGACCGACGGCGCCGGCCCGGTCCGGATGATCGCGCCGTCGCTGGCCGCGGTGACCGCCTGGCTCGGCCCGGAGCTCGCGGACCGGCCACGGTTCAGCCGGGGCGCGACCCCGCCGGCGGGCTCGCCGCACGTCGTCGTGGTCTGCGACGGCGGCGCCGTCGGGGACGGAGAGGGCCCCGCGGTCGCCGACGACCTCGCCGAGGAGGGGCTGGCCGGGGTGACCCTGCTCGACCTCGGGTCCCGCCTGGACGCCCTCGTCGCCCGCCGCGGCCTGCGTCTCGTGGTGGCCCCCGACCCGGACCACCCCGGCACGGACCGGCTCGGGGCGGCGACCGAGGCCGGCGTCGAGTGGTTCGGTCGCCCGGACGCGCTGCGCGGGCCGGAGGCCGAGGCCCTCGCCCGGCGGCTCGCGCCCTGCCGCACGCCCGCCTCGGCGCCCGAGGGTCCCGGCCCGGCCACCCCGGGCCTGCTCGACCTCCTCGGCGTGTCCGGGCACCCCGAGACCTTCGACGTCGCGGCGGCGTGGCGGCCGCGCGCGCCGCGCGACCGGCTCCGCGTGCCGTTCGGGCTGGGGGAGGACGGCGAGCCGGTCGAACTGGACCTCAAGGAGGCCGCGCAGGAGGGGATGGGCCCGCACGGTCTCTGCGTCGGCGCGACCGGCTCGGGCAAGTCCGAGCTGCTGCGCACCCTCGTGCTCGGCCTGATCACCACGCACTCGTCGGCCGCGCTGAACCTCGTCCTGGTCGACTTCAAGGGCGGCGCCACGTTCGCCGGGCTCGCGGACGCCCCGCACGTCGCGGCCGTCATCACCAACCTCGCCGACGACCTCGCCCTGGTCGACCGGATGCAGGACGCGCTGGCCGGCGAGATGACCCGCCGTCAGGAACTGCTGCGGGCCGCCGGCAACCTCGCGAGCGTCGCCGACTACGAGCGCGCCCGGGAACGCGGGGCCGACCTCGAGCCGCTCCCGGCGCTGTTCGTCGTGGTCGACGAGTTCTCCGAGCTGCTGCACCAGAAGCCCGACCTCGCCGAGGTGTTCACCGCGATCGGCCGCCTCGGGCGGTCGTTGCAGATCCACCTGCTGCTCGCCTCGCAGCGCGTCGACGAGGGACGCCTGCGCGGCCTGGAGTCCCACCTGTCGTACCGGATCGGACTGCGCACGTTCTCGGCGGCGGACTCCCGGGCGGTGCTCGGGGTGCCCGACGCGGCCACGCTCCCCGCGGTCCCGGGCACCGGCTACCTGCGTTCGGACACCTCGACGATGGTGCGCTTCACGGCGGGCTACGTCTCCGGGCCCGCCCGCCGCCCCGGCGACCGCGGCCGGGCCGCGCCCGCCCGGACCGGGCGGCGACCGGCCGCGCCGCGACCGTTCCACGGCGGCTGGGTCGACCCGGTCCCCGACCCGCGTCCCCGGGTCCCGTCCGCCGACCCGACCCCGGACCCGGTCCCCGACGACGGGGCCGCCCCCAGCGTGCTCGAGGTCGTCGTCGACCGCCTCCGCGACGCGGGACCACCCGCCCACGAGGTGTGGCTGCCGCCGTTGGAGGGCCCGGTCGACCTGACGGCGCTGCTGCCGCCCCTGCAGGCCACCGCCGACCGCGGGTACTCCGCGCCCGGCTTCCCCGCGAACGGCACCCTGCGCCTGCCGCTCGGGCTGGTCGACCGGCCGTACGAGCAGCGCCGGGAGGTGCTGTGGGCGGACCTGTCCGGCGCCGCGGGCCACGTCGTCGTCGCGGGCGGCCCGCGGGCGGGCACCTCCACGGTGCTGCGCACCCTCGTGAGCGCGGCTGCACTCACGCACACCCCCGACGAGCTGGGCTTCCACGTGATCGACCTCGGCGGCGGGACGCTGTCCGGCCTCGCGGGGCTGCCCCACGTCGGGACGGTCGCGGGCCGCGGCGACACGGACCTGGTGCGGCGGGTGGTGGCCGAGGTCGGGGCGGTCGCCACGGCGCGCGAGCGGTGGTTCCGGGAGCGGGGCATCGACTCCGTCGCGGACCTGCGCGCCCGCCGCCGACGGGGCGAGGACCTCCCGGACCCCTTCGGCGACCTGGTGCTCGTCGTGGACGGGTGGCACGCCTTCCGTACCGACCACGAGACGCTCGAGGCGGCCGTCATCACCCTCGCGACGACGGGGCTGTCCTACGGCGTGCACGTCGCGATCGGGGTCAACCGGTGGGCCGAGCTGCGGCCCGCGCTGAAGGACCTGCTGGGCACCCGGATCGAGCTGCGACTCGGCGACCCGGGCGAGTCCGAGGTCGACCGGCGGGTCGCCGCCACCGTCCCGGAGGGGCGGCCGGGCCGCGGGATCGCGCCGGACCGCAGCCACGTGCTCGTCGCGCTCGCGGAGCCGGATCTCGTCGGGGCGGTCGCCGCGGGGTGGGACGGCCGCGCCCTCGCCCCGGTCGCGCTGCTGCCCGAGCGGGTCGACGTCTCCGCGCTGCCCGGGCCGGGCGAGGGCGAGGCGCACCTGCTGCCGATCGGCGTCGACGAGGAGCGGCTCGCCCCGGTGCTCCTGGACACCTCGGCCGACCCGCACCTGCTCGTCTACGCCGACGGCGAGTCCGGCAAGACCGCGTTCCTGCGCCTGCTCGCCCACCAGGTCGTCACGCGGTACTCCCCCGCACAGGCCCGGCTGATGATCGTCGACTACCGCCGCGGCCTGCTCGGCGCCGTCGACTCCGAGCACCTGATCAGCTACACCTCGACCCCGGACGCCCTCACCGAGGCGATGACCGACCTGGTCGCCTCGCTGCGCCGCCGCCTGCCCGGGCCCGACGTCACGCCGGAGCAGCTGCGCACCCGCTCCTGGTGGACCGGCCCGGAGGTCTTCCTGCTCGTCGACGACTACGACCTGGTCGCGACGGCGGGCGGCCACCCGCTGACCGCACTGCTCGACCTGCTCGCCCAGGCCAAGGACGTCGGCCTGCACGTCGTGGTGGCGCGGCGGGTCGGCGGCACCTCGCGGGCGATGTTCGAGCCCGTGCTCGCCCGCCTGCGCGAGCTGGCCACGCCCGGCCTCGTCGGGCACGGCAGCCGCGACGAGGGCCCGCTGGTGGGGGCCGCGCGGCCCGGACCGCGTCCCCCCGGGCGGGCGGTGCTCGTGACCCGGCGCGACGGCGAGCGGCTGGTGCAGCTCGCGTGGCGCGACCCGGACGAGCCGATCCGGCCCGTCGCCGGGAACGGTCCCGACGACGGCCGGGGCGGCCGGTGAGCGCGCGGGTCGCGGTCGACCTCGGCGACACCGGGGTGGCCGTCGCGGTCGACCCGGGCGGGGGCGCCGACGTCGTGGAACCGCCCCTGGACCTCGCGGCCGTGCTCGCGCCCCCGGACGCCGCCCTGGTGACCGGCGCGGCTGCGCGGGCGGGGGCGGCCGCGGACCCGGCCCGCCTCGAGCCGCGTCCGCGCCGGCACGTCGACGAGGGCACCCTCCTGCTCGGGACGCGGACGGTCGGGGTCGTGGAGGCGCTCGGGGCGGTGCTCGCCGCCGCGGTGGACCGCGCCGGCCCCGCCCTGCGCGGCCGGCGCCCGGACCGGCTGGTGCTCACCCATCCCGCCGACTGGGGGCGCACGCGCCGCGAGACGCTCCGTCGAGCCGGCGCCGGGCTGGCCGCGGGGCTGGAGCTGGTGGCCGAGCCGGTCGCCGCGGCGGCGCACGCGCGGTGGATGCGCCCCGCCCGGCCGGGCGGGGAGGGGCCGCTGGCGGTGCTCGACGTGGGCGCGCGCGGGGCCCGGGCCGCGGTCGTCGACGCCGGGTCGACCGTGCTGGCGCACCGGTCCGGCGACGCCTTCGGCGGGGACGACGCCGACGAGCTCGTCCTCGCCCACGTCCTCGCGGGCCTGCCCGACGACGCGCCGGACGTCGAGCGGGTGCGCGCCGTCGCCGCGGGGGCCGGGCTGCCGGAACGGCGCCACCGGCAGGTCCTCGTCGAGGACGTGCGGGACGCGCGCGAGCGGCTCTCCGACGCCGAGCAGGCCGAGATCCCGCTCCCGGGGGCGGCCGGTGCCGCGTGGTGCTCGCGCGGCGAGCTGGAGGACCTGCTGCGCGCGCCGTGCGGGCGGCTCGTGGCCCTGCTCGCCGGAGCGCTCGACGACGCCGGGGTGCCGGCGGCCCGGCTCTCCGGCGTGCGCCTGATCGGGGGCCTGGCGCGGACCCCGCTGCTCGGGACCCTCGTGCACGCCGAGCTGGGGGTGCCCCCGGTCGTCCCGGCCGAGCCCCGCACGGTGGTGGCCCGGGGTGCCCTGCTGGCGACGGCGTCGTCACCGGCACGGGCCCGCCCCGCCGCCCCGCCGTCGGGGCCGCCGTCGTCGCCGGTGCTGCTGCCCGACTGGCCCACCGCGGTCCCCGCGGGCGCCCGACCGGGGGCCGCCGGAGCCCGGACGGCCGCGCCTGCCCCGCCGCGGGGCGCGCCGGCCGACCCGTACGCCGACCCGTACGGCGGGCCTCCGGCCGGTGGACCGGACGCCGACCAGGCGGCGCCGCGGATCGACCCCGACGGCCCCACCGTCCGCATCGCCCACGAGCTCGTCCCGGCCACCCGGGGGGAGACCCCGGCCCGCGGGGTGGGCGGGTGGACGCCGCGGCGGCGGGCCGCGGTCGTCGCGGCGGCGACCGTCGCGGTCGTGGTGCTCGTCCTCGCCGTGGCCGGGCTGCGCACCGACGGCGACGGGCCCTCGGCCGGCGCGACCCCGCCCACGGTGGTCTCGGTGTTCGCGCACGCCTACGAGCTGCCGGCCGGCTGGACCACCGACGGCAGCGACTCGGCGACCCGGCGCAGCCGCATCCGGCCCGCGGGGCAGCCGACCGGGCCGAACCTGATCGCGGTCCAGGAGAGCGCGCTCGCGTCCGCCGACCCCGCCGCCGCCCGGGCCCAGCTGCTCGCCGGGTTCGAGGCGGCGCGCGCCGCCGGGGGCGGGGTGTCCGACCTGGCGCCGGAGACGACCTTCGCGGGACGCACGGTGGCGACCTACCGTCAGGTCCCCGCGCCCGGGACCACGGTGGACTGGGTCGTGGTCTTCTCCGGGGCGACCCAGCTGTCGGTGGGGTGCCGCCACGACGACGCCTCCGCCGACGCCGTGCTCGCCGCGTGCGCCCGGGTCGTGTCCACGTTGCGCAGCCCGCCGTGATCCGCCGGGCACGAGTTCGCCGGAACGGCACCCACGCCCGGCGGCGGGATGTCACCGTCGGGACGGGAGCAGGAACCGGCGGGAGGAGCAGGAAGTGACAGGACAGTTCGGGACCGAGACGCAGCTGATGCAGGGAGCGGGGCAGCACGTCCTCGAGGTGCGCGACCAGATCGCGGCGCAGCTCGCCCAGCTGCGCGGCCAGCTGGTGCCGCTGGAGGCGACGTGGCGCGGGGACGCGTCGACGGCCTTCACGCAGCTGATGGCCCGCTGGAACGACGACGCCCACCGCATCAACGCCGCGCTCGGCGCGATCGCCGAGTCGGTCACGGCGTCCGGGGCCACCTACCGTGCCGCCGAGGACGAGGTCGCGAGCTCGACCTCGCGCATCGGCCAGGCCCTGGGCTGAGGGGGAGGACCACCGTGAACGAGATCCGCGTGACCTTCGGCGAGCTCTCCGCCGCCCAGCAGAACGTGACCGCCACCGCGACGCGCATCCGGGGCCAGCTCGACGACCTGCAGCGTCGCCTCGCGCCGCTCACCGCGGGGTGGACTGGTGCGGCCGCCGAGCAGTACCAGGCCCGCCAGCGCGAGATCGACGCCGCGTGGGCGGACCTCGCGCAGGTCCTGGGGGCGATCGGCGGGCGGCTCGGCCAGGCCGAGCAGACCTACCGGGCCGTGGAGCACCGCAACGCCGCCCGCTACTGACGGGGGTGGGTGGCGGGCTCCGGGCAGGGGCCGCGTACGCTGGACAGTCGTTGCGCGGTGACCGTTCGCCGCGAGGAGATGCAGCGTGGAACCCGTCCGGCGGGACCGGCCTCCGCGCCTGTGTCACCGACCTGACGTACCGCAGACCCAGTATGACCGTGACGAGGTAGCTTCCGTGCGCACGTTCAGTCCGAAGCCCGGCGACATCGACCGCGCCTGGCACGTCATCGACGCCTCCGACGTCGTGCTCGGCCGGCTGGCCAGCCAGACCGCCCAGCTGCTGCGGGGCAAGCACAAGCCGACCTACGCCCCGCACGTCGACACCGGTGACTTCGTGGTGATCGTGAACGCGGAGAAGGTCGCCCTGACCGGCGGCAAGCGGGACGACCGCTTCGTCTACCACCACAGCGGCTTCCCCGGCGGGCTGAAGAAGCGCACCGTGGGCGAGGAGCTCGAGCGCTTCCCCGACCGCCTCGTCGAGAAGGCCGTCAAGGGGATGCTCCCCAAGAACCGTCTGGGCCGCGCCATGGCGTCGAAGCTCAAGGTCTACGCGGGCCCCGAGCACCCGCACGCCGCCCAGCAGCCCGTGCCGTACGAGATCCGACAGGTGAGCCAGTGACCACCCCCGACGACCCGAACGTCGAGACCGAGACCGACTACGAGGTCACCTCCGAGGCTCCGGAGGGCGGGCAGTCGCTCGCCGCGGCCGCGGACCTGACCTCCGGCGACTTCGCCACCGACGGCGAGACCGACGAGCTGGGCGCCGAGGTCTTCGGCGACGCCCCGGCCCCGGTGTTCGCCACGATCGACCGCCCGATCCAGACCGTCGGCCGCCGCAAGGAGGCCGTGGTCCGCGTCCGCCTGGTGCCCGGCTCGGGCAAGCTGACGATGAACGGCAAGGCGTTCGAGGAGTACTTCCCGAACAAGGTCCACCAGCAGCTCATCCGCGAGCCGCTCGTGTCGACCGAGCGCACCGAGCAGTTCGACATCTTCGCCAACCTCCACGGTGGCGGGACGTCGGGCCAGGCCGGCGCGCTGCGCCTGGCCATCGCCCGGGCGCTGACCCTGGTCGACCCGGAGGACCGCCCCGGCCTCAAGAAGGCCGGCTTCCTCACCCGGGACGCCCGGGCCAAGGAGCGCAAGAAGTACGGCCTCAAGAAGGCCCGGAAGGCCCCGCAGTACTCGAAGCGCTGATGGGTCGCCTGTTCGGGACCGACGGCGTCCGCGGCCTCGCGAACGCCGACCTGTCGCCCGAGCTGGCGCTCTCCGTCGCGTCCGCCGCCGCCCGTGTGCTCGTCGAGCACGCGGGCGGCGGTGCGTCCGGCGACGGTGGCGCCCGGCCCGTGGCGGTCGTCGGCCGTGACCCGCGGGCGAGCGGCGAGATGCTGGAGGCCGCGGTCTGCGCGGGCCTCTCCGCCGCGGGGGCGGACGTCCGTCGCCTGGGCGTCCTGCCCACGCCGGCCGTCGCGTACCTCACCGCGACCATGGACGCCGACCTGGGCGTGATGATCTCGGCGTCGCACAACCCGATGCCCGACAACGGCATCAAGTTGTTCGCGGCCGGCGGGCACAAGCTGCCCGACGCCCTCGAGGACGAGATCGAGGCGCACCTCGGGGAGGTCGTGGCCGCCGACCGTCGGCCCACCGGCCTCGGGATCGGGCGCGTCACCGACGTGCCCGACGCGCTCGACCGCTACCTCGACCACCTCCTCGTGGCCACCCCGCATCCGCTGGACGGCCTGCACGTCGTCGTCGACTGCGCGCACGGCGCGGCCTCGCTGGCCGCACCGCAGGCCTACGAGCGCGCGGGCGCCCGGGTGACCACGCTCGCCGCCGACCCGGACGGCTGGAACATCAACGACGGCGTCGGGTCCACCCACCTGGACGGGCTGTGCAAGGCCGTCGTCGACCACGGCGCCGACCTCGGCATCGCCCACGACGGCGACGCCGACCGGTGCCTCGCGGTCGCGGCGGACGGCACCGTGATCGACGGCGACCAGATCCTCGCGGTCCTCGCGCTGGCCCTGCACGCCGACGGCGAGCTGGCCGCCGACACCCTCGTGGCCACCGTGATGAGCAACCTCGGCCTGCACCTGGCCATGGAGGCCGCCGGAATCCGGGTGCGCACCACCGCGGTGGGCGACCGCTACGTGCTCGAGGAGCTGCGCGCGGGCGCGTTCTCCCTGGGCGGCGAGCAGTCCGGCCACGTCGTCCTGCCCTCGCACGCCACCACCGGCGACGGCCTGCTGACCGCGCTGCGCCTCATGGCGCGGATGACGGTCACCGGACGCCCGCTCGGCGAGCTCGCCGCCGTGGTGGAGCGCCTGCCCCAGGTCCTGGTCAACGTGCCGGTGACCGACAAGGGCGCGGTGCAGTCCTCCGACGAGGTCGCGGCGGCGGTCGCGGCCGAGGAGACGGCGCTCGCCGGACGAGGTCGAGTGCTGCTGCGGCCCTCGGGCACGGAGCAGGTGGTACGCGTGATGGTCGAGGCCCCGACGGAGGACACGGCCCGCGGCGTGGCCGACCGGCTCGCGGAGCTCGTGGCCGGGGTGCGCGCGTAGGAGCACCTGGGGGCCGGTGTGGATCCGCCGGGCGCCGTGGGGGACGCTGAGACGCGTGACACGGCGCGACGGCGGGCGACGCGGCGGAGCGTTGTCCGCGGTGCCGCCGCCGCGCCGGCTCGCCGAGCTCGGGGCGGACACCTCGGACGCCCTGCTCGCCTCCGGGGACGCCGGGATCGCCCACGTCACCGGCGCGCTCCCGGCGCGGCTGGCGCTCGCCGGGACCGCCGGTCTCGCGGCGCCGCCGGTCGACGCGGCGGGGCTGCGTGCCCGGCACGAGGCCCAGCGCGGTATCCGCTTCGCGGCGATCGCCGCGGGCGCGGAGGACCTGCGGCGGGCCGCGGACCGCATCCGCGCCCGGCACCGCGCGCTCGCCGAGGAGGCGGGCGGGCTGTGGGAGCGCTGGTCCGGGCCGTCGGCCGACGAGGTCGCCGACCGGGTCGTCGCGCTCGGGCGGGCCGCGCAGGAGATCGTCACGATGCTGGCCGAGACCGCGGAGACCGTCGAGGCGGCCGGACTCGCCGTGGCCGACGACGTGACCGACCGGGCCGCAGCCGCCCGGGCGCTCGCGGCCGCCGACCCCGGCCCGCCCCCGGGACCGGGCGCGATGCCCGCCGCGGCCCACGCCTGGGCGAGCGCCCTGGACGTCCGGCTGGCGCGCTACCTGGCGGTGGCCGACCACACCGACGCCGCGATCGCCGAGACCTGGCGCGAGCTCGCGGAACGTCTCGCGGTGCTCCGCCGGCTCTCGGGCACCGGGCCCGCGCCCGACCCGTCGCCCGGGCTCCCGGCCGACCTGCTCGCGCTCCCGGAGATCCTCGCCGCCCTGGGCGGGCTGGGGCTCGACGATCCCGACGGTGAGCCCGACGAGCTCGACGAGCCCGAGGACGGCGGGGCTCAGACGGTCGACGACTCCCGGTAGACCCGCACGTCGGTGCCCTTGACCGCACCGTCGATCACGTCCGCGTACTTCTTCTCGCCGGTGAGGTGGTGGAGGAGGAACCCGGTGAGCAGGGCCTTCACCGTCGTGAGGACGCCCAGGTCCGCCTTGCCGTCGAGCACCAGGTCGCTCCAGTGCTTGCCCTCGACGACGCCGAGGTGGCTGGCCTTCTTGACCGTCCGCATCACCGACGGTCCGGCCCACGCCGCCGCGACCGGCTCCGTGCCGGCGGCGGGCGGGGCCACCAGGTCCTTGCCGAACGCGACGTGCAGGCCCGGCAGGTGGACCGCGCGGGCGGCGTCCTGGGCCGACGGGCGCGACTCGGACAGCGCGATCGTCGCGACCGCCTGCACGTGCCCGCGGTTCTCGGCGATCTCCGAGCCGGACTCCCAGTAGGGCTCGCCGGCGGCCTGGACGCGCGTCGTGTGTGCCGGGGCGGCCGCGGCGAGCACGGCGGCTCCCGCACCCATCCCGTGCCCGGCCAGCGCCAGGCGGCGGGGGTCGACGCTGACCGCGGCGCCGCGGGCCGTGCCGCCCAGCCGCACTGAGGAGACGACGTCGAGCGCGGTACGCAGGTCGTTCGCCAGGCGCCGGTGCGACGCGAACGGGCCCCGCTCGGTGTCGGGGGCGGCGGCGACGATCCCCCACGACGCGAGATGGCGCAGCAGGCCGAGGTAGCGCGAGGCGGGGTTCAGCCAGTCGTGGCCGAACGCGACCGCGGGCAGCAGCTCCCCCGAGGTCGGGGTGAAGACCACACCCGGCAGGCCGACCAGCGCGAGCTCCCCCCGCAGGACCTGGTGCGGGCCCGGACGCCCGAGCTCGGCGACGATCTGCTTCGCGCTGGCCATGGCGCCGGACCGTAGTGCATCGGCACCCCGCACGGCCTGCTGGAACACGCTCCTGACGGGTGGGTCACGTGGGCACCGACCAAGGTCCACTTCGGCCCACCTAGGCTGGGAGCCCGTGTGCGGCATCGTGGGATACGTGGGCTGGCGCCCGGCACGCGACGTCCTGCTGGGCGGTCTGCGGCGACTGGAGTACCGCGGGTACGACTCGGCGGGCATCGCGACGGTGACCCCGGGGACGGGCGCGGTGGAGGTGCACCGGGCGGCCGGTCCGCTGGACAACCTGGTCCGCGTGACGGACGCGCACCCGGAGACCGACACCGTCGCCCGCACCGGGACGGGGCACACCCGGTGGGCCACGCACGGCGCGCCGACCGACCGGAACGCGCACCCGCACCGCGACACCACCGGCCGGGTCGCGGTGATCCACAACGGCATCATCGAGAACTTCGCCGCGCTGCGCGCCGAGCTCGAGGACGCGGGCGTGGAGCTCGCCAGCGACACCGACACCGAGGTCGCGGCGCACCTCGTGGCGCGGGCGCTCGACGACGACCCGGCCGCCGGGTTCACCGCGGCGGTCCGCCGGGTGGTCAACCGCCTCGAGGGCGCGTTCACGCTGGTGTTCACGGACGCGCAGCGGCCCGACGAGATCGTCGCGGCCCGGCGGTCGTCGCCGCTGGTCGTCGGGATCGGCGACGGCGAGACGTTCGTGGCCTCCGACGTGGCGGCGTTCATCGACCACACCCGCGACGCGGTCGAGCTCGGCCAGGACCAGATCGTCACGTTGACCCGCGAGGGTGCGGTCGTCACCGACTTCCACGGGGACCTCGCCCCGACGCGGCCCTTCCACGTGGACTGGGACATCGCCGCCGCCGAGAAGGGCGGCCACGACTTCTTCATGTCGAAGGAGATCGAGGAGCAGCCCGCGGCGCTCGCGGACACGCTGCGCGGCCACCTCGTCGACGGCCGGATCGTGCTGGACGAGCAGCGCCTGTCCGACCAGGAGCTGCGCGACATCGACAAGGTGTTCGTGGTCGCCTGCGGGACGGCCTACCACGCGGGCCTGCTCGCGAAGTACGCGATCGAGCACTGGTGCCGCATCCCGGTCGAGGTCGAGGTCGCGAGCGAGTTCCGCTACCGCGACCCGGTGCTCGACCGGTCCACGCTCGTCGTCGCGATCTCGCAGTCCGGCGAGACCGCGGACACCCTGGAGGCGGTCCGGCACGCCCGCGAGCAGAAGGCCCGCGTGCTCGCGATCTGCAACACCAACGGCGCCCAGATCCCGCGCGAGTCGGACGCGGTGCTCTACACGCACGCCGGACCGGAGGTCGGGGTCGCGGCGACGAAGACGTTCACCAGCCAGGTCGTCGCCTGCTACCTCGTGGGTCTCGCGCTCGCGCAGAACCGCGGGACGAAGTACGCCGACGAGGTCGAGCGCGAGTACCACCAGCTGGTCGCCTCGGCCGACGCCGTCAAGAAGGTGCTGGCCTCCGCGGTGGAGCCGACGCGGGCGCTGGCGCGCGAGCTGGCGGACTCCAAGGCGGTGCTCTTCCTCGGCCGGCACGTGGGCTACCCGGTGGCGCTCGAGGGTGCGCTGAAGCTCAAGGAGCTGGCGTACATGCACGCCGAGGGCTTCGCCGCGGGCGAGCTCAAGCACGGCCCGATCGCGTTGATCGAGCAGGACCTGCCCGTCGTCGTCGTGATGCCCTCGCCGCGGGGCCGCGCGACGCTGCACGCGAAGCTGCTCTCGAACATCCGCGAGATCCAGGCGCGGGGCGCCCGCACGATCGTCGTCGCGGAGCGCGGGGACGAGACCGTCCGGCCGTTCGCGAGCACGCTGATCGAGGTGCCGGTCGTCCCGACGCTCATCCAGCCGCTGGTGGCGACGATCCCGTTGCAGGTGTTCTCCGCCGAGGTGGCCCGGGCCCGCGGGTACGACGTCGACAAGCCGCGCAACCTGGCGAAGTCGGTGACGGTCGAATAGGTGCGCTGCGCCCTCGTGAGCACTAGTGGGTGCTATAGCACCGAAAAGTGCTCACACCGGCAGCACGTCCCCGGTCATCATGTGCTGTGGCTCATGTGAGCACTTTTCGCTGCCATAGCAGCCACTAGTGCTCACGTGCCGACGAAGGAGGCACCTTGTACGGCGTCTGGACGCCCGAGCAGGTGCAGGCCGCCGAGGAACCGGTGCTGGCCCGCACGCCCGAGGGTGCGCTCATGCGGCGTGCCGCGTACGGGGCCGCCCGGGTGGCGCTGCGGATGCTCGTCGAGCACACGGGCGGGGTCGTCGGACGCCGGGTCGTGGTGCTGGTCGGCGCGGGGAACAACGGCGGCGACGGGCTGTGGGCCGGGGTGGAGCTGCGCCGGCGGGGGGTCGCGGTGACCGCGGTCCTGCTGGCTCCGGACCGCGCCCACCCGGCCGGGCTCGCGGCGCTGCGGGCGGCGCGCGCCCGGGTGCTCTCCGAGGTCGAGCCGGCGGTCGTCGCGGTCGGCCGGGCCGACCTCGTCCTCGACGCGATCGTGGGCACCTCCGCGCGCGGCGGTCTGCGCGACCCCGCTCCGCTGCTCGTCGGCGCGGTGCGCTCCCCGGTCCTCGCGATCGACACCCCGTCCGGGGTCGACCCGCTCACCGGCGTGGTCCACGGGGAGGCGGTCGCGGCCACGGAGACGGTCACCTTCGGTGCCCGCAAGCCGGTGCACGTCCTGGACCGGGGCCGCTGCGGCGCGGTGACGCTCGTCGACATCGGTCTGGGTCCCGAGCTGCCCGAGCCGACGGTGCGGGTCCTCGACGCGGCCGACGTCGGCGCCCGCTGGCCCGTCCCCGGACCGACCGACGACAAGTACACCCAGGGCGTCGTCGGGATCGCGGCCGGCAGCGCCACCTACCCGGGCGCGGCCGTGCTCGCGAGCGGCGCCGCCGCCCTGGCGACCAGCGGCATGGTCCGCTACGCCGGCACCGCCGCCGACGAGGTCCGCGCGGCCTGGCCCGAGGTCGTCGCCACCGACCGGGTCGGCGACGCCGGGCGCGTGCAGGCCTGGGCGGTCGGGCCGGGGCTCGGAACGGACGACGCCGGCGCCGCGACCCTGCGCCACGTCCTCGACGCCGGGGTCCCGGTGCTCGCCGACGCGGACGCGATCACCCTGCTCGGCGCGGACGCCGACCTGCGCGCCCGGGCCGCGGCCACCACGACCCTGGTCACCCCCCACGCCGGGGAGTTCGCCCGCCTCGTGGCCTCGCTCGACGACCCGCCGGACCCCGCCGTCGACCGGGTCGCGTCCGCCCGCCGCGCCGCGGCCGAGCTCGGCGTGACGGTGCTGCTCAAGGGCAACGCCACCGTCGTGGCCACCCCGGACGGTCGCGTCCTCGTGCACCCGGCGGGGTCGTCCTGGCTCGCGACGGCGGGATCGGGCGACGTCCTCTCCGGCGTCGCGGGCGCCCTGCTCGCCGCCGGTCTCGACCCGCTGGAAGCGGCCGGCTGCGCGGCGTTCGTCCACGCCCGCGCCGCCGAGATCGGGTCGGGGGGCAGCCCCGTTCCCGCCTCCCACGTCCAGGCGGCCCTGCCCGAGGCCATCCGCTCGGTGCGGGAGGCCGCGTGATGCCGCGTGCAGAGGTCCGCATCGACCTGGACGCCATCCGCCACAACGTGCGCCACCTGGCCCTGCTCGGCGACGACGCCGCCGTCATGGCCGTGGTCAAGGCCGACGGGTACGGCCACGGGGCCGTCGACGTCGCCCGGACCGCGCTGGACGCCGGCGCGCGCTGGCTGGGGGTGTGCACGCTCGAGGAGGCGGCCGAACTGCGGACCGCGGGGATCACCGCCCCCGTCCTGTCGTGGCTGCACCTGCCCGAGGAGGACTTCTCCGGCGCGGTGGCGACCGGGATCGACCTGGGCGTGGCCTCCCGCCGCGACCTCGCCGCGGTGGCCGCCGGCGCCCGCGCCGCGGGCCGACCCGCCCGGATCCACCTCAAGATCGACACCGGGCTCTCGCGCAACGGCTGCCCGCCGCACGCGTGGGGCGACCTCCTCGAGGCGGTCGCCGGACACGCCGGGGCCGGCGAGGTCGACCCGGTCGCGGTGTGGACGCACTTCGCCCACGCCGACGCGCCCGCGCACCCGACGATCGACGTGCAGACCGATCGGTTCGACCACGCGCACGCCGCGGCGACCACCCGTCTCGGGCGACCGCTGCTCGCCCACCTCGCGAACTCCGCGGCCACCCTGACGCGTCCCGACCTGCACCGCGACCTCGTCCGGCCCGGGATCGCGGTCTACGGCCTCGACCCGGTCGGCGGCGGCGTCCACCTGCGGCCCGCGATGTCGCTGCGCGCCCGCGTCGCGCTGGTCAAGTCGGTGGCCGCGGGCGAGGGCGTCTCCTACGGGCACATCTGGACCACGCCGACCGACCGGGACCTCGCCCTGGTCCCGGTGGGCTACGCCGACGGGGTGCCGCGGCTGCTCGGGTCGACCGGGCGGTTCACGGTGGGCATCGCGGGCCGCCGCCGGCCCGTCGTCGGGCGGGTGTGCATGGACCAGGTCGTCGTCGACCTCGGCCCGACCGGCACCGGCCACGGCGTCGTCGAGGGCGACGAGGTCGTCCTGTTCGGCGACGGCGCCGACGGCGGGCCGACCGCGACCGAGTGGGCGGACCTGCTGGGCACCATCCACTACGAGGTGGTCACCGGGGTCGGGTGCCGGCCACGCCTGCGGCGGACGACGGTGGGCTGAACGACGAAGAGGGTGAACCGGGCGCGGACGTGGTAGAAGCCTGTCATGACGACGGTGCGTGCGACCCGCCCCGGAGCGACGACCCGTGAGTGAGGACCGACGGCACACCGGCGGGATCCTCGGGGCGATCGCCGGGACGGTGCTGGGCGGCGCCGCCGCGGCGGGCGCCGTCGGCGCCGGGCGCGCCCGGTCCCGCGTGGTCCGCGCCCGGGCCGAGCTCGAGGAGTCCGAGTCCGAGCACCCCTCGCAGCTCGGGCTGCTGCCGCGCGGTCGGGAGTCCTCGGTGGCCGCCGACGACGGGACCCGGCTCGCGGTCGAGGAGATCGAGCCGGTGACCCCGGGCGTGGAGCCCGAGCTCACCGTCGTCCTGGTGCACGGCTTCGCGCTGGACCGGCGCTGCTGGCACTTCCAGCGGCGCATGCTCGCGGAGCTCACCGACCCCGCCGTCCGGGTGGTGCTCTACGACCAGCGCCGCCACGGCCGGTCCGGCCAGTGCTCGGCCCGCGCGTGCACGATCGCGCAGCTCGGCGCGGACCTGGACGCGGTCATCCGCACGGTCGCCCCGGAGGGCGACCTGGTGCTGGTGGGCCACTCCATGGGCGGCATGACGATCATGGCGCTGGCCGAGCGGCACCCGGCCCTGTTCCGCGACCGGGTGCTCGGCGTCGCGCTGGTGAGCACCTCCGCCGGGGACGTGGGGACGGTCGGCCTGCAGCGGGCGGTGCTCTCGCACCGCAACCCGGCGGTCAACGTGGTCGGCCGGCTCGCGCACTGGCGCCCCGAGACCGTGGACCGCATCCGACGCCTGGGCGGGAACGCCATGTGGGCCGCGGTGCGCCGGATGGCCTTCGGCGATCCCGACGTCGAGCCCGCGCTGGTCGACCTGGTCGACCGGACGATCGCCGCCACGGCGCTGGACGTCCTGACGTCGTTCGCGAACACCCTCTCCACCCACGACCGCAAGGCCGCCCTGCGCGGCCTGTCGCAGTGCGAGGTGCTGGTGGCGGCGGGGACCGAGGACCTGATGATCCCGTACGCCCACTCCGAGGTGATCGCCGCCGAGCTGCCCCGGGCGGAGCTGCTGCCGCTGGAGGGCGCGGGCCACATGGCCATGCTCGAGCAGCCCGGCGAGTTCGACGCCGCGCTGCTGGAGCTGCTGCGCCGGTGCACCCACCGCAGCCAGGTCCTGCGCCGCCTGCGGCCGCCGGGCGCGGAGTCGGGCGCCCGCCGCTCGCGGCTGCGCCGGCCCCGACGCCGGGCGTGAGCGACGCGCCGGGGATCGTCCTCGACGCCCTGACGCCGGACGACGCCGCGGACTGCGCGCGGCTGGAGGCCCTGCTCTTCCCCGGCGACGACCCGTGGAGCGCCGCCGCGTTCCGGGCCGAGCTGCACGCCGGGCACCCCTACTACGCCGCCCGGTCGGGGGGCCGGCTCGTCGGCTACGCCGGGGTCGCGCTGCTGCCCGCCCCGGCGTTCTCGCGGGAGCCGGCGGAGGCCGAGGTGCACACGATCGGGGTGGATCCGGCGTACCAGGGCCACGGGACGGGGCGCCGCCTGCTGCGCGCGCTGCTCGGCCGGGCGGACGCGATCGGCGCGGTCACCTACCTCGAGGTGCGCACCGACAACGCGCCGGCGGTGGCGCTCTACCGCTCCGAGGGCTTCGAGGTCGTGGGCCTGCGGCGGCGCTACTACGCGAGCGGGGCGGACGCCCACACGATGCGCCGCGCGGCCCCGACGCACCCCTCCGACCCTCGTTGATGGATTGGCACTCGCGGCGGTAGAGTGCCAACCGAACGGCACCGGAGCCGGCCCGGCACCCGCGACGGCGGGTCGGTCACCCCGGGGTCGTCACCCACCATCCAGAAACCAAGCTGGACCCCTGATCGTGGAGGTCATCCCGTGGCGAGCGTGAACATCAAGCCGCTCGAGGACAAGCTCGTGGTGCAGGCTTCCGAGGCCGAGACCACGACCGCGTCCGGCATCGTCATCCCGGACACCGCGAAGGAGAAGCCGCAGGAGGGCAAGGTCCTCGCGGTGGGTCCGGGCCGGGTCGACGACAACGGCAACCGCATCCCGCTCGACGTCGCGGTCGGCGACGTCGTCATCTTCTCGAAGTACGGCGGCACCGAGGTCAAGTACAACGGCGAGGACTACCTGATCCTGTCCTCGCGCGACGTCCTCGCGGTCGTCAACTAAGCACCGCAGGCAGTGCCACCGCCCCGGTGATCCCGAGAGTCCGGGGTCCCGGGGCGGTCGCATGTCCGGAGCACGAAAGGACCGGTAGTGCCCAAGCAGATCACGTTCGACGAGAACGCCCGTCGCGCCCTCGAGCGCGGCGTGGACCAGCTGGCGGCGGCGGTGAAGGTGACCCTCGGTCCGCGGGGGCGCCACGTCGTGCTGGACAAGAAGTTCGGTGGGCCGACGATCACCAACGACGGCGTCACCATCGCCCGCGAGATCGACCTCGACGACCCGTTCGAGAACCTCGGCGTGCAGCTCGCCAAGACCGCGGCCACCAAGACCAACGACGTCGCCGGTGACGGCACGACGACGGCCACGGTGCTCGCCCAGGCGCTCGTGAGCGAGGGCCTGCGCAACCTCGCGGCGGGCGCCAACCCGACCGCCCTCGGCGCCGGCATGGCCGCCGCCGCGGAGAAGGTCACCGAGGTCCTACGCACGCGGTCCACCCCGGTGGACGGCCGGCGGGGCATCGCCTCGGTCGGCGCGGTCGCCTCGCGCGACCAGGAGATCGGCGACCTCATCGGCGAGGCCATGGAGAAGGTCGGTGAGGACGGGGTCATCACCATCGAGGAGGCCTCGACGCTCGCCACCGAGCTCGAGGTCACCGAGGGCCTGCAGTTCGACAAGGGCTACCTCTCGCCGTACTTCGTCACCGACGGCGAGTCGATGGAGGCCGTCCTCGAGGACGCCCACGTCCTGCTGCACCGCGAGAAGATCAGCTCGATCTCCGACCTCCTGCCGCTGCTGGAGAAGGTCGTGGAGTCCGGCAAGCCGCTGCTGGTGATCGCCGAGGACCTCGAGGGCGAGGCGCTCTCGACCGTCGTCGTCAACGCCATCCGCAAGACCCTGCGGATCTGCGCGGTCAAGGCGCCGTTCTTCGGGGACCGCCGCAAGGCCTTCCTCGACGACCTCGCGGCCGCCACCGGCGCCACGGTGATCAACCCCGAGATCGGGCTCAAGCTCTCCGAGGCCGGCCTCGACGCGCTCGGCACCGTCCGGCGCGCCGTGGTCACCAAGGACGCCACCACGCTGGTCGAGGGCGGCGGCGACAGGGCCGCCGTCGAGGGCCGGGTGCAGCAGATCCGGCGGGAGATCGAGGAGACCGACTCCGACTGGGACCGCGAGAAGCTGCAGGAGCGGCTGGCCAAGCTGGCCGGCGGCGTCGCGGTCATCAAGGTCGGGGCGGCCACCGAGACCGAGCTCAAGGAGCGCAAGCACCGCATCGAGGACGCGGTGGCGGCGACCCGGGCCGCGGTCGAGGAGGGCATCGTCCCCGGCGGGGGTGCGGCGCTGCTGCACGCCTCCGCGGAGCTCGAGGGCGGTCTGGGCCGCACCGGTGACGAGGCCACGGGCGTCGCCCTGGTCCGCCGGGCCCTCTCGGCGCCGCTCAAGGCCATCGCGTTCAACGCCGGCCTCGAGGGCTCCGTCGTCGCCGCGAAGGTTGCCGACGGCGGGTGGGGCACGGGCTACGACGCCGCGGCCGAGACCTACGGCGACCTGATGGCCGCCGGGATCATCGACCCGGTGAAGGTCACCCGCTCCGCGCTGGAGAACGCGGTGTCGATCGCGCGCATGGTCCTCACGACCGAGTCCGCGATCGTCGACAAGCCCGAGGAGGAGGCCCCCGACGCCGCCGGTGGCCACGGCCACGGGCACGGCCACGGGCACTGATCCACCCCGGACGGACGTCGGGCCCGGTCGCTGCGCAGCGGCCGGGCCCGTCGTGTGTCGGCGTCCTCAGCGGATGACGACGTCCTGCACCCGGCCCCGCGAGCGGGAGCCGGTCCGTTCGGACTCCGAGAGTCCGCCCCAGATGCCGTAGGGCTCGCCCGCGGCGAGCGCGTGCCGGCGGCACGGCTCCATCACCGGGCAGCTCTCGCACACCGCCTTCGCGCGGCGCTCGCGGCTCGCACGGGCCGGCCCGCGCTCGCCGTCGGGGTGGAAGAAGAACGCACTGTCCATGCCACGGCACGCGGCGTGCAGCTGCCAGTCCCAGAGATCGGCGTTGGGGCCGGGGAGTCGACGGACGTCGGCCATCTCGACCACCTCCTCGTCCTGACGTCGGTGGTGGCCCGGCGTGGGGCCCGCTGCTCTGCATGCCCCGACGTCACCCCACCACGCGGGGCGGGCGCGGGCGATGGTCACCGTCCGTGCCGGCGGCCGCGCGCAGGGCGACCGTGCACCCGACCCTATGACCGGCGCACGGCGGTGGACAAGACGTTCGGTTGTGAGCCGGGTCCATCTCGCGCGACCGAGTGTCGGTCGTCCGGATGCGCGACACGGCGCGCCGAGAACACCGGTCACCGAATCCCCTGCGTGACAAGACTTGCCGAAACGACCACCATCCGTGATCATCCCTTGAGCACTCCGTGGTCGGTGCTCCGTGTGGGTGGTGGGCGCGACCGCGGGGGTGCAGGGTCGGCCGTGACCGGGCGGGCCCGGTTCCGTTGGACAGGAGGGGGACGGACGGTGCTTGCCACGTCGCGCGACGCGGCCGGGCGTCCGGCCGCCGCAGCACCACCGTGTGAGGAGCAGGCATGGCACCGGTCGTCGATCCGGCGCGGGAAAACCGCGGATCCGACTCAAGCCGGGGCGGCGTCGCGCCGATGACCGGTAGTGCCCGCCAAGCGACTGCAGGAACGCTGCAGGGAGGAACTTCCGTGACCACGGTCCTGATCTGCGACGACCGCCGCAGCGTGCGTGAGGGACTGACCCGCGTCATGTCGGCCGTGCCGGGCGTCCACCGCATCGACTGCGTCGCCCACGGCGACGAGCTGCTCACCCGCTTCTCCCGGCAGAGCGTCGACGTCGTCCTCGTGGGGACCCAGCGCGCCGTGCCGACCGGGGTCGAGGCGACCCGCCGGCTCGTGGCCGCGCACCCCCAGGCGAACGTCATCGTCTTCGGCGCGCCGGACGACTCGGGCAGCATCGCCGCCGCCATCGCCGGCGGTGCGCGCGGATACCTCCGGTGGGACGCCTCGCGGCCCGAGCTCGTGGCCGCGCTCGCGCACACCCTCGCCAGCACCTCGGTGCCCGCGCCGCGCACGCCCTCCGACACCGGGGTGCAGCTCACCGAGCGGGAGCTGCAGGTCCTGCGGGGGATGGCCCAGGGCAAGAGCAACGGCCAGATCGGCCGCGAGCTCTACCTGTCCGAGGACACGGTGAAGACCCACGCCCGCCGGCTGTTCCGCAAGCTGGGCGTCCGTGACCGCGCGCAGGCCGTGGCGCACGGCTTCCGCCGGGGTCTGGTCTCCTGACCGCGCGGCCCCGCCCCGTCCAGCCCGGCCGGCCAGGAGCCGGAGCGGGTCCCGGGGCGTACCCCACCCCGCCCGCGTCGGGCCCGCCGCAGAGCCCGCCCGTGGGCTCGCCGCTGCCGCCCGGGGTGCCGCCGCCGCACCCGGACGACGTCCCGACTCCGGCGATCGGCACTCCTCGTGCCTCCCATCGCGCGGCCGATCGTTGGCGCGTGCCGGATCGGGGGAACCCGACGGCAGGACATGGCGCGGTCCGTCCGGGGGGACGGTACGGTGACCCCTCCGGGTCACCGGCTCCGTGGGACGGCACCGCACACACCGCCTCCGCGGAGGAGGTGGCCCGTCGGACCGAGGTGGACCTGCGGGTCACACCGCCGCGCGTAACGCCGGGGCCACGGGGAGCGATGACCGAGTCAGGGAACGACCTCGAGAGGCTGGTGGCCGCCGCGAACGACGGCGACCGCTCGGCTCTCAATCGTGTCCTCGCGATCATCCGACCGCTCGTCGTGCGCTACTGCCGCGCGAGGATCGGCCGGCAGGAACGGTCGTCGGTCTCGGCCGACGACGTGGCCCAGGAGGTGTGCCTCGCCGTGCTGACCGCACTGCCCGGCTACCGGGACCAGGGCCGTCCGTTCCTCGCCTTCGTCTACGGGATCGCGGCGCACAAGGTGGTCGACGCCCATCGCTCGGTGGCGCGGAACCGATCCGAACCCGTCTCCGAGCTGCCCGAGGAGCTGGACCCGTACGACGGTCCGGAGCAGCGCGCGATGAACGGTGCTCTGTCCGTCCAGATGGGTCAACTGCTCGACACGCTGCCCCCCAAACAGAGGGAAATCCTCGTGCTGCGTGTCGTCGTTGGTCTCTCGGCGGAGGAAACCGCGGAAGCGGTCGAATCCACACCCGGAGCGGTCCGGGTGGCTCAGCACCGCGCACTGTCGAAGCTGCGGACCGCCGTGTCCGCGATCTCGGAAGAGGTGAGTTAGGTGGGTGGTCACCGCGCGTTCGGTGCGGGTGACGATCTGGTCGACGGGCCGGTGGACCTCGCCGCCGTCCGAGCCGACGACGCCCTGCTCGACGCGATCGCCGGCGGAACGGTCAGCGGCGGTGTGGACGCGGGCGACGTCTTCGGTCGTCCCGGGCAGGACGACGACCATCTGGCCGCGATCCTCGCCGCGTGGAAGGCCGACATCGAGGCCGAGCCCATGCCGGAGCTGGTCTCGCTCGACGAGGCCGCCGAGGCGGTCGAGGCCGGGCACGCCGCCCGGGACCGTCGCGCCAGCCGTGCCCGGCGCCGCATGCCGTTCGCCGTGGCGGCGGCCGCCATCGCGGTCGCGCTGTCCGGCTTCACGGTCGCGGTCCACTCCGCGCAGCCCGGCGACGCGATGTTCGGCCTGACCAAGGTCTTCTTCTCCCAGCACGCCGACAACGTCGCCAAGGCCGAGCAGGCCCGCGCCACCATCGTCGAGGCGAACAACGCGATCGCGCGGGGTGACCGGGCGACCGCCCAGTCGCTGCTGCAGAGCGCGGGGACCCAGATCCAGGCCGTGCAGCCCGAGGACCAGCCGGCCCTCGTGCAGCAGCGCCAGGACGCGCTCAAGTCCCTGGACCCCGCCGCGACCGGGCCGACGCCCTCGACGGGCACCAGCGAGCCGGCGCAGCAGGCGCCGGGCGAGGAGTCCGGCACGCGGCCGAAGCCCCAGCGGCCGGCGCCGCAGGACCCGGCCGAGGCCAGCACCACGGCCTCCGTGCCGAGCACGGACGGGAGCACGTCCGAGCCGGACACCGTCACGCCGGAGCAGGGCCGCGAGGCCACGACGACCACGCCGCCGGCGCCGTCGCCCTCCGGTAACTGACACGCACGACAGAAGGGCCCGGTCCCCCTCGGGGAACCGGGCCCTTCGTCGTCGTGGGAGTGGGCGGTTACTGCTCGGCCAGCGTCGCGTCCGCGTAGCCCCGGCAGTACTCCCAGGTCACGTAGGCCGCCGGGTCCGGGTCGAACGGGGGCTCGTGCGGGCGCATGTGTCCCTCCTCGAGCAGCTGCTGGAGGCTCGCGCGCAGCAGGTCCCAGTCGTGGAAGTGCTGCTCCTCGCAGTCCTCGCAGTCGACGACGACCCCGCGGATGCCACGGGGAGCGAGCAGGGCCTGGAACACCGCCAGGTCCCCGAGGTCGGCGACGACCTCCTCGCGCTCCTCCTCGTCGAGGGGGAGGTCCTCCGGCGCGGTCACGTCAGGGAAGTCGCCGATCGCGTCGAGCATGCGGGAGGGGTCCGACGACGGGTCGCCCGCGAAGGGGTCGGGCGGCAGGGCTTCGTACGGCACGGTGACGAACCTACCGGTCCGGACTAGTCGATCGACGGGTCCCCACCGTGCATACCGGGTGACGGGTGACCTGCGGAGACCGGGGTCACTGTCCGGGGGCGACTAGCATCGTGGGCATGGTGCTGACGGACCCCGACGTGCCGGAGAAGTTCGGGCTGCTCGGCCTGACGTTCGACGACGTGCTGCTGCTCCCGGCCGAGTCCGACGTGGTGCCCTCCGAGGCGGACACGTCGGCCCGCCTCTCGCGCAACATCACCCTGCGGATCCCCCTGGTCAGCTCGGCGATGGACACCGTCACCGAGGCGCGGATGGCGATCGCGATGGCGCGGCACGGCGGCATGGGCGTGCTGCACCGCAACCTCCCGGCCGAGCAGCAGGCGGCCCAGGTCGAGGTCGTGAAGCGCTCCGAGGCGGGGATGGTGACCGACCCGGTCACCTGTTCGCCGGACGACACCCTCGCCGACGTCGACGCCCTCTGCGCCCGCTTCCGCATCTCCGGGCTCCCCGTCACCGACGAGGGCGGGAAGCTCGTGGGCATCATCACCAACCGCGACATGCGCTTCGAGGTGGACCACACCCGCAAGGTGCGCGAGGTGATGACGGCGTCGGACCTCGTCACCGCGCAGGTCGGGGTCACCGCGGAGGCCGCGCTCGGGCTGCTGCGCCGTCGCAAGATCGAGAAGCTGCCGCTGGTCGACGGCGCCGGCTTCCTGCAGGGCCTGATCACGGTCAAGGACTTCGTCAAGACCGAGCAGTACCCGATGGCGACGAAGGACCCGGACGGCCGGCTGCTCTGCGGCGCGGCCATCGGGGTCGGTGACGACGCCTGGACCCGCGCGATGGGTCTCGTCGACGCCGGGGTCGACGTGCTGATCGTCGACACCGCGCACGGGCACTCCCGGGCGGTCACCGCGATGGTCGCGAAGCTCAAGCAGGAGCTCGGCGACCGCGTGGACGTCGTCGGCGGCAACGTCGCGACGCGGGCGGGCGCGCAGGCGCTGGTCGACGCCGGGGCCGACGGCATCAAGGTTGGCGTCGGGCCGGGCTCGATCTGCACCACCCGCATCATCGCCGGCGTCGGTGTGCCCCAGATCACGGCGATCGCCGAGGCGGACTCGGCGGCGCGCCCGGCGGGCGTGCCCATCATCGGCGACGGCGGGCTCCAGTCCTCCGGCGACATCGCGAAGGCGATCGCCGCGGGGGCCTCGTCGGTGATGCTGGGGTCGCTGCTGGCGGGTACGGCAGAGACCCCGGGCGAGCTGGTCCTGGTCGACGGCAAGCAGTACAAGGCCTACCGCGGCATGGGCTCGCTCGGCGCGATGCAGACCCGCGGGCAGCAGGGCTCGTACTCGAAGGACCGCTACTTCCAGGACGACGTGCTCTCCGACGACAAGCTGGTGCCCGAGGGCGTCGAGGGCCGCGTACCCTTCCGGGGCCCGCTCGCGCAGGTCACCCACCAGCTGGTTGGCGGCCTCCGGGCGGCGATGGGGTACACGGGGTCCCGGACGACGGTCGAGCTGCAGTCCGCGCACATGGTGCGGATCACCGCGGCCGGTCTCGCCGAGTCCCACCCGCACCACGTGACGATGACGGCGGTCGCCCCGAACTACGGGGGTCGCTGAGCCAGGTCGGAGCCGCAGAGAGGGCGCCATGCGCGAACAGGTCGAGATCGGCCGGGGCCGCAGTGCCCACCGCAGTTACACCTTCGACGACCTCGACATCGTGCCCAGCCGGCGCACCCGGTCCTCGTCGGTGGTCTCCACGGCCTGGCAGCTCGACGCCTACCGCTTCGACCTGCCGCTGCTGACCCACCCGACGGACGCCGTGGTCTCCCCGGCCACCGCGATCCGGGTCGGCGAGCTCGGCGGGCTCGGCGTGCTGAACGCCGAGGGCATCTGGGCGCGGCACGCGGAGGCGGACAAGGCCCTCGCGGAGATCGTGGCGCGCGCGGCCGACGACCCGGCGGCCGCCCTGGTGGAGCTGCAGCGTCTGCACGCGGCGCCCGTCCAGCCCGACCTCGTCACGGAGGCGCTGAACCAGGTACGCGGGGCGGGCGTGACGCTCGCGGCGCGCGTGAGCCCGCAGCACGCCCGGGAGCTGACCCCGGCGCTGCTCTCGGCCGGTGTGGAGATCCTGGTGGTGCAGGGGACGATCATCTCGGCGGAGCACGTCGGGTCGGACTCCGAGGACGGCGAGTCGCCGCTCGACCTCGAGGACTTCATCGAGTCGCTGGACATCCCCGTCGTCGCCGGCGGGGTGGGTGACTACCGCACCGCGATGCACCTCATGCGCACCGGCGCGGCGGGCGTGATCGTCGGCTACGGGCAGTCCGCGTCCACCTCGACCGACGACGTGCTCGGGATCGGCGTGCCGATGGCGACGGCGCTGGTCGACGCGGCCGCGGCCCGCCGGGACTACCTCGACGAGACCGGCGGGCGCTACGTCCACGTCATCGCCGACGGCGGGATGGCCACCTCGGGCGACATGGCCAAGGCGATCGCCTGCGGCGCCGACGCGATCATGCTCGGCGAGCAGCTCGCCGCCGCGGACGAGGCCCCGGGCGGCGGCTGGTACTGGACCTCCGCCGCGGCCCACCCGAACCTGCCCCGGTCCTCCGTCGTCGGGGTGGCCCAGCGCGGGTGCGACCTCGCGGCGGTGCTGCGCGGCCCGGCACCGCAGGCCGACGGCACCGTGAACCTGTTCGGCGCGCTCCGACGGGCGATGGCGAAGACGGGCTACTCGGACCTCAAGGAGTTCCAGCGGGTCGGGCTGTCGGTGCGCCGCTGACGGCGCTCCACCCGGATTGAGCGAGGGACCCCATCGGTCGGACAGACGGGCCGTGGGCACCCACCGCCAACCCTGCCCGGAATGAGCGAAGGGCCCCTCCGGTCGACTAGATCGACCGGAGGGGCCCTTCGCTCAGTACCGGGGTGTCAGGCGTCGAGGTCGGTCGCCAGGAGTTCGGCGAGGGCGTCGACGGAGGCCTGGGCCCCGGTGATGTCCGGGTCGGCGGTCAGCGTGACCTCCTGGCCACCGCGGACGCCGAGGCCGAGCACGGCCAGCATGCTGCGGGCGTCCGCGGTGTCGCCGTCCCCGGTGGCCAGGGTGACCCGGGCCGGCTGGGCGGCGGCGGCCTTGCAGAACACCGCGGCGGGGCGGGCGTGCAGGCCGATCTCGGTCGCGACGACGACGGTGCGCTCGATCATGGTGCCTTCCTGGCTGTTCGACGCGGCGGTCATGCGGTCACCGACTCGCGCTCGGTGACGGTCTCGGTGGTCGCGGCGGCCTCGGGGGCCGGACGACGGCGGGCGAAGGTCTTCAGGGCGACGACCAGGGCGGTGGCCACCAGGGTCCCGGCGACGACCGCGACCAGGAAGCCGAAGGGGTTGCCCATCAGCGGCACCACGAAGATGCCGCCGTGCGGGGCGCGCAGCGTCGCGCCGAAGGCCATCGACAGGGCACCGGTGACCGCGCCGCCCGCCATGATCGAGGGGATGACGCGGAAGGGGTCGGCCGCGGCGAACGGGATCGCGCCCTCGGAGATGAACGAGGCGCCCAGCAGCCAGGCGGCCCGGCCGTTCTCCCGCTCGACCTCGCTGAACAGCGAGCGCCGGACGACGGTGGCCAGGGCCATCGCGAGCGGCGGGACCATCCCGGCGGCCATGACGGCCGCCATGATCGTCAGGGCGCCGGACGAGCCGGTGGACAGGCCGGCGACCGCGAACGTGTAGGAGGCCTTGTTGACCGGGCCGCCCATGTCGAAGCACATCATCAGGCCCAGCAGGACGCCGAGCAGGACGGCGTTCGTGCCGGACAGGCCGTTGAGCCAGTTGGTCAGGCCCTCGGTGATCAGGGCGATCGGCCGCCCGACGACGACGTACATCAGCAGGCCGACGACGGCCGTCGAGATCAGCGGGATGACGAGCACCGGCATGATCCCGGCGAGGGCCCGGGGCACCCGCCACGTCTTGATCCACATGACCAGGCCACCGGCGGCGAAGCCGGCGACGAGGCCGCCGAGGAAGCCGGCCCCCGTCGTCACCGCGATCGCGCCGCCGACGAAGCCGGGGACGAGCGCGGGACGGTCCGCCATCGCGTAGGCGATGTAGCCCGCGAGGACCGGTACGAGGAAGTTGAACGCCGCCGAGCCGATGCCGAAGGCGAGGGCGCCCCAGGCGGTGATCGAGCCGGCCGAGAACCCGCCGTCGAGAATCTGCTCGTAGAGCGGGGAGTCGTCGGGCAGGTTGATCTGGTAGCCGCCGAGCGCGAAGCCCAGGGCGATCAGCAGGCCGCCCGCGGCCACGAACGGGATGACGTGGCTGACGCCGGTCATCAGCCAGGCGCGGACCTTGGACGCGGCGCCGGGTCCGGCCGGGGCCTTCGCGCCGGCCGGGGTGGCGGCGGCCGGTGCACCGGCCGGGGCGGGCACGTGGTTCTTCACGGCCTCCTCGGCCTGCGCGACCAGCAGGTCGCCGCCGGAGATGGCCTTCTTGACCCCGACCGAGACCTGCGGCAGGTGCCCGAAGCGGTCCTTGTCGCGGACCTCGACGTCGGCCGCGAAGATCGCGACGTCGGCCTCGGCGAGCTGCTCGGCGGTCAGCGGGGTGGAGCCGGCCGAGCCCTGGGTCTCGACGACGATCTCGTGCCCGGCCTCCTCGGCCGCGGCCTCGAGGGCCTCGGCGGCCATGTAGGTGTGGGCGATGCCCGTGGGGCACGCGGTCACGGCGACGATCTTCATGCCGAGACCTCCTTCGCGATGAAGCCGGCGGCGGCGGCCGGGTCGGTGACGGAACGGAGCTCGCCGGTGAAGGACTTGCGGACCAGGCGGCGGGCGAGCGCGGCCAGCACGGTCATGTGGTCGGAGCCGCCGCCCTCGGGCGCGGCGATGAGGAACACCAGGTCGGCCGGCTTGCCGTCCTCGGCGCCGAAGTCGACGCCGGCCGTGCTGCGGCCGAAGCCCAGCGTCGGCTCGGTGACGGCCGAGGACCGGCAGTGCGGGATCCCGATCCCGCCGTCGAGACCCGTCGGCATCTGGGCCTCGCGGGCCTCGACGTCGGCGAGGAACTGCTCGAGGTCGGTCACGCGACCGGCCTTGACGAGACGTTCGGCCAGCGAGCGGACGACCTCCCGCTTGTCGCCCGCGGGCAGGTCCAGGTCGACGAGGTCGGCCGTGATCAGGTCGCTCATGCTGCCTCTCCGGTGAGGTCCAGGGTCGAGTCCGGGGCGGTTGCCGGGCGGACGTGGGGGAGATCGAGGTCGGCGGGGCCGGGCACCGCGGTGCCGGGCAGGCCGACCGCGGCGGCCCCGCAGGCCACCGCGTGGTGCAGGGCATCGGAGCTCGGGGCCCCGGACGTCAGGGCGATCAGGTAGCCCGCGAGGGTGGAGTCGCCGGCGCCGACGGTGCTGCGGACGGCGACCGCCGGGCTCGCGACGTGCCAGGCCCCGTCGTCGGTCACGGCGAGGGCGCCGCTCGCGCCCATGCTGACCAGGACGGTGCCGATGCCCCCGACGACGAGCTCGCGGGCGGCGGCCAGCACGTCGGCGAGGGCGGGCAGCGGGTGGCCCACCAGCTCGGCGAGCTCGGCGACGTTGGGCTTGACCAGGTCCGGGGTCGCGGCCACGGCGTGGGCCAGGGCGGTCCCGGAGGTGTCGACGGCGACCCGGGCCCCGGCCGACCGTGCGGCGCGCGTGATGCGGGCGTGCAGGTCGTCGGTCGCGCCGGACGGGACCGAACCCGCCGTCACGACCCAGTCGGCGGGAGCGGCGTGCACCCGGACGGTGTCGACGAGCGCGTCGACCTGGTCCGCGGTCAGCGGGACGCCGGGCTCGTTCACCTTGGTCGTGGTGCCGTCGGCCTCGACGAGCGCGGTGTTGACCCGGGTCGTGCCGGTCGCCGGGGTGCAGACCGGCTGGACGCCGGCCCGGCGCAGCAGCGCGGCCAGCTCGCCCTCCCCGCCGGGCATGACGGCGAGGGTCGGGCGGCCGAACCGGGCGAGGACACGGGAGACGTTGACGCCCTTGCCCCCGGGGTCGACCCGGTGGTCCGTGGCCCGCAGCACCGCACCCGGTGTCAGGACCGGGATCTCGACGGTGCGGTCGATGCTCGGGTTGGGCGTGACGGTGACGATCATCAAGCCACCACCAGGTCCGCACCGGCGCCGCGGATCGAGTCGGCGGCCTCGGGGTGGGACTCGAGCAGGTCGGAGTCGGTGACCAGGGTGTCGACGTCAGCGAGGGTGGCGAAGCGCGAGAACGAGTCGGCGCCGTACTTGCTCGCGTCGGCGACGACGATGCTGCGCGCGGCGGCCTTGACCATCGCGCCCTTGACGGCGGACTCTCCGACGTCGGGCGTGGTGAGGCCGCGGTCGACCGAGAAGCCGTTGGTGCCCAGCACCGCGACGTCGACGTTGACGCTCTCCAGCGTCTTCAGCGCCCACCGGTCGACGGCGGAGAGCGTGGTGCCACGCACCCGGCCGCCGATGAGGTGCACCGTGAGGCGGGAGCGGCCCGCGAGCGTGGTCGCGATCGGCAGGGCGTTCGTGACGACGGTCAGCTCGACGTCGTCGGGCAGCAGCGCCGCGACCCGCGCGGTCGTCGTGCCGGCGTCGAGCAGGATCGTGGACGCCGCCCCGAGCTCGGCGATCGCCGCCTTGGCGATCCGGTCCTTCTCCTCGGAGTGGGTGACCTCGCGGACGCCGACCGCGGGCTCGATCTCGAACCGGTCGGTCGCGATCGCGCCGCCGTGCACGCGGTGCAGCAGGCCCTGGCGCTCGAGCGCGGTGAGGTCGCGCCGGATGGTCTCGGTGGTGACCCCGAGCTCGGCGGCGACCTGGGTCACCTCGAGCCGGCCCAGCTCGCGAGCCCGGCGGACCAGGAACTGGTGGCGCTCTGCGGCGTACATGCCCGATCACCTCCGTTCTTCGGCGAACCCGTGTGGTTCTGGTTGGAAGTTTGTGGTTTTACCTGTGGACTGTCAAGGGGTCGTCGTCGTACGTTCTCCTCACCGACACCAACGGGAGGGACCGCCATGACGAGCACCGAGACCGCGACGCTGCCCGGGACGCCGGCGAGCGCGGGGGCGGCCGTCGGCCCCGTCGTGCGCGTGCCCGAGCCGTTGGGGGAGCCGCCCGCGGGTCCCGCGGTGCCCGAGGACCGCCGCGAGGTCGAGGCCGCCCGCATCGCGCCCGCCGGGTCCGCCGTGTCGGTGCGGATGATGGAGACGGCCGGGACGCCGGGCCTGGCCAAGGAGGTCTCGGACGTCCTCTACGCCACCGCGATGATGGCCGAGGACCCGTCCCTGCTCGAGGCGGCGCAGGAGCTGGTGCGCGACCACGGCACCCCGGCGCCGCGCGCGGTGTACGAGTCCGCGGCACGCTTCGTCGCCGCCCTGCAGGCCGCCGGCGGGTACATGGCCGAGCGCGCGGGCGACGTCGCGGACGTGCGGGACCGCGTGGTCGCCGAGCTGCTCGGCGTGCCCGCGCCCGGTGTCCCGGTGCTGGACGGCCCGTCGGTGCTCGTGGCCAAGGACCTCGCGCCCGCCGACACCGCGACCCTGGACCCGGCGACCGCGCTCGCGCTGGTCACCGTCGAGGGCGGCCCCACCAGCCACACCGCGATCCTCGCCCGGTCGCTCGGCATCCCCGCCGTCGTCGGCTGTCCCGGTGCGGCAGGCCTCGAGGAGGGCACGCTGGTGCGGGTCGACGGCACGGTGGGCGAGGTCGTCGAGGTGCCCGCGGGCACGACGGTCGGCGCCGACCTCGCCGCCGCGGGGCCGACGTCGGTCACCGGGCCGGTCACCACCACCGACGGCCGGCGGATCGCGATCGTCGCCAACATCGCGGACGCGAAGGACGCCGATCGCGCGGCCTCCGTCGGCGCCGAGGGCGTGGGGCTGCTGCGGACCGAGCTGACGTTCCTGTCGGCCGCGACCGAGCCCACCGCCCAGGAGCAGCGTGCCGGGTACGCCGCGACGATGGCCCCGCTCGCCGGGAGGCCGATCACCCTGCGCACGCTGGACGCGGGCGCGGACAAGCCGGTGCCGTTCCTGAACATGGCGCCCGAGGTGAACCCGGCGCTGGGTGTGCGGGGCCAGCGGGTCTTCGACGAGGTCTCCGCGGCACCCGACCGGGCGGCCGTCCTCGACCGCCAGCTCGCGGCCGCCGTCGGGGGAGCCGCGGACGCCGGGGTCGAGCTCAAGGTGATGGCCCCGATGATCTCCACCGCCGACGAGGCGCGACGCTTCGTGACGCGGGCCCGTGCGGCCGGGGTGGACCAGGTCGGGGTCATGATCGAGGTCCCGGCCGCGGTGCTCAACGCGCCCGAGCTGCTCGCCGAGGTCGACTTCGTCTCGGTCGGCACCAACGACCTCACCCAGTACGTCTTCGCCGCCGATCGGCAGTCCGGGCCGCTCGCGGCGTTCAACGACCCCTGGCAGCCCGCCGTCCTGCGGCTGCTCGACCAGCTCTGCCGGGCCGCGGCCGTCACCCGGACGCCGGTGGGCGTCTGCGGCGAGGCCGCGGCGGACCCGGCGCTCGCCGTCGTGCTCGTGGGCCTCGGCGTCACCTCGCTCTCGGCGGCCGCGTCCGCCCTGCCCGCGGTGGCCGCGCGGGTGTCGACGATCGACCTGGCGACGGCGCAGCGTGCCGCGCAGGCCGCCGTGGCCGCGCGCGACGTGCCCTCGGCGCGGGCGGCCGTGCGTGACGTCCTCGGGTAGTCAGGCGGGCTACCGCGTCCGGTGTGAGTGGGGGCCCGCCGGCGGGGCACTGGTCGCGCGGGGTGCGGACGTCGCCGTGGTCGTCGACGTCTTGTCCTTCACGACGGCGACCTCGGTCGCCCTGGACCGTGGGATGGCCGTGATCCCGTCGGCCGTGCGTTCCGGTTCGCCGGGAGACGGAGCGCAGCGGAGCTCGACCCAGAGGGACGGCGTGGTGGTGGCGGGGCGCCGGTCGGAGGGCGGGTTGTCGCTCTCGCCGGGCTCGATCCGCCGCGTGGACCCGGCGCCCGACCGGATCGTGCTGCCCTCTCCGAACGGCTCGACGATCGGCGCCGCGCTCGCCGCGAGTGCGTCGACGCTGGTCGCGGCGTGTCTGCGGAACGCGACGGCGGTGGGCGCGTGGCTCGCGGCGCGGCCGGGGGCGACCGTGGCCGTGGTGCCGGCGGGGGAGCGGTGGCCCGACGGTGGGCTGCGACCTGCCGTCGAGGACCTGTGGGGAGCCGGCGCGGTGGTGTCGACGCTGCTCGCGGCGGGTGCGGGCGGGCTGTCGCCGGAGGCGAGGGCGGCCGCGGCGGCGTTCGCGGCGGTGCGCGCCGACCTCCGGGCCGAACTGCGCGCGTGCGTCAGCGGGCGGGAGCTCATCGACGACGGTTTCGCGGACGACGTCGAGGTCGCGGCGGAGCTGGACGCGAGCGACGTGGTGCCGGTGCTCGTCGGGGGCGAGTTCCGCGCAGGCTGAGGACGTGTGCGGGGCGCACCCGGCGGGCGGGCCGCGCTGAGTGTCGCTCGCGCGTTGCGGGACGCACACGGCCGGTGGGTGGCGTGCAGCGGGACGCGTGCGTTGCGGGACGCACACGGCGCGTGGGTCGAACTCAGCGCCGGCCGTGCGTTGCGCGCCGCACACGGCGGTCGGGCGGCTGCGGCGCGCCGTGTGCGGGGCGCAACGGTGGGGTGGAGGTGGGCGACCTGGGCCCGCCGTGTGTGGGGCGCAAGGGCCGGAGCGGTCCGCGGTCGGCGCTCGTCGATCGAGTACAGGCGCCGGCCCGACTCGACCATGATCCACATCTGGGCGGCAGAACGCCCGCGTGGTGGGACACTCTGCCGCCCGTAAGTGGATCATGACGTCTGGGATCGGCGAGGGAGCACCTACGGCGGTCTGTGTCGCTCCACCGGCGCCGGGAGTGCTCGATGATCACTGCTGCGCTGTCGAGGACCCGACCCTCGGCCTCGACACCTCCGGGAACCCACCGCGACCCCGGGAGACGACCCATGGACCGTCCCGCCGTCTGGATCGACGTCACTGCCTCCGACGCCTCCGCGTCCCGCACGTTCTACGGCGAGCTCTTCGGCTGGCGCATCGAGGTCGACGAGCAGCTCGACTACGGCCTCGTCGACGCCGGGGGCTCCCTGGCCGGCGGGATCGGGCAGGCGGGCGACGCGAGCCCGCACCCGGTCGGCGTCGTCGCCTACGTGCCGGTCGACGACGTGACCGCGGCCGTCGCCCGGGCCGAGGAGGCGGGCGGGTCCGTGCTCGTCGAGCCGTGGACCCTGCCCGGCCTGGGGACCATGGCCGTCGTCGGCGACCCGGACGGGAACCGGATCGGGCTGTGGGCGGCGCTATGAGCCGCACCGTTCCCGTAGGGTCGGGACGCCCGGGCCGGTCAGGTCGTCGCAGAACGCGGCGCGGCCGGCCATCGCCATGACCAGGGCGAGGGTCGGGCCGGACACGAGCGGGCCGTCGTCGGGACCGGCGGCGAAGGGTCCGTCCGTGGCCGCAAGGCGCAGGCCCGAGCTCACCGTGCGGCTGCGCACCGTCGAGTTCTGCTTCGCGAAGAACGTCGCGAGCGGGGTCAGCGTGGACACCGGCACGTCCCGGACCAGCCCGAGGGGGCGCCGGACATCGCCGCCGTGCACCACGATCTCGCCGAGCCACATCTCGACGGGGCCGGGCGGGCAGGTGGTGCTGTCGACGACCGCGTGGAAGCGGGCCAGCGTCTCCGCAGGCGTCGCGCCACGGTGCTCCGCGAGTCGCCGCGCGTTGTGCCGGTCGAAATCGAACCGGGCGCCGACGACGCTGCGGATCCAGCGCCACGGGCCGATCGAGGCGCCGGCGACGAGGTGGGCGACGGTCTCCTCGACCGTCCACTCCGAGCACAGCGACCGCGAGCGCCACTGCGTCTCCGGGAGGTCGTCCAGGTCCCGCGCCAGGGCCGCGCGCTCGGCGTGGATGAGCGGCCAGAGGTCCGTCGTCATGGTGGTCATGACGGTAGGACCGGACCCGCCGTCGGGAATCATCGCTCAGACGAGCTCGGAGTCGCGGACCTTCTGCATCCCGAGGGCCATGCGGCGCTTCGCGGCCGGGACGCGGTCGACCAGGCGGAGCCCGGTGCGCTGGGCGAGCACCGACAGCGGACCGATCACCGGTCTCCGGGCGGTGCCGCGGTCGTTCATGAACTCCAGCGACTCGCGGACCGCCAGCGCCGAGTAGCGGCGCATGAGGTCCTCGTACTCGCCCACCGCCGCCGTCAGGGACAGCTCGCCGTCGCGGACCCGGACGAGGCGGTCGCGCAGCTCGCGGGCGTCGCGCAGCGCCGTGTTGGCGCCGGCGCCGCGACCCGGCGTCATGGTGTGGGCGGCGTCGCCGAGGAGGGTCACGGTGCTCGGCTCCCAGGCGGGCAGCGGGTCCGAGGTGCGGATCGACAGGGCGACGTCCGCGCCGTGGTCGGCCCCGGCGAGCAGCGCGCGCCAGCACGGCGACCAGTCGGCGGTGAGCTCGTCGGCGAGCGCGGTGAGGTCGGCGCCCTCGCGGTCGAGCAGGTCGGCGGGCGCGATCGAGCGGGACGTCGTGATCGCCCAGGAGACGTGGTCGGCGGTGTTGTCGAAGCGCAGGCCGGGCCAGCGCGACAGCAGCTCGCCCTCGCTGGACCCGATGCCCTCGCGAGGCGCGTGCCCGGCGTCCCACGGCATGCGCATGACGTGGGTGATGCCGAACTGCCCACGCCGGTCGAAGATCATGGAGAACCCCTGCCGGGCGCGTTCGGGCAGCAGCGCCTCGGTCACCGGGGTGAGCGGGGTCTTCCCGCCGATCGCGACGAGGCCGGTCTCGGTCTGCGTCGCCTGCGGCAGGTACTGGCGACGCACCCGCGAGCTCGCGCCGTCCGCGCCGACCAGCAGGTCGCCGTCGTCGGTGGAGCCGTCGTCGAAGTGGGCGGTGACGCCGTCGTCGTGCTGGGTGTAGTGGGTGAAGCGGCGGCCGAAGGTGATGACGTCCTCCATGCCCGTGAACAGGACCTGACGCAGGGTCATGCGGCTGACGTTGTGCTCGCGGTCCTCCGGGCCGTCGCCGGTGTGCGGCAGCTCGTCGAGGCCGATCGAGACCAGCTCGCGGAACTGCTCGGTGTACATCCCGAGCCGGTCGTAGGGCGCGGCGGTGGTCGCGACGAAGGTGTCGAACAGCTCCGGCGGCAGGCACGCCCGCAGGGCCCGGGCACCGTTCGGCGAGATGCCGACGCGGTAGCCGTGCAGGCCGCTGGTGCGCGTGCGGTCGCGCTCGTGGACGGCGACGTCGAGGCCGGCCCGGCGCAGGCCGTGCGCGAGGCACATCCCGCCGGTGCCGGCGCCGACGATCAGGACGCGGAGGGGGCGGTCGGTCATGGTGGGTCTCCCGGGAGGTCCGTGGTCCAGGTCAGGGCGCCGGCGCGCAGGTCGTCGAGCAGCCCCTCGAGCCACGCGACGTCGGTCTCCAGGTGCGCGAGGGCGTACTCCTCCTCGACGAGCACCAGTCGCGGCAGCCGGCCGCGGACCCGGTCGAGCCCGTCGCGCACCGCGTCGCGCTCGGCCCGGCGGTCGGCCAGGCGCAGCTCGAGGGCGTCCCGGGCGATGTCCGCGGTGATCAGCGGGAGGTGGGCCAGCGCCGCGGTGAACTCTCCGAACTCGTGGCGGGGCGCGGTGAGCATGTCCAGCGTCCAGGTGATCGCGGTGTCGTGCCCGGACTCCGTGGCGGCGTAGACGGTGCGCTCGGGGCGGGCGGCGGGCCGCTCGGTGCCCTCGGCGACGAGCAGCCCGTCGCGGACGAGCCGGTCGATCGTCTTGTAGAGCTGCGAGCGCTGGCCGACGTTGACGACCTTGTCCTTGCCGCGCTCCCGGATCAGCTGCTGCATCCGGTACGGGTGCATGGGCTCCTCCACGGCGAGCGCGAGGACGGCGAGGGCGAGTCCGGATCGTTGGGTCATGGTGTCAATGAAGTTAGTGTCGTCGACACTAAGAAGCAAGAGGTCGCTGTGTCAATGCGGTCGTGCACGATGGACGGCGTGAGCAGCAGCGGTGAGCACCCCGTCCTCGTCGTCGACTACGGCGCCCAGTACGCGCAGCTCATCGCCCGGCGCGTGCGGGAGGCGCAGGCCTACTCCGAGGTCGTGCCGCACTCGATGTCGGTCGACGACATGCTCGCGAAGGACCCCGCCGCGATCGTGCTCTCCGGCGGCCCCGCGTCGGTGTACGCCGACGGCGCCCCGAGCATCGACCCGGCCCTGTTCGAGACGGGCGTGCCGGTCTTCGGCATCTGCTACGGCTTCCAGTTGATGGCCTCCGCGCTCGGCGGCACCGTGGCGCACACCGGCGACCGCGAGTACGGCCGGACCGAGCTGCACGTCACCGACCCGGGCCGGCTGCACGGCGACATCCCCGAGGCCCACCCGGTGTGGATGAGCCACGGCGACGGCGTGACGGTGGCCCCGAAGGGCTTCACGACGACGGCGTCCTCGCCCGGGGCGCCCGTCGCCGCGTTCGAGGACGTCGACCGGCGCCTGGCGGGCGTGCAGTACCACCCCGAGGTCGGCCACTCCCCGCACGGCCAGCTGGTGCTCGAGCGCTTCCTGCGCGACGTCGCCGGGATCCGCACGGACTGGACGCCGGCGAACATCGTCGCCGAGACCGTGGAGGCGATCCGGGCGCAGGTCGGGCCCGCGGGCCGGGCGATCTGCGGGCTGTCGGGCGGCGTGGACTCGGCGGTGGCCGCCGCCCTGGTCCAGCGCGCGATCGGCGACCGGCTGACCTGCGTGTTCGTCGACCACGGACTGCTGCGCGAGGGCGAGCGCGGGCAGGTCGAGCGCGACTTCGTCGCCGCGACCGGGGTCGACCTCGTGACGGTGGACGCCGAGGAGGTGTTCCTGCGCGAGCTCGCCGACGTCGTCGACCCGGAGGAGAAGCGCAAGATCATCGGCCGGGAGTTCATCCGGTCGTTCGAGGGCGCGGCCCGCGACCTCGCCGAGGGCGAGGGGGTCGACTTCCTCGTCCAGGGCACGCTCTACCCGGACGTCGTCGAGTCCGGCGGCGGCTCCGGCGCGGCGAACATCAAATCCCACCACAACGTCGGCGGGCTGCCCGACGACCTGCAGTTCTCGCTGGTCGAGCCGCTGCGGGCACTGTTCAAGGACGAGGTCCGGGCGGTCGGCACCGAGCTCGGGCTGCCGGAGTCGATCGTGCAGCGCCAGCCGTTCCCCGGGCCCGGGCTGGCGATCCGGATCATCGGGGCGGTCTCGGCGGACCGCCTGGCCACGCTGCGCCGGGCCGACGCGATCGCCCGCGAGGAGCTCTCGGCGGCGGGGCTGGACCGCACGATCTGGCAGTGCCCGGTGGTGCTGCTCGCGGACGTGCGCTCGGTCGGGGTGCAGGGCGACGGCCGCACCTACGGCCACCCCGTGGTGCTACGCCCGGTGTCCAGCGAGGACGCGATGACCGCCGACTGGACCCGGGTGCCCTACGAGACGCTCGAGCGGATCTCCACGCGGATCACCAACGAGTGCGCCGAGATCAACCGCGTCGTGCTGGACGTGACCAGCAAGCCGCCGGGCACGATCGAGTGGGAGTAGGTGCGCTGCGCGCTCGTGAGCACTTTCTGGTGCTATAGCCCCCGGAAGTGCTCACGAGACCGGAGGTCACCTTGGCGACGATCTTCTCCGAGATGTCCGCGTTGGCCGTGCAGTACGACGCGATCAACCTCGGCCAGGGCTTCCCCGACACCCCGGGGCCCCGGGAGGTCGTCGACGCCGCCGTCGCCGCGATGCACCGCGGGCAGAACCAGTACCCGCCCGCCGTCGGGGTCCCGGCGTTGCGCGAGGCGATCTGCGCGCACCAGCAGCGCTTCTACGGGATCGAGCTGGACCCGGCGTCGCAGGTCGTGGTGTGTGCCGGGGCGTCGGAGGCGCTGTCCTCGGCGCTGGTGGCGCTCGTCGGCGCCGGCGACGAGGTGATCGCCCTGGAGCCGTTCTACGACCTCTACCAGGCGGCGTCCGTGCTGGTCGGAGCGTCCCTGGTGCCGGTGCGGATCAGTGCCCCGGACTTCCGGCTGGACCCGGCGCTGCTCCGGGCGGCGGTCACCGGGCGGACGAAGGTCATCCTGCTCAACTCGCCGCACAACCCGACCGGTGCCGTGCTCTCGCGCTCCGAGCTCGAGGCGGTGGCCGCCGTCGCGATCGAGCACGACCTGATCGTCCTGACCGACGAGGTGTACGAGCACCTGCTCTTCGACGACGAGGTGCACGTCCCGATCTCGACGCTGCCGGGCATGGCGGAGCGGACGGTCACGGTCTCGTCGGCGGGCAAGACGTTGTCGGTGACCGGCTGGAAGATCGGCTGGGCGACGGGGCCGGCGGAGCTGATCGAGAAGGTGCTCGGGGTCAAGCAGTGGTTCTCGTTCGCCTCCGGGACGCCGCTACAGCACGCGGTCGCGATCGGGCTGGAGCTGCCCGACGACCGGTTCGCGACGATGGGCCGGGAACTCCAGGCCAAGCGCGACCTGCTGACCGACGGCCTGCGTGAGCTGGGCATGGAGGTCTACCACTCGAAGGCGACGTACTTCGTGACGGCGGACATCGCGCCGCTGGGCGAGACCGACTCGCTGGAGTTCTGCCGCTCGCTGCCCGCGCGCGTGGGCGTGGCCGCCGTGCCGAACCAGGTGTTCCACGCGTCGCCGGAGGGGGTCGAGACCCAGGTGCGGTTCGCCTGCTGCAAACGCGACGAGGTGCTCGCCGACGCGCTGCTGCGACTGCGGAAGCTGTAGGTCCGGTGGCCCGGGCCGCGGACGTCCTGCGGGCGGCGTGGCGCACGAGCCCGCTCGAGGTGATCCTCCCGGTCGTCGCGCTGGCGGTCGTCGTCGGCGGCCTGGGGCTCCTGGCGGTGACCCTGCTCGGGCTCGACCAGCGCAGCCGGTCCTCGGTCGAGGCGGAGGCCGCCGAGATCACGTCCGCCTACTTCCGGGTGCCGATCACCGCGACCTGCAGTGAGCCGGAGGACGACCAGTGGCGCTGTGTGCTCCGGGCCGCCGACGGTCGCCGCGGCTGGCTGTCGCAGGACGTGCGCTACGAGGGCGACCCCGGGTTCCGGCGCAGCCGGCCACGCGACGACGTCACGAGTGCCGAGTTCCCGGTGATCGGCGCGGACGGGCGGCAGGTGGAGACCCTCGAGATCACGCCCGGGTCCACCGTCGGCACCGCGGCCGCCCTGCGTTCCTGGGCGGGCGCCTGGTCCGTCGAGCCGAGCGCGGGGTCGGTGATCCGCAACCAGCTGCGGTGCCCGGAGCCCGACGGGGACACCGTGACCCCGTGCCCGGCACGCGGCGACGTTGTCGCCGCCTCGGTGCGTCGCGTCGGCCCGACGACGGTCGAGATGGTGGTCCTCTGGCGCTGATGTCTTGGCAACCAAGATATCGTGGAGCCATGGGGACGAGCGTGGTGGTGGTCGGCGGCGGACCGGGCGGGGTGCTGCTGACGTATCTGTTGGCGCGGGGCGGGATCGAGGTGACCCTGCTCGAGGCGCGGCACGACTTCGCCCGGCGGTTCCGGGGCGACACGCTCGCGCCCGGGGTCCTGGAGTACCTCGACGACCTGGGCCTGGCCGACGACCTGCTCGCCGAGGTCCCGCACACCCGCTCGGACGCGTTCCGCTGGCACACCCCGGAACGCACGTACCGGCTGCTGGACTACCGCGGTGCCTCGTCGCGGTTCCCGTTCTACGCGCTGATCCCGCAGGCCCGGTTCCTCCCGTGGCTGGCCGCGAAGGCCGAGGGGTTGGGTGCCGTCGTGCGGATGGGTGCCCGGTTCTCCGACCTCGTCCGCGCCGGCGACCGCGTGACCGGCGTCCGCTACACCGTCGACGGCGAGGCGCACGAGATCGCGGCCGACCTCGTCGTCGGCGCGGACGGCCCCGGTCGTCGAAGGTCCGTGCGGCGGCCGGCATCGAGGCCACCGAGCTCGGCGCGAGCCTCGATCTGCTGTGGGCCGCGGTCGACCAGCACGACGACGACCCGCCGTCCTCCGGGCTCGACCTCTTCGCCCGTCCCGGCGGCACTGTGGCGCTGCTCGACCAGGGCACGGGGCAGTGGCAGGTCGGCTGGTCGATCCCCGCGGGGACGTTCGCGCAGGTGCGGGAGGCGGGCGTGGGCCCGCTGATCGACGCGCTCGGCGCGGTCCTGCCGTGGCTGGCCGCCCGGGTCCGGGCGAGCGTCGGGTCGGTGAACGACCTGACGCTGCTGCCGGTCCGCATCACCACGGTGGACACGTGGTCGAGGCCCGGCGTCGTGCTCCTCGGCGACGCGGCGCACGTCATGAGCCCGGTGGGCGGCAACGGGATCAACCTGGCGCTCGCCGACGCGGCGGAGCTGGCCAACCTCGTCGTCACCGGGGGCGACCCGGCCGAGCTGGAGCGGCGGCGCCGACCCACCGTGGAGGCCGAGCAGCAGCGCCAGGTCCGCACCGAGCGGGCGGCCGCGGGGCGCAACGCCGCGGGGGACACCGCGCCGCCGACGGTGCTGCGGGTGCTGTCCGCGATCCCCGGGTTCTCCCGCCTCGCCGCGCGGCGGTCCCGCGTGCCGATGGCGGCGCCGGTGCCGGCGATCGCGCAGGCCTGACAGGACGTGTCAGCAATGGTCCGTTCCTGACGTCAGGTGTGCGAACGGCGCCACTCGCGCTTCTCGACCGGTCGCGGGCGGACGTGCGAACGGCGCCATCCTGACGTCAGGTGTCAGCAACGGACGATTGCTGGCGAACGGCGACCGAGCAGCACCACCGCCCCGACGACGAGCACCGGCACCAGCGCGACGGGACCGGCGAAGGCGAGCACGACCGTGACCACCACGCAGGCGGCCGCCGCAGCGACACGGACGCCTCCGTTCAGCAGGCGCGCGCCGGCCGCCGTCGCGACGACGTACACCGCGAGGAAGAGGACGGTCGGGATCGCGACGAGGGTCGTGGTCCCCCACCACCCGGTGCCGGTGCCCACGAGCAGCACCACCCCGACCGCCGCGACCCCGACCGGGAGGCGGCGGGCGAGCGCGGGGCCGGAGACCTCCGTCGTCATCGCGGCGGCGCCGGTCAGGTAGGCGTTCGTGGCCGCGAGGGTGAGGGCGACGGCGGCGACCGCGGCCACCACGGCGCCGGCGGGCCCGACGCCGATCGCGAGCAGGTCCGCGACCGGGGTCGGGCTCCCCGCCCGCGGGCCCAGGACGCCGACCGTCGCGCCGGCGAGCGCGAGGTAGAGCACCGACGTCACGACGAAGGCGGCCGCGATCACCCGGAGCAGCTGCCGACGCGGTGAGCGCAGGCGCGCCGTCATCGGGGACACCGCCTCCCAGCCGACGAACGACAGCATCAGCACCGAGCTCGCGGTGCCGACCGCGACCCAGCCGTGCGGGGCGAACGGCGTCCAGTGCCCGGCCCGCGCGTGCGGGGCCGCGGCGAGCACGGCCACGGCCACGAGCGCGATCAGCACGCCGACGAGCCCCAGCTGGACGCGCGCGGACGAGCGCCCGCCGGAGGCGGTGAGCGTCACGACGAGCAGGAGCAGGACGGCGGCGAGGGCCGTGGTCACCCCGGGGTCGCTGCCGAGCGGCCGCGCCGCGTAGGACGCGCCGATCAGGCACACGACCGGCGCCCCCAGGACGGCGCCCCCGAGGAAGCAGACCGCGACCGCCCGCTCCGCGCGCGCGCCGAACGCCGCCCCGGCGAATCCCGCGGCGCCCGACCTACCCGGGTACGCCCGCCCGAGCGCCCCGAACACCGTCGCGAGCAGCCCGGACAGCAGGAGCAGGCCGCCCCAGGCGACGATCGACGCCGGGCCGGCGACCTCGGCGGCGAGACCGGGCAGGAGGAGCACGCCGGGCCCGAGCAGGGCGCCGACGTAGAGGGTGACCGCTCGCGGCGTCGTGAGTTCGTCCATGTCCACGACGATCGCGCGCGAAGCGGCGCATTCGCTGCCGAATCCACCGTCATACGGGCTCGCCGACGCAACGATCCGTCAGCATCCGGCCACTACGCTGCACGATGTGCCGGAGGAGGAGTTCGACAAGATCGACCGCACCATTCTGACGATCCTGCAGCGCGAGGGCCGGATCGCGAACGTGGAGCTGGCCGAGCGCGTGTCCCTGTCCCCGTCGTCGTGCCTGCGCCGCACCAGGGCGCTGGAGGCGGCCGGACTGATCAGCGGGTACCGGGCCGAGCTGGACCGGACGCGGGCCGGTCTCGGGATGACGGTGTTCATCTCGCTGCGGGTCGACCAGCACTCCCGCCGGACCTCGCGCACGATCGAGGACGCCCTGACCGCCATCCCGGCGGTGATCGCGTGCCACGTCGTGAGCGGGGAGGCCGACTTCCTGGTCGAGGCGGTCGTGCCCGACTTCGCGGCGTACGAGTCGATGCTGCTCGACCAGGTCCTCGCGGTCGACGCGGTCACCGACGCCCGGTCGACCTTCGCGATCCGCACCGTGCTGTCGCGGGGACCGCTGCCGGTCGACCGGGTCCGGTGACGCCGGGCCCGCCGTCAGGAACGGACGTACAGGCGTGGAGCCGCCAACGCGGTGAGGGTCGTGATCAGCGCGATCACCACCAACAGCAGCCCCGGACCCCACGACGAGCCCCCGGCGAGCGCGAGCGTGCCGGTCGCGGCGAGCGGGACGAAGCCGGAGGCGACCCCGGCGACGTTTGCGGCGAGCGCGATGCCGGAGTACCGCAGGCGCGCGGGGAAGAGGTGGGCGAGCAGGTCGCCGGAGACGGCGTAGGGGATCGACAGCAGCGCGACGCCGACCGTCACCGCGAGGATCACCAGGACCGCGTTCGTCGTGTCGATCAGCCAGAACATCGGCAGGGCGCCGAGCGCGGAGGCGATCCCGCCGACCACCGTCACCCGCGCCGCGCCGAAGCGTTCGCCCAGCCGGCCGCCGACGAGCAGGACGACGATCTCGACCGCTGCCGCCACGAGCGTCGCGGTGAGGATCAGCGAGCGCGGGATACCGAGCTCGGCGGTGGCGTAGCTGATGACGAAGGTCGTGACGAGGTAGAAGCCACCGACGCCGAGGAAGGCGGTGCCGGCGCCCACGAGCAGGGCGGGCCACGCCCGGCGGACCACCTCGAGCACCGGCGACGACGCCCGCGCGTCCTCGGCCAGCAGCTGCGCGAACAGCGGCGACTCCTCGACCCGCCGACGCAGGTAGAGCGCGATCAGCAACAGCGGGAACGCGGCCAGGAACGGCAGCCGCCAGCCCCAGGCGTCGAAGTCCTCCGGCGGCAGCAGCGCGACCACCAGGAACGCGCCCGACGAGAGCAGGGTGCCGATGGGCGAGCCGACCTGCGGCATCGCGGCGTAGCGCCCGCGCTTCTCCGGCGGGGCGTGCTCGACGGCGAGCGTCACCGCGCCGCCCCACTCCCCGCCGACCGCGATGCCCTGCAGCAGCCGCAGCGCGGTCAGCAGCACCGGTGCGGCGACGCCGATGTCGACGTAGGTGGGCAGCAGGCCGATCAGCCCGGTGACGACACCGATCATGACGACGGTGACGATCAGGCAGGTGCGCCGCCCGATCCGGTCGCCGAGGTGGCCGAACAGGATGCCGCCGACCGGTCGGGCGAGGAAACCCACGGCGAACGTCGCGAACGCGCCCGCCGTGGCCGCGGCCGGGTTGCCCGAGACGAAGAACAGCCGGTTGAACACCAGCGACGCGGCGGTGCCGAAGAGGAAGAAGTCGTACCACTCCAGCGCGGTGCCGACGAACGCGCCGAACGCCACGCGGCGGGCGTCGCGCTCGCTCACCGCCGGCCGGGTCGTGAGGTCGTGATCGGTCACGGGGGACCTCCTGGTGGTCAGTCCAGTCCGAGGGCGGCGGCGCCGTGGGTGGGCTCGCCCTCGAGCAGGGTCGCGACGACCTCGGTGTCGCCGATGCGGTCCGGGTCGATCGCGGTGACGTCGTCGCCGAGCACGACCAGGTCGGCGTACTTCCCGACGGCGAGCGACCCGCGGAGGGCCTCGTCGCCGGCGATCCAGGCGGTGTCCACGGTGAGCGAGCGCAGCGCCGTCACCGCGTCGACGCGCTCGTCGGGGCCGATGAGCCGTCCCGACGACGACCGGCGGGTCACCATCGCCGCCATCGTGCGCAGCGGGTGCCCATCGGCGACGCAGGGGCGGTCCGACGACGACGGGACCCGCACGCCCGCGCGCAGGAACGAGGCGTGCCGGTAGAGCAGGTCGGTGCGGTCGCCGACGGCGGCGGCCATCGAGTCGCCGATCTCGACCAGGAACCGCGCCTGCGGCACCGGGGTGATGCCGAGGGCGGCGAAGCGCTGGATCTCCTCGTCGGACACGACGCCCGCGTGCTCGATCCGGTGCCGGACGGTCGGGCGGGGCAGGCGGGCCTGGGCGTCCGCGAACGCGTCGAGTCCCATCGCCACCGCGCGGTCGCCGATCGCGTGCGCGGCCACCGTCCAGCCCGCGAGGTGCGCGCCGACGATCATGTCGTGCATGTGGTCGGGGTCGTCCTGGTAGTAGCCGGCGTGGTCGCGGTCGACGAACGGCTCGCTCATCGCCGCGGTCCGCGAGCTCAGGGCGCCGTCGAGGAAGATCTTCATCGGTCCGAGACGGAGCCGGTCGTCGCCGAACCCGGTGCGCATCCCGAGGTCGACCCCCACGCCCTCGCCCCCGGACACCTCGTGCAGCGCCGCGTCCACCGGCATGACGACGACCCGCTGGGCGAGCAGCCCCTGCTCGCGGGCCAGCTGGTAGGCGCCGGCCTCGCGCGGGGTGCGGCCCATGAACCCGGCCGCGATGCCGCACTCGGTGACCTGCGTGAGGCCCTGCGCGGCGTAGACCGCCGACGCGCGGCCGAGGGCCTCGGCGACGTCCGGGACCGCGTACGGCCGCATCAGGTCCGCGATCAGCGGCTGCGCGGCCTCCTCGACGACGCCGGTGGGCGCGCCCTCGTCGTCCAGCACGATCTTCCCGCCCTCGGGTGCGATGACCGTGCCGGACAGGATTCCCGCCCGCCGCAGCGCCTCGGTCGACGCCGCGCACACGTGTCCGGAGCGGTGCTGCAGCCGCACCGGGCGGCCTCCGGCGGCGCGGTCGAGCGCGGCGTGGTGCGGGGAGCCGCCGAGCAGCACGTCGTCGTAGCCGGAGCCGACGACGAAGGCGTTCGGCGGCAGCTCTGCGGCCCGCTGCGCCACCGCGTCGTAGACCTCGTCGAGCGTCCGCATCCCCGCGAGGTCGATCTCGGCGAGGGTCTGGCCGTACCAGGCCATGTGGTTGTGGGCGTCGCCGAAGCCGGGCACCACCGTGGCTCCCGCGCAGCCCACGGTCCGCCGCGCGGTGACCCCCGCCGGCAACGACCCGTCGTCCAGGACGGCCAGCACCCGGCCGCCGTGGATCGCCAGTCCCCGCGCGGTCCGGCCGAGGCCGTCGCCGTCGAGGGTCAGCACGGCCGCGTCGTGCAGGTGCAGGTCGATCTCCACGGAACTCCTCAGGCGAGATGGTGCAGACGGGTCAGCGGCAGGTCGCGCGCCGCGTCGATGCGGGGTTCCAGCGGGACCTCCTGGCCGTCGACGCGGACCGGGCTCGGCTCCCCCGGCAGCTCGACGACGGGGGTGGCCGTGTTGTGCAGCATGTCCGCGCTGCCCAGGCCGCGGGAACCCCCGACGCGCAGGTAGGACGGTCCCGACGGCAGGTCGGTCGCGGCGGCCGCGACGAAGAGGTGCGCGAGCCGGGCCGGTGCCCCGCCCCGCCCGCCGTGGAAGGCCCGCATCCGCCGCGGCTGCCCGAGGCGGGTCGAGCCCGAGCCGGAGCCGGCCGCCCCGAAGGCGACGAAGCCCGACGTCAGGACCAGCTCGGGGGAGGTGCCGAACCACGCCGGGGACCACAGCACGACGTCCGCGAGCCGCCCCGGCGCGAGCGACCCGACGTGGGCGGCGAGCCCGTGCGCCCGGGCCGGGTTCTCGGTGAGCTTGGCCAGGTACCGCAGGACCCGGGCGTTGTTCGCGACGTCGGGTCCGGTCTCGCCGGCGAGCGCGGCGTTGACGTGCGCGAGCTGCCAGCACCGCCGGACGGTCTCGCCGATCCGGCCCATGCCGAGGGCGTCGGAGTTGACGATCGAGATGGCGCCGAGGTCGTGGAGGGCGTTCTCGGCGGCGATCGCGTGCTCGCGGATGCGCGAGGCGGCGATGGCCAGGTCCGAGTCGACGTCGGCGTGCGCGCGGTGCACGGTCCGCGTCATCGGCCCGAGCTCGGCGACGGTGGCCGTGGTCAGCGGCAGCGTCGGGGTGGTCGAGGAGCACAGGACGTGCGGCTCGCGGACGATCGACAGCAGGTCGGGGTGCCCGCCGCCGCCCTCCACGTGGTACGCGTGCACGGTCCTCCCGCCCACAGCGGAGAGCGTGTCGGCCAGGAACCCGGACTCGTTCAGCGTGTCCGTGTGCAGGGCCACCGGCAGGTCGGCCGCCTCGGCGACGGACAGGCAGGTGTCGACGGCGTCCGGGCCCGCGCCCCAGTCCTCGTGCACCTTGAAGCCGCCCGCGCCGGCCTCGACCGCGGCCTCGAGCAGCGCCGGGGAGGACGTCGAGCCGCGCGCGAGGAAGGCGGCGTTGACCGGCGCGGCCGACCAGGACGCCATCAGCGTGTGGAGGTTGGTCGCCGGGTTCGCACCGACGTCCCACACCCCGCCGATGCCCATCCCGACCAGCGTCGTCACGCCGGTCGCGAGGGCGGCCGGCGCGAGGTCGGCGTTGGACAGGTGCACGTGGGAGTCCACCGCGCCCGGCGTCGCGATCAGGCCCTCACCGGGGACCATCGCGGTGTGGGCGTCGACGACCAGGTCCACGCCCGCGACGACGTCCGGGTTGCCGGCCCGCCCGATCCCGACGACCCGGCCGTCCTTCACCCCGATCGACGTCTTCCGGACGCCGAGCAGCGGGTCGATCAGCAGGACCCCGAGGATCACGAGGTCGAGGGCGGAGTCCCGACCGGCGCGCCCGGTGACGAGGGCGCCGTAGCGGGCGGTCTTGCCGCAGCCGCCGAGCATCTCCTCGCCGTGCTCGACGTCGTCGGCCTCCACCTCGACCCACAGCCCGGTGTCGCCGAGCCGGACGCGGTCGCCGGTGGTGGGGCCGTAGCGGCGGGCGTAGTCACGGCGGTCCATCACCATGTCCCCACGATCTCGACGACGTCGACCGCCCGCTGCTCGTCCGGCGCCACCCGCAGCGCCGTGCCCGCCGGCACGTCCAGGCGCCACCGGCCGGGCGGGGTGGTGACGACGAGCGCGGGGTTCAGGGCGTCGAGGGGGACGTGGGAGGACACCCAGACGTCCAGGGGGCCGGTGTTGTGCAGCGTCGCCTCCGCCCGCTCCCGGCCGGGCGCGAGGACGACCTCGCCGTCGCCGACCCGCACCGCCCCGGCGTCGTCGTCGCCGGGGGAGCCGAACGGGGCGTCGACGTGGACGAGCGCGGTGCCGTGCGGGAAGAGGGCCTCGACCTGCACCGACGGCACCGCGGCAGCGGCACCGTCGAGGAGTGAGGACGGGTCGACGAGGCGGCGGGCCCGGGCCACCACCTCGTCGTGGGCCATCCCGTCCCACGCCATCTCGCACACCTCGTCGCACACCAGCGCGACCGCCTCGGTGGCCCCGAGCCGCGCCCCGCGGGCGAGGCGGCGGCGGGCGAGGTCGGCCGCGGCGGCCAGCAGGAGCCGTTCGTGCTCGCGCGGGGTGAGGTGCACGTCGGAGGTATTACCCCGGCGCGCGCCGCCCGCCGACCCGGCGCGCGCCCGCGAGCAGGGCGCCGCCGCCGATCACGATCGCGGCGCCCGCCAGGACCCACCGCGGGTCCGCGGCCACGAGCAGCGCAGGGGCGGCCATCGCGAACACCGCGACCGCCACGCAGACCAGGCCCACGAGCAGGGTGAACACGTCGAGCCGGCGCCGCGCGGGCGGGCCGGCGGCCGCGTCCGTCCCGGTCCGGTCGGCGGTGCGGTCGGTGTCGGCGTGCACCGTGAACGGCTCGGCCGGGGCCCAGCCCTTCGGGTCGAATCCGGACTCAGCCACGACGCACCTCCACGTCACCGACACCGTTGCGCACCTGCAGGTCGATCACCGGGCCGCCGGGCCCGTCCGGCCCGAGGTCGACCAGCCCCGTGACCGCGTTGCCCGACCGGCCGAGGCAGTCCATGTCGCCCAGCCCGTGCGCGCAGGTCACGGTGACGTCGGCGGTGGCCGGCACGGTGACGGTCAGGTCGCCCGCTCCGGACTCGACGCTGGTGCGCACCGGTGGGCCGCCGGGGGCGAGACGGGACAGGTCCAGGGTCACGTCGCCCAGGCCGGTGCGGTAGCCGGGGAGGACCTGGGCGGCCGCGAGCGGCGTCGCCGCGACGTCCCCGACGCCCCGCTGGTCGCCGGTGAAGCCGTCCTCGGTGTCCGGGCTGGTGACGGCCAGGGACCCGATCACGGTCGCGATCAGCAGCGGGATCGCGACGAACACCAGCCCGCGCCGGGAGCACCCCGTCGCCCGCGACCGGATGGAGCCGACCACCAGGCCGAGCCCGACGACGGCGAGCGCGGCGGCCGGGACCCACACGCCGGTGACGCCCGGGATGCCGAGCAGCAGGGCCACCCCGGCGAGGCCGGCCGCGACGAGCGCGAGGGCGAGGGTGACCGGCGTCAGGACCCGGCGGGGCCGGGGCTCGGTGGCGACGGCGGGCGCCGGCGCCGGCGCGGAGGGCAGGCTCCAGCGGCGGGGATCCGCGCCCAGTGCGTCCCAGGCGACCGGCACCGGGCCGTCGTCGGGACGGGCGGACGGCACCGGCGGGCGGCCGGGGGTGCCGGGGACGCCGAGGTCGGACCGCCCCGTGTGCAGCAGGTACACCGCGACGGCGGCGACGCCCAGCGCGACGAAGGTCATGACGCGGCCGTCGAAGGCCGGCGCGAGCGTGGCGATCGCGACCACCACGGTCGCGATCAGGACGAGCGTCGGTGCCCCGCGGCGCCCGCCGCCGACCGCACGGTCGCGGCGGACCGGGTCCGCCGGGTCGGACGGGAGGGCGAGCCAGCCGAGCAGGTAGAGCAGCACCCCGCCGCCGACGATCGCCCAGACGACGAAAGCGACCCGGACCAGCGTCGGGTCGAGGGCGTAGCGCCGGGCGATCGCACCGGCCACCCCCGCGACCTTGGTGTCCTCCTCACGGCGGGCGGGCCGGGTCTCCCACACCCCCCGCGCGACGGCCGCGACGTCCGTCCCGTCCTTGACTCCTGCCCCGCTCATGAGGCCCATCCTCTCGGTTCTGCGCCGGTGACGGCACCGAGACTGCCGAGCGCGCCGGCGCGGATCGTCCGGGACGACCCCGGTCATGACCCCGGGCGACCCTGGGATTTCCCGGGGTCGATCACCCGGTGGACCCGAGGTCCGTCGGCGTGCATCCGTGTGACGATGGCTCGCATGACCCAGACCGACCCCGGGCCCGCGGAGGCCGTGACGCCCACCGCGGGGGAGCGCCGCGTGCGGCGGCACCGCCGGGGCGCGGTCGTCGCGGGGGTCGCGGGCGGGGTCGCCGAGCACCTCGACCTGCCCGTGCTGCGCGTGCGGATCGCCTTCACCGTCCTCTGCGCGCTCGGCGGCGCCGGGGTCCTGGCCTACGGCGGGCTGTGGGTGTTCTGCCCGCTCGAGTCCGCGGACACCGAGCGCGAGGTCGACGACCGCGACCGGCTGCGCGGCTACGGGCTCGTGGCCCTCGGGCTCGCCCTCGCGCTCGTGCTCTCCGCGGTGGGCGACCAGATCTCCGGCTGGATCCTGGGGCCGCTCGGCGTCGCGCTGGTCGGTGCGGCCGTGGTGTGGCGGGAGGCCGACGGCGGGACCGACACGGGGCGCCGCGGCCGCTCGCGCCTGGTCTCGGGCCGCGCCGGGGTGCTGCGCGCGGTGCTCGGCGCGCTGTTCGTGGCCGGCGGGATCCTGGCGTTCCTGCTGGGCAGCCTGGACGTCGGGGCGCTGCAGTTCGGGCTGCTGGCCGCGACCGCGACCCTCGTGGGCGTCGTCGTCCTGACCGTCCCGTGGTGGATGCGGCTGGTCCGGGAGCTGTCGGCCGAGCGTCGGGAGCGCATCCGCAGCGAGGAACGCGCGGAGATCGCGGCGCACCTGCACGACTCCGTGCTCCAGACCCTCGCGCTGATCCAGCGCCACACCGAGGTCGCCGGGGACGAGACCGCCCGCGAGGTCCGCCGGCTGGCCCGTCGTCAGGAACGGGAGCTGCGGGACTGGCTCTACCAGGAGGCCGGCGACGAGACGCCGACCCCGGAGACCACCTGCTTCGGCGCGGCGCTGCGGACCGCGGCCGGCGACGTCGAGGACACCTTCGCGGTGTCGGTCGCGCCGGTGATCGTCGGGGACGCGGTGTTCGACGTGCGCACCGCGGCGCTGGTCGCCGCCGCCCGCGAGGCGATGACGAACGCGGCGAAGCACGCCGGGGTCGAGGAGGTCAGCGTCTACGCGGAGGTCGAGGACGGCACCGTCTCGGTGTTCGTGCGGGACCGCGGGAAGGGCTTCGAGCCGGACGCGGTGCCCACCGACCGGCACGGCCTCGCCGACTCCATCCACGCCCGCGTCGAGCGGCACGGCGGCACCGTGCGGCTACGGACCGCGCCGGGCGAGGGCACCGAGGTGGGGCTGACGATGCCCCGCACCGAGCAACCGAGCGAGGTGGCATGAGCTCGACCGTGGACACCGACCCCGCGCGGGTCTTCATCGTGGACGACCACGCCCTGTTCCGGCGCGGCGTGCGCGCGGAGCTGGAGGGCCCCGGCGTGAGCGGGGTGAGCGTCGTCGGCGAGGCGGGGTCCGTGGGCGAGGCGGTGGCCGGGATCGGGCACTACCGGCCCGACGTGGTGCTCCTCGACGTGCACATGCCCGACGGCGGCGGTGCCGCGGTGCTCGCCCGGACGCGGACGGAGTACCCGGACGTCGTGTTCCTGGCGCTGTCGGTGTCGGACGCGGCCGAGGACGTCATCTCGGTGATCCGCGCGGGCGCTCGCGGCTACGTCACGAAGACGATCTCGGGCCGCGACCTCGCCGACGCGGTCGTGCGGGTGAAGGCCGGCGACCCGGTGTTCTCGCCGCGCCTGGCCGGGTTCGTGCTGGACGCGTTCGCCGACCGGCCGGGTGCCGCGCCCCCGGTGGATCCGGAGGTCGACCAGCTCACCCGCCGCGAGCGCGACGTGCTGCGCCTGCTCGCCCGGGGCTACGCCTACAAGGAGATCGCCGCCGAGCTGGTCATCTCGATCAAGACCGTCGAGACCCACGTGTCCAGCGTGCTGCGCAAGACCCAGTCGTCGAACCGCCACGAGCTGTCCCGCTGGGCGTCGGACCGTCGGCTGGTCTGACCTGCTGCGTGCGCGGCGTCAGCCGTGTGCCACCACTGACACCGGACATCAGTGACGCGCCACGACGATCGCGCGCCGGCAGCTCGTCGCCGCGCCGGCTCACCCCGACGTCAGGAACTCCACGACCCGCCGCTGGGCGTCCTCCGCGTCCGGGTGGGTGTAGAGCGCGAGGTGGGTGCCGGTGTCGAGCGTGAGCAGCTCGGCGTCGGGGACGGTCGCGGCGGCGTAGGCGCTCTGCTCCGGCGGCAGGTCGCTGTCGGCCGAGCCCTGCACGACGAGCGTCGGCGCCTGGACGCGCTCCAGCTCGAGCGAGGTGATCGCGGCGAACCGGTCGAGGTCGTTGCGGTAGCCGGCGCGGCGACGTGCGTCGGGGACCGCGGTCGGTCCGAGGTCGAGGACGAAGTCGCGCTTCGCGGGGTCGGCGAGGACCTCGTGGACCCGTTCGGTGAGTTGCTCGTCGGTCAGGTCCCCCTCCCCGGCGAGCGCGCCGCGGACGTACTGCTCGGGTTGGTGCGCGGCGAGCACCCGGAGCAGCCACCGCCCGGGCGCGGTGGTGAACATCAGCCGCGTCGCGAGGTCCTGGTCGGGCAGGTGGTAGGCCTGGCTGACGGCGGCGTTCACGACGAGGCGGGTGACCCGCTCGGGGTGCCGGACGGCGAGCCGGTACGCGGCCGGCCCGCCGCCGGACCAGGCGTAGACGGCAGCCCGCGGCTGACCGAGGTGGTCGAGCAGCGCGGCGAGCAGGTCGGCCTGCTGGTCGATCTCGGCGCGCCCGTCGAGCGGCGTCCCGAGGTAGCCGGGTCGGGAGAGCAGGATCGCGGCGATCCTCTCGCGCGGCAGGATGCGCGCCATCAGGTCGGCCGCGTCGATCCCGCCCGGGCTGCCGTGCACCACGAGCACCGGCGTGCCGGTGCCGACCACGGCGTACTCGACGGGCCCGAGCGCCGTCTCGGCGATCTCGGTCCCGATGCTGCTGGCCATGCTGGGTCCTTTCCTGTTCTGCGACACGGCACCTGCGGCGACTACGGACCGACGGAGAACGGGGCCACCGGGAAGCATGTCGCCTTCGGGGCGCAGGGGTCGATGGTGAACGAGGCGGTGGGGTCGTCGCCGCCGCCGATGGAGATGGCGCCCATGTTGAGCAGGGTCTGGGAGCCGCTCAGGGTCGCGTTGCTGGTGTTGGTGTCGACGCGGTGGACGTCGGAGTCGACGGTGACGACCTGGCCGGAGGTGCCGAGCAGGGTGATCCAGACCTGGACGCCGTTGCCGGTGTTGGTGGCGGCGAAGGTCCCGGCGGTCCCGGCCTTGATCACGGCAGGCCAGCCCGGCGTGACGGCGCCCCCGTTGTCGGCGCGGACGGACTGGACGGTGAGGTCCATGGTGCTGTTGTTCTGGACGGTCTGGGTCAGGGAGTAGGGCTTCGAATTGTCGAGGTCCTCGGCGGCAGGTCCGCTGGGTTCCTGCGAGCAGCCGGCGAGGGTCACGGTCGCGGCCAGGCACAGGGCGGCGGCGAGAGCACGGGGGTTCACGGGTTCTCCTCGGGTGACGGTGGGATCGAGGGGTGGGGGTCAGGGCAGCGTCGTCGGGTCGTCGGCGAAGACCCGCCACAACCCGACCCGGTGGTCGGGCGCCACGTCGGCCTCCCAGTGCTCCGGGCGCCCCGGAGCGAGAGCCGAGGCGACGGCCGGCACGGTCGCCCGCCCGACGACGAGGAACAGGGCCGAGCGCCCGGCGACCACGCGCTCGCGCAGCGTGCCGACCAGGTCGTCGGACAACCCCAGGTGCTCGAGTTCTCCGCCGGCCGGGACGTCCCGGCCCGTGATCGGGAGCAGGAACACGGTGCCGAACACCAGCCCCCAGAACGCGCCCGACAGCGCCGCGGTGCCCTCGACGGAGCCGACCTGGTAGGTGCGGGGCCGGTGCGAGCCGGGCGCCCAGGCGACCACGGCCGCGTCGGCGACGGCGATGGTCCCGCGCAGCTGCAGCCGCTCGACCGTCCGCAGCGCGAGGTCGGCGCCGTCGGCGGTGTCGAACGTCCAGATGCTCATCGTGTCCACGGGGCGGCTCCGGTGCTCACAGGACGGAGGCTCCGTCCCGTGGCAGCACCGTGCCCTCGCATACCGCAATGTCCCTCCAACCGGCGGCCGCACGCGTTGGAACCGGATTGGAAGGGGGAGACGGACCGTGGTCGCCATCGCCGCCCGACCGGGGCGGCGGAGCACCGAGGAGTCACCGTGTCCGCCAAGAGCATCCTCATCGGCTTCCTGCCCTGGATCGCATTCAGCCTCGTCGCCACCCGCGTCGGACCGGGCGCGGTCGGCATGGCCGCCCTGCTCGCGCTCGCCGTCGCCGTGGTCCTGACCGCCCGCACCGTGCGACGAGGGGAGTCGCCGAAACTCCTCGAGCTCGCCGGGATCGGCGTCTTCGCGGTCGTCGGTGCGATCGCCCTGATCGAGCCCGCCTCCGACGCGGTCTTCGCCTTCTACGGACGCGGACTCGCGTCCCTGGCCCTCGCGGTCCTCGTGTTCGTGACACTGCCGTTCCGGCCCTTCACCGAGCAGTACGCCCGGGAGTCGGCCCCACGGCAGTACTGGGACACCCCGGCCTTCCACGCGATCAACCGCCGGATCAGCGCCGCCTGGGGCGGCACGATCGCCGTCATGGCCCTCGGTCACCTGATCGCCGGTGCCCTCGCGGCGAACGCCGCGGAGTCCACCGGCTACCTGACCCAGCGCCCCGGCGACCTGATCCTGAACTGGGTGATCCCGGGCCTGCTGGTGCTCGCCACCGTCCGCTACTCCCAGCGCGTCGCCGGCGGTCCGACGCCCCAGCACACGTCGCGCCACGAGTCGTACCGCTGACCGCATCCCTACCCCGACCCGAGACGAGCCCCGATGTTCGGCCACGCGACGACCCGACGCCCCTTCTTCTCCGACAACGGCTTCCAGTTCGCCGTCGAGGTCACCCTCGGTGGGGTCCGCCACGGGGCCGCGGACCCGGGGGACGTCCTCAGCACCATCGCCCGCATCCCCGACGGCAGGCCCGAGGCGTGGGTCGCCGAGTGGACCGCCACGGCCGACCGCGTGGCCGACGAGGCCCGCAGCGCCGAGGCGGCGGGACACCGGGCCAGCGCGGCCGCCCGCTGGCTGCGCGCCGCGAACTACTACGCCCGGGCGACGGACTCCGCGGACACCGCGGAGGTGTTCACCGGCCTCTGGGAGCACCACCGCGACGCCTGGGACCGCTTCTGCGACCTGACCACGGCGATCGGCGACCTCGCGATCGAGCGCATCGCGGTGCCCTACGGGGGCAGCACCCTGCCCGGCTACGTGTTCACCCGGCCGGGCGCCGGGCCTCGCCGGACTCTGGTCTTCGTCAACGGCAGTGACGGCTCGGTGGTCAGCGCCTGGACCGACGGCGCCGCCGACGCCCTCGCGCGTGGATGGACCGTCGTCACCGTCGACGGCCCCGGCCAGAACGCCGCGCTCGTCCGGCAGGGCATCCCGTTCCGCCCGGACTGGGAGGCCGTGCTCACCCCGCTGATCGACCACGTGATCACCCGCGACGACGTCGACGGCGACCGGATCGCGGTACTGGGCCTGAGCCAGGGCGGCTTCTGGGTGCCGCGGGCGGTCGCCCACGAGCACCGCGTCGCCGCCGCGGTCGCGGACCCCGGCGTCGTCGACGTGTCCACCGCGGGGCTGGCGAACCTGCCCGGCTTCCTGCGGAGGACCCTCGACGCCGGCGAGAAGCACATGTTCGACCAGGAGATGGCCTGGGGCCTGCGGTTCTCCCGCGGCGGCCTCGCCACCACGCTCGCCTGGCGCATGCGCCCCTACGGCGTCGACTCCCCCTACGACTTCTTCACCGCGGCGCAGCAGTACCGGCTCACCCCGGACGACCTCGCAGGCATCCGCTGCCCGATGCTGATCACCGACCCGGAACACGAGCAGTTCTGGCCCGGACAGTCGGCCGAGCTCGCCCGGTCCCTGACCTGCCCGGTGACCGTGGTGCCCTTCACCGCGGCCGAGGGGGCCGACCGGCACTGCGAACCCCTCGCGCCCGCCCTGCGCGGCGAACGCATCCTCGACTGGCTCGACGACACCGTCCCGGCCGACCCGCGGTGACCGCGCTCGGGTGGAGCGAGGCCGGCGACGGCCCGCCAGTGGTGCTGCTGCACGGTCTCGGCGGGGACGCGGGCTTCTGGGCCGCCGAGGGCACGCGCTGGGCCGGGGAGTTCCGCGTCCTGACCGTCGACCTCCCCGGGTCGGGAGCATCGCCGGTACCCGACGGACCGGCGATGATCGAGGGGTTGTGGACGCCGTCCGCGACGTCCTCGACGCCGCCGGCGTCGCCCGGGCGCACGTCGTCGGGTTCTCGATGGGCGGCCTGGTCGCCCAGGCCCTCGCGACCGGGCACCCGGACCGCGACCGGCTCGTCCTCGCCTCGACCTACGCCGTCATGAACCCGCAGGCGCGGCTGTTCCTCGACGCGGTCCGGGACGTCGTCGCCGCGGGCGGGTCGATGCGCCCGGTCTTCCCCCTGGTGTGTCCCTGGTTGTTCTCCGTCGACTTCCTCGCGGACCCGGCGAACGCCGGATGGCTGACCTCGCCGGAGGGCGACGATCCGACGCAGGGCTGGCTGGCGCAGTACCACGCGCAGCGGGAGTTCGACGGCCGGAGCCGACTCGTCGACCTCAGCGCGGTGGCGCTCGAGCGGGACGGCGTGGACGCGTCCCCCGCGCTGCGCGACTTCCGGGAGTCGCTGGCCGACGAGGTCCGGCGCCGCCTCGTCGAGCGCATCGGCGAGATCGCGGGAGGTCCGGGGACCCGATCACGGCGCTGCAGGCCCGGCCGGCCGCGCTGACGGTGTCGCCGGAGCCCGACCCGGTACGGCGGCTCGCCGAGGTCGAGGCCGTGCACACCGAGGCCGAGCGGGCCGACAACCGGGAGATCGGTTGGATGGTGGCCATCCTGGGAGGCCACGCGGCGGAGGCCGCCTCGGCGCGGCCGCCGTCGACCGCGCGTGGCGCTCGGGAGAGGAGGTCACCCTCGTCGACCGCGCGGCCCTCTCAGCCCGGCGCAGCTCAGCTCGGCAGCCAGCTGCCGTGCAGCCCCAGCGGCACGCGCACGGGCAGTCGGACGGTCGCGACGGGTCCGGCCCCGGGGTCGGCGGCCGGCAGCACGAACAGGCTGCTCGCCCCGGTGCTGAAGCTGGTGCCCAGCACCAGCCACCAGCCGGCGTCGTCCCCGTCGTCGCGGGGATCGGGGGCGAACACCGGCTCGCCGAGCGCGAGGTCGGACGGCGTCCACCGGCGGACGTCGCCGCTGCGCACGTCGTGGAAGGCCAGGGCGTCCCAGCACCCGGGGTGCGGGAGGTCGCGACCGGTGCGCGTGACCGTCGCCGCCACTCCGTACCCGGTCCCGAGCCGCCGGTCGTCGATCCGGGGGAACTCGACGGTCAGGTCGTCCACGAGCGGACGGCGCCGGACCTGCCCACGGACGGGATCGATCACCGCACGGGCCAGGTGGGGGTCCGCGGGCGGACCGGGCGCGAGCCCGCTCGGCCGGGCCCACTCGACGTAGTCCAGGACGACCTGCTCCCCGTCGTCGTGGGCGTTGACCGTGTGCCAGAGCCAGAACGTCTCGCCGGCGCACCAGCGCACGGCCGATCCGTCGCGCGCCACCAGGGCGATGCGGGTCCCGTCCTCGGGGTGCCACGCCAGCAGCGACCCGCCGTCGCGCGCGGCCGCGACGTCGAAGTACAGGGGCGACACGACCAGCACGACGAAGCGGGCCGTGATCGCCATGTCGTGGATCATGCTCGCGCGGTCGAGACCGGGCACCACCCGCGGCGGCGTCGCCGTCCCGTCGGGAGCGATCGTCGTCCAGGTCAGGAACGGCGGGCCGGAGTGGTAGGAGAACGCCAGCATCTCCCCGGTCCGTGGGTCGATCTTGGGGTGCGCGCAGATGCCGGCCGGCAGCGCCCCGCCGAACGTCTCGTACCCGAGCGTCTCCAGCTCGGGCCCCATCCGGTAGGGCCGGTCGCACTCGGCGAGCGCGAGCAGCCGGCCGTGGTGGCGCACGACGTTGATGTCGGGCAGCTCGCGGCTCGTGCCCGCCAGCTCCGGCCCCACCTCGTCGGCACCCGGTCGGTAGGCCGACATCGGACCGGCGGGCCAGATCGCGTGCCCGGCCCGCTCCTCGACCACGACCATCGGGGTGCGGACGAAGCGGTTGTCGTACCGGGCCCGCCCGTCGCCCAGGGTCACGCGGTGCAGCATCCCGTCGCCGTCGAGCGGGAAGACGTAGGACCCGAGGGGGGAGAAGCGGGGGTTCGGGCCGTTGCGGACGTACGACCCGTCCAGGTCGGGCGGCAGCTCACCCTCGACCGTCAGGTCGGCGACGTCGACCTCGGCGACGACCGGCGCGAAGGGGCCGGTGAGGTGCACGTCGGGTCCGACCGGGGCCGGGCGCGTCCCGACCGCGTGCGGGTGGGGGGCAGGAAGCCCGGGGAGAAGCTGCTCGACCGTCATGTCCTGGCCCTTCGGACGGACCGCCCCCTGCGGGCGACCGGTGCGAGCACGGTCGCCGACGAGCTTCCAATGTCGTTCCAACCGCTCGGGTCCGGCTCAGGGCGCCGACCGGGCGGCCATCGCCGTCGGGCCCGGCCGCGGTGCGGGCAGCACCGTCGGGAGGTCGGTGAGGTGCAGGTCCGCGAGGTGCAGGTCGCTGCCCTCCCCCCAGGCGCGGTCGTAGGCGTCCGGGCCGAGCCGTGCAGCGACCTCGTCCAGCAGCGTGACGGTCTCCGGGCGGGCGGGCCAGCGCATACCGGCCCGCCGGTTCTGGGTGTGCGCGCCGGACAGGACCCGGACGGCGGCCTCGTCCTCCCCGCGCCGGGCTCTCCCGCGCCCCGAGGGCGAGCGCGCCCTCCAGCGCCCGGCCCGACCACGCATAGGCGCCGTCGACGTCGGCCACCGCCAGGCACGCCCGCAACGCGTCGGAGGCGGCCATCCACGCCAGGGAGTGGTGGTCGAGGTCGAGCGCCGCCGCGTGGACGGCGGCCGCCTCCGTCAGCTGGTCCTCCGGCTCACGGGGACGGGCCTTGAGGGTCGCGGCACGGGCCATCAACCTCGACGTCGGGTCGCCGGTGCGGTCCGCGACGTCGCGCGCCCGGTCCGCCAGCGTCCCGAGCAGGGCACGGTCGCCGGTCGGGAGGGCGGGCGGTGCCAGCCCGGCGAACTCGTCGCCGACATGGAGCAGGTCCTCGCCCTCGAGGCCGTCGGCGAGCCGGCAGAGCGCGTCCAGGTGCGAGCGGGCCGCATCCAGGTCCCTCGACATCACGCCGAGGGCGACGCCCGAGGACGCCAGGACCGCGTCGTCGACCGGGCGGGCGAGGGCCCGGTGCCGGAACGCGAGCCCGATCCACCGGCCGCCCTCGAGGAGCATGCCGCGGTAGTACCAGTACATGCCGAGCCCGGCGGCCAGGGCCGGGCCACCCCAGGACGGTCGGTCGATCAGGGTGCGGTGCAGGGTGGCGCGGAGGGCGGGGAGGTCGTCGTCGAGGGCGTCCTGGAACACCCGGTCGCCGGGAGCGCCCATGCGGGGGCGGCCGACGACGGTGGACACGACCAATCCGTCGCGGCGGTCGGCGATGCGGTCGGCCGTCTCCGGATCGAGCTGGTGGGCCCCGTGGCCCCGGACGATGGCCAGCTGGGCGAAGCGCGAGGGTCCGCCCGGGAGGAGCGGTCCCTCCGCGACCACCAGCGACCGGTGCACCAGGCCCGCGAGCAGGGCGTCGACCTCCGCCGGCGGCCGGTCGACGAGCGCTGCGGCCATCCGGGCGGTCATCGGGCCCGGCACCACGGACATCGCCGTGTGCAGCTCCTGCTCTGCGGGCCCGAGCAGCCGGACGCTGCGTTCGACGGCGGCCCGGACGGTCTGCTGGCCGCGGCGCCCCCCGCCGACCCGCGCGAGCGCGCTCGGGTCGGCGCGGACCTGCTCGGCGATCTCGGCCACCGCGAAGGCCCGGCCGCGGGCGGCGGCCAGCTCGATGGCCAGGGGCACCCCGTCCACGGCGGCGCAGACGGCGGTGGCGAGTGTCGCCTCGTCGTCGCTCGGCGCGGCGCCACCGCGCGCGTGGGTGAGGCGTTCGGTGAACAGCTCGACCGCCGGCCCCGGCGGGAGGGGACGCAGGTCGACCACGGTCTCGTCGGCGGCCTCGAGGGGTTCTCGGCTCGTGGCCAGCACGGAGAGGTGGCCGGCGCCGTCGAGGAGGTGCTCGACGAGCTCCGCGGACCCGTCGAGGACGTGTTCGCAGTTGTCGAGCACGAGGAGCATCCGTCGCGGCTCCGCGAATGCCGCGACCGCCCCGATCGCGCCGCCGTCCCCGGCGAGACCGAGCGTGGAGGAGACCGCGGGGGCGACGTCGGCGTCGTCGAGGGCGGACGTGAGGTCGACGAACCACACGCCGTCGGCGAAGTCGGGCGCGGCCCGGTGGGCGGCCGCCACCGCTACCGTGGTCTTGCCGCAGCCCGCCCCGCCCACGAGCGTGTGCAGCCCCGGCCGGTCGAGGCCGGCGACGAGGCCCGCGAGGTCGGCGTCGCGACCGACGAGGCGGGCGCGCTCGCGGGGCAGGTGGACCTCGCGCGGTGCGGTCGCCGCGGCCGCGAGGTCGACCCGTCCGCGCGGGGCGACGTCGCCGGCGAGCACGTCGGCCTGCAGGGCCCGCATCCGTGCGCTCGGGTCGACCCCCAGCTCCGTCCGGAACAGGCGCTCGAAGCGGCGGTACCCGCCGAGCGCCTCGTCGAGGCGGCCCGATCGCGCCGCCGCGAGCACGTAGTGCTCCCAGGGCCGCTCCCGCAGCGGGGCGCCCGCCAGGACGGGTTCGAGCTCGACGAGCGCACGATCGGGGTGACCGGCGGCGAGGAGCGCCCCGACGAGGGTGTCGAGCAGCTGGTCGTGCAGCTCCTCGAGCCGGGCGACGGCCGGGAGCGCCCACTCCTCGTCACTGCACGGGCCGTACGGACGACCGCGCCACAGCACCCGGGCCTCCTGCGCCCGGTCGACCGCGCTCTGCGGGCTCGTCGGGAGGAGATCCTCCGCATCGCGGACCAGGTCCGCGAAACGCAGCGAGTCGACCTGCCCCGGGGCGGCCGTCAGCCGGTACCCGCCGGCATCCGCGACGAGCAGGCCCGGGCCGTCGCCCCGCGGACGGTCCGGTTCGAGGAAGCGGCGCACCCGCCACAGGTGCGACTCGAGCGTCGACGCTGCTCGGAGCCTCCCGTCGCCCCACGCCGCCTCGGCGAGTGCATCCAGCTCGACCCGTCGGCCCACGTCGACGAGCAGCCGCGCCAGGAGGCGTCGCAGCACCCCGCCGCTCGGCGCCCGCACGGTGCCGCCGACCTCGACCTCGACCGCGCCGAGATCGCGGAAGCGCAGCCCCTCCCCGTCGGTCACCGCGCGGCGCACCCCTTCCCCTTCGTCGGGCACCGTACGCGCACGGATGATGTCGGGAACAGTCATCGAGGACGAACCGGCACCGCGGTCAGGTCGAGCCAGCTCTCCCCGCCGAAGTGCACGGTGTTGCGGGCGAGGTAGGGCGGGACGGGCAGGTCGAACTGCGGATAGCCCTCGCCCGGGCCCTTCCGGACGAGGTCGGTGCGGCTGGCGAGGTCGAGGCGCAGGGTCTCGCCGGCGCGCAGCAGCACCGGGCCGGGGGTGAGGCTGAAGCGCAGGACGACCGGTTCGCCGGGGACCAGGGGCTCGCGGGCACCGGGGTCGAGCGCGATCTCGATCGACGTGCTCCGCGGCGCGTCCTCGGCACGGGCGACGGGGCGCACGGCGCCGAGCGAGAGCTGGTGCGCGGTCCCCGTGGTGTCGACGCGGCTGAGGCGGGCGAGGACGAAGGAGTCGATCTCGGTGCTGCTGAACGAGAGCCGGGCCGTGACCGCTCCGGCGAACCGGACGTCCTCGGTGACGGGCAGCTCGAAGGTCAGGAGCTGGTTGGCGAGTTCCTCCATCCCGCCCGGCAGGGGCACGCCGAGCGGGACGGCCGCCCAGGAGTTCGACCCGGCGGGGGCGGTCCCCGTCGTGAGCCGGTGCGTCGCGTGGTCGGCGCCGGAGGAGGCCAGGGACAGCCGCCGCGGCTCGCCGTCGGGCGGAGGGAACGCCTCCGCCGTCGCGTAGTCGTCGGCCCCGTCGACCCAGTAGCGGACGCGGGGCAGGTCGCCGTAGCCGTTGTCGGTGCCGTGCAGGACGTGGTCGAAGAAGGCGAGGGCCTCGCCCTGCCAGGCGAACACGGGCAGGTCGTACTCGGCCGGGCCGAGGATCATCCACTTCCGGTCGGCGGGCGTGGCCGCGTTCTCGTAGAGGTCGTAGGTGCCGTACTGGTGGAAGTTGACGTACCCGAGGTTCTGCACCACGGCGAACGGCACGTCGATCTCGCCGAGCACGTCCGTGGAGCCCTCGGGGATCGTCGAGGACTCGCGGGACTTCTCGTCGAACGTCCAGTGCGCGAAGATCTGCCGGGCCCACGCGCTGGGCGTCGCGGCCATGAACTTCCGGAACACGGTGCCGACGTTGCGGTGGACGACCTTCTCGAGCAGGGAGTGCAGCGGCCCGTTGGTGAGCCGGCTGATCAGGGCCCGTCGGTTGGGCGACATCCGCCCGGCGTCGCGGGCGTCGGTGAAGTTCGCGCCGAGCCAGAGAGCGAGGAAGAAGCTGTTGGGCACGCCCGCGAACTGCTGGAACTGGCGGACGAAGTCGGTGCAGATCTCGTTGGCGAAGAACGCCTTGAGCGCCGGCGGCCGACGGGCCGCCACCTGGGGCTGGGTCATGCCGTAGTAGGAGGTCCCGAAGAGCACGACCTCGCCGTTGCACCACGGCTGCTCGGCGGCCCAGGCGATGACGGCCTCGTGGTCGTCGACGTCCTGCTCGGAGAAGAACATCCCGGGCTCACCACCGGAGCGGCCCATTCCGCGGCGTTCGACGACGACGGGGCAGTAGCCGCGGTCGGTGAACACCGGTGGGGAGCCGATCTCGTTCGAGCCGGTGGGGAGGCCGGCGGTGTGCCACTCGGTGCTGTAGGCCGCGAAGCTGACGACGGCGGGATATCGCCCCGGCGTCGTCGGGGTGTAGACGTCGGCGTTGAGCGTGACGCCGCCGTTCACGGGCACCCGCTGCCCGGCCAGGGTCCGGCTGCCCAGACCCTCCGTGGCGACGGCGCGCGGGGTCCAGCCGGCGTACTGCGGGCCCGCGGTCGAGCGCCTGAGGGGAATCTGCAGGGTCATGACGTGTCCTTCCGGGCGAGCCCGCGGAGCAGGGTGCGGAGCAGGTGTTCGGCGAGGCCGGTCACGGCGGTGGCGTCTCCGCCGCGGGCGAGGGCGAGGACGGCGATGCCGGTCGAGGTGGCCTGGAGCAGCCCGACCGCGGCCGGGTCGACCGGTGCGTCGGCGGCGGCGAGCATGCCCTCGCCGATCGGGCCGATCCCGGCGGCGAGGTCGTGGAAGGCCGTCCGGACCGCCTCGTTGCGGTCGGCGGCCTGGGTCAGGGCGAGCAGGACGCGCGTCTGCTCGGGCGAGGTCAGCACGCGGGCGAGGGCGCTGACCTGCTCCTCGGTGGTCCCGGCGCCCTCCTGCGCCTCGCGGAGCAGGGCGACGCGTCGGCGGACCGCCTCCTCGGCGACCGCCACGAGGAGGTCGTCGCGCGTCGGGAAGTAGTAGGTGAGGTGGCTCTGGCGCAGGCCCGCGCGGGCGGCGACCCGGGGCTGGGTGAAGCCGGCCGGCCCGGTCTCGCCGATCACCTCGAGGGCCGCCTCCACGATGGCGGTGCGCTTGTCGGACACGGGGTCACCGCCGATCCTGTCTGGTAGACCAACCAATCAGACGACCGGTCGGACGCGCCGTCAAGCAGTACTTCGCACCGTGCGCGGTCGCCTACGGCACGTCGTGGTGCTCCGCGTCCGGGCGCCGACCAGCGCGTCGTCAGGCGCAGACGGCGATGAAGACGAGGCCGTCGTCCCCGGCGCGGAGGTGGCGGGACGACTCCTCGGTCACGGCGATGAACTGACCGGGCGCGACCGGGATCTCCTCCCCGTCCACGACGACCCACCCGCTCCCGCGCAGGACGGCGTAGGCGTCCTCGGCGTGGTCGTCGCGATGGTCGTGCGCCACGGTCTCGGCGCCCGCCGGCAGCTCGATCTGGTAGAGGCCGAAGGCCGTGAGCCCGACGGCCTCCCCGACCCGCTTCTCGAAGGGGCTCGCGGCCGGGTGCGGTCCGCGGCCGACGGGGAGGGTCGCCTGGTCGACGATCTGCGCGCTCACGTCGAGAAGGTACGTCCTCGCCTCAGCCGCTGGACACGAGACGGTCCGAGTTGATCAGCCACGCGCCGCCGGTCCCGCGGGACAAGCCGAGCTCGTGGACCTCCCGGATGGGGGAGCCGCTGCGCGGGGAGAACACGAGGGTCGCCCGGACGGTGTCGTCGTCGACCGCGGTGGCCTCCGTGACCTGCACCGACGCGATCGTCGACCAGAAGTTCTGGTAGTTCGCGAAGCCGTTCGTGGTGTCCTGCATCGTCGCGCCGAGGCGGGCCCAGCCGGCGCCGGGGTTCGCCGTGACGATCGAGTAGTAGTCCCGCACCGCGGCCACCATCTGCGTGCGCTGGTCGGTCGGGCCGGACTCTCCCTCGCTCGTCGTCGGGCCGCCCAGCGAGGCGCCCTCGGTGCCGCCGGAGCTGCTGGTCAGCGCGATCGCGAGCAGGACGCCGGCCACGACGGCGACCACCAGGACCGCGATCACGACGACCGTGGTCGGGCGACGCCGCGCGCGCGGCGCGGCCGGGGCCGCCACCGGGGCGGGGCGGGGCGCGGAGCCGTTCGACCGGGCGGCCGGGGGTGGCGGCGGGACCTGGTCGGCGTCGCCGGACGTGGGTCCGGGGTCGGGCGTCCCGTCGTCGAAGCTGGGGCTGCCCCGCCAGGTCGGCGGCGGCGTCCGCCCCTCGCCCCGGCTCCGGCCGGAGACGACCGGATCGGACTCGGTGGAGCGCCGCGAGTCCGGGATCCGGGCCTCCTCGACGTCCGGGCGGGCCCAGGTCGCCGTGGAGGCGGACCCGGCGGAGTGCGCGATGCGCCCCAGCTCGCGCCGGGCCTCGGCGGGGGTGGGCCGCTCGCTCGGGTCCGAGCGCAGCAGTCGCATGAGCAGCGCGGTCAGCGGGCCGGCCTGCACCGGGGGATGCACCGCGCCCGCGGCGACCGCGTGCAGCAGGGCCAGGGCGTTGTCGTCGGACCCGAAGGGCGGGATGCCCTCGACCGAGGCGTAGAGCGTCGCGCCCAGTGAGAACACGTCCGAGGCGAACGTGGAGTCCTCCCCGCGCGCGACCTCCGGCGCCAGGTAGGCGGGCGTCCCGGCGAGCATGCCCGTGCGGGTGAGCGTGAGGTCGCCGGTGGCGCGGGAGATCCCGAAGTCGGTGATCTTGACGGTGCCGTCGCTGCCGATGAGGACGTTGCCGGGCTTCACGTCGCGGTGCACGATCCCGGCCTGGTGCGCGGCGTCCAGCGCATCCGCGACCTGGCGGCCGATGCGGGCGACCAGCCGCGGGTCCAGGGGGCCCTGCTCGGCGAGCATCGCGGCGAGGCTGCGCGACGGCAGGTACTCCATGACCAGCCACGGCTCGTCGCCCTCGATCGAGGCGTCGAACACCGAGATCGCGTGCGGGTGCTGCAGGCGGGCCGCGATCCGTCCCTCGCGCAGGGTCCGCTGGCGGACCTCGTCGGCCTCGGCCTCGTCGAGACCCTGGTTGAGGAAGACCTGCTTGACCGCGACCACCCGGCCGAGACGTTCGTCGGTCCCGCGCCAGACGACGCCCATCGCGCCCGAGCCGATGCGCTCCTCGAGGCGATACCGCCCGGCGACGACACGACGAGGTGTCACCGGCCTCCCTCCGCCCGAGACTGACGGGCCCGCGGGCCCTCGTGCGGCATCAGGGTAGAGGGCGGGACGTGTCGGGTCCCACGGTCGGGTGACGTGTCACGGCGCCGATGTGCGCCTCAGTCCTGGCCGCCGAGCAGCGAGGTCACCGTGTCGGTGGTCGTGGAGACCGGGTCGCCCGCGCCGTCGTCGTCGGAGGAGGACTCGTCGGCCCCCTCGTCGTCCTGCGAGTCCTGGTCCGCCCCGTCGTCGGTCGTGGCCTCCTCGCCGGATGCGGTCTCCTCGTCGGACGCGGACTCCCGGGCGTCGGCCTCCTGGGACCCGGACTCGTCGTCCTGGGAGGACTCCTCCGAGGACTTCGCGGACGGCTCGGAGCTCGACTTCGAGGCCGACTTCGAGGAGGTGCCCGCGGCGTCCGCCCCGTTGAGCAGGGTGTCGACCGTGGCGCCGAGCGTCGTCGTGGTCCGCTGGAGGGTCGGTCCGACCGCGGGCACGTCCTTCGTCGCCGTGCCCACGGCGTCGACGGTCCGGGTCACCGGCTCCGTGACGGTGCCCGTCGTCCGGGCGACGAAGTCCGCGGCCGTGCTCGTGGTGGTCGCGACCGTGCCCGCCAGCGGCGGGGCGACGGCGCCGAGGGTGCTGCCGGTGTCCTGCAGCAACGTCCCGGTGGCGCCGGCGACGCCCGGGCCCGAGGGGGTCTTCCCGCCGCCGGTGAGCAGGGTCGTGACGTCGGAGGTGGTGTCGGTCAGCCCGGCGATCGTGTTCCCGACGACGGGGAGCGGGGCGGCGACCGTGCCCACGCCGTCGACGGTGTTCCCGACCGTCGCGCCCACCGGCTTCACCACGGTGGTCTGCACGGTGTCGGTGACACCCGAGACCGCGTCGGTGACGGGCGTGACGACGGGCGCCAGCGGGGGAAGGATCTCGCCCACGGCCGTGCCGGTGTCCCCGACGGCGCCGGAGACGATCGGGACGAGGGGCGTCGTCCCGCCGGGGCCGGTCCCGGGGCCGGGCGTCGGGGCCGAGGGCGCGCCCCCGCCGTTCTGCCCGCCACCCGTCACGGGCGTCAGCGGGACCAGCGGGCTCGTGGGCCCACCGGGCGCCGTACCCCCCGCTCCCGGCGCCGTGACACCGGGAGCGGGGGCGGCGGTCGCGCCGGGGAGCGACGTCGTGCCGGCCAGCGGGCCTCCGCGGAGGGGGCCGCCGGCGGTGAGGCCGAGGCTCTCGGCCGAGGTGCTGAAGGCCGCGAACGCGACCGAGCCCGGGGCGACCGTCTCGACGCTGCCCGGGGCGCCCGGGACGGGCACGGCGGAGCCCTCCGCGAAGGGGGAGTGGCTGGGCGAGTCGTCGATCGGCGGGATGAACGACGGACCGGCGACCGCCCCGATGACGCCGACGGCGGTGCCGCCGACCAGGACGGCGGCCGTGGTCACGCGGGTCGCCGCGGTGCCGCGGGTCAGGGACAGCGGGGCGGCGTGGTGGTGCATGCGCCCGCTCGCGGTGACGATCGCCCCCGTCGTCGGGAGCGCGCCGGTGTCCTCCCGGACCACGATCTCGGCGACCGGGACGCCGTCGGCGTGCCGACCGCGGTCGCGCGCCCGCCGCCGGGGGACCTCCGGCAGGGGCGGCAGCGCCGGGTCCTGTGGTCCCGCGCTCCCCGAGAGGCCGTACCAGCCACGCCGGTCACCCCGGCCCCGTGCAGAACCCGCCGCGGACACGCTCACTGCGCCACTCCGATCGGTCAGCCCCCGCCACCTGTCGTTCGTGAGGTGACTGTGTACTCGACCGGGTGACGGTGGGCCCAGGGGATCGAGACCGTCCGACGACGATCGACCGCTCTCCGTCGCCGTGCGGGCGTGTCGCGCGCACCGCCGACCGCGAGGGGTCTGCACTCCTCCGAACGACGACGCCCCGATGGAGTGACGGTCGTTCGGCGCGCCGACCGCGCCGCTCGGCGACGCTGCGGAGCAGTCCGTCACCGATCGTGGCCGACGTCCGACTCCGGCCGGGCAACGGCCGGACCGGACCACGGCGCCGTTCGGGTGGCGCGGGGGCGTCTCAGTAGGACGACGGCGGGTTCGCCAGGCGCTTGCGGGCGCCCTGCAGCTGCGAGACCGACGCGAGGCCGATCCCGCCGCCGAGCAGCAGGCCGATGACGTCGACGGGGACGCTGTCGGCTCCCGTCAGCGCCCACGCGACGAGCGCGGCGACGACGAGGCCGCCGGCGGCCGGCAGCCGCTTGCGGGCGTCCGTGGCCAGGTGCGAGGCGCCGGGGCGCTTCGTGGCCACCGACCGCAGCATCAACAGGTAGCCGCCGTACCCGACGGCGGCGAGCAGACCGAGGATGGCGACGATCGTCGCGATCAGGTCGATGACCGTTCCCATGACCCCAGGATGCCAGTGCGGGCGTGAGGTGGGTGCCGGTTCAGCGGCCGCCGAGCCGGCCCCGGCCCAGCCGCAGGAGCAGCATCCCGAGCTCCCGGCCCTCGGCGCCGAGGTCGCGGAAGCGGGCGAGCACCTGCATCTCGCGGTTGTAGACGATCCGGGGGCCGCCCGCGGCCATCCGGGCGAGCCCGATGCGCTGGGAGATCTCGGAGCGGCGCTTGATCAGGCGCAGCAGCTCGGCGTCGATGGCGTCGATCTCGACGCGCAGGTCGGGGATCTCCTCGGCGGTGGCCGGGGCGAGCTCGCCGGGAGCGTCGGTGCTGGTCGGCGTGTCGGTCACGGTGGTGGTCCTCCGGGTGTGTCGGAGCATCGGAGCCCCGGCACGAGGAACGCCCCGGGGTCTGGCGACTCCGGGGCGGTGGTGGGTGGCGACTAGCGTCGGGCGACCACGGGGACCGGGAGCCGGTTCCCGTAGGCGAATCGCCGTGTCGCGTGCACGGGACGGACACTAGACCGACCCTCCGGTGTGCGCCACGGTCGGCGGGGAACCGCCCCCGGACTGTCAGGGGGGCCGGGTAGCGTGGCCAGGCGATGAGTAGCACTGACACCGGCTCGGCCCGGGGGACCCGGCCGAGCGCCGCGGCCGGCCTCGCCGCGCGGCTCGCCGGGGCCGCGGGCACCACCGCGCTGCGGCGCACGGGGGAGGACCGTCCCTCCGCGGGATCGCCGGGGCAGCAGCCCCCGTCCTCGGAGCGGGAGCGCCGCGACGAGCGCGCGCAGCAGCTGCTCGAGGGCATGAACCCGCAGCAGCGCGAGGCCGTGACGCACTCGGGGTCGCCGCTGCTCATCGTCGCGGGCGCCGGCTCGGGCAAGACGCGGGTGCTCACGCACCGCATCGCCTGGCAGCTCGCCCACGGCGCGCACCCGGGGCAGATCCTCGCGATCACCTTCACCAACAAGGCCGCGGCGGAGATGCGCGAGCGCGTCGCGGCGCTCGTCGGGCGCCGCGCCAACGCGATGTGGGTGTCCACCTTCCACTCGATGTGCGTGCGGATCCTGCGCCGCGAGTACAAGCACCTGGACCTGTCGAGCACGTTCTCGATCTACGACGCGGACGACTCACGACGCCTCGTCGCCACGATCACCAAGCAGCTCGACCTCGACCCGAAGCGCTACCCGCCGCGGGGGCTGCTGGGCCAGATCAGCGCGTGGAAGAACGAGCTGACCGACCCGGTCACGGCCACCGAGGCCGCGGCGAACGACTACGAACGCCGGTGCGCCGAGGTCTACACGACCTACCAGCAGCGGCTGCAGCAGTCGAACTCGCTGGACTTCGACGACCTGATCTCCCGCACGGTCGACCTGCTGCAGCGCTTCGGAGACGTCGCCGAGCACTACCGCCGCCGCTTCCGGCACGTGCTCGTCGACGAGTACCAGGACACCAACCACGCGCAGTACGAGCTGGTGCGGGCCCTCGCGAGCGGCTCGCCCGACGGGTCGGTGCCGCCGGCCGAGCTGTGCGTGGTGGGCGACGCCGACCAGTCGATCTACGCGTTCCGCGGCGCCACGATCCGCAACATCATCGAGTTCGAGCGCGACTACCCCGAGGCCCGCACGATCCTGCTGGAGCAGAACTACCGCTCCACCCAGATGATCCTCTCGGCGGCGAACGGGGTCATCGCGCGCAACCCGGACCGGCGCGACAAGCGGTTGTGGACCGACTCCGGCGACGGCGAGAAGGTCGTCGGCTACGTCGCGGACAACGAGCACGACGAGGCCGCGTTCGTCGCGGCCGAGATCGACCGGCTCGTCGACGCCGGCGACGTGCGCTTCGGCGAGGTCGCGGTCTTCTACCGGACCAACGCCCAGTCGCGCGTGTTCGAGGACGTGTTCGTCCGGCTCGGCATGCCGTACAAGATCGTCGGGGGAGTGCGGTTCTACGAGCGCCGCGAGGTCCGCGACGCGCTGGCCTACCTCAAGGTGCTGTCGAACCCCGAGGACACCGTCTCGCTGCGGCGGATCCTCAACGTGCCCAAGCGCGGGATCGGCGACCGCGCGGAGGCGGTCGTGGCCGACCACGCCGAGCGCGAGCACGTCACGTTCGCGGCGGCCCTGCGCCGCGCGGCGGCGGGCGAGGTGCACGGTCTGGCCACCCGTTCGCAGCGCAACATCGCCGACTTCGTCGAGATGATGGACGCCCTGGCCGCCGGGGTCGCGGGGGGCCAGGAGGTCGCCGACACCCTCGACGCGGTGCTCGACATGTCGCACTACCGCGCCGAGCTGGAGAACTCCGAGGACCCGCAGGAGCAGTCGCGCCTGGAGAACCTCACCGAGCTCGTCAGCGTCGCCCGCGAGTTCGTCGGCGACGCGCGGGCGAACGCCGCGGTCGCCGAGGCCGCCCAGGCGGACGGCGCCGCGGAGGTGCCGGCGGGGGTCGTCGCGGCCGCCGACGGGCCCGACCCGGGCTCGCTGGAGGCCTTCCTCGAGCGGGTCTCGCTCGTCGCCGACGCCGACTCGATCCCCGACGGCGGCGACGGCGTGGTCACGCTGATGACCCTGCACACCGCGAAGGGCCTCGAGTTCCCGGTGGTGTTCTGCACCGGGTGGGAGGACGGCGTGTTCCCCCACCAGCGGGCGCTCGCCGACCCGGCGGAGCTCTCCGAGGAGCGCCGGCTGGCCTACGTCGGCATCACCCGCGCCCAGCAGCGGCTCTACCTGTCCCGCGCACTCATGCGCTCCGCCTTCGGGCAGCCGCAGGCGAACCCGCCGTCGCGGTTCCTCGACGAGGTGCCGGTGGAGGTCGTGGACTGGCGGCGGTCCGCCCCGGAACGTGCGGCCCCGTCGGCGTCGACCGGGTTCGGGTCCGGGCGTTCCTGGGGCCGCGACCTGACCGGGTCGCGGTCGCGCCCCTCGCCGATGCGCTCGGCGTCGAGCGCCCCGGCGCTGCACCTCGAGGTGGGCGACCGGGTCAGCCACGACAAGTACGGGCTGGGGCTGGTCACGGTGGTCGACGGGGTGGGCAGCAAGCAGACGGCGACCATCGACTTCGGCTCGTCCGGCACGGTGCGGCTGATGCTCATCGGCGGCGTGCCGATGCAGAAGCTGTAGCGCCTCGGACGATCCAGCCGCGCTCGACCGCGATGCGGTGCGCGTCGGCCCAGGACGTGGCGTCGAGGGCCTGGCGCAGGACGACGACGGCCTTCGGTGCGACGTTGTTCCTTGCTATCGTCCGGTTCGTTTTCACAACCGACGACGATGAGGTGCGACGTGGACGACGAGGCCGCGATCCGCGAGCTGATCCATCGGTGGGCGACGGCCGTGCACATCGGCGACCTGGCGGGCGTGACGGCGGACCACACCGACGACGTGGTCATGTTCGACGTCCCGCCGCCGCACCGCGGGGTGCGGGGCGCCGATGCCTACCGCGGGGTGTGGCCCGGGTTCTTCGCGTGGCAGGCGTCCGGCGCGTGCTTCGAGATCGACGAGCTCGAGGTCACCGCGGGAGGCGACGTGGCCTGGGCCCTCGCACTCCTGCGGTGCGGGACCGAGGCCGAGCTGGCGGCGGCGCCCGACGTCCGGCTCCGCCTCACCCTGGGCCTGCGCCGCGTGGACGGGCGATGGACCATCGCCCACGAGCACCACTCGTTCGCGGACCTCACCGACCCGGGCGCGACGGCGGACGCGGTCCGCGACGTGCACCGGAGATGGGCACGGGCGACCGAGGAGAAGGACCTCGACACGATCATGGAGGGCATCGACACCGACGTCGTCTCCTACGAGCAGGAGGGTCCGCTGGAGTACCGCGGGGCACCGGCCGTCCGGGAGGTGTGCGCGACCGGCCTCGACGCGGCCGCGCACGTGACGATGGAGACGCCCGACCTGACCGTGCGGGTCGACGGGGCGACCGCGGTCTCCTGGGGTCTGGACCACGTGCGCGGGACCGGCCATGACGGCGAGCCGTTCGAGGTGTGGTCCCGTGGCACGCGGGTGTTCGCCCGGCGGGACGACCGGTGGGTGCTGGTGCACCAGCACGTCTCGCTCCCGGCCTGAGCGGTCCCCGGTTGCCGGGCCTCGGGGGCGCGGGTAGTTCTGAGGGGGCCGCGGACGCCGTAGCCGCGGTCGGGGAGCGGTGTGGACACCGGGATCACGCACGACGACGGGCTGTTCGGGCCGGGCTCGGTCACCTGGAGGGTGCACCTCGAGCCGGTGCTCTGGGTGGCCGGGATGCGGGCGCTGCTGCTGCAGTCGCTGCACCCCCGGGTGATGCGCGGGACCTATCAGAACTCCGCCCTGTTCGACCCGAGGAAGGCCTGGCCCCGCTTCCAGCGGACCGTGGAGTTCGTCGGCACCCGCACCTTCGGCAGCACCGCCGAGGTCGAGGCCGCCGCGGGCCGGGTCCGCCGCCTGCACGCGACGCTGCGCGGGCACGATCCCGACACCGGGACCGACTTCCGCCTCGACGAGCCCGAGCACCTGCTCTGGGTGCACGCCTGCGAGATCGACTCCTACGCCGACGTCGCGCGCCGCGGGGGAGTCCTCGACGACGCCGGCGTCGACGCCTACCTCGCGGAGAGCGTGCGCGCCGCCGAGGTGGTGGGCCTCGACCCGGCGATCGTGCCCGCGTCGCGGGAGGAGATGGCCGACTACTTCCGGCGGGTGCGCCCGGGACTGCGCCTCACGGACGAGGCCCGGCTCGGCGTGGGCGGACTGATGCGCCCGCAACCGCACGCCCCCGCCGGCATCGCCGTCGCCCTGTCCACCATCGCGGGGCTGGCGCTCGGCACCCTGCCCCGCTGGGCGCGGCGCCTGTACGGGCTGCCCGGGCTCCCGACCACCGACGCCACCACCACGGTGGCGCTCCGGCTCACCCGGGGCGTGACGACGTTGCTGCCCGACCCGCCGATGCCGCCGCGGATCGCCCGCGCCCGCGACCTGGTGCGCGGCGCCTGATACGGCCGTTCGGTCGACCCCCGGACCCACGAACGGGCCGTTGATCACCGAAGACGGTGCCGAACGGCCCGTTCGTGGATTTCCGGGGCTCAGTCCGACGACGCGCCGAGCGAGATGCCGCGCTCCGCGAGCCACGGCAGCGGGTTGATCTTCGAGCCGCCGGAGGTCCAGACCTCGAAGTGCAGGTGCGGCCCGGTCGACTGCCCGCGGTTGCCGATCTCGGCGATCTCCTGGCCGGCCTTCACCTTCTGCCCCTCCTTGACGTAGGAGCGGTTGATGTGGCCGTAGACGTTGATCGTGCCGTCCTCGAGCTGCACGCGGACCCACATGCCGAAGCCGCTGGCCGGGCCGGACTCGAGGACCGTGCCGTCGGCCACCGAGACGATCGGGGTGCCGATCGAGTTCGCGATGTCGACCCCGCGGTGCGAGGTGCCCCAGCGGGCGCCGAAGCCGGAGGTGAAGCGGCCCTCGGCCGGCTTGACGAACTTCGGGGCGCGCGCAGCGGCCTCGCGGGCGGCGGCCGCGTCGGCGACCTTGCGGGCCTTCGACAGCGACGACACCTGGCTGCCCTCGGAGGCGGACGGGGCGATCGCCATGACGCCGGTGGTCGCCGCGTCCAGGGCGTCCCGCGACGGAGCGGCCGCGGCCGCCGAGGGGACGTCCGCGGTCGACGTGCCCGCGGAGAGGGCCAGGTCGGCGCGGGTCTCCCCGGTCGGGGCGTCGAGGCCGCTGGAGACGACGCTGTGCCCGGCGGTGGCCAGGGCACCGGCTGCGACGGCGGCCACGGCGAGGCGGCCCGTGAGCGGGTTCGAGGTCCGCCGGGGCTCGGGACGGCCGGGGCCTGCGTCGGCGGGCCGGGGTGCGGGGCGCACGGAGGCCGGGGGTCGGGCGGGCAGGGCCGGGGCGCGGCCGGAGCCGCCGACGAAGGCCGAGGTGCGGCCGTCGTCCACCGGGCGTGGGGCCGGGCGGGCCGGGACGAAGCGAGGACCGCCGCCGAGGAGGCCGGGGCCTCCGGCGCCCGCGAGGGCGGGCGCTCCGAAGCCGGCGAATCCGTCGAACCGGGGAGCGAAGGGGACGGCCGGGCGGGGGGAGCTGTGACGCGCCAAGACCTTCCTTCCGCAGGTCGGGGCCGGGCGCGAACGACGATGGCGTGGGGGCGCCGGACGGATCGTCGGGGTCGATCCGTGAGTCGTTCGTGACCGCACCGTGATGCTGGACCAGCGGACGGTGTCACGGAACCCGTGGTCCCGGCAAACGACGACCCACGGATCACCCGTCCCACACGCCGTGTGCGCGTCCGTGCGCGCCGAGCGGTCGTCACACGGTCGGGTGAGTGGGACAACCGGTGGCGGGGTCGGGCGTCAGCCCGCGGCCGCCGCCACCGTCTGGACGCGGTCGCGCGGCGAGGTGGTACGTGCGAGCCGGCAGGCCACGAGGTGGACGACCGTCGGGTCGATCGTCATGGCCATGTGCCCGACGTGGTCGCGGCGCACGTTCTCCACCTGCAGGTCCGGGTGCTCGAGCCGGGCGTTGCGCTGCGGGATGATCAGCTGGTCCATCCGGCTCCACACCGCCAGGAACCGGGTCCGGCAGCCCGGCGCCGGTTCCTCGAGCTCGCGCAGGAGATCCGAGCCGGGCTGGAGCTGGCGCGGCACGAGGGTCGGCGGGAGCAGGTGGGCGATCGCCGATCCCCGGTGCGGCGTCCCCAGCGTCACCAGCGTGTCCACCCGGGCGTCCCCGCCCAGGCGCTGGACGTAGTAACGGGCGATCAGACCGCCCAGGGAGTGGCCCACGACGTGCACCCGGTCCGCGCCGGAGGCCGCGCACAACCGCTCCACGTGGTCGCCCAGGTCGCGGGCGGCCGTGCGGATGTCGCCCGTGAACGCGGTCATCGGGCTGTAGTTGACGGCCTGGACGGTGCCGTGGCCGCGGCGGCGCAGGGCCCGGGCGAGGTAGTGGAAGATCGACCGGTTGTCGACGATGCCGTGCACCAGCAGGACCGGGGTCGACGACCCGTCGAGGTCGGAGACCATCAGCGAGCGCTCGCCGGGGGAGAGCGTCTCGGTGCGGTGGTGGGCGTGCACACCGCCCGGGCGCAGGGCCTCGTCGATCAGGCCCCACGGATAGACCGACAGGTGGACCGCGGTCCAGGCGAGCTCGACCGCGAGACCCCGGACGCCGGCGGGGACGCCGACCGTGCGGGCCGCGTACGACAGCGCTCCCCAGGCGTGCGAGGCGATCGCCCCCAGGGAGCCGGGTCGGTCCGCCGCCGGCGTCGGCGACGTAACCGCGGTCACGTCCATGAGGTCGACGTTAGGCGACGTTCACCGGCGTGTCGCCCCGGGCGCGTCAACAGATCGATCCAGAGTCGATCTCGGGGCCACCGGCGGGTGAGTGCGAGGAACGATCGGGTACACGCCTAGCCTTCGCGGACATGACGGCCTCCAGAGCCGAGCCGCGGCCGAGCCCTCCCGGGCCCGCCGACGTGCGTGACGACCGGTCCGGCGCGGGCCCGGCCGCCCGCGTCTGGTGGATCGCGGCGGCCCTCGTGGTGCTCGCCGCCGCGCTGCGGATCACCGTTGCCGTCGTCGCCCCCGGACCCATCGGGGCGCCCACCCGGGCGGCCGGCGTGCTCGCGCCGATCGTCGCCCTGGTCGCGGCCCTCGCCCCCGGGCTCGCCACGCGCCGCGCCCGGCGCCGGCCGGGCGTGGCGTCGCTGGCGGCGCCCGCGGCGCTGGGGGTGCTCGGGGTCGGTGCCCTGCTCGTCGACCTCACCCTGCTCACCGACCCGGTGTCCGCCGCCCGGCCGGATCTCCTGCCCTCCGGCACGGCGGTGCTGCCCGCGACGGTCGCGGCGCTGCTCGTCGCGGCCGACCTCGCGCTGGTGCTCGCCGCGGTGGTCGCCGGGCTCGGCCTCGTCCGCACCGGCCGCGCCGCGGGCCGGTCGGTGTTCGGCACCCATCCGCCGGGGACGCTGGTCCGGCCGGGGTCCGGCGCGCTCCTGGCCGCCGTCGGGCTCGTGGCCGCCCCCTTCACCGTCGTCGGCTCCGTCACCGGCTTCGCGCCGCACGCCGTCCCGGACACCGCGCCACCCGCCGGGATCGGGGCGGCGCTGCTGGCACTGACCCTCGTCGTCGTCGCCCTCGCGCCCGGGGTGCGCCCGGCCGAGCCCGCCGCCGGCGACGCGGACGCCGAGACCGGGATGCGGGTCCGGCGCGCGATCCACACCGCACTCGGGGCGGGTGCCCTCGCGACGGCGGCCCCGATCGTGGCGGCGTCGGTCGCCCGGGACGGTCTCGCGGTGTCGCCGGGCGCCGTCCTCGTCGTCGCGGGCGGTCTGCTCCTGATCGGGATGCCCGCGCGGACCGCGGTGATCCGGTCCCGCGCGGCGGGCGTCGCGGCCCTGCTCACGGCGGGCGTCGCGCTGTTCGGCGCGCTCCTGCCGACCACGGTGCTCTCCGGCGTCCCGTCCGGCTCGACCGCCCCCGTCGACACCGGCACCGGCATCCTCCTGCTGCCCGCGGCCGCGGTGCTCGCGGTGCCCGCGCTGCTCGTCGTCGTCGGGACTCCGCGCCTGGTCGTCCGGGCGCGCCCGACGCTCTCGGTCGCCTGGCTGACCGTGCCCTTCGCGGCGGGGCCCGCCCTGGACCTCGTCCTCGCCGCCCTCGACAGCGCGGCGCCCGCCGCGACGCCGTTCGGACCGAGCCCCTTCCCGACGCCGGGTGCCTACGTCGGTCCCGGCGGGTGGGCCGTGGTCGCGGCGCTGGTCCTGGCGGTCCTCACCGCGGTGCTGGCGGTCGGGGCGGGGTTCGCGGAGCGCCGCGACGTCGGCGCGTCCGCCCCCCTGGGCGCCCGGCCGGCCGACGGCACCGACACCGTCGAGCCCGACCCGACGATGCTGCCGATGTGCGCCCTCGCCGCGGTGCTCGCCGTCCCCGGCTTCGGCGGCCCGCTGGCCCGCGACGCGCTGGCCGCGAACGCCGCCGGTGGGGTGTGGCAGAACCCGGGCGCGGCCGCCTGGGGTGCGCTGGCCGGCGTCGTCGGGGTGGCGATCGCGGTGCTGCTCGCGCCGCGGGCCCGCCCGGCGCGGGCGCTCGCCCTGCTCGGCGCGGCCGGCGCCCTGCTCGTCGTGCGGCTCTCGGCGCTCGTGCTGACCCCACCCCGACCGGGGGAGAGCGTCGGCATCGGCACCTGGGCCGCGATCGTGTGTCTCCTGGTGACCCTGGGGGCTGCTGTGGTGTCCGTGGTCGAGGTCCGCTCCCGCGCCCGGGAGCAGTCGTCCGCGGGCGCGTAGTGCACCTCACCCCGACCGCACGGCCGAGGCACCCGGCGCGCCGCTAGGGTCGCCACGGTTCCCGCCGACGAGGTCTCCGGCCGCCGAGCGCGGTCCGTGCGCCCCGCGGGACCGCCGCCGGAGTCCACCGACGGATGCTGCCGGTCAGTGATGGAGGAGTTCACGAGTGGACCTGTACGAGTACCAGGCGAAGGACCTCTTCGCCGCGCACGGAGTGCCGGTCCTGCCGGGCCGCACCGTCGACACGGCGTCCGACGCCGAGGCCGCCGCGGGTGAGATCGGCGGCGCGGTCGTCGTGAAGGCCCAGGTGAAGACGGGCGGGCGCGGCAAGGCGGGCGGCGTCAAGCTGGCGAAGGACCCGGCCGAGGCCAAGGAGAAGGCCCAGGGGATCCTCGGGCTGGACATCAAGGGCCACGTCGTCCACCGCGTGCTGGTCACCCAGGCCAGCGACATCGCGGAGGAGTACTACTTCTCCTTCCTGCTCGACCGCTCCAACCGCACCTTCCTCGCGATGTGCTCCGCCGAGGGCGGCATGGAGATCGAGGAGCTCGCGGTGGAGCGCCCCGAGGCCCTGGCCCGCGTGCCGATCGACGCGATCGCCGGGGTCGACAAGGCCAAGGCGCAGGAGATCGTGCAGCAGGGCAACCTGCCGGCGGCGGTGGCCGACGAGGCCGCCGACGTCATCGTCAAGCTCTGGGAGACCTTCGTCGGCGAGGACGCCACGCTGGTCGAGGTGAACCCGCTGGTGCGCGACCCGCAGGACCGGGTCGTCGCGCTCGACGGCAAGGTCACCCTCGACGAGAACGCGGACTTCCGCCACGAGGCGCACGGCTCGCTCGTCGACGAGCGCACCGAGAACCCGCTCGAGGCGAAGGCCAAGGCCAAGGGCCTGAACTACGTCAAGCTCGACGACGGCCAGGTCGGCATCATCGGCAACGGCGCGGGTCTGGTCATGTCGACCCTGGACGTCGTCGCTTACGCCGGCGAGGCCCACGGCGGGATGAAGCCCGCGAACTTCCTCGACATCGGCGGCGGCGCGTCGGCCGAGGTCATGGCGGCCGGGCTCGACGTCATCCTCGGCGACTCCGACGTCCGCAGCGTCTTCGTCAACGTCTTCGGTGGCATCACCGCCTGCGACGCGGTCGCCAACGGCATCGTCGAGGCGCTGAAGATCCTGGGTGACGACGCGACCAAGCCGCTGGTCGTGCGCCTCGACGGCAACAACGTCGAGGAGGGCCGGCGGATCCTCGCCGAGGCGAACCACCCGCTCGTCACCGTGGTGGGCACGATGGACGACGCGGCCGCGAAGGCCGCCGAGCTTGCCGCGAAGGCTGGTGCGTGAGATGTCGATCTTCCTGAACGAGAACAGCAAGGTCATCGTCCAGGGGCTCACCGGCTCCGAGGGCATGAAGCACGGCCGCAAGATGCTGGCCGCGGGCACGCAGCTCGTCGGCGGGGTCAACGCCCGCAAGGCCGGCACCCAGGTCGACGTCGACGGCACCTCGGTGAACGTCTACGGCGGCGTCGAGGAGGCCATGAAGGAGACCGGGGCGGACGTCTCGGTCATCTTCGTGCCGCCGAAGTTCGCCAAGGACGCGGTCGTCGAGGCCGTCGACGCCGGCATCGGCCTCGCCGTCGTGATCACCGAGGGCATCCCGGTGCACGACTCGGCGTGGTTCTGGGCGCACGCGACCGCGAACGGCAACCGGACCCGGATCATCGGGCCGAACTGCCCCGGGATCATCTCCCCCGGCAAGTCGCTCGCCGGCATCATCCCGGCCAACATCTCCGGCCCCGGGAAGATGGGTCTGGTGTCCAAGTCGGGCACGCTGACCTATCAGATGATGTACGAGCTGCGCGACATCGGCTTCTCCACCGGCATCGGCATCGGCGGCGACCCGATCATCGGCACCACGCACATCGACGCGCTCGAGGCGTTCCAGAACGACCCCGAGACCGAGGCCATCGTCATGATCGGTGAGATCGGCGGCGACGCCGAGGAGCGGGCCGCCGACTACATCAAGGCGAACGTGACGAAGCCGGTCGTCGGCTACGTCGCCGGCTTCACCGCTCCCGAGGGCAAGACGATGGGCCACGCCGGCGCCATCGTGTCCGGCTCCGCCGGCACCGCCCAGGCCAAGAAGGAGGCCCTCGAGGCCGCCGGCGTCAAGGTCGGCAAGACCCCGACCGAGACCGCCGACCTCGCCCGGTCGCTGGTCTCCTAGGTCCGGTCTGAGGCAGGGTGGGCCGACCGCGGGGCGCTCCCGCGGTCGGCTCGACGGTGTCGTCACCGCAGGAGGGCTCGTCCGATGAGTAGTGGACCCACGGCGGGTGCGCAGCAGTCCGGGCCCGGCGGCCCGCCCGGTCGAGGCGGTCCGCCCCACCCGGGGCAGCCGCCGTCGGCTCCGAACCCGGCCGCCGGGCCCCCGAGCCAGCCGTTCGGCGGCCAGTCGCCCTACGGCGGGTCCTCCTGGGCCGGAGCCGGCGCGCCAGGGTCCGGCCCGGCCCCCGGCGGGCAGGCGCCCGCCCCGGGGTCGCCGTGGGGCCGCCCCGCACCGCCGCCGACCCCGAGCCGGGGCGTCCCGGCGGGTCCGCAGGCGCCCAACCCGTACGCGGCGGCGACCGTCCCCGCCGCCCCCGCCGCGTCGTCCGCCCCGTCGTCCGCTGCGTCGTCGGGCTCCCCGTCGACGGGCACCACCGACGGCGTCCCGGCCGGTCCGGGCCGCATCGCCGCCCTCGCGGCCGCCGGGCTGGGGCTGCTGACCTTCATCGCGACCTTCTTCACCAGCTTCGACCCCGCCGGCCTGCTGCCCGCCCTCGTCGTCGGCGGCGGCCTGCTCGTGGGCGCGGCCGTGCTGCCCGCGGCCCCGCGCACCGTGGTGCCGGGTGCCGTGGTCTCGCTGACCGCGGCCCTGGTCAGCCTGCAGACGCTGTCGGTGACCGACGGCTCGGACATCGTCGTGGTCGTGCTCGCGGTCCTGACGGCGGCCGCGGCGGTCGTCGCGGCGCTCTCGGCGGTCGGGCTCATCGCGGGTGGCGGCACCCGGTCGGTGGCCGCGGCTCCGGCCGCCGCCCCCGGGCAGAACCGCGGTCCGGGGCCGGCGTCGCCCTTCGGCGCGCCGCCGGCGTTCTCCGGCCCGCCCGAGCAGGCGACCCAGCGCGTCCACCACCCGCAGGCACCCCAGCAGCAGGCGCCCACCCAGGTGGCGCCGTCGTTCGGGGCCTCGGGTCCGTCGGGTCCGTCCCGCGGGGCCACGGGGCCGCAGCCGTCGATGGAGGACGCGGCCGCGCGGACCCAGGTGGTCGCGACCTCACCGGCGTCGTCCACGACCGAGGTCGCGGCCGAGTCGGCGCCGGGCACGGAGTCGCGGACCACGGACGAACCGACGCGGGAGTCCTCCCCGCACGCCGCGAACCATGCCGCGAACCCTTCGTCGGCACCCGTCACCGACGGCCGGGCCGTGTCCCCGTCCGGCGAGGCCCCGTCCGACGCCGGGGCGGCGTCGGGTCCCTCCGCGGGCGAGGGCGGCCGTCCGGCGAGCGCCATGATGGCCTCGCAGAGCGGCGGCGGGACGCCGTCCCAGGAGCACCGGGCGTCGGAGTCCGAGGACACCCCGCCGTCCGGGATCCCCCGCCCGACCGGCTGGGGTGTGCCCGACCGCGACGGCCAGGGCCCGAACTCCGAGCGGCCCGGGGCGCACGAGCGCTGACCGGGTCACCGCCGACGTCCCGGCGTGGCAGCCGCCCGTCGCGGCCCGGGCCTGGAATCGTCGGCGCGCGTGAACGCACCGGCCCCGGACGACACGGAGGACCCGACCACCGTCCGTCCGGCGGTGCCGTCGGCACCGGCGACACCGGCTGCCCCGCGGCTGGCGGTGCTCGCCGAGGTCGCGTTCGTGCCGGTGGCGGTCTCCTACCTCGCCGTGGTCGTCCTGGCCGCGCTGATCACGGCGGCCGCGTCGGGCACCTCCCCGGGGGGTGACCCGGGGCTGGCGCAGGCCCTCGGGACCGGCGTGCCGCTGTGGCTGGCCGTGCACCTGGTCCCGCTGACGATCTCCGGGGCGCCCCTGGGTGCGCTCCCGCTGGGCCCGGCGATCGGGGTCGCCGTGCTCGTCGCCGCCCTGGCCCGCCGGGGTGTCCGCCGGCTGCTGACCCCGGCGACCGAGCAGCACCGGTGGACCTCGTGCGCCGTCCCGGTCGTCGCGGCGGCCGCGGCCGTGCACGCCGCCGCCGGCGTCCTCGCCGCGGCCCTGCTGACGCCCGACGCCGCCGCTGTCCCGGCCGACGCCTCACCCGCGGCGGCCGGCGTGGTGGCGGGGCTGCTCGCGGCGACGGCGGCCGGCGTGGGGGTGGCGGGTCCCTGCGGGCTCGGCCGGCTCACCGCCACCCTGCCCGCCTGGCTGCGGCGCGGGATCCGCACCGGGGTGGCCGCGACGACCGCCCTGCTCGCCGCCGGGACGCTCGTCCTGCTGGTCGTGCTGCTCGCGCACACCGACGCGGTGGCGGCCGTGTTCGCCACGGTCGCGCCGGAGGTCGGCAGCGGCGCCGGCCTGTGGGTGCTCACGGTCGCCTACCTGCCCAACGCCCTCGTCGCCGCGACCGCCTGGGTGCTCGGTCCGGGCTACGCGGTGGGAACCGTGAGCGCCGCGCCCACCGCGGCCGTCCCGGGACTCGTGCCACCGTTCCCCCTGGCCGCGCTGCTCCCGTCGGGGACCCCGCCGACCTGGGCCGGGGTGGTGTTCGCGCTGCCGCTCGCAGTGGGCAGCGTCGTGGGCTGGACGCTAGCGACCTCGTCACCGGACACCGCGACCCGACTGCGCACCGTCGCGGTCGCCGCGGGGACCACCGGCCTCGCCCTCGCGGTCGCCGCCCTGCTCGCGGGTGGGCGGCTCGGTGCGGGGCCGTTCGACCCGGTGGTCGTGCCGGTCGGGTGGACGCTGCTCGCCGGGTTCGCGTGGATCGGGGTGCCGGGGGCGGTCGTGGCCGCGCTCGCCGCGCCCGCCCCGGCCCGACCCGTCGTCGCGGAGCCGGTCGTCGAGCGTGTCGAGCCCGACACGCCGGAGGATCCCGCGCGCGGCTAGGGTGGTCGGCGAGGATCGTCGAGACGCCGGAGCCCAGGTCTGTGCACGGCGGCAAGGAGTCCCGCTGAGCACGCAGACCCGCTGGGAGCTTCCCGCGCCCGCCCGCGTCGTGGTCCTCGCCTCCGGCTCCGGCAGCCTGTTGCAGGCCCTGCTCGACGAGGCCGACGGGTGCGGGGTCGAGATCGTCGCCCTGGTCTCCGACCGCGACGGCGTGGCCGCCCTGGACCGGGCGCGCGCCGCCGGCGTCCGACCCGCCGTCGTGAAGGTCTCCGATCACCCGGACCGTTCGGCGTGGGACGCCGCGCTGGCCGGGACGGTCGCCGCGGCCGCGCCGGACCTCGTGGTCTCCGCGGGCTTCATGAAGGTCCTCGGCCCGGCGTTCCTCGCCCGGTTCGGCGGGCGCACGATCAACACCCACCCCGCGCTGCTGCCCGCCTTCCCCGGCGCGCACGGCGTCCGCGACGCGCTCGCGTACGGGGTGAAGGTCACCGGCGCCACCGTGCACCTCGTCGACGACGGCGTGGACACCGGCCCGGTGCTGGCCCAGGAGGCCGTCGTCGTCGAGCCGGACGACACCGAGGCGTCGCTGCACGAGCGGATCAAGGTCGTGGAGCGCCGCATGCTCGTCGAGACCGTGGGGGCGCTCGTCCGCCACGGCGCCACCACCACCGGACGGACAGTGAGGATCCCGTGAGCGACACCGAAGGCCGCCGGCCCATCCGCCGCGCGCTCGTGAGTGTGTTCGACAAGGCCGGTCTGCTCGACCTCGCGACCGGCCTGCACGCCGCGGGCGTCGAGATCGTGTCGACCGGCTCCACCGCGTCGCGGATCGCGGACGCCGGGGTGCCGGTCACCCGCGTCGAGGAGCTCACCGGGTTCCCGGAGTGCCTCGACGGCCGGGTGAAGACCCTCCACCCGCGCGTGCACGCCGGCCTGCTCGCCGACTCGCGGCTGCCCGAGCACGTCCAGCAGCTCTCCGACCTCGGCATCGCGCCGTTCGACCTGCTCGTGGTCAACCTCTACCCGTTCACGCAGACCGTGGCCTCCGGCGCCTCGCCCGACGACTGCGTCGAGCAGATCGACATCGGCGGTCCCGCGATGATCCGGGCGTCGGCGAAGAACCACGAGACGATGACCGTGATCACCGACCCGACGCGCTACGCCTGGTTGCTCGAGCAGGCCAAGAACGGCGGCGTGACCCTCGCCGACCGGCGGGCGCTCGCCGCCGAGGCGTTCCGGCACACCGCGTCCTACGACGTGGCGGTGGCGACGTGGATGGGGTCGACGCTGGCACCCTCGGAGGGCTTCGGGGACTGGGTGGGCTCCACCGGCCGGCTGCGCCAGACCCTGCGCTACGGCGAGAACCCGCACCAGGCGGCGGCGCTCTACGGCGAGCCGGGCGACGCCTCGGGGCTGGCGGGCTCGACGCAGCTGCACGGCAAGGAGATGTCCTACAACAACTACGTCGACGCCGACGCGGCGTGGCGGGCGGCGCACGACCACGCGGACGACCAGGTCTGCGTGGCCATCATCAAGCACGCGAACCCCTGCGGCATCGCGGTGGGTTCCGACGTGGCCGAGGTGCACGCCCGGGCGCACGCGTGCGACCCGACGTCGGCGTTCGGCGGGGTGATCGCGGTGAACGCCGAGGTCACGGTGGCCGCGGCGGAGCAGATCGCGGAGATCTTCACCGAGGTCGTCGTGGCACCGTCCTACGCCGAGGGCGCGGTCGACGTGCTCGCGCGGAAGAAGAACATCCGGGTCCTGACGGCGCAGTGGTCGCCCGCGGCGGTCGAGCAGCGGCCGATCTCCGGCGGCGTGCTCGTGCAGGAGCGCGACGCGGTGGACGCCCCCGGGGACGACCCGTCGTCGTGGACGCTGGCGACCGGCACCGCGGTGTCGGACTCCGTGCTCGCGGACCTCGCGTTCGCGTGGCGGGCGTGCCGGGCGGTGAAGTCGAACGCGATCCTGCTGGCCTCGGGCGGGGCGACGGTCGGTGTGGGGATGGGGCAGGTCAACCGGGTCGACTCGGCCCGCCTCGCCGTCGCCCGGGCCGGCGACCGGGTCCGCGGCTCGGTGGCCGCCTCGGACGCGTTCTTCCCGTTCCCCGACGGCTTCGAGGTGCTCGCCGAGGCCGGCGTCGCCGCGGTGGTGCAGCCGGGCGGGTCCGTGCGTGACGCGGCGACGATCGAGGCCGCCGAGAAGGCGGGCGTCGCGATGTACCTGACGGGGACGCGGCACTTCGCGCACTAGGTGGCTTTCGCCGAGAGCTGCACCGGGCAGCTCCCGGGGCGTCCCTGCGTGCCTGGTGTAGCTCTCGGGGGCGGGTCCGGGCCCGGTGGGTTCCGAGAGCTACATGAGGCAGCTTCGGGGGCGTTCGGACGTGCCTGGTGTAGCTCTCGTGGTCGTCATGGGATTCGTGGGAACCGACGCTGCGGGTGACCACTCCAAGAGGTGAGGGCGCCCTGTCGGGTGCTCCCATCGTCGAGGAGGTCCCGTGACCCTGCGCCGCATACCGTCCGAACCCGGTCCGTTGACGATCCGTCGTCCGACGCCGCTGTCCGATGTGGTCGCCGCCGCCCGCGTGAAGCACGCGGCGACGATCGACACGTTCGTCGCCTGGAGCGCGGTGATGGGACGGGACGTGAATCCAGATGTCGCTGCACTGGTGCACGCGGTCGAAGACGACGACCGTTCGCAGACGTCCCACCGAGGGTGGGACCGGGCGTCGTTCTACTCGTTCTACCGGAACCACCTCTGGAACTGGTGCAGCCTCGCGGACTGCGACTACCCGGACGACCTGCCGGAGTTCCTCTGGCTCTGGCTCCACCACCGTCGACTCAGCGGACGATGGGGCACCGACGACGAGCCTCTGCACGAGTTGCTCAAGGTGCTTCTCTGCTATGGCGACATCGGGTTCGACGGTTGGCCGATGCCGGAGGGGGAGACCCGGCGGCTCGTCCCCTGCGAATGCATGGTGTCGAGGGACTACCCGCCTCCTCCGGGGCCTGCCCCGGCGATCGCCGATCTCGAGTACGAGACCGAGGACGACCTCGGCCCGATCGACCGGCATCCGTGAGGTTGGCTTGATCAACGAGCACTGCCGGTGGCTGGTGGCCGAGGTGCCCCCCCGGGGTGCTCGTTGATCAAGGACGACCGGGCTCGGTGCGTGCGTCCCCGAGCTGTCGGGTGAGCTGCCGACCGGCCCGAGTGACGTCGTCGTCGCGTCGTGGCGCGTTGTCGGTGGGGTGGGCTACCGTTCTCCTCGTTCGAACTCATGTTCGATGATCGAGGAGGCTGCGATGTCGGTGGCGCACGACCTGCTGGCCGGTCGGGTCGCGGAGCTGGGGCTCGTCCGGGCCTCGGAGCTGCCCGCGCGGGGTGCCCGGGCGGCAGCCTCGCACACCCGCCCGGCCCCGGTGCCGGCCTCGCCCGAGTCGTCACACGATCCGGAGCCGGAGCCCGCGCACGATCCCGAGCAGGCCCTGCTGCCGGTGCCCGGCCCGCTCGGCGGTCTGCTCCCGTGGGGTGGTCTGCGGCGGGGCTCGACGGTGTCGGTGCACGGGTCGACCGCCCTGCTGCTCGCGCTGGTGGCGCAGGCCTCGCGGGCGGGGTCGTGGTGTGCGCTGGTGGGGCTGCCGGGGGTCGGGATGGCGGCCGCCCACGAGGCGGGGATGGACCTCGCGCGCACCGCCCTCGTCCCGCGGCCCGGTCCGCGCCCGGCGACGGTGGTGGCGGCGCTGGTCGACGGGGTGGACGTCGTCGTGCTCGGGGGCGCGTCGGCGTGGCGGGCGGGGGACCGGCAGCGGCTCGCCGCCCGGGTCCGGCAGAAGGGGGCGGTGCTGGTCCCGGTCGGGGCGTGGCCGGGGGCCGACGTCGAGCTGCAGGCCACCGGCGGCACCTGGTCGGGGCTGCTGGGCGACGGTGCGGGCCGGCTGCGGTCCCGGCGGGTGCACCTGCGCTGCGCCGCGCGCGGACGGGCACGGGACCTGCGCTCCGATGTCCTCCTGCCGGGTCCCGGGGGCCGCTGCGCCGTTCCCGACGACGAGTCGGGTCCGGTCGGGGCGGACCTCGCACCCGTGAGGGCGGGGTGACGGAGAGCTCGACCCGGGTGGCGGGAGACGGAGCGGAGCGGAGCTCGACCCGGGTGGCGGGAGACGGAGCGGAGCGGAGCTCGACCCGTGTCGTCGCGCTGTGGTGCCCGGACTGGCCGGTGGTCGCGGCCTGCGCGGAGTCCGGCATCCCGGCCGACCGCCCGGCGGCGGTGCTGGTCGGGCACCGTGTCGTGGCCTGCTCCGCGACCGCCCGGGCCCAGGGGATCCGGCGTGGCCTGCGGCGGCGCGAGGCGCAGGCGCGGTGCCCCGACCTGGCGGTGCTCGGTCGGGACGCCGACCGCGACGCGCGCGCCTTCGAGACGGTCGCCGCGGCGGTGGAGGAGCTCACCCCCGGGGTGGAGGTGATCCGGCCGGGGCTCGTCGTGCTCGCCGCCCGCGGGCCGGCGCGCTACTTCGGCGGCGAGGAGGTGGTGGCCGAGCGGCTGGTGGACCACGTCGCCGCGCGGGCTCGGGTGGAGTGCCAGGTCGGAGTGGCCGACGGGGTGTTCGCGGCCTCGCTCGCCGCGCGCCGCAGCACGATCGTGCTGCCCGGGGGGTCGCGGGCCTTCCTCGCGCCGCGTCCGGTGATCGAGCTGGAACTGGAGCCGGGGGTGGAGCCGGACACCGCGGGGGCCGACGGACCGGGGACGACCGCCCGGGCGGACCTGATCGGGCTGCTGCGCCGCCTCGGGCTGACCACGCTCGGCGACTTCGCCGCGCTCCCGGCCGTCGACGTCGCCTCCCGGTTCGATGCCGCCGCGGTCCGGGCGCACCGGCTCGCCCGGGGCCTCGACGAGCGGCCGCCGTCCCGGCGTCAGGTGCCCGACGAGCTGACCGTGGAGGTCCCGCTCGACCCGCCGGTCGACCGGGTCGACGCCGCCGCGTTCGCCTCGCGGGCGCTCGCCGAGCGGCTGCACCACGTCCTGGGCGAGGCCGGGCTGGCGTGCACCCGGCTCGGGGTGCAGGCGCGCACCACCGGTGGGGACGACCTCGCGCGGACCTGGCGGTGCGCCGAGCCGCTCACCCCGTCCGCCACCGCGGACCGGGTGCGCTGGCAGCTCGAGGGGTGGTTGTCCCAGCGCGCGGGCACGGGGCGCAGCGGGGACGGGCTGGCGGTGCTGCGGCTGGTGCCCGAGGAGGTCGTCGACGCCGGGCGGCTGCAGCTCGGGCTCTGGGGGGAGACCGGGGCGGCCGACGAGCGTGCCGGGCGGGCCCTCGTCCGGGTGCAGGGCCTGCTCGGGCCGGAGGCGGTGCTCACCGGGGTGCCCGGTGGAGGACGCGGACCCGCCGAACGGATCCGGGCCGTGCCGTGGGGCGACGAACGCGCGCCCACGCTCGACCCCGAGGCGCCGTGGCCCGGTGTGCTCCCGGCCCCGTCGCCGTCCACGGTCCCGCCCGAGCCGGCGCCGGCGCGGGTCCTCGACGCGGCCGGTCGGTCGGTCCGTGCGGCGCCCCGCGGTCGGCTCACTGCGGCGCCGGCCTTCGTCGGGATCGGCGACGGCGAGTACGCGCCGGTGCGGGCCTGGGGCGGTCCGTGGCCCGAGGAGGGGCGCTGGTGGGACCCGGCGGCGGCCGCCGGCTGCCTGCGGATCCAGGTGGTGTGCGTGCAGGACGACTCGGACCCCGACCCGGCCGCCGACCTCGCCCCCGACCCGGTGGCCTCCTCGGCCGATGCCGCCGGGTTGGCGCTGCTGCTCGTCCTGCGTGACGACCGGTGGGCGATCGAGGGGATCTACGACTGACCGGGCGGGGTGGCGACCTGCCAGAGGTGCCCGTCCGGGTCGGCGAACGTGGCGGAGTAGCCGCCCCACGGAGGCGCGGTCGGCCGCTCGACCACCGCGGCGCCCGCCGCCTCCGCGCGGGCGAACACGGTGTCGACCTCGGCGGCCGTGTCCGCGGACAGCCCGAGCAGGCACTCGGAGACCCCCGGCGCGGCCACGTCGTGCTCCCCGGTGACCCATCCGAACCCGCCCCGCGGGATGAACATCAGCCACAGTCCGTCGTTCACCACGACCTGCAGCGGCTCCGGGACGCCGTCCTCGGCGGGCTCGCCGACCGCGTCGAACCCGAGGTCGCGGTAGAAGGCGTGCGTACGGACGCGGTCGTCGGTGGGCAGGGCCAGGAGCACCGGAGCCATCGCGGTACGGTATCAGGACCAGAAGATGTGGAAGAAGCACCGACCTGGATCCGGTGAACGCGCGGCACGCTGTCGGACCCTCCCGCTACAGTCGTCGATGTCGAACAGGTGTTCGAGATCGAGGTCGGGGAGGCCGAGGGATGGGCTGGGGCAATCCGGCGGTCAGCTGGTCGGAGATGGAGCGGATCCTGGCGGGGAAGCCGGCCCGGTCGCCGTCGCGGGAACGTCCCCGGGGCGAGGTCGACGGCCCGGGCACCGTCCACCCTGCCGACGTCACCTCGGTCCCGGTGCGTCCCAGCCGGTCACGGGACGTGGCGCATCCCGGCGACGGGGGCGACTCCCCGGCCTGGAGCCGCACCCGGGCGCCGTACTCGCCACCGCGGACGCCCCGGGCGGACAGCACGGCCACGGTCCCCTACGCCGAGCTGCACGCCCACTCCACTTACAGCTTCCTCGACGGCGCGAGCCAGCCCGAGGAGCTCGTGGAGGAGGCCTCCCGGCTGGGGCTGGAGGCGATCGCCCTCACCGACCACGACGGGATGTACGGCGTGGTCCGGTTCGCCGAGGCCGCGCACGAGCTGGACATCCGCACGGTCTTCGGGTCCGAGCTCTCGCTGGGACTGTCGGCCCCGCAGAACGGGGTGGCCGACCCGGAGGGTGAGCACCTGCTGGTCCTGGCGCGCGATCCGGACGGCTACCGCGCGATCTCGCGGGCGGTCACCGAGGCGGCGATGGACCCGCGGGCGGAGAAGGGCCACCCGGTGTACGACCTGGAGCGCACCGCGGCGACGCTGCGCGACCGGGTGGTCGTGCTCACCGGGTGCCGCAAGGGGCACGTCCGCCGGGCGCTGGCGTCCGGGGGGCCGGAGGCGGCGGCCGCGGCGCTGGACCGGTTGGTGGGGCTGTTCGGCGCGGACTCGGTGGCCGTGGAGCTCACCGACCACGGGCTGCCGGTCGACGTCGAGCGCAACGACCTGCTGGCCGACCTGGCGGCCCGGGCCGGCCTGCCCACCGTCGCGAGCACCGCGGCGCACTACGCGACGCCCGACCGGGCCCGGATCGCGGCGGCGCTGGGGGCGGTGCGGGCCCGGCGCAGCCTCGACGAGGCGGAGGGCTGGTTGCCGCCGGGCACGGCGCACCTGCGCTCGGGGGCGGAGATGGCCACGCGGTTCGCCCGCCACCCCGAGGCGGTGACCCACGCCGCGGTGCTCGGCCGGGAGTGCGCGTTCGAGCTGGCGCTGCTCGCGCCCGAGCTCCCGCCGTTCACGGTCCCGGAGGGGGAGACCGAGGCGAGCTGGCTGCGCCACCTGGTCGACCACGGCGGCCGCGGGCGGTACGGCAGCCGCACCGACAGCCCCCGCGCCTGGGAGGTGATCGACCACGAGATGGCGATCATCGAGGGGCAGGGGTTCCCCGGCTACTTCCTCATCGTCGCCGACATCGTGCGGTTCTGCCGCGAGGCCGACATCTACTGCCAGGGCCGCGGGTCGGCGGCCAACTCGGCGGTCTGCTTCGCGCTGGGCATCACCCACGTCGACGCGGTGCAGATGGACCTGCTCTTCGAGCGGTTCCTCTCCCCGGAGCGCGACGGCTACCCCGACATCGACCTCGACATCGAGTCCGACCGGCGCGAGGAGGTCATCCAGTACGTCTACCGCCGCTACGGGCGGGACCGGGCCGCGCAGGTCGCCAACGTCATCACCTACCGGCCGCGTTCGGCGGTGCGCGACGCCGCCCGGGCGCTGGGGCACTCCCAGGGCCAGCAGGACGCGTGGAGCAAGCACATCGACCGGTGGGGCCCGGGGGCCGACCTGGGCGACCAGGTGCCGGGGATGCCGCGTGCGGTGGCCACCCTCGCCGAACAGATCGCGGGCTTCCCCCGCCACCTCGGCATCCACTCCGGGGGCATGGTGATCTGCGACCGGCCGGTCGACCAGGTGGTGCCCGTGGAGTGGGCGCGGATGGAGGACCGCAGCGTCATCCAGTGGGACAAGGACGACGCCGCGGCGGTCGGCCTGGTCAAGTTCGACCTGCTCGGGCTGGGCATGCTCTCGGTGCTGCACTACGCCAGCGACTACGTCGCCGCCCACCACGGGCGGCGCATCGAGCTCCACGAGCTGCAGCCCACCGACCCCGAGGTCTTCGCGATGCTCGCGCGGGGCGACTCGGTCGGGGTGTTCCAGGTGGAGTCCCGCGCCCAGATGGCCACCCTGCCGCGGCTGAAGCCCCGGAGGTTCTACGACCTGGTGGTGGAGGTCGCGCTCATCCGGCCCGGCCCGATCCAGGGCGGGTCGGTGCACCCCTACATCCGGCGGCGCAACGGCGACGAGCGGGTGGTCTACGACCACCCGCTCTGCGAGCCCGCCCTGCACAAGACCCTCGGGGTGCCGCTGTTCCAGGAACAGCTGATGCAGCTGGCCACCGACGTCGCCGGGTTCTCCGCCGCCGAGGCCGACGAGCTGCGCCGGGCGCTCTCGGCGAAGCGCTCCGAGGAACGCCTCGAGCGGATGCGGGAACGCTTCTACGCCGGCATGGCCCGCAACCAGATCACCGGGGAGCTCGCCGACCGGATCTTCGCCAAGACGAAGGCGTTCGCGAACTTCGGCTTCCCGGAGAGCCACTCGATCAGCTTCGCGTCCCTGGTCTACGTGTCGGCCTGGTACAAGCACTACTTCCCGGCGGCGTTCTGCGCGGCCCTGCTGCGGGCGCAGCCGATGGGCTTCTACTCGTCGCAGAGCCTGGTCGCCGACGCCCGCCGGCACGGGGTCGTGGTGCTCGGGCCGGACGTCACCCGCAGCCGCGCCGAACCCGACCTGGAGGCCCACCCCGACAGCGAGGGAGAGGTCGCCGTCCGTCTGGGGCTCGCGTCCGTGCGGGGACTCGGGGACGAGGTCGCGGAGCGGATCGTGGCGGCTCGCGCGAGCGCCCCGTTCGACGGGCCGGCCGACCTCGCCCGCCGCGCCGACCTCACCACCGCGCACCTGGAGGCCCTGGCCACCGGCGGCGCCCTGATGTGCTTCGGGCTGGAGCGGCGGGAGGCGCTGTGGGCCGCGGGGGCGGCGGCCGCGGGCACGGCGGTGGTGCGCGGGGGCGCCCGCCAGGACCGCCTGCCCGACACCGCGGTGGGCCTCGAGGCCCCCGCGCTGCCCGGGATGTCCGCGGTGGAGCTGACGATCGCCGACGTCTGGGCCACGGGTCTCACCCCCGACGGTCACCCGGTGACCCACCTGCGGGCCGAGCTGGACCGGCGGGGCGCGTACAGCGTCGCGGGGGTGGCGACGGTGCCCGAGGGCGAGCGGATCGAGGTCGGCGGGGTCGTCACCCACCGCCAGCGCCCGGCGACGGCGGGCGGGACGACGTTCCTCAACCTCGAGGACGAGACCGGGATGCTCAACGTGGTCTGCTCGGAGGGACTGTGGGCGCGCCACCGGGTCGTGGCGCGGACGAGCGCGGCGCTGGTGATCCGTGGCCGGGTCGAGCGGGCCCACGACGCCCCGAGCGTGGTCAACCTCGTGGCCGACCGGGTGGAGCGCCTGGACCTGGTGGTGCCGTCCCGGTCGCGCGACTTCCAGTGACGTCCGGGGGCCGCGTTCGTCGAGTGCGACTCCAGGCAGCCTCCGGGGCCCGGAATCCTGCGTCATGTCGCTCTCGCGGGGGCCGGACGGGCGGAACGTCCGGATCCCGGCAGACTGACGGGGGTGTCCCCGGCCGGTGCGAACGGCCGGGGGCACCCCCGTCAGCGGTCGTGCGGGTCGTGCGGGTCTCAGCCCCCGACGAGCGGCTTGCCCATCGGCAGCGGCTTGCCGCCGGCAGCCGCGCCCATCGCGTCGAAGAACAGGTAGACGCCGACCAGCGTGAACGCGAACACCGCGATCCCGCCGCCGAACAGCAGCCCCGTCGACCCGCCCGCAGTGCCGAGGAGCACGAGCAGCAGCGCGACGTCGACCAGCACGAAGAGCACCGTGAACACCGACGGCAGGCGCAGCGACGCCAGCGTCAGCACCACGACCCCGATCAGCCAGGTCAGCAGGAACGTCTCCTGGGCCGCGACCGCCGCGCCCTCCGCCGTCGCGTCCCCGAACCAGTTGTGCCCGAGCCCCACCACGAGCAGCGCGAAGCTCAACCAGAACCCGGAGAAGATGCCGAAGATCGCCGCGACCGCTCCGGCCCCCGTCCGGATCGCCCAGATGCAGGCGATGACCTGACCGAGCCCGGTGCACATGAACAGGATCGGGACCATGCCGATCGCCGCGTTGTCCGACGAGCCGGTGAACCCCACGAGGTAGAGGCCGAGGGCGATCGACCCGATCACGAACGTGGGGACACCGACCAGGGCCGGGTTGGCCGCTGCCGCGGCGGTCTCGGCGGCTGCTGCATCAGCCGCCCGGGCGTCGGCGGCGTGCGCCCCCGTGCTCTCGTCGACTGTGGTCATCGCCACTCCTTCGTGCAGAGATGACGGGCCGGTCGGACGTGCCACCTGCTCCCGGCGCACCCCGACCTCCCGCTGACCGGTCGAGTGTGATCTCACGCACTGCTCACGGGTAACCGACCGTCCGTAGGGGCAAGCGCCTGCCATGACGGATCGTGAACCGGTTCAGGCATGCTCACGGTCCATGCGACGCCTGCTCCGTCCCGTCCGGTCGGAGAGTGGCGCGGGCGGGATTCCCCGCCGGCTCCTCGCCGGTGCCCTGGCCGGCGCGACCGGCACGGCCGCGATGACCGTCACCGGACGGCTGCACCGCGAGGTGTACGCCCGGCGCCGGGGGATGGCCCCCTCGGAGATCACCGAGATCCTCGACTACGACGACTCGGACCACGTCGTCGTCGCCGCGTCGCGGGTGCTGCGGGCCGTGGTGGGCCGGGCCCCGGAGTCCCCCGGCGCGCGGCGGGCCCTGTTCTGGCTCGTGCACTGGGGCTACGGCTCGGTGGTCGGCGCGACCCACGCCGAGCTGCGCCACCACCTCGGCGAGCCCGCGGCCGGGGTCGCCTTCTTCCTGGGCTGCCAGACGATGGCGCTCTCGCTGTTCCCGGTGCTCGGTGACACCCCGGTGCCGTGGCGGTGGACGCCCCGCCTGATGACCGTGAGCCTCGCCCAGCACGTCGTCTACGCCGCGGCGGTGGCCGGGACCGGCGCCGCCCTCGCGCGGGACTGACCGACGCCCTCACGGGCCGGCGCCCCTGCCGCGTCCGGGCCGGGCGGGACATGATGGGCCGCGTGACCGCGACGATCCTGGACGGCAAGGCCACCCTCGCGACGATCAGCGCCGAGCTCACCGAGCGGGTCGCGAAGCTCGCGGCGAGCGGGCGGACGCCCGGCCTCGGCACCGTGCTCGTGGGCGACGACCCGGGGTCGCAGTCCTACGTGCGCGCCAAGCACCGCGACTGCGCCAAGGTCGGGATCACCTCGATCCGGCGCGACCTGCCCGCGGACGCCACCCAGGCCGACGTCGAGCGGGCCGTCGACGAGCTCAACGCCGACCCCGCCTGCACCGGGTACATCGTCCAGCTCCCCCTGCCGAAGGGCGTCGACGCGAACGCGGTGCTCGAGCGGATCGACCCGGACAAGGACGCCGACGGGCTGCACCCCACCAACCTCGGCCGGTTGGTGCTGAACGAGCCCGCGCCGCTGCCCTGCACCCCGCGCGGGATCGTCGAACTGCTCCGGCGCTACGACGTGCCGCTCGACGGCGCCAAGGTCACGGTGCTCGGCCGCGGACTCACGGTGGGGCGGCCGCTCGGGCTGCTGCTGACCCGCCGCACCGAGAACGCCACGGTCACCCTCTGCCACACCGGCACCCGCGACCTCGCCGCCGAGACCCGGGCGGCGGACGTCATCGTGGCGGCGGCCGGCGTGCCCGGGATCATCACCGCCGACATGGTCAAGCCCGGGGCGGCCGTCCTCGACGTCGGTGTCTCCCGCGGTCCGGACGGGATCCTGGGCGACGTGGCCGAGGACGTCCGCGAGGTCGCGGGCTTCGTCGCCCCGAACCCGGGCGGCGTCGGCCCGATGACCCGCGCGATGCTGCTCACGAACGTCGTCGAGCGCGCCGAGGGGGCCTGAGAGGTCATGACGACGGCGGGCGACGACACCGCGCACACGACCGGCCCCGACCCGGCGTCGGGAACGCAGACCGACGACGGTGCGGCGAACCTGGCACCCAGCGCCAGCAGTGACGCATTGCTCGCACCGGAGGTGCCCGAGGCACCCGAGGCATCCGAGGGATCCGAGGGTCCCCGGCACCTGCGCCCACCCCGCACCGCCGGCGACTACGCCCGCGCGCTGCTGCACCGGCTGCGGGCGCAGGCGCCCCTGGCGGTCGTCCTGGCGGTCGTCGTGCTCGGGTTCGTGCGGATCGGGCTGCAGCACTGGCGCGACGGCACGACGATCCTCGGGGCGGCCCTGGTGCTCGCGGCCGTGCTGCGCGTGGCGCTGCCCGACCGCACCGCCGGCCTGCTCGCCGTCCGCCCCCGGCGCACCGACGTGCTCACCTACGCCCTGTTCGGCACCGTGGTGATCCTGCTGTCGCTCACCATCACCGGCGGGCCGCTCGCCGTCCGCTGACCGGGTGAGGAGCGCGACCCGCCACGCACGGTCGCCGCACGTGTCGCGTTGATAGCGTCTGGGAAAGAGGCAACGCACGGGCCTCCCGACTCCGGCCGGGCCCGGCGCGCGCCCCCGAGATCCGTGCGGCGCCGAATGCCAGGCGCGAGAGGAGAGCCCGAAGAGTGGCGAAGATCAAGGTGGAGGGCACCGTCGTCGAGCTGGACGGCGACGAGATGACCCGGATCATCTGGCAGTTCATCAAGGACAAGCTGATCCACCCGTACCTCGACATCGACCTCGAGTACTACGACCTCGGGATCGAGCACCGCGACGAGACCGACGACCAGGTCACCGTCGACGCCGCGAACGCCATCAAGCGCCACGGCGTCGGCGTCAAGTGCGCGACGATCACCCCGGACGAGGCGCGGGTCGAGGAATTCGGCCTCAAGCGCATGTACCGGTCGCCCAACGGGACGATCCGCAACATCCTCGGCGGCACGATCTTCCGCGAGCCGATCGTCGCGTCCAACATCCCGCGCTACGTCCCGCACTGGACGAAGCCGATCGTCGTCGGCCGCCACGCCCACGGCGACCAGTACCTCGCCCAGGACTTCAAGGTCCCCGGGCCCGGCACCGTCACCATCACCTACACGCCCGACGGTGACGGCGAGCCGATGGAGTTCCAGGTCGCGAAGTTCCCGGAGGACGGGGGCGTCGCGCTGGGCATGTACAACTTCAAGAACTCCATCGTCGACTTCGCCCGCGCCTCGCTGCGCTACGGCCTGGACCGCGGCTTCCCGGTCTACATGTCGACCAAGAACACCATCCTCAAGGCGTACGACGGCATGTTCCGCGACACCTTCGAGGAGATCTTCGAGTCGGAGTTCAAGGCCGACTTCGAGAAGGCCGGTCTCACCTACGAGCACCGCCTGATCGACGACATGGTCGCCGCCGCCATCAAGTGGGAGGGCGGTTACGTCTGGGCCTGCAAGAACTACGACGGCGACGTCGAGTCCGACATCGTCGCGCAGGGCTTCGGCTCGCTCGGCCTGATGACCTCGGTGCTCATGACGCCGGACGGCACCGTCGAGGCCGAGGCCGCCCACGGCACGGTGACGCGGCACTTCCGCCAGCACCAGCAGGGCAAGGAGACCTCGACCAACCCGATCGCGTCGATCTTCGCGTGGTCGCGCGGGCTGGCCCAGCGCGGTCGCCTCGACTCCAACGACGCGCTGGTCGACTTCGCCGAGAAGCTCGAGCAGGTCTGCATCCAGACCGTCGAGGACGGCAAGATGACCAAGGACCTGGCGCTGCTGATCGCCAAGGACGCGCCGTACCTCAACACCCAGGACTTCCTCGACGCGATCGACGAGGGCCTGCAGAAGGCGATGGCCTGAGCCGTCCCGCACTCCCGGAGGGCACTCCCGGCGCTGCCGGGGGTGCCCTTCGTGCGTCCCGGACGACGGGTCGGCTGACACACTGCGCCGCGTGATCGATCCGGATGCCCCGACCCGGGGCCGCGTCATCGGCGACGGACTGGCCTGGACCGCCCGGTGGAGCTGGCGCTTCCTCGCGGTGGCCGCCGCGCTCGTCGTCGTCGGGCTGGTGATCGGCCAGCTGTGGTCGATCGTGTTCCCGGTCCTGCTGGGGCTGATCATCGCGACGGTGCTCGACCCGCCGGTGGCGTGGCTGCGGGCACGCAAGGTGCCCTCGACGCTCGCGGCGCTGCTCGTCGTCCTCGCCGGCCTCGCGATCCTCGGCGGCGTGATCGCCCTGCTCGCCCCGTCGGTGGCGGGCCAGGCCCCGGCGATCGCGCAGGGCGCGGTCGGCGGCCTCCAGCAGATCCAGCAGTGGGTGCAGGGACCGCCGCTGAACCTGGGCGCGAGCCAGATCGGCGGCTACCTCGACCTGGCGGTGCAACGCCTCCAGCAGAGCGCCGCGCAGATCGCCGGCGGCGTCGTCACGGGGATCACGGCCGTCGCGAACGGCGTGATCAACGGGGTCCTCGCGATCATCCTGGCGTTCCTGTTCGTCAAGGACGGGCCCCGCTTCCTGCCGTGGATCGGCCGCCGGACCGGGCCGCGGGCGGGCGCGCACCTCGAGGCGGTCGGTCGCCGCGCGTGGGACCGGCTCGGCGGGTTCATCCGGTCCCAGGCCCTGATCGGACTGGTCGACGCGCTCTTCATCGGCATCGGCCTGGTGATCTTCGGCGTGCCGCTCGCGCTCCCGCTCGCCGTCCTCACCTTCTTCGGGGCGTTCATCCCGATCATCGGCGCCTTCGTCGCCGGTGCCCTCGCGGTCCTCATCGCGCTCGTGGTCCAGGGGCCGACGGTCGCGCTCGGGGTGCTGGTGCTCATCCTCGCGGTGCAGCAGATCGAGGGGAACCTGCTCCAGCCCCTGGTGCAGGGCAAGGGGCTCGGCCTGAACTCGGCGGTCGTCATCCTCGCCGTCACCGGCGGGAGCAGCCTCTTCGGCATCGCGGGGGCCTTCTTCGCGGTCCCGGTCGCCGCGGTCGGCGCGGAGATCTTCCGCTACCTGGACCAGCAGGTGACCCGCCGGACCGGCGAGGACACCGGGGACACCGGGAACACCGGGAACACCGAGCCGGACACCGACGACGATCCGCCTGCTCCGGCCGACGCCCCGCCGCCGTCGGCACCAGGCGACACCGCCGAACGCACGGACCGCTGAACGACCTCCTCCACGCGCGCCGATCCCGCGGGTGTCACCCGTCCGATTCGGGTACGCGACCCGCGCCTGCGGACCCCGGACGCGCGGGTGAGGAGAGGACGCGACCGTGACGCAGGAGACCCCGGCCCCCGTCGGGACGACGAGATCGAGCGTCCGGCGCAGCCGGGGTCAGCTGATCGGCGACGGGCTGGCCTGGACCTCGCAGTGGAGCGGGCGGCTCATCCTCACCGCGCTCGGCGTGGTCCTGGTGGGCCTCGTCATCGGCGAGCTGTGGTCGGTCGTCCTGCCGGTCCTGCTCGGGCTGATCATCGCGACCGTCCTGGAGCCACCGGCCACCTGGCTGCGTCAGCACCGGGTCCCGCCGCTGCTCGCCGCGATCATCGTCGTCCTCGGCGCGCTCGCGATCGTCGGCGGCATCATCACCGCGATCGCACCGCAGGTCGCCAACCAGATCCCGGAACTGGTGCAGAGCGCCACCGGCGGGGTCGAGGACGTCCAGACGTGGCTCTCGAGCACCTTCGGTCTCGGGCAGAGCCAGATCGGGCAGGCGGTCCAGGCCGGCGTCGACCAGCTGCAGAACTCGGCGACCGCCATCGCGGGCACGCTCGTCACCGGGATCACCGCGATCGCGAACGGGCTGATCGACCTGGTCCTCGCGCTCGTCCTGGCGTTCCTGTTCGTCAAGGACGGCTACCGCTTCCTGCCGTGGCTGCGCCGCCAGGTCGGGACGGGGGCCGGCGGGCACTTCGCGGCCGTCGGCGGACGGGCCTGGGACCGGCTCGGGGGCTTCATCCGCTCCCAGGCGATCATCGGCTTCGTCGACGCGGCCTGCATCGGGGTCGGCCTGGTGATCCTCGGGGTCCCGCTCGCCCTGCCGCTGGCCGTGCTGACCTTCTTCGGCGCCTTCATCCCGATCGTCGGCGCGCTCTTCGCGGGGGCGCTGTCGGTGCTCGTCGCGCTCGTGAGCAACGGGTTGACGAACGCCGTGATCGTCCTGGTGCTGATCCTCGCGGTGCAGCAGATCGAGGGGAACCTGCTCCAGCCGCTGGTGCAGGGCAAGGGCCTCGGGCTGCACGCCGCGGTGGTCATCCTGGCGGTGACCGGTGGGAGCAGCCTGGCCGGCGTGGTCGGGGCGTTCCTCGCCGTCCCGGTCGTCGCGGTGGCGGCCGAGATCGTCCGCTACCTCAACGAGCAGATCGACGCCCGGGCCCGCTCCGACGACGAGCACCCCTCGCAGGCGCCCCGCCCGACGGACGAGGAGCTCCTCGCCTCGTCGCGCCCCCGGCCGGGCGGCGGCCGGCTCTCGCGGTGGCGTCGCCGCCGGCGCGACGGCGAGACCGTGGCCGCCGAGGACGCGACGAACCCCGTGCGCGGAGACGCGGCGACGAACGGGTGACCGCCCCCGGGCCGACGGGAGGCCTCTAGGGTCCTCCGGCGATGCCTTCCCCCGATCTCGTGGTGCGCGCCCGCCGGGCCGTCCTGCCCGGCGGGACCGCACCCGCCGTCGTGACCGTGCGAGCTGGACGGATCGCAGCGGTCGATCCGCACGACGCCCCGGTGACGGGACCGGTCGTCGACCTGGCCGACGACGAGGTGCTCCTGCCCGGCCTGGTCGACACGCACGTGCACACCGCGGGCGAGGGGTTCGCGACGGCGACGCGCGCGGCCGCCGCCGGGGGCGTCACCACGCTGGTGGACATGCCGGTGCGCTCGCCCGTCCTCGACCCGGAGGCCCTGGCCGCCACGCGGGACGCGGCGCGCGACCAGGTGGCCGTCGACGTCGCCTTCTGGGGTGCGGCGGTGCCGCTGTGCGACGGGGTGCCGGACGCGGCGGGACGGGTCGACCGCGGACGGCTGACGGCGCTGGCGCGGGCCGGGGTCCGGGGCCTCGTCTGCCACCTCGCCGACGCCGGGGTCCCCGGGTTCCCGCCGCTCGGGCACGAGGACCTGGAGCTGGCCGCCGCGACCTGCGCCGAGGAGGGCCTCCCGCTGCTCGTGCACGCCGAGGACGACGGCGTGCTCTCCGAGGCGCCGCCGGCCGGCCCGGACTACCGCTCGTTCCTCGCCGCCCATCCCCCGGGCGCGGAGACCACGGCGGTCCTGCGGCTCGCCGCGGTCGCGGGCCGCACCGGCGCGCGGATCCACGTCCTGCACGTGTCCGCGTTCGAGGCGGCCGAGGAGATCGGGGCCGCCCGGGACGCGGGGGCTCGGCTCACCGCCGAGACGTGTCCCCACCACCTGGCGCTGGCCGCCGAGTCGATGGCGGGCACCCTCGGCAAGTGCTGCCCGCCGGTGCGCTCGGAGTCCAACCGGGAGCTGCTGTGGGGCGCGCTGGGCGCAGGCCGCCTCGACGCCGTCGTCTCCGACCACGCCTCGTGGCCGCCCGGGGCCCGGGACGGCGGGTTCGCCGCGGCGGCGACCGGGGTGTCCTCGCTGGAGGTCGCGCTGCGCGTGCTGTGGTCCGGCGCCGCCGGGCGCGGCCACACCCTCGACGACGTCGCGGGCTGGACGGCGGCCGCCCCGGCCCGGCTCGCGGGCCTGGACGCCAAGGGCGCGATCGCCCCCGGGTGCGACGCCGACCTCGTGGCCTTCGCCCCGGACGAGGTCGCCGAGGTCGACCCCGCCGCCCTGCACCACCGCCACCCCGGAACGCCCTACGACGGGATGGCGCTGCGCGGCGCCGTGCGCCGGGTGTGGCTGCGCGGGACCGAGGCCCCGGGGACGGGCGACGGCCGGCTGCTGCCCGACGGTTCCCGAGGGCCGGTCAGGGCAGTCGCGGACTCATGATCGTCACACGAGGGCCCACCGTCCACCTCTAGAGTGTCGGTCCGGGCAGCGACGCTCGCCGAGATCCCGACGCGAGCACCGGAGGCGAGCATGTTCGTCGTCCCCACGGTCGACCTCTCCCCGTACCTCGACGGCGACCCCGGTGGCCGGCCCCGCACCGCGATCGCGCTCGACGCCGCCTGCCGCGGCGTCGGGTTCATGCAGGTCGTGGGGCACGGGATCCGCTCCGCCGCGCTCACGGGGCTCACCGACGCCCTGGACGCGTTCTTCGCCCTGCCCGAGGACGACAAGCGGGCCCTGGTCGTCACCGACGGCACCAACCGCGGCTACACCCCGCCGCGCAACGAGTCGCTGAGCCGCAGCCTGGGCGTCGAGCAGGGGAACGACTTCTTCGAGGCCTTCAACGTCGGGACCGCCGCCGACGGGCCGGCGTCGGGCGGCGACGGCAACGTGTGGCCGGACCTGCCGGACTTCCGGGAGGGCGTCGAGGCGTGGGTCGGCGAGGCCCGCCGGATCGCCCGCGCCCTCACGACGGCGATGGGCGACGCCCTCGGCGACCGCGAGATCTTCCGGCGGCTCGCGCAGGACCCCGTCGAGGTGCTGCGCCTGAACCACTACGCCCTCGACGACCTCCCCGAGGACCTCACACCCGACCTCACCGACGGCGACGGGCCGACCGGCATGGGCGAGCACACCGACTACGGCATCGTCACCGTGCTCTGGGCCGACCGCGTCGCCGGGCTGCAGATCCTCCATGACGGCGCCTGGCACGACGTCGTTCCCGACGAGGGCGCCCTGCTGGTCAACCTCGGCGACCTCACCGCCCGGGTCACCGGGGACACCTGGCGCTCGACGCTGCACCGGGTGCGGCCGCCGGTGGAGCACGGGCGCGTCCGCCGCCGCCGGTCGGCGGCCTTCTTCCACGACGGCGACCCGGACGCCGCCGTCGAGACCCTGCCGCTGCCCGACGCCGTGCCGTACCTGCCGACGACCGTCGGCGAGCACCTCGCGGCGAAGCTCGCGGGGAGCCGGGAGAGGCACCTCAACCCCGACGCCGGTCGGGAGGCCGCGCGGGTCCGGGCGGCCCGGTGACCGGCGACGCGGCCTGGCTGCGCGAGGCCGTCACGCTCGCCGAGCGCAACGTCGCCGAGGGAGGTGGCCCGTTCGGGGCGGTGATCGTGGCCGAGGGCCGCGTCATCGCGCGCGGCCAGAACCGTGTCACCCGGGACATGGACCCCACCGCGCACGCCGAGGTGACCGCGATCCGCGCCGCGTGCCGCGAGCGCGGCGACTTCTCGCTGGCCGGTGCGACCCTCTACACCAGCTGCGAGCCCTGCCCCCTGTGCGTGTCGGCCTCGCTGTGGGCCCGGCTCGACCGCGTCGTGTACGCCGCGGACCGGCACGACGCGGCCCGCGGCGGGTTCGACGACCGGGAGTTCTACGAGCTCTTCGCCCGGGACCCCGGCACCTGGCCGACGCGCGTGGAGGCCCTGGGCGCCACGGCGGAGCTCGACCCGCGGGCGCCGTTCGACGCGTGGCTCGCCAAGGCCGACCGGGTGCGGTACTGACCAGGGGATCGATGGACCTGCTCACGGTCGGGACGTTCGCACGACCCCCCGACGATCTCGCCCTCCGCGCGCTCCAGCCGACCCTCGGGGCCGACCGCACCCTGCTCGGCGGCGGCACCTGGCTGTTCTCGACGCCCCAGCCCCACCTCGCCGGGCTCGTGGACCTGACGGCCCTGGGCTGGGAGCCCCTGCACGTGGACGACGACGGCCTCACGCTCGCCGCCACTACCACGTTCGCGACGCTCGCCGGGGTCGACCCGGCCGCACACCCGGCGTGGCCGGCGGTCGGTCTGTTCGCCGGCTGCTGCGAGGCGCTCGTCGGCTCGTGGAAGGTGCAGCGCGTCGCCACCGTCGGCGGGAACGTCTGCCTCGGGCTGCCGGCCGGTCCGATGATCACCCTCGCGGCCGCCCTGGACGGCACGGCGACGCTCTGGGATCGCGACGGCGGGGAGCGGACCGCTCCCGTCGTCGACCTCGTCGTCGGGCCGCAGCGGACCGCGCTCGCCCCGGGCGAGGTGCTGCGCTCGATCCACCTCCCGGCGCGGGCCCTGCGCGGCCGGACCGCGCTGCGCAAGGCGTCGCTGTCCCCGCTCGGGCGCAGCGCGGCCCTGCTGGCGGGCCGGCTCGACGGTCCCGACGACGGGTCCGGGTTCACCCTGGCGGTCACGGCCTCGCTGCCCCGCCCCGCCGTCCTGCGCTACCCCGCGGTGCCCGACGCCGGGACCCTGGCGGCGGACGTCGCGGCGCTCGGGGACGCCGTGGGTGTCGGGGGTGGCTGGTACGACGACCCGCACGGCTCGCCGGCCTGGCGGCGGGCGATGACCCTCCTCCTGGCCGAGGAGATCCGCGTCGAGCTCGGGGAGGTACCGGGGTGACGACGGTGGACGGCGTCCGGCTCGACGCGGAACCCCGCCCCGGGCAGTGCCTGCGCACCTTCCTGCGCGAGCACGGCCACCACGCGGTGAAGAAGGGCTGCGACGCGGGCGACTGCGGGGCGTGCACGGTGCTGGTGGACGGCGGGCCGGTGCACTCCTGCCTCTACCCCGCGGTGCGCGCGACGGGGGCCGTCGTCACCACCGCCGCCGGGCTGCCCGAGGGCCCCGCCGACCCGCGCCCGCGGTTCGCGGCGGCCGCCGGCTTCCAGTGCGGGTTCTGCACGCCGGGGATGGTCACCACCGCCGCGATCGCCTCCGACCCGCTGGCCGACCCCGCGCAGCGGGCGCGCGTCCTGCAGGGGAACCTCTGCCGCTGCACGGGCTACCGGGCGATCGCCGACGCCCTCGACGGCCGGCGGACCGTCGAGCCGGACGGCGGGATCGGGGCCTCCGTCCCCGCCCCGGCCACGGACCGCGTCGTCCGGGGGCTCGAGCCCTACACGCTGGACGGGGACGCCCCGCCCGGCACGGCCCACCTCGTCGTCGTGCGCAGCCCGCACGCTCACGCCCGCGTCACCCGGATCGACACCGCGGCCGCACTCGCCGTGCCCGGGGTGCTGGCCGTGCTCACGCACGTCAATACCCCGGCCACGCTGTACTCCACCGCCCGCCACGAGAACCGCCTCGACGACCCGGACGACACCCGGGTCCTCGACGACGTCGTCCGCTTCCACGGGCAGCGGGTCGCCGCCGTCGTCGGGACCGACCTCGCCGCCGCCGAGGCGGGCGCGCGGGCCGTCGTCGTCGACTACGAGCCGCTCCCGCCGGTGCTCGATCCCGAGACCGCCCGGGACGCTCCGCCGGTCCACGGCGACAAGCCCGCCTCGAGCCGGATCGCCGACCCGGCCCGCAACGTCGTCGCGGCCCTGCACCAGGGGGTCGGCGACGTGGCGGCGGGCATCGCGGAGGCCCGACGCGACGGGGGCGCGGTGGTCACCGGCACCTGGCACACCGGGCGGGTGTCGCCGGCGTCGCTGGAGACCCACGGCAGCCGGGCCTGGGTCGACGCCGGGGGCCGCCTCGTCGTGCGGACCTCGTCGCAGGTGCCGTTCCTGGTCCGCGACGAGCTCGCCCGCCTGCTCGACCGCCCGCCGGCGTCGGTGCGCGTGCACACCGCGCGCGTGGGCGGCGGGTTCGGGTCGAAGCAGGAGCTGCTCACCGAGGACCTCACCGCCCTGGCCGCCCTCGGCACCGGCCGCCCGGTGCAGTGGGAGCTGACGCGCACCGAGTCGCTGACGGCCACGCCCACCCGGCACCCGATGCGGGTCTCCGTCACCGTCGCCGCCCGGCCCGACGGCGCGCTCACCGCGCTCGCGATCGACGTGCTCTCCGACGCCGGGGCGTACGGGAACCACTCGCCCGGGGTGATGTTCCACGGCTGCCACGAGTCGATGGCGCTCTACCGCTGCCCGAACAAGCGGGTGGACGCGGAGGCGGTCTACACCACCACCCCGCCGTCCGGCGCGTTCCGCGGCTACGGGCTGGGCCAGGTGCAGTTCGCGATCGAGGGCGCCCTGGACGAGCTGGCCCGCGAGCTCGGCCTCGACCCCTTCGAGCTGCGTCGACGCACCGTCGTGCGCCCCGGCGAGGACTTCGTCGCGAGCGCCGACCCCGCCGAGCACCCCGACGACCTCGCCTTCGGCTCCGACGGCCTGCCGCAGTGCCTCGAGGACGCCCGCGCGGCGCTGGACCGCGACGGCGACCCGGCCCCCACCGGCCCGACGTGGCGGGTCGGCGAGGGCATGGCCGCCGCCATGATCGCGACGATCCCGCCGCGCGGGCACCGGGCCCGGGCGAGCGTCGCGCTCGACGGCGGGCGGTACCGCGTCCGCGTGGGGACGGCGGAGTTCGGCAACGGCACCGCGACCGTCCACGCGCAGATCGCGGCGGCCGCCCTCGGCGCCCGGGTCGACCAGGTGGAGCGGCACGGTGGCGACACCGACGCCGTGGGGCAGGACACGGGCGCGTTCGGGTCCACCGGCACCGTCGTCGCCGGGTCCGCGGTCGCGCGCGCGGCCGAGGCCCTCGCCGCCGAGCTGCGCGGCAAGGCCGCCGCGCGGCTCGGGATCGCGCCCGGCGACTGCGTGCTCGGTCCGGACGGCGTGCGGGCCCCCGACGGGCGCACCGTCGCGCTGACGGACCTGTCTGGGGCCCGCGCCGAGGGCGCGCACGGCGGCTCCCCGCGGTCGGTGGCGTTCAACGTGCACGCCGTGCGGGTCGCGGTCGACACCGCGACGGGGGAGGTCCGGATCCTGCGCTCGGTGCACGTGGCCGACGCCGGCGTCGTCGTCAACCCGCAGCAGTGCCGCGGCCAGGTGGAGGGCGGCGTCGCGCAGGGCCTCGGCACGGCGCTGTACGAGGAGGTCCGGCTCGACGACGCCGGGCGGGTGACCACCCGCGTGCTGCGCGACTACCACCTCCCGCAGTTCGGGGACGTGCCGCGCACCGAGGTGCTCTTCGCCGACACCGTCGACGCCCTCGGACCGTTCGGCGCGAAGTCGATGAGCGAGTCGCCCTACAACCCGGTCGCACCCGCCGTCGCCAACGCGATCCGGGACGCGGTCGGCGTCCGGCCGCGCCGGCTCCCGATGACCCGCGACCGCGTGTGGGCGCTGTGCCGGGAGGCCGCGCGGTGATGTCACGCCCGTGAACGGCGGGCGAAACACGGGCGTCACGGTCGCTTCCTAGGTTTCCTGCCGCACCGTCCGGTTCCGGGCGGGCGTTCCCCTGTGAGACCTGGAGGTCCCGTGCCGACCACCTCGGCCGCGCCCGCGATCGGGCGCCGTTCCTTCCTCCGCTGGTCCGGCCTGGCGGCGGGCGCGGTCGGGGGAGGGGCCCTGCTGGCCGCGTGCGGCGGCGGATCGGATCCGGGCGCGGCGCCGGCGGCACCCGGCTCGAACGCGTACGGCCGGGAGGCGATCCAGCTCTCGTGGATCAAGAACACCGAGTTCGCCGGGGAGTACATGGCCGACGCGCGCGGCTACTACCGCGAGGCCGGGTTCGAGGGGATCGACCTGCTCGCCGGGGGCTCGGCCTCGACGGGGGTGGAGGCGAACCTGGTGTCCGGCAACTGCTGGGCCGGGTTGTCCGCGCCGGCCCTGACCGCGCCGGCGATCCTGCAGGGCGCCCCGCTGAAGATCGTCGGCGCGACCTACCAGAAGAACCCGTTCTGCATCGTCTCCGGCGCGGCGAACCCGATCCCGGAGCCCCGGGCGATGATCGGGAAGCGCATCGGCGTCCAGGACTCGAACGACCAGGTGTGGAACGGGCTGCTGCGGGCCAACGGCATCGACGCGGCCCAGATCACCCGAGTCCCGGTCCAGTTCGACGCCGCCCCGCTGACCACCGGCGAGATCGACGGCTACCTCGCCTACATCACCAACGAGCCGAACTCGCTGGCCCGCCGCGGCTTCGCGAACACCACGTTCCTCTTCGCCGACCACGGGCTCCCCCTCGTGGCGGAGACGGTGACGGTGCTCCAGGAGACGATCGACACCGAGCGGGCCAAGCTCAAGGCGTTCCTGCGCGCGGAGGTGCGCGGGTGGAACGACGCCGTGCGCGAGATCCCGGAGGTCGCCCGGCTGACGGTCGAGGTGTACGGCCGCGACCTCGGGCTCGACGTGCCCGGCCAGATCAAGGAGGCCACCGACCAGAACGCCCTGGTGATCTCCCCCGACACCCGCGCGAACGGGCTGTTCACGATGACCGACACCCTCGTCGAGGAGAACCTGCGGGCGCTCTCCCTGGCCGGGACGACCGTCACGCGCGAGCAGCTCTTCGACCTCTCGCTGCTGAGCGAGGTCTACGCCGAGGATCCGTCGCTGCGCGTGGCCCTGCCGTGAGTGACGTCCGCCCGGGCATCGAGATCGCCGGGCTGACCAAGGAGTTCGGGCGGGGCCGCCGCGTGACCCGCGCCCTGGACGACGTCGACCTGCGGACCGACGACGGCTCGTTCGTGTCGCTGATCGGCCCGTCGGGCTGCGGGAAGTCGACGGTGCTGCGGGTGCTCGCGGGGCTGGAGGAGCCCGGCGCGGGGACGGTCGCGGTCACCGGCCGGACGCCCGCGCAGCTCCGGACGTCGGGTGAGCTGGGGGTCGCCTTCCAGGACCCGGCGCTGCTGCCGTGGCGGTCGGTGGAGTCGAACATCCGGCTGCCCCTGCAGGTCTCCGGGCGGGAGGCGAACGAGGAGCTGGTGCGCGAGCTCGTCGCGCTGGTCGGCCTCGAGGGGTTCGAGAAGGCCAAGCCCGCGCAGCTCTCCGGCGGCATGCGCCAGCGGGTGTCGATCGCGCGGGCGCTCGTCCTGGAGCCGACGGTGCTGCTGCTCGACGAGCCGTTCGGCGCCCTCGACGACATGACCCGCCAGCGGCTGAACCTCGAGCTGCAGCGCATCTGGACCGCCCGGCGCGCCACCACCCTCATGGTCACCCACGGCATCGCCGAGGCGGTGTTCCTGTCCGACGAGGTCGCCGTCATGAGCCCGCGGCCGGGACGCATCGTCGAGGTGGTCCCGATCGACCTGCCGCGCCCGCGGCAGCCGGAGATGATGCGCACCCCGGAATTCCACGCCCTGCACGACCGGCTCTCCGAGCTCATCTTCGGCCGTGTCCAGGCCGAGGTGCCGGGATGAGCGGCCGGCGGCCCGCGTGGGTGGGCGGCCTGGTCGGCGGGCTCGCGGTGATCGCCGTCTGGTGGGTGGCGGCTTTGGTGTTCTTCCCGCCGCCCGCGGGGGCGCCCCCGGGCGGGAGCGGCGCCGTGCCCACCCCGCCGCAGATGCTCGCCGCGATGGTCGCCGACGGTGCGGGCTTCTACCTCCCGAACGTCGCCGCCACCGCCTCGACCGCGCTGTCCGGGTTCCTGTGGGGCAACGGCCTCGCGATCCTGCTGGCGCTGCTCGTGGTGGCCCTGCCGTGGCTCGAGACGCTCGTCCTGAACATCGCCGTGATCAGCTACTGCCTGCCGGTCGTGGCGGTGGGACCGATCCTGGCGGTCGTGTTCGGCGGGCGGACCCCGTCGATCGCGCTCGCCGCGATCTTCTGCTTCTTCACCACCACCGTCGGCACCCTGCTCGGACTGCGCTCCGCCGACCGCGCGGCCCTGGACGTGGTGACGGTCTTCGGCGGCGGGCGCCTGGAGCGGATCCGCCGCGTGCAGATCGTCTCGGCGGCGCCCGCGGTGCTCGCCGCGCTGAAGATCGCTGCTCCCTCCGCCGTGCTCGGCGCGATCATCGGGGAGTACCTCGGGGGGCTCGACACCGGGCTGGGCGTGGCGATGACCCTTGCGCAGCAGCAGCTCGACGCCCCGCGCACGTGGGGGATCGCGGTGGTGTGCGGGCTCGTCGCCGGCGTCGGGTACCTCGCGCTCGGGCTCGTCGAGCGGGTCGCGACCCCCTGGTCGGCCGGCCGGGAGGTCGGTCCGTGAGCGCCCCGACCGTCGACCCGGGCACCGCCGGACCCACCCCGCCCGCGTCCGGCGGCGGGTTCGGGCGCGAGGCGCTGGCCGCGATCGCCCGCCGGCTCGTCCCGGTCGGGGTGTCGCTCGTGGTCATCCTCGTGCTCTGGACGCTCTTCCTGCAGGTGTTCGGCGTCCGCGCCCTCATCGGGAAGACCCCGTGGGACGTGGCCGAGTGGCTGTTCGGGCTCCCCGCCTCGGCGGCGAACCGGGCACAGGTGCTCGGCGACCTCGGGGTGACGTTCGTCGACGCGGGCATCGGGTACGTGGCGGGCCTGGCCGCGGCCGGTATCGCGGCCTCGGTGTTCGTCGTGTCGCGCTCGGTGGAGCAGGCCCTGATGCCGGTCGCGACCCTGCTGCGCTCGGTGCCGCTGGTCGCGATGACGCCGCTGATCGTGCTCGCCTTCGGCCGAGGGCTGACCGCGACCGGCGTCATCGGCGGGATCGTGGTCTTCTTCCCCGCCCTGGTGACGATGGTCTTCGGGCTGCGCTCCGCGTCGCCCTGGGCCATGGAGCTGGTCACCGTGTACGGCGGCGGACGGCTCACGCGGCTGCGCCGCGTGATGCTGCCCTCGGCGGTCCCCGCCGTCTTCGCGGCTGCGCGCGTCGGGGTGCCGGCGGCCATGGTGGGTGCACTCATGGCCGAGTGGCTCGCCACCGGCCGCGGCAGCGGGACGCGCATGATCACCGCCGTGGCGGGCTTCCGCTACATCGAGATGTGGGCGGCGGTCGTCGTGGTGACCGCCGCGTGCGTCGCGCTCTACGCCCTGATCGGGATCGTGGAGTCGCTCGTGGTGGCCCGGATGGGCCTCGCGGGCGGCGACGAACGCTCCTGAGGGCCCGCGAGGCCCGGGGCGGTCGGACCCGTCAGGCGGCCTCGACCTTCGGCAGGATGTCGTTCTTGATCCGCTTGAGGTCGTCGAGGGTCTTCGACACCGGGACGTCGACGAACGGCGGCCAGATCAGCGGCATCGTCAGGCCGGCGTCCTTGTACGCCTTGAGCCGGTCGGTGACCTGCTTCTCGGTGCCCACCAGCAGGTTCGACGCCACGCCGCCCGCGGTGCTCTGGTCGGTCTCCTCCTCGGTGATGACCGTCCAGATCATGCTGCAGATCTCGAGGTCCTTCGACCGCTTCGGGCTGCCGATCTCCTCGAACTGCTCGTCGATCGCGGTGAGCCACTTCGCGAGGCCCTCCGGCGAGTCCTGGATGCCGATCCAGCCGTCGAGGTCGTACTTCGTGATGCGCCGGGCGGAGCGCAGCGGGTCCTTGAGGCCGCTCATGAAGATCGGCGGGCGCGGCTGCTGCAGCGGCTTGGCGCCGAACCCGCAGCGGTCGAAGTCGGCGAACTCGCCGTGGTACTCGAACAGTTCGTTGCCCCAGACGCCCTGGAGGACCTCGATGGTCTCGCGGACGTGCTTGTGCCGCTTCGGGAAGATGTCCGACGCGCTCGCGGCGGCGAACTCCTCGGGCATCCAGCCGGCGCCCAGGCCCACGTTGAGGCGCCCTCCGGAGAGGTGGTCGATGGTGGCCAGCTCCGCGGCGAGGACGCCCGGCGCGCGGAAGGGGGTGTCGATGATGCTCTGCCCGATGCGGACCTTGGACGTGCGCGCCGCCAGCCACGGCAGCAGCGGGTAGCCCTGGAACCACTGGCCGCGCGACTGCACGGGCAGGGCGTGCGGCAGGTTGTCCATCATCCCGAACGTGTGCTGGAGCTCCTCGCGGTCCGAGGCCTCCGGGACCACGATGCGGTCCAGCGTCCACACCGAGTCGAAGTCGAGCTCCTCGGCGAGGTCCGTCAGGTCCTCGAGCTCCTTGATCGTGACCTCGGTGCGGAAGTTCGGCAGGTACAGCGCGAGCTTCATGACGATGTCCCCTCTGCTGTGAGTGGTCCACTTCACACTAGCGACGACGGCGCGCGAACGGACCCCTCCGTCCCGCGGGCGGTGCGGCCGTGGCCGCGGCGGGCGTACGTTCGGGTGGTGGGTGATCACAGGGACGCGGCCGGGCTCCCGGCCGTCGACGAGGTCGTCACGCTGCTGCGCGCCCGGGGTGACGCGCTGGAGTCGCTGCTCGAGCGTGCCGGCCGCCGTCGCGACGAGCACCTCGCCCACGAGGGCCGCCCGGGCACGGTGACCTACAGCCCCAAGGTCTTCGTCCCGCTCACCCGCCTGTGCCGCGACCGCTGCCACTACTGCACGTTCGCGACGGTGCCCGGGCGCGTCCCCGCGGCCTACCTCGAGCTCGACGAGGTCCTCGACATCGCCCGCGCGGGCGCCGACCAGGGCTGCACCGAGGTGCTGTTCACCCTCGGCGACCGGCCGGAGGCGCGCTGGCGGGCCGCGGACGCGTGGCTCTCCGCCCGCGGGTACGCCTCCACCATCGACTACGTCCGCACCGCCGCGCAGGCGGTGCTCGACGGGACCGGGCTGCTGCCGCACCTCAACCCCGGCGTCATGACCCCCGACGAGCTCGCCGTGCTCCGGCCGGTCGCGCCGTCGATGGGGATGATGCTGGAGTCGACGTCGACGCTGCTCGTCGAGCCCGGCGGCGCGCACTTCGGGTCCCCGGACAAGGACCCCGCGGTGCGGCTGGCGGCGATCGCCGACGCCGGGCGGGCGCGCGTGCCGTTCACCACCGGCATCCTCGTCGGCATCGGGGAGTCGCTGCGCGACCGGGCCGAGTCCCTGCTCGCCCTCGCGCGACTCGCGCAGGAGTACGGGCACGTCCAGGAGGTCATCGTCCAGAACTTCCGCGCGAAGCCGGACACCGCGATGCGCGGTGAGCCGGACGCGGAGTTCGACGAGTTCGTCGCGGCGGTCGCGGTCGCGCGGCTGCTGATGCCGCTCGGGGTGACGGTGCAGGCCCCGCCGAACCTGGCGGGGGAGCTCGGCGACGCGGACGACGCGACCGCCGACCAGACCCTGCTGCTGCGGGCCGGCATCGACGACTGGGGCGGCGTCTCGCCCGTCACGCCCGACCACGTCAACCCCGAGCGCCCCTGGCCCGGGCTCGACGCCCTCGCCGCCGTCACGGACGCGTCCGGCTTCACGCTCCGCCCGCGGCTCACCGTCTACCCGCGCTACCAGCGCGAACCGGGGTGGATCGACCCCGCCGTCGCACCCGCCGTCGGGAAGCTGGCCGATGCGGACGGTCTGGTGGCCCCCCGGTGACACCGTGGCTCCGGGCGGCCCGGGACGACCCCGCGGGGCTTCCCGACGACGGGTACGTGGCGCTGCTGGGTGCCGACGGCGAGGAGCTCGACGAGCTCTGCGCCCTCGCCGACGACGTCCGGCGCCGGGCCGTCGGCGACGACCTCACCGTCGTCGTCAACCGCAACCTCGACCCGGGCCTCGTCGCGACCCCGGAGCACCTGGACGCGCTGGTCGACGAGGCCTGGGAGCTCGGCGCGACCGAGGTGTGCCTGCAGGGCCCGCTCCCGGAGGACGCCGGACCGGACGCGGCCGTGGAGCTGGTCGCGCGCGTCGCCGGACGCCGCCCGCTGCACGTCCACGCCTTCCGCCCCGCCGAGGTCGAGGCGGCGGCGGCCCGCCGGGGGACGTCGGTGGAGGACTTCCTGACGGCGGCCCGCGCGGCCGGCCTCGGCTCGGTGCCGGGCACGGCCGCCCGCATCCTCGACGACGACGTCCGCGCGGCGCTGACCGGCGGCACGGACATCCCCGCCGCCCGCTGGGTCGAGCTGGTCCGCACCGCGCACCGCGTCGGGCTCCGGTCGACCGCGACGATCGTCTACGGGCACGTCGAGACCGCGTCGCAGCAGGTCGCCCACCTGCGGGCCCTCGCCCGGCTCCAGGACGAGACCGGCGGCTTCACCGAGGTCATCGCGATGCCGCTGGTCGCCGTGCCGCCCGGGGTGGCGGCCCGGGGCGCGTCGGTCCGCGAGACGCGCGCGCTGCACGCCGTCGTGCGCCTGCTGTTCCACGGCCGCATCGACCACGTGCAGGCGGCGTGGCCGAAGCTCGACCACCCGACCGTGCTCGCGGTGCTGCGCGGCGGCGCGGACGACCTCGGCGGCCTGCTGCTCGACGGGGCGCTGGACCCGGACGCCGGCCCGGAGGCCGGGCGGTCCCTCACCGTCGACGACGTCCACGCCGTCGCCGCCGAGCTCGGCCGCGGGGTCCGGCAGCGCACGACGCTCTACGGCGAGGTGGACCCGGAGCGGGTGACGGTGGCATGAGCGCGACCACGGACGTCGCGATCGTCGGGGCCGGGTTCGCGGGCCTCGGTCTGGCGATCCGGCTGCGCCGGCAGGGCGTCGACGACTTCGTGCTGCTGGAGCGGGCCGACGACGTGGGCGGGACGTGGCGCGACAACCGCTACCCCGGGGTCGCGTGCGACGTGCCGTCGCACCTGTACTCGTTCTCGTTTCGCCCGGCGCCGGACTGGTCGCGGGTCTACGCGCCGGGCGCGGAGATCCAGCACTACCTGCGCACCGCGGTCGACGAGGAGGGCGTCACCGGGCACCTGCGGCTCGGCACCGAGATGCGCAGCGCCCGGTGGACGGGGGAGCACTGGGAGATCGACACCGGTCGCGGGACGTGGCGGGCCCGCGTCCTGGTGCTCGCCGCCGGCCGGCTGACCGAGCCGCGCATCCCGGACGTCCCCGGCCTCGACGACTTCGCCGGCCCGGTCCTGCACACCGCCCGCTGGGACCCCGGGTTCGACCCGGCGGGCCTGCGGGTCGGCGTCGTCGGCACCGGGGCCTCGGCCGCGCAGGTGATCCCGCGGCTGGCCGGCCGGGCCCGGCGGCTCGTCGTCCTCCAGCGCACGCCCGCGTGGGTGCTGCCGCGGGGCGACCGGGCCTACACCGCGGCCGAGCGCTCCCGCTTCACCCGCGACCCGGCGGCCGCCCGGCGGCTGCGGGAGGACATCTTCGACGACGCCGAGCAGGCGGTCGCCGCCCGCCGCCGCGTCCGGCCCGCGATCGACGAGCTGCGGGACCGGGCCCAGCGGCACCTGCACGCCCAGGTCGGCGACGCCGGGCTGCGGGCCCGGCTCTCGCCCGGCTACGAGATCGGGTGCAAGCGCATCGTCCTGTCCGACGAGCTCTACCCGGCGCTCGACCGCGACGACGTCACGCTGGAGGACACCGCCCTCACGGGGCTGGAGCCGGGCGCCGCGGTCGCCGCGTCCGGCCGCCGGCACGCGCTCGACGCGCTGGTGCTGGCCACCGGCTTCCACACCACCCGCCAGCCCTACGCCGAGCGCGTGCACGGGCGTCGGGGCAGCCTCGCCCGGCACTGGTCGGACGGGATGAGCGCGTACGCCTCGACCGCGGTGCACGGGTTCCCGAACATGTTCGTCCTCGACGGCCCGAACGCGAGCCTGGGCCACAACTCCGCGGTCTACATGATCGAGACCCAGATCGACTACGTGCTCGGTGCGCTGGCCCACCTGCGGGCGACGGGCGCCCCGCTCGAGGTGTCCGCGGCCGCCGAGCGGGCGTACGTGCGCGACGTCGACGACGCCGCCCGCGACACCGTCTGGCTCCGCGGTGGGTGCCGCAGCTGGTACCTCGACGAGGCCAGCGGCCGCCTGACGCTGCTGTGGCCGGGCTCCGCGCGCTCGTTCCGGGAGCGCAACGCGCGGTTCGACCCGGCCCCCTATCTCGGTGCCGCCCAGGTCGCCCCCGCGTGACCGGGGCCTCCGCCGGGTAGGTCAGTGCCGAATCCGGTCGGGGAGACGAGGGCGGGCATGAGCACCACCATGTACGGCACGGCGGAGCCGGCCGAGAAGACGAAGTTCGAGCAGATCCGCGAGAAGTACCCGTGGCTCGACCACGTGGTGCGCGCGGGCACGCGCTACACCGAGAAGCACGGGGACCACTACGCCGCGGCGATCACGTACTTCTCGATCCTGGCGCTGGTCCCGCTGCTCATGATCGCGTTCGCGGCCGCGGCGTTCGTGCTGGCCAACAACCAGCAGCTGCTCGACCAGATCTCGGTGAGCATCACCCAGGCCGCGCCGCCCGGGCTCGGTGACCTCCTGAACCAGGTCATCCAGCAGGCGATCCAGCAGCGCAACGCGGTCGGCCTCGTCGGCCTGCTCGGTGCGCTCTACTCCGGGCTCGGCTGGATGGGCAACCTGCGCGAGGCACTCTCCGAGCAGTGGGACCAGCGCGGCGACCCGCCGACCGTGGTCAAGCGCTACGCCGGCGACCTGCTGGCCATGATCGGGCTCGGGGTGGCGCTGGCGCTGTCGTTCGCCATCACCGCCGTCGCCAACGGCGCGGGCCGGATCGTCGCGGAGTTCCTCGGGCTGGCCGGGCAGACGTGGGTGCAGGTGGTGCTGAGCCTGATCGGCATCGTCATCACCCTGGCCGCGAACTGGCTGGTCTTCCTCTGGGTGATCGCCCGCCTGCCGCGCGAGCCCGTGACGCTGCGGTCCGCGGGGCGGGCGGCGATCCTCGCGTCGATCGGCTTCGTGATCCTGCAGCAGATCATGACCATCTACATCGCGAGCGTCACCAACTCCCCGGCCGGGGCGGCGTTCGGACCGATCATCGGTCTGCTGGTGTTCGCGAACTTCGTCTCCCGCTTCATCCTGTTCGTCACCGCCTGGGCGGCGACGCTCAAGGAGAACGAGCGCGAGGAGATCCCGGAGCCGGCCCCGGTGATCGTCCGGCCCGCCATCAGCGTCGGCCGCGCCCCCGGCGCCCGGACGACGGCGGGTCTGCTCGGCGCCGGCGCGGTGCTCGGCATGGTCGGCGGACTGCTCGGGATCAACGGGATGCGTCGACGGCGCTGAGCTCTCGCCCTCATACCGGACGAACGGGTCGTTCGTCACCGAAGAAGGTGACGAACGGCCCGTTCGTCCCGTTTCCGGGTCGGTCCTTTACGGCCGCGTCAGGACCGGCGCCGCAGGCGGGCGAGCAGCACGACGAGGCCGAGGGCGACGACGACGCCGATCGCGAGCCACGTCCCCCAGCTCGTGTCGCCGGTGGCCGGGGAGTCCGGGGTGTCGGCGGCGGACGCGGGGGAGGGGTCGCCGGTCTGCGCCGCCGACCCGGTGTCGGGCGCCCGCTCGGTGAGCCGGCCGACGGAGGCGTCGCGCGGGAGGGCGTAGCCGTAGTCGAGCAGGGCCACCCCCTGCTCGACCATCGGCACCGGCCGCTGCTCGCCGTGCATGAGCACGACGACGAGCCGGCGACCGCCGCGGTCCTGGGCGCCGATGTAGGTGTGGCGGGCGTCGTCGGTGAACCCGGTCTTGCCGCCCAGCGCGCCCGGGTAGCGGAAGATCCTGTTGTCGTTGTCGACCGCGAACGGCGGCGTCGGCCCGAACCCCGGGAACTGGATCTGCCGCGTGCCCACCGCCTGCGCGAACGGCGCCTCCCGCATCCCGAGCCGGAAGATGCTGGCGAGGTCGTAGGCGCTCGAGCTCTGTCCCGGGCCGTCCAGGCCCGACGGCGTCGCGGCGCGGGTGTCGAGGGCGCCGATCCCGGCCGCGGTGCGGTTCATCAGGTCCACGGTCGCGGGCACCGAGCCGGTGAGCCGCACGGCGAGGGCGTGCGCGGCGTCGTTGCCCGAGGCCATGAGCATGGCGTCGAAGACCTGCCGGACCGTGTACTGCCCGCCGGGCCCCATCCCGACGCGGGTGCCCTCCTGGTTCGCGTCGTCCTGGGTCCCGACCAGCACCTCGTCCAGCGGCAGTCGCTGCGCGGCGAGCAGGCCGGTGAGCGTCTTGAGCAGGGACGCGGGCCGCAGCCGGGCATGCGGGACCTTCGCCGCCAGCACCGCGCCGGTGTCGAGGTCGGCGACGACGTAGGACTGCACCCCGACCTCTGGCGGCGCGGGCGCGCCCGCGGGGACGACGGTGCCGCAGGTGCCCATCTGCTCGCCCCCGACCGGCTCGGGCGGGACCGGCAGCGGCGCCGGGGCGGAGCCGCCCGCCCGGGGCGCCTCCGACTCGTCGACCGGTGGGGCCGGCTGGTTCACCTGCGGGCACTCGGCCTGGGCGGGAACCGCCGACGCCGTCGGGGCGGCGCCGAGCAGGACGAGCAGGGCGACGACGAGCGCGGCCGTGCCGTTCCTGAGGCGGTGGGGCATCGTGCACCGACCCTAGCCGGACGACGACGGCCCGTCCCCGGGAGCCGGGGACGGGCCGAGAGTCGGGAACGGGAGGGATCAGCCCTCGTCGTCCTCCGGGGCGTGCTCGCCGTTGAGCGAGATGTCGCGGCCGGAGGTCAGCGCGGGCTTGCGGTTGCTGCGCCGGGCCGCCGGGCGGGGCGCCGGACCCTGCTGCTGCCCGCCGGACCCGAGGATGATCTCGGCGAACGTCGAGAGGGCCTCGTCGAGCTGACCGGCCTGGCGACGCTCGGACTCCTCGTTCGAGCGGTTGACCAGCGCGACCACGGCCTCGTGGTCGGGGCGGTTGACCAGGGTGCCGTCGAGCTTGTCCAGCGACGCCTCGAGGGACGACGCGAGCGAGGACACCCGGTCGCGGAGGTTCGTCTCCACGCCGTCGACGCGCGCGGTGAGGCCCGTCAGGGACTTCCCGACCTCGTCCGCCGTGCCCGCGAGCTTGCCCTCGACGCCGTCGATCCGGGTGCCGACGGTGGACTCGACGGTGTCGACCCGGCCCGCGAGCGAGGTCTCGACCCCCTCGACCCGGGTCCCGAGGCCGTCCAGCCGGCCGGCGAGCTCCTCGAGACGGGTGGTCAGCTCGCGGGACGTCGTCCCGGCCTGGGTGCGGGCCTCCTCGGCGTCGCCGTGCGCGGCCTGGCGGGAGGAGGCGATCTCCTCGGAGAGCGCGCGCGAGGTCTCCGACAGGGCGCGGGAGGTCTCCTCGACCTGCCCGCGCAGCGACGACTCGACCGCCTCCAGCCGCTCGCGCACCGGCCCGGTGACCGCGGCGGGCATGCCGTCGAGACGCATCTCGTGGCGGTCGAGACGGTTGTCGAGGTCGTCGAGGCGCTTGTGCAGCCCGCCGATCCGGTCCTCGAGGCCGTCCATCCGGCCGGCGACGCCCTCGAAGCGGCCGGTGACGCCGTCGAGCCGGCCGTCGAGCTGCGCGAACGGCGTCGCGAGCTTGTCGGCGACGCGGTCGACGATCCCCTCGACCAGGCGGGCCAGCGACGAGATCGCCGACTCCTGCGCGTCGAGCTTCGCGACGGTCTCGTCGAGGCGCTCGGCGAGCACGCTCATCTCGGTGCGGTCGGGCACCTCCGCGAGGCGCTTGCGGATCGCACCGAGGGCGTCCAGCGCCGCGAGCCGACCGTGGATCTCGTCGAGCGAGTCGAAGATCTGCTGCTGCTCGGAGTCCCTGACCTCGGCGGCCCGGACGAGCATGCTGCGCATCCGATCGAAGGACATGGTCTGGTTGGTGTCGATCACAGGAGCCACTCTCCGAGGGGACACGGCCAGGTCGGACGACGACACGGGGTCGAGCTCGACGTCGGTCATCGAGGACGCAGGCTAGCCAGGGCGGATGACCCGTTCGGACGCGCCCCCGGTCACCGCCACGTCGGTGTCACCTCGTACGCCACACGGGTCACGGGTGGCGCAGCCGCCCCAGCAGTCGGTCCTCCAGCTCACGCCACCGGGTGGACTCGCGCGTGAACGGCGGGCTCGGGGTGAGGCGGTTTGGGTCGGGGCGCAGGACGAACGAGACCAACCACCCGAGCGACTCGGACGGCGCGAGCGCCTCCCGGGTGGCGGTGTCGCCGGCCCAGTCGGCGGCGTCGAGCAGCAGCTCGACGGCGAGCTCGAGCTGCGCCGGGTCGACCGCCTGCGGGCCCTCGAGCAGGTCCTCGGCGAGCCCGAGCAGGGCGTACCGGTTCTCCGGGGCCACCTCGACCTCCAGGTCGCCGCCCACGGCCGCCGTCATGACGTCGGCCCAGGTGGAGACCTCCGCGAGGTCGTGGCCCTCGGCGCCCTCGCCCGCGATCCACGTGCGCAGGGCCCGCTCGTTCGCGAACACCTCGATGCGGCCGTCCTTGCCCAGGAAGACCGGCTCGTCGTCGAGGAAGCACCGCAGGGTGATCACCTCGCCCTCGGCGGACAGCACCGAGATCGGGTCGATGCCGACCTCCTCCCAGAAGCCGGGCTCCGGTTCCTCCTCGGCGTCGACGAGGTCGGAGCGCAGCGACTCGCCCGCGGTGTCGGCCCGCACGTCCTCGGGGGCGTCCGCGAGCGGACCGTCGACCGCGGAGTCCTGCGGGTCGTCCGCCACCGCCTCCGGATCGGCGGGGTGGTTCTCCGCGTCCTCGGCGCTGCCGGAGCCCTCGTCGGTGTCGTCGTCGGTGTCGGCCGTCTCCTCGGGGGCGGGGGTCGCGGTCGCCCGCAGCTTCGCGGCGAGCTCGACGTCGACCTCGGGGGTCGTGACGAGCGCGTCCAGGGCGTCGAGCACCTCGTCCCAGCGCTCGGCGACGACGTCCGCGAGCTCGGCCCACAGCGCCGCGCCCTCCCGGCCGCCGAACGCCGCGGCGCCGTACTGGCTGCCGAGGGCGGCGAAGGCGGGGGTGGAGTCGAGGATCTCGACGACCACCGCGAGGTCGCACACGTCCGCGAGCGACCGCGCCATCGTCGTGATCTCGGCCAGGTCGTCGACCGACCAGGTGTCCGGTTCCTCGGCGACCAGCTCGGGGACCCCGACGACGTCGTAGCGCTGGATGTCCTCCGGGGTGAGCTCGTCGACCGAGAGCCCGCCCACCACCGGCCACGCCGGGTGGTCGAGGAGGTCGTGCTCCAGCCCGTCGGCGTCGCTGGTGCGGATCCAGGCGGCGAGGTCGGCGGCGTCGGCGAACGCGAACACGTGGTCGTCGTCGCCGAGGAACGCCTCCCACTCCTCGCCGTCCTCCCGCCAGCGCGGCGCCCAGAGGGTGACCAGGTCCCCACCCGTGAGCGCGAGGGTGATCGGGACGATGTCCTGGGCCACGGTCGGCCTCCGGTGTCTCCTGCGGGTGATCACGTGCGGCGGCCCACCCTAGGGGCCGTGGCGTGACCAGGCCGTTCGGGGCGTCACCCGACGGGCCTGCGACGTCGCTCGCCCCCGGCGGCGGACCCTGGCACGCTGCGCGGAGTGCGGCTGCTGCGGACCCCGGACGAGCGTTTCAGCGGACTCACCGGCTTCGGGTACGAGCCGGTCTTCGTGGAGGTGGCCGACCCCGACGGCGGGCCGGAGCCGGTGCGCGTCGCGACCTACCGGGTCGGACCGGACGCGGGCCCGACGGTGCTCCTGCTGCACGGGGAGCCGACGTGGTCCTACCTCTACCGCTCGATCCTGGACACGCTCGCGGGCGTCGGGGTCCGCGCGGTGGCCCTCGATCTCGTCGGGTTCGGCCGATCGGACAAGCCGGCCGAGGTGTCCGACCACTCCTACGCCCGGCACGTCGCCTGGGTGCGGGAGGCGGTCGTGGACGTGCTGGGTCTCGACGACCTGGTCCTCCTGGGCCAGGACTGGGGCGGCCTGATCGGGCTGCGACTGGTCGCCGAGGCGCCGGAGCGGTTCCGGGCGGTGGTCGCCGCGAACACCGGCCTGCCGACCGGGGACGTCGACATGCCCGAACCGTGGTGGCGCTTCCGGCGCGCGGTGGAGCGGGCGGAGGCCCTGGACGTCGGGCGGCTGGTGGCGTCGGGCTGCGCGCGGGGCCTGGCCCCGACGGCGCGGGCGGCCTACGACGCGCCGTTCCCGGACGAGTCGTACAAGGCCGGGCCGCGGGCGATGCCCCTGCTCGTGCCCACGCGCCCGGACGACCCGGAGACGTCGGCGAACCGCGCGGCCTGGGAGGCCCTGGGGCACTACACCCGCCCGTTCCTCCTGGCGTTCTCCGACTCGGACCCGATCACCGGGCCGATGGCGCCGATGCTGCGCGAGCACGTGCCGGGCGCGGCGGACCGGGAGCACGCGGTGCTGCACGGCGCGGGGCACTTCCTGCAGGAGGACGCGGGCGCCGAACTGGGCTCGATCGTGGTCGGACTGGTCCGTCAGCTCGCTCGTTAGTGCGATCGGGCTAGTGCTTGAGTCTGCACAGCGGATGACGCTCGAACGAATGAAGTAACCGCGCGAGCCGTGACCCCCGTCTGCCGTCCCCGTTGAGGCCGTCGTGATGGCGCGGACCCGCGACCAGCGGGCCGTAGGACACCTCAGATCCACGGGGGAATGAACGTGTCGATGTTCCGCAAGACCGTGCTGGCGACGGCGATCATCGGGGCCGGCCTCGGCTCCATGTCCGGTGCGGCGTTCGCCGGGGACGACCCGGGCGACGGCGGCCACCACGGCGGCCACGGCCACGGCAAGCACATGAGCCAGCCGAAGGACGGCGGCTGCAGCAACAGCGTCGCGGCGGAGTCCAAGAACGGCTCGGGCGACTCGCTGGGCGACACCACCGGCGGCGACCAGGACCTGTCGGCCTCGAACCTCTGCCACATCCTCACGGGCAACGAGATCCTGTCCAACAACAACGTCGCCCTGCTGGGTGGCTCGGTCGTCAACGGGGACACGCTCACCCAGACGCTGACCCGCACCAGCACCACGGACTCGACGACGACGGTCGGTGGCGCCGAGGACTGAGTCCTCCCGACTGCGGGCAGGCAGTCAGCTCGACCAGCTCGACCCGCACGACCGACGGGCCGGCACCCCGGGACACGATCCCGACCGGGTGCCGGCCCGTCGTCGTTTCCTGCTCCGTTCGGGTGAAGTGGTTCGTCGGATCCCCTACTCAGCACCCGATCGTGGAGATCGTCGTGACCCGGATCGTCACCTGGCCGTGACCTTCACTCGATCGAGGCGTTGAAGTCACCGGGTCGTGATGCGTAGTCGTGTCGCGACGCACGGTGCGCGACCGACACGGCCGCGTTCGACCACGAGCCAGGGGAGAAAGAGTGTCTGCCTTCCGTAAGACCGTTCTGACCACCGCGATCATCGGCGCGGGCCTCGCGTCCACCTCCGGTGCCGCCTTCGCCTCCGACCACCACGACGGTGGCCACGAGAAGGCCTCGTCCGGCTGCTCGAACCTCGTCAAGGCCGACAACTCGAACGGCACCGGCGACGTGAAGCTGGGCGGCGTCCTCGGCGGCAACCAGAACGTGTCCCCGAGCAACGTCTGCGACAACTTCTCGGGCAACTCGTTCCTCAACGGCAACAACGTCGCCGGCGGGAGCATCCAGAACGGCAGCAACAAGGTCGTGAACGACAGCAAGACCGAGACCACGACCATCACCAAGGAGATCACCAAGATCTTCGGCATCTGAGTCGTCCTCCCGCGGCGACGTGCCGTCGGCCCCGCTCCGACTCCCCCCGAGTGCCGGAGTGCCGGACGGTCCCCGCGTCTGCGGCCCGGCCGGGCTCGCCCCCGGCCGGGTCGTCCGCACGTCCCCGATCCGGTCCGCGTCGGCAGTCGCCCTCCCACGCGGCGCCCGGACCCGCGATCGGCCCATCCCGCTTCGCGCTCCTGGAGGAGTCACCATGTCGATGCTCCGCAAGACCGTCCTGACGACCGCCATCATCGGCGCGGGCCTCGCGTCCACCACCGGCGCCGCGTTCGCCGGTGACTGCCCCGAGGGCCACGAGAAGAGCCACTCGTCGTCGCACGACTCGCACGGCACGTCGCACGAGGGCTCGAAGGACGGCTGCACCAACGCCGTCGACGCCCACAACTCGAACGGCTCCGGCGACGTCCTCGGCGGCATCATCACTGGCGGGTCGCAGAACATCTCGCCGAGCAACGTGTGCGGGAACTTCAGCAACAACCAGTTCCTCAGCAACAACAACGTCGCGCTCTTCGGCGACGTGCAGAACGGCGACAACACCGAGATCACGACGGAAGACACGAAGACGAAGGACGTCACGATCGTCAAGTCGATCATGGGCTGACGTCCCGCCTCCGGCGAGCCACGGCCGGTCCGCGTTCCCCTCGGGGAGGCGGGCCGGCCGTTCGTCGTTCCGGGCGAGATCTCGTTCCGCCGCGCGGAGTGGGGCGGGGACCGATCGGTCCGCGCGGCGCGTGTGGAGCTCGATGTGTCCGGCCCGGCTCGAGCGGGTGCGCGGTGCTCCTCGGCGGGCCCTGCGCCGGCGCTGAGCGCCCGCTCGTCGTGCGCGCCGGCCTTGTCGCGGCCTCTCGTGCCCCGTCGACCGCCCTGTCGCTGTTGATCCTCCACGACAGGCCGCGACACGGCGGTGACGGGCCTCGACCGGATGCGCGAGTGGCGCCGTTCTGACGTCAGGTGGCAGCAACGGACCATTGCTGACGACGAGCGGCACCCGGACGACGCGGAGGCGAGTGAGGGACCTGGAGATCCCGGACGAGTGACACGGTGTGATCGCGCCCTCCGTGCCACTCCGACGAAGGCGAGTCCATCGTCGCAGGTCAGCAGAGCGTTCCACCTCGAACGGGCGAACGTCGTGACGGAGCCGTGACCTCGCTTCGTCCCCCCGCGTTGAGCGCACCGTGACCGACCGGCGCACAGCATCTCGCTGCGGCCGGACCGAGAGCTCCATGATTCGGGGGAATCCTCAGATGCAGATGTTCCGCAAGGCCGCCGTCGCCACCGTCATCCTGGGCGCCGGGCTCGCCTCCACCGCGGGTGTCGCGATGGCGCACGAGCACCACGGCGACGCCGGCAAGAGCTGCTCCAACTCGGCCGCGGCCAAGAGCAGCAACGGTGCCGACCGCACCCTGGGCGACACCACCGGTGGGGACCAGGACATCGCCCTGGACAACACCTGCGACATCCTCAACGGCAACGAGATCCTGAGCGGGAACAACGCCGCCACCGGCGGCACGATCACCAACGGCGACACCACGACCGTCGACGAGACCTCCACCGAGACCACGACCTCGACGATCGAGACGATCCTCGGCGGGCTCCTCCCCGTCTGATCTCGGGCATCCGCCTCGGGCCGGGTCCCCACGCCAACGTCGCCTTTCCGGCGACTTCGCTCCCCAGCGGCGTGGAGGCCCGGCCCGACGCATGTCGTCACTCGTTCGGCGGACGTCCGCGGAATGCTGTTGCGACATTCGACGGACCGTCGATACCCGGGGCGAGACCGGAATGCGGACCAGCACTCCGGGAAACAGCTCGACACCCTGGGGGAACTGCCATGAAGAACGTCCTCGGTCGCGCCGCCGTCGCCGCCGCCGTCGTGGGTGTGGGAATCGCCTCGACCGCCGGGATCGCGAGTGCCGCGCCGTCGGGATCGTGCTCGAACTCCGTCAAGGCGAATTCGAAGACCTCGGTCGGCCGCACCCTCGGGAACGTCACCGGCGGGTCGCAGACCATCTCCGTCTCGAACTCCTGCGGCAACGGGAACGGCAACGTCTACGGCAGCGGGAACAACACCGCGTCGGGCGCCGGGACCATCCGCAACGGTGACCAGACCACGATCACGCGCACCGTCACCCGCACCACCTCCATCGACTCGTTCTTCGGCCCGGGCTTCCCCTTCAACTGAGCCCGCGCGACCCACGACCACGCCACGGCCGGCCCCCGGACCCCCGGGTGCCGGCCGTTCGTGCGTTCGCGCCGCCCCCTCTCGTTCGGGCGAACCCTCCCTCGGCGACGTGACGTGACCCCGGGCCCGCCGTTGGGCCGGTCGGTCCCGTCGTCAGCCCGTCGACCGCATCGTGCGAGCTCACGGGCGCGGGACACGTCCGTCACCGACCTCGGGGGTCCGCACACCATGTCCGTCTTCCGCAAGACCGTCCTCGCCAGCGCGATCCTGGGCGCCGGGCTCGCCTCCACCGCGGGCGTGGCCGCAGCGCACGAGCACCACGGCGACTCCGGCAAGGGCTGCTCCAACGCGGCCGCGGCCAAGAGCTCCAACAGCGCCGGGCGCACCCTGGGCGACACCGCGGGCGGCGACCAGGACCTCTCGGCCTCGAACACCTGCGACATCCTGAACGGCAACAAGGTCCTGAGCGACAACAACGCGGCCACCGCCGGCACCATCACCAACGGCGACACGACCGACATCACGCGCACGCGCACCAGCACCGACACGAGCACGACCACCACGGGCTGAGCGCCCCGTTCCGGCATCGGGCCGGCACCCACCCGTTCGAGGGCGGGTGCCGGCCCGTCGTCGTTCGTGGGGCCTGCCGACAGGAACGTCGCGAATGCCGTCGGAAAAGCGCCGACCTGCGCCATCGGATCAGCGCCGCCGTTCGTTGCACCACGAACGGGGGAACGTCGTGATTGTCCCGTGACCCACGACTAGGCCGACCGTTGAGATGCGCAGTGGCCTTGATGCTCGACTCCGAGCGGCGGGCCCCGGAATCCGTCAGACAATCATCGGGGGAATACAGAATGTCGATGCTGCGCAAGGCCGTCCTCACCACCGCCATCGTCGGTGCCGGCCTCGGTTCCATGACCGGTGCCGCCATGGCGCACGACGGCGGCCACGGCCACGGCGGCCACGACGCCGCCAAGAGCTGCTCGAACGCCATCAAGGGCGAGAGCGAGAACGGCGCGGGCCGCACCCTGGGCGACACCACCGGTGGCGACCAGGCGTTCGACGCCAGCAACACCTGCGACATCCTCAACGACAACGAGATCCTCAGCGGGAACAACGTGGCGACCGCCGGCGGCGTGATCACCAACGGCGACACCACCGACATCACCCGCACCAACACCGAGACGACCACCGAGACCTCGGACACCACGGTCCCGGCCGGTGGCGCGGGCGGCCTCGGTGACCTGCTCGGCGGCCTCTTCGGCTGAGCCCCGCCTGCCCTGACGGTCCGCCGGACACGACGTCCGGCGGGCCACCCTCCCGGGTCCGTCGTGACGGGCCCTCGCGATCCGCTCCCCCGGCCGTTCGTGGCCGACCGACCCAGGAGGTCATCCCATGTCGATGCTCCGCAAGTCCATCCTCACCGTCGCCGTCGTCGGGACCGGTCTCGGCTCGCTGGCCGGGATCGCCAGCGCCCACGAGTCGGCCCCGGCCCAGGGCTGCTCGAACGCCGCCGAGGCGGCCAGCGAGAACTCCTCGGGCGACTCGCTCGGCGACACGACCGGTGGCGCGCAGGACCTCGGCCTGAGCAACACCTGCGACATCCTGAACGGCAACGAGATCCTGAGCGGCAACAACGTCGCGACGGCGCTCGGCACCATCACCAACGGTGACACCACCGACATCACGCGCTCCTCGACGGTCACCGACACGTCGAGCGACACCACCACCGTGACCCCGGCACCCGCCGGCGACGGTGGCGGGCTGCCCGACCTCTCGTAGTCCGCTTCCCGGACGGGTCCTCCCCGTTCGGAGCAGGAGGGTGGACCGGTCGAGACCGGTCCACCCCGCTCCCCTCCGCGGTCACGGCGCCATCGCCGTGCCGCTCCGATCGACCTGCCCGGGACCCGACCCGGGCGGGGACACCCTCCGGCCCGCTCCGGGCCCTTCTGCTGGGAGAACCATGTCCGTCCTTCGCAAGATCGTCGTCTCCGCCGCCATCGCGGGTGCGGGCCTCGGCTCGCTCGCCGGTGTCGCCTCCGCCCACGAGTCGGCCCCGGCCTCGGGCTGCTCCAACGCGGTCCAGGCCGCGTCCGAGAACGGCTCCGGGGACTCGCTGGGCGACACCACTGGTGGCGACCAGGACCTGTCGGCCTCGAACGTCTGCGACATCCTGAACGACAACGAGATCGGCTCGGGTAACAACGTCGCGACGGCCGCCGGCACCATCACCAACGGCGACACGACGACGGTCGACGAGTCCAGCACCGAGGAGACGACGATCGTCGAGACGATCACCGGCCTGCTCGGCTGAGTCGTCCGCGACACCGCGCAGCCGGTGTCCCCTCCTCATCGCCGGGGAGGGGGCACCGGCTGTTCGTCGTCCCGGGGTCCGTGCACGGGCAGGGCGTCGACCCACGGGTCGGTCGGGCCCTCCCAGTCCCAGCGCCGCATCTGGGTGCGGCTGCGTCGGCTCTGCAGCCCGCGGTAGAGCTCGTAGAGATCGACGGACAGCACGCTGCGCACGGTGTCCGGCTCCGCGTCGTCCGGGCTGCGCCACTCCGTGCCCCCGGCCCGCACCACCAGCGTCTCCCGCCCGCGGATCCCCTTCACCACCTGCCGCACCAGCACCGACGCCGCCGACGCCCACCCGTCCCACGGGGGCTGCGGGGCGCCGAGCGCCTCGGCGAGGTCGCCCTCGTGGACGAGCAGGTCACCCAGCACCGTCGTCGGGACCCGCCGGTCCTCGAGTGCCTCGGCGGTCGCGTCGACGTGGCGGTCCCACTCCGCGAGGAGGTCGGCGACGTCCGCGTCTCGCCGCGCCGCCACCTGGGCGGCGGTCCAGTCCGGGCCGGCCAGCCCCGCGGTGCGGCGCGCGCTCACGTCGGCGGCGGTGCCGACCAGGTGGGCGAGCAGGTCGTGCACCGACCAGTCGGGGCAGGCGGGCACGGCCCGCCCCGACTCGTCGTCGGGAAGAGCGGAGACCAGCTCGGCGACGCGGGCGTGACCGGAGCGATAGGCGTCGGCGACCACGCGCCCAGGCTCCCAGACGCCGCGTCGGTAGGTTCCGCACCCATGCTGCTCGTCGTCGACCACCCGCTCGCCCGCGTGCGCCTGGCCAGCCTGCGCGACGCCCGCACCGACCGGGCCGCCTTCCGTGCCGCGGTCCGCGACCTCACGACGATGCTGGTCTACGAGGCCCTGCGCGACGCGCCCGTGACCGACGTCCGCGTGACGACGCCGGTCGCGGACACCACCGGAGCCGCCCTCGTGGCCCCGCCGGTCCTCGTCCCGGTGCTGCGCGCGGGCCTGGGGATGGCCGAGGCCGCCCACGCCCAGGTCCCCGGCGCCCTCATGGGGTTCGTCGGCGTCGCCCGCGACGAGGAGACCCTGCAGCCGACCCCGTACATGGAGTCGCTGCCCGCCGACCTCGCCGGCCGGCCGGTGTTCGTCCTCGACCCGATGCTCGCCACCGGCGGGTCCATGGCGCACACGATCGACCTGCTGACCGCGCGCGGGGCGGACGACGTGACCGCGGTGTGCGTCGTCGCGGCTCCGGAGGGGGTGGACCGGCTCGCGCGGGCGCACCCGGCCGTCCGGGTGGTCACCGCCACGGTGGACGAGCGGCTCAACGACCACGGCTACATCGTCCCGGGCCTCGGCGACGCGGGGGACCGGCAGTTCGGAGCGATGTGAGGGCGATGTAGCCCGATCGGAAGCGGCTCGACGTCAGCGGGAGAATGGAATCATGAGCGAGTCCGTGCTGACCGCCGTCGCGTGGCCCTACGCGAACGGCCCCCGGCACATCGGCCACGTGTCCGGCTTCGGTGTGCCCTCCGACGTGTTCTCCCGCTACCAGCGGATGGTCGGCAACCGGGTGCTCATGGTGTCGGGCACCGACGAGCACGGCACCCCGATCCAGGTGCAGGCGGACGCGGAGGGCACCACCCCGCGCGAGCTCGTCGACCGCTACTCGCGGGTGATCCAGGACGACCTGGTGGGCCTGGGCCTGTCCTACGACCTGTTCACCCGCACCTCCACCGACAACCACCACCGGGTCACCCAGGAGCTCTTCACCGCCCTGTGGCGCAACGGCTACGTGCTGCCGGAGACGACGCTCGGAGCGATCAGCCCGTCGACCGGGCGCACGCTGCCGGACCGCTACATCGAGGGCATCTGCCCGATCTGCAACTACCCGCAGGCCCGCGGCGACCAGTGCGACAACTGCGGCAACCAGCTCGACCCGGCCGACCTCGGCGAGCCCCGGAGCCGGATCAACGGCGAGACCCCCGAGTTCCGGGAGACCGAGCAGCTGATGCTCGACCTCCCGGCCTTCTCGCAGTCGCTGCACCGCTGGCTGGACACGCGCACCCAGTGGCGGCCGAACGTCCTGAACTTCAGCCGCAACCTCATCGACGACCTCCGGCCGCGCGCGATCAGCCGGGACATCGACTGGGGCGTGCGCATCCCGCTCGACGGCTGGTCCGACGCGCCGATGAAGCGCTTCTACGTCTGGTTCGACGCGGTCATCGGCTACCTGTCGGCCTCGGTGGAGTGGGCCGAGCGCTCCGGCGACAAGGACGCCTGGAAGCAGTGGTGGCACGACCCGGAGGCCTCCGCCTACTACTTCATGGGCAAGGACAACATCACCTTCCACTCGGTGATGTGGCCGGCGATCCTGCTCGGCAACAACGGCGCGGGCGACCGCGGCGGCAGCCCGGGCGAGCTGGGCACGCTCAACCTCCCGACGGAGGTCGTCTCGAGCGAGTTCCTGACGATGTCCGGGTCCAAGTTCTCGACGAGTCGCGGCACCGTCATCTACGTCGGGGACTTCCTGCGCGAGTTCGGGCCGGACGCGCTGCGCTACTTCATCGCCGTGGCCGGGCCGGAGAACCAGGACACGGACTTCACCTGGGAGGAGTTCGTCCGGCGCACGAACTTCGAGCTCGCCAACGAGTGGGGCAACCTGGTCAACCGCTCGGTGTCGATGGCGGCGAAGAACGTCGGGGCGGTCCCGGAGCCGACCCGGCCCGAGCCCGCCGACGCCGAGCTCCTGGCGCAGTCGCGCGCGGCGTTCTCCACGGTGGGCGCCCACCTGGGCCACTCGCGGTTCAAGCAGGCGATCGGAGAGGCGATGCGCGTGGTCGGCGCGGCGAACGCCTACCTGAGCCACGAGGAGCCGTGGAAGCGCAAGGACGACCCGGCACGGCGCGACACGATCCTGCACACCGCCCTGCAGGTCGTGCAGGACGCGAACACCCTCCTGACGCCGTTCCTGCCGCACGCCGCGCAGAAGGTGCACGAGGCCCTCGGCGGCACCGGCGTGTGGGCGGCCCAGCCGCACCGCGAGGACGCCGGCGAGACCGGCCTGGGCACGACGCACTCGGTGCTCACCGGCGACTACGCCGGCGAGCAGGCCCGGTGGGAGTCGACCCCGATCCCCGTCGGGCGGCCGCTGGCGCGTCCCACGCCGCTGTTCGCCAAGCTCGACACCGCGCTGGGCGAGACCGGGCCGTCGTGGGCGCCGATCCATCCCGGTGAGTAGCAAGGATCGCGTCCCGCCGCCGGTCCCCGAGCCGATCGACGGCGGCGTCGTCGACGCGCACACCCACCTCGACGCGTGCGGGGCGACGGACCCGGAGACGCTCGCGGCGGTCCTCGACCGCGCGGGAACGGCCGGGGTCACGGCGATGGTGACGACGGCGGACGACCTCGCCTCCGCGCAGTGGGCCGCCTGGGCGGCCGGGACCGACCCGCGCGTGTTCGCGGTGGTCGGACTGCACCCGACCCGGTCGAACGACCTCGACGACACCGCCCGGGCCGAGATCGAGCGGCTGACGACGCTGCCCCGGGTGGTCGCGGTGGGGGAGTCCGGGCTGGACGACTACTGGACCACCCGGCGGGAGGACTGCGCGCCGCTGGAGGTCCAGCGCGAGGCCTTCGCATGGCACGTCGACCTGGCGAAGCGCACCGGGCTGCCCCTGGTCGTCCACGACCGCGAGGCCCACGACGGCATCGTCGACGTGCTCCGCGCCGAGGGGGCCCCGGCGACGGTGGTCTTCCACTGCTTCTCCGGCGGCCCGGAGCTGGCGCGGGTGTGCGCCGAGCACGGCTGGCTGATGTCGTTCTCGGGCACCGCGACGTTCCGCAACGCGAACGCCGCCGACCTCCGTGAGGCGGCCGCCCACGCCCCGGCCGACCTCGTGCTGACCGAGACCGACGCCCCGTTCCTGACGCCGCACCCGTTCCGCGGTGGGCCGAACGAGCCGTACGTGATCCCCCACACGGTGCGAGACCTCGCGGAGCTGCGTGACGAGGCGGCCGAGGAGCTCGCGGCGGCGGCCACCCGGAACGCCCAGCGGACCTTCCGACTGGACGAACAACCTCAGCCGTGACGCTGCGTCGACCGAAAGAGCACGCGGTGACCGCGTTCGTCGTCGCCGGGCTGCCGTTCGGCGCACCACGTTCGTGTCGGCTTGATGGTGCTGACACCCGAGTCGTTACCGTGCCGTGACTCGCCGGGATGGAACCAACCCCCGGCATCCGGGATGACCCGGAACCTTCCCCAGGGTTCCGGATCGGGGTTCGACCCGGATGCGGTTCCTGCCCGGACGCACGGATGAAGCGGATTTCCTCTGTGGCTCCACTGCGCTCCCCCCTCGCGCTGATCGCTGCTCACCCTGCGGCGGTCGCCCGATGAGCACCGACTCGACGCGCACCATCGCCCGGGACGACGAGCAGGCCGACACCGGCTGGTTCGACTCCCTCGAGCAGCGGTGGACCGAGGACGGCTGGGACGGCCTGAACGCCAGCACCGCCGAGTGGCAGGCCCGTCGCGGCGCCGCCACCCACCAGACGGGTCCGCTCCCCACCTGGGCCGATGACATCACCGGCCCGCTGCCGGTCGCGGGACCGGGCTGGGCAGCGCCCGGCTCCGCGACCGGGGCGCTCGCCGTCCCGGACCTGGACGACTGGAACGACCTCGAGTCGCGCACCGGCCTCACCGGGGCCACCGGCACCCTCACCGCGGAGCCCACGCCCGCGGCAGCGCCCGCCGGGCTCGACCCGGAGACCTACCGCGAGCGCGACCTCACCGACACCGGCCGCTACTCGCTGGCGGTCAAGGGCGGCGTCGCCGCGGCCCTCATCGCGGTCGCCGCCGGGGGCAGCACCGCGGTCGCCCTCGACAAGGAGATCACGGTCACGGTCGACGGCGTCGACCAGGTCGTGCACACCTTCTCCGGCACGGTCGCGGGCGCGCTCGCCTCCGGTGACATCGAGGTCGGCCCGGCCGACCAGATGTCGCCCTCGCCGAACGCCGAGATCCGCGACGGCGACCGGCTGGTGGTCAACCACTCGCGCCAGGTCAACCTCGTGGTCGACGGCAAGCCGCAGACGATCACGACGACGGCCTCGACGGTCGCGGAGGCGCTCGGCCAGCTGGGCATGCCGACGCAGGCCCTCGCCGCGTCCGTGCCGCTGGGCTCGCTCATCCCCTCGGAGGGGATGAACCTCGCGGTGCAGCTGCCGAAGAACGTCACCTTCGTCGACGGCGGCGGCGCTCCGCAGCAGATCAGCACCACCGCCGCGTCCGTGCAGGAGTTCCTCGCACAGCGCGGCCTGCAGATGGGTCCGCTGGACACCGTCAACGCCGGCGGCCTCGTCGACGGCGCGGCGATCACGATCGTGCGCAACGCGGTCACCCAGGTCACCGAGACGAAGCCGATCGCCCCGCCGATGCAGACCATCGACGACCCGACGCTGGACGCCGGCAAGACCCGCGTCGAGCAGCCCGGTCAGGCCGGCGAGCAGGTCCAGAACTTCACGGTGAACACCACCGACGGCAAGGAGACCGGCCGCACCGCCCTGGGTGCCCCCACGGTCACCAAGGCGCCCGTCGGCGGTGTGGTCCGCAAGGGCACCAAGAAGGCCGGCCCGGCGATCGGCAGCACCGCCAAGTGGGACCGCATGGCCAAGTGCGAGGCCGGCGGCGACTGGTCGATCAACACCGGCAACGGCTACTACGGCGGCCTGCAGTTCGACCGGCAGACCTGGAACGCCTACGGCGGCGGGCAGTACGCCGCGCGCGCCGACCTGGCCTCCAAGGAGGAGCAGATCGCGGTGGCCGAGAAGGTCCGCGACGACCGCGGCGGCTACGGCGCCTGGCCGGTCTGCGGCAAGAAGTAGCACCACGCACGACCCGCAACGGGCCCTGGGATCATGGACACGTGATCCCGGGGCCCGTTCGTCTGTTGGGGGCCGGTGAGATCCGGGCGTTGGCCGCGGAGCTCGGCGTCCGGCCCACCAAGAAGCTCGGCCAGAACTTCGTGCACGACGCCAACACCGTCCGCCGGATCGTGCGGCTGGCGGAGCTCGACCCGGACGACGTCGTGCTCGAGGTCGGCCCGGGGCTCGGCTCGCTGACCCTGGCGCTGCTCGACGAGGCGGCGGCGGTGGTCGCGGTGGAGATCGACCCGACGTTGGCCGGGCGGCTACCGGCCACCGCCGCGGCGCACGCCCCGGAGCGCCCGCTGCACGTCGTCACCGCCGACGCCCTGCGGATCACCGCGGACGAGCTCCCCGCGGCCCCCACCGCCCTCGTCGCGAACCTGCCCTACAACGTGGCCGTGCCGGTGGTGCTGCACCTGCTCGCCGAACTGCCGGCGCTGCGGCGGGGTCTGGTGATGGTGCAGTCCGAGGTCGCCGACCGGCTGGCCGCACGCCCCGGGGACCCGGCCTACGGCGGGCCGAGCGCCAAGCTCGCCTGGTACGCCGACGCACGCCGCGCGGGTCCCGTGCCGCGCGGGGTGTTCTGGCCCGTCCCCGGCGTCGACTCGGCCCTCGTCGCGTTCACCCGCCGCCCCACGCCCCGCGGACGCCGGGAGGACGTGTTCGCGGTCGTCGACGCCGCGTTCGCCCAGCGGCGCAAGGGGCTGCGCGCCGCACTGGCGGGGTGGGCCGGATCGCCCGCCGAGGCCGAGCGCCGGCTGCGCGCGGCCGGGATCGACCCGACCACGCGCGCCGAACGGCTCGGCGTCGACGCGTTCGCCGCCCTGGCCGCCGTGCCGCCCGCCGATTGAGCGAAGGGCCCCTTTGCTCGAGTAGACGGGCCATGGGCGCCCTTCGCCAGTGGCCCCGACCCGCCGCCCGAGTGCGACGTGAGGCAGATCCCGGGGCCGCCTGGCCTGCGCCCTGTAGCACTCGCGGGCGGGCGAGTCGGTCGGCGTTCGCGAGTGCTACCTGAGGCAACTCCCGGGGCCGTCCGACCTGCGCCGTGTCGCACTCGAGGACGAGCACGGCGGCCCGCCGCGAGCTGACGTGCGAATGGCGTCTCTCTGACGTCCGGCGTCAGCAACGGACCATTGCTGACGCCGGGACGGACCTACGCGGGCGCCGGGAGCAGCCGCTCCACGAGGTCCGAGAGGGTCAGCACCCCGATGCTGCCGCCGTCGTCCTCCACGAGGGCCAGGTGCGCCCGCTGCTCGCGCATCGTGGAGACCGCACTCTGCAGCGGGGTGTCGGCCGGGAGCCGCAGGAGCGGGCGCATCAACGTCCGCGCGGTGGTGGACGGGTCGGCGGCGAGCGCGTCGCGGACGTGCACGAAGCCCTCGGCCCGGCCGTCCTGCGTGACGACGAGCCGCAGGTGCCCGCTGTCGCGGGCGGTGTTCCGGACGGACGCCACGTCGGCGTCCGCCCGGACGCCCACCGGCTCGCGGACGAGGTCGCGCACCGGGGTGCGGTCGAGCTCCAGGGCCGCCAGCAGCTGGTCGCGCCGTTCCGGGTCCAGGGTCCCGGTCTCGGCGGAGTGGTCGATCAGCTCGCGGAGGTCGTCCGGGCCGCGGCCGCCCGCCATCTCGTCGACCGGCTCCACGCCCAGCGCCCGGAGGCACCGGTTCGCGGCCCCGTTGAGCACCACGAGCAGCGGGCGGGTGACGACCATGAAGGCCCGCATCGGCAGTGCGAGCAGCATCGCCGAGCGCTCCGGGTGCGCGATGGCCCACGACTTCGGGGCCATCTCCCCGACCACGAGGTGCAGGAACGTCACCACCACCAGGGAGATGACGAACGACGCCACGCCCGCGACGGCGGACGGGAGGCCCCAGCCGGTGATCACCGGCTCGAGGGCCTCGTCGACCGCGGGCTTGGTGACCGCACCGAGGCCGAGCACGCAGAGCGTGATCCCGAGCTGCGAGCCCGCGAGCAGCAACGACAGGTCACGGGCGCTGCGCAGCGCCGCCCGCGCCGACGCGCTGCGCGCCGCCTCCTCCTCGAGGCGGTACGTGCGGGCAGCGACCAGGGCGAACTCCACGGCCACGAAGAACGCGGACGCGACGATCAGCAGGATCGAGACGACGACGGCCGTCACGCTCATCGGGAGACCTCCGTGCCGGTCGGGCTGGGGAGCGGGACCCACTGCAGGTGGACCTCGGAGGGCACGCGCCGGTCGACCGCGCGCACCGTGGCGCGCAGCGTCCGGTCGGGCTCGTCGGGATCGTCGTCGGGGATGGTGACGACGATGCTGTCCCCGGGCTCGGGCAGCCGCTCCAGCTCGGCGACCACCAGCCCGCCCACGGTCTGGTAGTCGCCCTCGGGCAGGTCGGCGTCGATGAGCCGGCCCACCTCGTCGACGTGCCGGTCGCCGGGCACCAGCCACCCGTCGTCGGCGGGCCGGGCGCGGTCGGCGTCGGCGGGGTCGTGCTCGTCGGTGATCTCGCCGAGGAGCTCCTCGGCGATGTCCTCCACCGTGACGACGCCCGCGAGGTCGCCGTACTCGTCGAGCACGCAGGCCAGCTCCTCGCCCTCGGCGCGCAGCGTCGCGAGCACCTGGGGCAGCGGCAGCGACGAGGGGACCAGGACCGGCGGCCGCATCAGGCTGCTCACCGGGACCCCGGCCTCCCCGTCGTGGGCCAGGACGTCGCGCAGGCACACGACCCCGACGAGCTCGGGGGCCCGGGCGTCACCGCCGTCGCCGTCGTCGGGGACCCGGCCGAGGACGGGGTACCGGGAGTGCCCGCCGGCCATCAGCTCGACGAGGTCGGCGACGGTGTCGTCGGCGCGGACCCAGCTGACGCGCGGTCGGGGGATCATCGCGGCGCGGGCGGTGCGGTCGGAGAAGTCGACGGACCGGTCCAGCATCGCCGCGAGCTCGGGGTGCAGGTCGCCCGAGTCGCGGGAGTCGTCGATGATCGCCTCGAGGTCCCGGGGCGTGGCGGAGTGCTCCACGTCGTGCACCGGCTCGATGCGCAGGGCCTTGAGCAGCGCGTTCGACGCCGCGTCGAAGATGCGGATCAGCCACCCGAACACGGCCAGGTAGACCTTGGTGGACAGCGCCAGCGCCCGGGCCACCGGCTCCGGGCGCGCGATCGCGAGGTTCTTCGGGAACAGCTCCCCGAAGACCATCTGGACGACGGTGGAGGCCAGCAGCGCGATCACGGTGCCGATCGCGATGCCGACCGCGGCGGGCACCCCGGCGACGCCGAGCAGCTCGCCGACGCCGTCGCCGATCAGCGGTTCGGCGACGTAGCCGACGAGCAGCCCGGTGACGGTGATGCCGAGCTGGGCGCCGGAGAGCATGAACGAGGTGCGGCGCGTGATGTCGAGGGCGCGGGAGGCGCCGGCGTCGCCGTCGGCCGCCCGGGCACGCAGCCGCGCCCGGTCGACGGCCATGTAGCCGAACTCCTGCGCCACGAAGTAGCCGGTCGCGGCCGTGATCACGACGACCACGACGAGGCCGAGCAGGATGCCGAGGATCGTGGCGATCATCGGGGGGTCACCACCTGCGCGTCAGGACAGGTGGTGACGGGACTGTGACTCGGGTCCATGGCTCCTTGCCTGGGGGATCTCGGGTACTGACCGACCAACGTGCGTCCGGTTCGAGAGGTTCCCGGGCCGGACCGGTCGCGAGCGACCGACCGCCGGGCCTTCCGTACCCTGGACGGGTGCTCTCCGCCGTCGGTCCCCCGGTGACCGTCCGCGTCCCGGCCAAGATCAACCTCCATCTCGCGGTGGGTGACCTGCGCGCGGACGGCTACCACGACCTCGTCACCGTGTTCCAGGCCCTCAACCTGTTCGACGAGATCTCGGTGGTCAGCACCCACACCGGCCGCCACGTGGACCGCATCGGACCCGGCGCCCCCGGGGTGGAGCTGCTCGGCGAGGTCACCGACGCGCAGCGCGCCGAGATCCCGCTGGACGCCTCGAACCTCGCGTGGCGGGCCGCGGTCGCGCTCGCCGAGGTCGCGGGCCGCGAACCCGATGTCCGGATCGGCATCCGCAAGTCCATCCCGGTCGCGGGCGGCATGGCCGGCGGCAGTGCGGACGCCGCCGGCACCCTGCTCGCGCTCACCACGCTGTGGCGGCTCGACCTCGGCCGCGAGGCCCTGATGGAGGTCGCCGCCGACGTCGGCAGCGACGTCGCGTTCGCCCTGCACGGCGGGACCGCGCTGGGCACCGGCCGGGGGGAGAACCTGGTCCCGGTGCTCTCCCGGCACACCTTCCACTGGGTGGTCGCGCTGCAGGACCACGGGCTCTCGACGCCGGCCGTGTTCGGCGAGCTCGACCGGCTGCGCTCGACCTCGACGCCCGAGAGCCCCGTCAAGCGCGTCGGTGACGTCGAGCCGGTGCTCGAGGCGGTGGCGTCCGGGGAGGCGCGCTCGCTGGCCCTGCTGCTGGGCAACGACCTGCAGGCGGCCGCGGTCAGCATGGACCCGGGCCTGCGGCGGACGCTGCGGGCCGGGGTCGCGGCCGGGGCGCTCGCGGGGGTCGTCTCCGGCTCCGGGCCCACCTGCGTCTTCCTCTGCGCGGACGGCCCGTCCGCGGTCCGCGTCGCCGCCGAGCTGTCCGGGGCCGGCGTGTGCCGGACCGTGCGCGTGGCGCACGGCCCCGTCCCCGGAGCCCGCGTGATCGACGGCGACCCCGCCCGCCCGCCCCGCGGCCCCGGCGGCCCGCCCGCGCCGGACCCCGGGCCGAACATGTACGCCTGAGCGGGATTGACGAAGCATCCCATCGAGCACGCCGATAGGGGAGCTCGACCTCCGTCGGAAAGGCAGTCCGTGCCCAACCTGGTCAACCTCGAGAACGTCGCGATCGCCTTCGGCGGGCCCAGGCCCGTGCTCGACGGCGTGTCGCTCGGCGTCGACACCGGCGACCGCGTCGGCGTCGTCGGCCGCAACGGCGGCGGCAAGTCGACCCTGATCTCCATCCTCGCGGGACGGCTCCTTCCCGACGACGGGCGCGTGAGCCCGGTGCGCGGGCTGCGGATGGCCTCGGTGACCCAGCAGTCCCAGCCCGCCGGGGCGACCGTGCGGGCGTCCGTGCTCGGTGGCGAGATCCCCGACCACGAGTGGGCCGCGGACGCGCGGTCCCGCACCGTCGTGGAGGGGCTGCGCCCCGGCGGCGAGCGGGGCCTCGACGCGCCGGTCGACGGGCTCTCCGGCGGGGAGCGCCAGCGGATCGCGCTCGCGGCGGCGCTCGTGCAGGAGCTCGACCTGCTGGTCCTCGACGAGCCCACCAACCACCTCGACGTCGAGGGCGTGCGCTGGCTCGCGGAGCACCTGCTCGCCCGCCGGACCGCGCTCGTCGTCGTGACCCACGACCGCTGGTTCCTCGACACCGTGGCCTCGCGCACGTGGGAGGTGGTCGACGGGCAGGTCGAGCAGTACGAGGGCGGGTACAACGACTGGATCTTCGCCCGGGCCGAGCGGGCGCGGCTCGCGGACGCCGCCGAGCAGCGTCGTCGCAACCTGGCGCGCAAGGAGCTCGCCTGGCTGCGGCGCGGCCCGCAGGCCCGCACCTCCAAGCCGCGCTACCGGGTGGAGGCGGCGGAGGCGCTCATCGCGGACGTCCCCGAGCCCCGCGACTCCGTCGAGCTGGTGACGATGGCCCGCCACCGCCTCGGACGGACCGTGCTCGAGCTCGAGGACGCGACGCTGCGCCTGCCCGACGGCCGCACGCTCGTCGACCGGCAGACCTGGCGGATCGGCCCGGGGGACCGGGTCGGGATCGTCGGGGTCAACGGGTCGGGGAAGACGTCGTTGCTGCGCGCCCTGGCCGGCGAGCGCGACCTGGACGCCGGACAGCGGGTGCAGGGCACGACCGTGCGGCTCGCCCACCTCTCCCAGGACCTCTCCGACCTGCCCCGCGACCGCCGCGTGCTGCAGGCGGTCGAGGACATCGCGGAGCGCGTGTTCATCGGCGGGCGGGAGCACACCGCGTCGGCGCTGGCCGAGCGGTTCGGCTTCCCGGCCGCGCGGCAGTGGACACCGGTCTCGGACCTCTCCGGCGGCGAGCGGCGCCGCCTGCAGCTGGTGCGCCTGCTCGTGACTGAGCCGAACGTGCTCATGCTCGACGAGCCCACCAACGACCTCGACGTCGACACCCTCCAGCAGCTCGAGGACATCCTCGACGGCTGGGCGGGCACGCTCGTCGTCGTCAGCCACGACCGGTACCTCACCGAGCGTGTGTGCGACCGGGTGGTGGCGCTGTTCGGCGACGGGCGGATCACCGATCTGCCCGGCGGCATCGAGGAGTACCTGCGCCGCCGGGACCAGCAGCTCGAGACGTCCGCCGGGCCCCGCCCGGTGGCCTCGTCGTCGACGTCGTCCGGCACGTCGGAGGCCGACAAGCGCGCGGCGCGCAAGGAGATCCAGCGCATCGAGCGCCGCATCGAGAAGCTGGACTCCCGGGAGAAGCAGCTGCACACGCTGCTCGCGGACGCCGCAAACGAGCCGGGGCGGCTGATGGAGCTCGACGCCGAGCTCAAGGGTCTCGTCGCCGAGCGCGAGGGACTCGAGGAGCGGTGGCTGGAGGCCTCGGTCGACTGAACCGACCGTCCTCTCCCGTCCCGTCGCGCTCCAAACCTCCTCGCGGGGTCACGTCGTTCCCCCGACCGGCAGGGCCAGGTTCGGGCGACATCCCGGACGCGGGCGCTGCTGTCCTGTGGACCTCGCACACGGGGACGCACGCGGAGGAGACGAGAGTGTCCAACTGGTTGATCACGGGAGCCGGACGAGGGCTGGGCGCGGAGATCGCCCGTGCCGCGGCTGCGGCGGGACACCACGTGGCGGTGGGGGCGCGCCGCGTCGCCTCGCTCCCCGAGGACCTGCGCGGCCACGAGCGGACGGTCGCGGTGACGATCGACGTCACCGACGAGGCGTCGGTGCGCGACGCGGTGCAGCAGGTGGTCGGCGAGCTGGGCGGGATCGACGTGCTGGTCAACAACGCCGGGCGCGGTCTGCTCGGCGCGCTCGAGGAGATCAGCGACGCCGAGGCGCGCTCGCTGTTCGACGTGAACGTGTTCGGCCTGATCTCGGTGACCCGCGCGGTCCTGCCCACGATGCGGGCGCAGGGCCGCGGCACGATCGTCAACATCGGGTCACGCGCGGGCTTCGAGGGCGAGCCGGGGGCGGCCCTCTACGCCGCGTCCAAGTTCGCCGTCGCCGGGATCAGCGAGGCGCTGGCGGCCGAGATGGAGCCGTTCGGCGTCCGGGCGATGGTCGTGGAGCCGGGGGTCTTCCGGACCGACTTCCTCGACGCGAGCTCACTGGCGACCCCGGCGTCGCGGGTCGACGCGTACGACGGCACCCCGGCGCACGCGACGCTGGACTGGGCGGACGACGCGAACCACACGCAGCTCGGCGACCCGGTCCGGGGCGCCGCCCTGATCGTGGAGGTCGTCGACACCGACAAGCTCCCGACGCACCTGCTGCTCGGTCGCGACGCCTACGAGCGGCACGAGGTCGTGACGGCGAGGCGGGCCGACGATCTCGCCCTCTGGCGCGAGCGGTCGCTGGCCACAGCTCACGAGGACTGAGCGGCCCCGACGGCCTCGCGCAGGTGGGCGAGCCCCGCCTCGGACCCCGGCGTCGCCCGACCCACGTACAGGGTCTGGTCGGCGTCGAAGTTCACCGTGAGTGCCTGGTAGCGCAGGGTGAGCTCGCCGACGAGGGGATGGCGGTAGGTCACGGGGCCGGCGCCGCGTCGATGCACCCGTTGCCGCGACCAGGCGGGCTCGAAGTGGGGGTCGGTCTCCCGGAGCTCACCGATCAGGTCGAGCAGGAGGGGGTCACCGGGATGCCGCCCCGCCTCGAAGCGCAGGCTCGCCGCGACCTGGGTGGCCGCGGTGTCCCAGTCCGGGTAGAGCGCCCGGCCGTGCGGCGAGAGGAAGACCACCCGCGCGGCGTTGCGGTCCCGGGGTGCGAGGGCGTCGAAGTCGACGATCAGCCGGCACGCGAGGCCGTTCCACGCCAGGACGTCGAGGCGCCGGCCGAGGACGAACGCCGGGCGGCCGGCCGCGTCGAAGGTGTCGAGCAGGTCGAGCGTGGCCGCGTGGACCCGCGGCGGACGCGGTCGACGCCCGCGTGCGTGGAGCGGTGGCGCGGCCAGGTCGTGCAGGTGCAGCCGCTCGACGTCGTCGAGACCCAGCGCGCGGGCGAGCGCGTCGAGCACCTGGGGGGAGGCGGTGCGGCTGCGGCCCTGCTCGAGCCGCTTGACGTAGTCGACGCTGACCCCGGCGAGCTCGCCCAGTTCCTCGCGGCGCAGGCCCGGGACACGCCGGGAGCGGCCGTCGACCTCCGGCCCGGGCGCTCCGGCCCGGCGCCGGGCCGCCCTGAGGAAGCCCGCGAGGTCGGGCTGGGCCCCCTCCGTGCGCGAGGTCATCGCCGGCCTCCGCGACTCGCTCCACCCTGCTCCGTCGATGTCCGATCCTAGGAGGGAACACCGTGACCACGCTGCGAGGATCCTGCGACCCGGGGTTCGACCACGTCCGGGCGGCGCTGCAGCGCCGGCTCGACGACGGCGACGAGATCGGCGCGTCGCTGGTGGTCGACCTCGACGGGCACCGTGCCGTCGATCTCCGGGGCGGGTTCCGCGACGCCGGGCGCACGTCGCCCTGGGACGAGCACACCATCACCAACGTCTGGTCGTGCACCAAGATGGTGACCGCTCTCGCGGCGCTGGTCCTCGTCGACCGCGGCGAGCTCGACCTCGACGCCCCGGTCGCCCGCTACTGGCCGGAGTTCGCCGCGCACGGCAAGGGCGGGGTCGAGGTGCGGCACCTGCTCTCGCACACCTCGGGGGTGTCGGGGCTCGAGCCGCCGGCGACGCTCGAGGACTTCTACGACGTGCGCGGGGCGGCCGCCCGGATGGCGGCGCAGGAGCCGTGGTGGACGCCGGGCACGGCCTCGGGGTACCACGTGCTGACCTACGGGCACCTGATCGGCGAGCTCGTCGTCCGCACGACCGGCCGCTCGCTCACCCGGTTCGTCGCCGACGAGATCGCGGAGCCCCTGGGTGCGGACTTCCGGATCGGCGTCCCCGAGGCCGACCGGCCACGGGTGGCCCCGATCGTCCCGCCGTCCGGTAGCGACGTAGCCGACGGGGCCGACCCTGGCCCGCCGTCCGTCGACGGTCCGGCGGCGAAGACCTTCGCCGCGGGTGCCGCCCCGACCGACGCGAACACCCCGCAGTGGCAGCGCGCCGAGCTCGGAGCGGTCAACGGTCACGGGAACGCCGGGTCGCTGGCGCGCATCCTCTCGGTGGTCGCCCGCGGCGGCGAGGTCGACGGGATCCGGCTCCTCGGTCCGCGCACCGTCGAGCGGATCCTCGAACCCCAGGCCGACGGCACCGACCTGGTCCTCGGCATCCCGCTGCGGTGGGGCATCGGGTTCGGCCTCCCACAGCGGCGGACGCTCCCGTGGCTCCCCGACGGGCGGATCGCCTTCTGGGGCGGGTGGGGTGGCTCGATGGTCGTCCTGGACCTCGACCGCCGCATGACGATCTCCTACGTCATGAACCGGATGTCGCCCGGCATCATCGGCTCGGAGCGCAGCGCGGAGTACGTCGCCGCCGTCTACGACGCCGTGACGTCCTGACCGTCGGACGGGGTCAGGTCCCGCGGAGCTCCTGCAGGCGCCCGAGCGCGGCCGCCGAGGGCGAGTGCGGTTCGGCCCGGAGGACGTAGAGGGTCTGGTCCGGGGCGCCCTCCACCCTGAGCGCCTGGTAGGTCACCGTGACCTCGCCGACCACGGGATGGACGATGGTGTGCTCCCCGGACCCGTGGCGACGCACCCGGTGCCGGGCCCAGGCGCGCCGGAACGCCCCGCTGCCCGCCGCGAGTTCCACGACGAGCTCCGCGAGCAGCGGGTCGTCCGGGTGCCGGCCCGACTCGAAGCGCAGGAGGGCTGCCACCCGGTCGGCGAGGTCGTCCCGCTCGTCGGTCCCGGGCGTCAGCAGGACCATCCGGGCCGCGTTGCGTGCCCGGGCGGAGACGGTGGCGAAGTCGACGGCCGCGAGGCGCGAGGCCAGGTCGTTCCAGGCCAGGACGTCGAGTCGGCGCCCGAGCACGAGTGCCGGACGGCTGACGGCATCGAAGGTCTCGAGGAGATCGAGCGCCGCCGGGTGGACGTGCCGGCGGGCCGGGCGACGGTCGCGCCGGCCGCGTCGGGGGAACGCGAGGTCGTGCAGGTGCAGGTACTCGACCTCGCCGAGGTCCAGCGCCCGGGCCAGCGCGTCGATCACCTCGGGCGACGCGTTCCGGCTGCGGCCCTGCTCGAGGCGGGTGACGTACTCGACGCTGACGCCGGCCGCTCTCGCCAGCTCCTCGCGGCGCAGTCCCGGCACCCGCCGTGGGCGTTCCCCGACGTCGGCCGGGGCCCTCGCCCGGGCGCGTGCCGCCCGGAGGAAGCCGGCGAGCCCGCCCGGCCGCGCCGAGGTCACCGGCGCTCGAGCCCGCCCCGTCGGACCAGCTGCGAGGCGATGACCCCCTGCTGGATCTCGTTGGTGCCCTCCCCGACGATCATCAGCGGGGCGTCGCGGAAGTACCGCTCGACGTCGTACTCGGTCGAGTAGCCGTAGCCGCCGTGGATGCGCACGGCGTTCAGGGCGACCTCCATCGCGGTCTCGGAGGCGAACAGCTTGGCCATGCCGGCCTCCATGTCGCTGCGCTGCCCGGCGTCGTAGCGCTCGGCGGCGTGCAGGATCAGCTGCCGCGCCGCCGTCAGCTTCGTCCCCATGTCGGCGAGGTGGTTGCCGACCGACTGGTGCTGCCAGATCGGCTTGCCGAAGCTCTCGCGCTCCTGCGCGTAGCGCAGGGCGTCCTCGAACGCGGCCGTCCCCACCCCGAGCGCCCGGGCGGCGACCTGGATGCGGCCGGTCTCCAGCCCCTTCATCATCTGCGCGAAGCCGCGCCCCTCGGTGTCGCCGAGCAGGGCGTCGGCGGGCACGCGCATGTCGGTGAAGGCCAGCTCGCAGGTCTCGACGCCCTTGTAGCCGAGCTTGTGGAGGTCCTTCGAGACCTCGAGCCCGGGGCCGTGCTCGACCAGCAGGATCGACACGCCGCGGTGCCGGGGCTCGGCGTGCGGGTCGGTCTTGCACATCAGCGCGATCAGCCCGGACCGGCGGGCGTTCGAGATCCAGGTCTTCGAGCCGTTGACGACGTACCCGTCCCCCTCCCGTCGGGCCGTGGTCGTCATGGCCTGCAGGTCCGAGCCGCCGCCGGGCTCGGTGAGCGCCATGGTCGCGCGCAGCTCCCCGGTCGCCATCCGCGGCAGGTAGCGGTCCTGCTGGGCCCGGGTCCCGAACGCGACGAGCAGTTTCGCGACGACGGTGTGGCCGCCCATCGCGCCCGCGAGGCTCATCCAGCCCCGCGCGAGCTCGGCGGTGACGAGCGTGTAGCAGGGCATCGACACGGGCGCCTCGCCCCAGGGCTCGGGCACGGCGAGCCCGTAGATCCCCATCTCCTTCATCTGCTCGATGAGGTCCTCGGGGTAGGTGTCGGCGTGCTCGAGCTCGTTGACCTGCGGCTTGACCTCCTTGTCGACGAACTCGCGGACGAGGTCGACGACGGCCTGTTCCTCGGCGTCCAGCGTGGGCATGGCGAACCTCCTCAGGCCGTGGCGCGCACATCGGGGCGCGCGTCGCTCAGCGCGCGGTGCGCGGTCTCGGGCAGGACCTTGACCAGGACGAGGCCGACGACCAGGGCGATCCCGGCCAGGTAGAGAGCCGGAGCGACGGTGCTCCCGGTCCCCGCGGCCAGCGCAGCCGCCACGAGAGGCGCGGTCCCCGCGATCGGGCCGACCCCGAGGCTGTACGCGAGCGCGGCACCGCTCGACCGGGTCCGCGCCGGGAACAGCTCGACGAGCACGATCGACGACATCACGTTGAGGCCGGCCTGCGGTACGGCGAACAGGCACATGCCGAGGAGCGCGAGCGTGGGTGACCCCGAGCCGACGAGGTACAGGACCGGGACGGCGAGCACGGCATGGCCCAGCGCGCCGCCGATGTAGACGGGCCGCCGTCCGATCCGGTCGGACAGGCGCCCGGCGAGGGGACAGAGCACGACGTAGACGAGCAACGCCACCGAGGCGACCCACAGGGCGGTGGTGCGGGAGCCGCCGACGGACATCGCGTTCGCGAAGTAGGTGGCCAGGTAGTAGAAGCCGACCCCGGTGATCGAGGCGCACGCGAAGGCGATCCACATCGTGCGACGGCCGGTGCGCAGGGCCTCGCGCAGGGGCCGGGCCGGGACATCGTCGTTGCGACGCAACTCCTGGTACACCGGCGTCTCGTCGAGGCGTAGCCGGAGGTAGAGCCCGACGAGACCCAGAGGTGCCGCGAGCAGGAACGGCAGCCGCCAGCCCCAGGCCTGCATCTGGGCCGGCTCGAGCAGCGCCTCGAGCGCGAGGACGGTCACCGTCCCCACGACGATGGCGAGTCCACCGGAGGCGGACACGAGGCTGGCACGAGCACCTCGGCGACCGGCCGGGGCGTACTCGACGAGGAACGCGGAGGCGCTGGTCCACTCTCCGCCCGCCGAGATGCCCTGGACGCAGCGCAGGAGGATGAGCAACACGGGGGCGGCGATCCCGATCGCGGCGTAGGAGGGGAGGAGGGCGATCAGCGTGGTGGCCCCGCTGATCCCGAGGACGGCGGCCGAGAGCGCGACGCGCCGGCCGAACCGGTCCCCGATCGAGCCGAGGACGGCGCCGCCGAGCGGCCGGAACACGAACGCCACGCCGAAGACCCCCAGGGAGGCGAGCAGCGAGGCCGTCGGGTCGACGGAGGGGAAGAAGACGCGGCCGAGGGTGATGGCGACGGCGCCGTAGACGGCGAAGTCGAACCATTCGGTGAAGTTGCCGATGACGGTGGCGACGACGACCGAGCGAGGGGTGGTCGAGGACATGGGGGTGCTCACTTCTCGAAGTCCAGGACGCCGCGGATGATCTTGCCGTCGCGGAGGTCCTGGTAGCCGTCGTTGACCTGGTCGAGCGTGTAGCGCGCGGTGACCAGCTCGTCGAGCTTCAGGCGGCCGGCGTCGTAGAGGCGCAGCAGGCGGACGATGTCGTACTGCGGGTTCGAGGAGCCGAACAGCGTCCCGCGGACGGTCTTCTGGTTGTAGACCATCGCCGACCCGGACAGGTGCACGGTGAGCTTCTCGGGGTTCGCCACCCCGGTGATCACGACGGTGCCGCCCTTGCCGACGACGTCGAAGGCGTCGGTGACCACCTGCTCGTCCATGACGCCGACGACGCACAACGCCTGGTCGGCGCCCTGCCCCCACGTCAGCTCCGCCACCGTCGCCGCGGCCTCGGCGGCGTCGGCGAAGACGTGGGTGGCCCCGAACTCCAGGGCGGTCTCGCGCTTGAAGGCGACCGGGTCGACGCACACCACGTACTTCGCGCCGGCGTGCACGGCGCCCTGCACGGCGTTCATCCCGACGCCGCCGACGCCGTAGATCACCGTGGTGTCCCCGGGGCGTACGTCGCCGGCGTTGACGGCGGTACCCCACCCCGTCGGGACGCCGCACCCGACGAGCACTGCCGTGTCGAGCGGCAGCCAGGGGTCGACCTTGACGCAGGAGGCGTCGGAGACGGTGGCGTACTCGGAGAAGGAGCCGAGCATGCAGAACGCCCCGACCTCCCCCAGGCGGTCGTGGCGCATCCGGAAGGTGCCGTCGGGCATGCTGCCCTCGAGGATCGTGGCGCCCATGTCGCACAGGTTCTGCCGGCCCGTGGAGCAGTAGCGGCAGATGCCGCAGGACGGGGTGAAGCTGCAGACGACGTGGTCGCCGGGGGCGACCTTGGTGACGGCCGAGCCGACCTGCTCGACGACCCCGGCGGCCTCGTGACCGCCGACGATCGGGAACCGGACGATGTTGTCCCCGTCGATCATGTGCAGGTCCGAGTGGCACAGGCCGGACGCGGACATCTTGAGCAGGACCTCGTGGGGTCCCGGCTCGTCGAGCTCCAGCTCGACGATCTCGAACGGCGTGTGCGGTCCGGTGAGGACAGCGGCACGGGTCTTCATCGACTCCTCCTGACCTGATCTTTGATACAAACGAGCCGCCAGCGAGTTGACCTTGGATGGGCTCTGACAAGGTGCGACGGTCTCGCTGGTGACTCCGAGCACCTTCGCATGGTGACAAACTTGTATCAAGGATTTAGTTTGAGGAGGAGCGTCGAGCTCGGACGCTCGAGTCAGGAGGAGCGATGTCCACTACCGCCACGGTCGACCGCCCGTTCCGGGCCGACCTGCTCACCCTCGATCCACCGCGCCTGCTCGGATCGCGGTGCTCGGCGTGCGGAACCACCACGTTCCCGCCCCGCGGCTTCTGCCCGGGATGCCGGTCCGGCGCGGAGCTCGAGACGGTCCCGCTGACGACCGAGGGGCGCATCTGCTCCTTCACGGTCGTGCGGCAGGCGCCCCCGGGCGTCGAGGTGCCGTACGTCCTCGCCCAGGTGGACCTGCGCTCGGACGAGGTGCGCCTGATGGCGATCGTCGTCGGCGTCGCGCCCGAGCGGGTGGCCCTCGACCAGCCGGTGGCGCTCGAGCTCCACCCCGTCGGGACCGCCGACGACGGCACCACCCTGCTCGGTTACCGCTTCCGCGCCCGCACCGAGGAGGTGGCGGCATGACGCTCGCGCCCGCCCACGTCGCCGGGGTCGGCATGATCCGCTTCGGCAAGTACCCCGCGGACGTCACGCTCGAGGACATGGCGGCCCGGGCCGCGCGTACGGCGCTGGAGGATGCCGGCGCCGGGCTCGACGCGGTCGACGGCCTGTACGTGGGTCACGTCTTCGGCGGTCCGGTCGCGGGGCAGCGCATCGCCGCGCAGCTCGGGCTCGACGGTCGCCCGGTCTCCAACCACGAGAACTACTGCGCCAGCGGGGCCACCGCGGTCCGCGAGGCGTGGGTGGCCCTCGCCGCCGGGCTGCACGACGTGGCCCTCGTGATCGGCGTCGAGAAGATGACCGACCGGGTCGCCGGTGGCGTCCGCCCGGACCCGGGGGACCTCGACGCCGCCGTCGGCTACGTCATGGCCGCCGGGCACGCGATGAGCGCCCGGCGGTACATGGCCGACCACGGCGCCACCCGCGACCAGATCGCGGCGGTGGCGGTGAAGAACCACGCGCACTCGGTGCACAACCCCTACGCGCAGTACCAGAAGCCCATCGACCTGCAGCAGGTCCTCGACGCCCGCCCGATCGCCGAACCCCTGGGCCTGCTCGACTGCAGCCCGATCTCCGACGGCGCGGCCGCGGTGCTGCTGTGCAGCCCAGCCGGGCTGCGTCGGCTGGGCATCACCGCGTCGACCCCGCGGGTGCTCGGCGTGGGGTTGGTCAGCGGGTCGGTCCAGGCCGGGCTCGGCGACCCGAACGCCGAGGACGTCTCCCGCCGGGCGGGGGAGCAGGCGTGGGAACTCTCCGGGGTGGGGCCCGACGACGTGGACCTCGTCGAGATGCACGACTGCTTCACCATCGCCGAGATCGTGCGCATGGAGGGCCTCGGCCTCGTTCCACGCGGCGACGGCGCGGCCTGGACGGCCGCCGGACACACCGCCCTCGGGGGCCGGCTGCCGGTCAACCCGTCCGGCGGCCTGCTGTCCCGCGGCCACCCGGTGGGGGCCACCGGTGCGGCCCAGGTGTGCGAGCTGACCTGGCAGCTCCGCGGTGACGCGGGTGGCCGGCAGGTCGAGGGCGCCCGCACCGGACTCGCCTACTGCAAGGGCGGCACCGTGAACGGGACGGACGGGGGCTCGGTGACCACCGTGGTGATGAGCCGATGACCGGCATGCTCGACGACCGCCGGGACCTCGTCGCGGGCGTGCTGGGCGACGGTGCCCTCGTCCCGACCGTCCGCGAGGCGCTCGACGGCGTGAGCCCCGGCCTCACCCGGGCGTTCTGCGTCGTCCCCCGGGTCCCGGGCCCGGCGTCCCTGGGCGACCTGGACGACGTGCGGCTCGACCGCGAGGTGGGCGACGCCCTCGTCGACGCCCTCGAGCAGGTGCAGCGGGCGGTGGGGGCGCTCACCGCCGGTGGGCGACTCGTGCTCGTCCTCCCGCACGCCCCGCTGATGGGCCTCGCCGACGGCGCGGCGGCCTCGGCGGTCACCAACGGCGTGCTGTCGATGGCCCGCACGCTCGCGATCGAGCTGGCGCGTGACGGGATCACCGTCAACGTCCTCGCCGTCGACCCGGCCGCGCCGTCGGTCCGGGCGCTCGCCGTCGCACTCGACGCCCTGCTGTCCGAGGGCGGCGCGGACGTCACCGGCCAGGAGATCTCCCTGACCGCCGGCACCGACCTGGGGAGGCTGCGGCCGTGAGCACCCACGCACCCGTCGCACTGGTGACCGGAGGGGCCGGCGGCATCGGCCGGGCGATCGTCGCCCGGCTCGCCGAGAGCGGGCACCGCGTCGTCGTCGCCGACCTCGACCGGGAGGCGGTGCACGACACCGCCACGGCGGTCCCTGGCGCCGTCGGTGTCGTGCTCGACGTCACCGACCCGGCGTCGCGAACCGCCGCGATCCGGACCTGCGCGGACCTCGGCGGCCCGCAGGTCCTCGTGAACTGCGCGGGCGTCCTGCGCGACGCCCGGGTGGCCAAGCTCGACCCCGCCGACTTCCGGCGGCTGCAGGAGGTCAACCTCCTGGGCCCGCTGGCCCTCACCCGGCTCGCGGCCCGGGAGATGGCCCACCGGGGTGGGGGAGCGGTGGTCAACCTCGCGTCGCGGGCCTGGCTGGGCACGTTCGGCTCGACGGCCTACTCCACCGCGAAGGGCGGGCTGGTCGGCGCCACCCGCAGCCTCGCCATCGAGCTGGGTCCGCAGGGGATCACCGTGAACGCGGTCGCGCCGGGCTTCGTCGAGACCGCGATGACCGACGGCCTCCCGCCGGAGATCCGCCGCCGGACCCTCGACGCCATCCCCGTCGGCCGCGCCGGACGTCCCGACGACGTCGCGGACGCCGTCGCCTACCTGGCCGGCGCCTCCTACGTCACCGGCCAGGTCCTCCCGGTCTGCGGCGGCCGCAGCGTCGCCGACCCGTACGCCGCCTGACGCGGCCCCACCCGGCCCATCCGAAGGAGAAGTCATGCCCGGACCCCTCGACGGGATCCGTGTCGTCGAGTTCGGCGGCCTCGGCCCGGCCCCGTTCGCCGCGATGGTGCTGGCGGACGCCGGCGCCGACGTGGTGCGGATCGACCGCCCGGCCGGGCCGGTCGACGGCGGCGCGCTGCTGCGCGGGCGACCGTGGATCGGGCTCGACCTCAAGTCCGACGCCGGCCTCACGACCGCCCGCGCCCTCGTGGACCGCGCCGACGTCCTGCTGGAGGGCTTTCGGCCGGGCGTGATGGAGCGACTCGGTCTCGGGCCGGAACCCTGCTGCGCTGCGAACCCCGGCCTGGTCTACGGGCGCATGACCGGGTGGGGCCAGGACGGCCCGCGCGCCCACCAGGCGGGACACGACATCAACTACCTGGCCCTGACCGGCGCGCTGCGCTCGATCGCCCGACGGGGCGAGGCGCCGGTGCCGCCGCTCAACCTCGTCGGCGACTACGGGGGCGGCGGCATGCTGCTCGCGGTCGGGGTGCTCACGGCGCTGCTCGCCCGTGGACGCGACGGCCGCACCGGCCGGGGCCAGGTCGTCGACGCCGCCATGGTCGACGGCGTCAGCCTGCTCATGACCGGCATCTGGAGCCGCGCCGCCCAGGGCCGGTGGCAGGGGGAGCCCGGGACCAATGACATCGACACCGGCGCCCCCTTCTACGACGTCTACGCGACCGCGGACGGGGAGTACATGGCCGTCGGCAGCATCGAGCCGGCGTTCTGGCGGGCGCTGCTCGCGGGGCTCGGGATCGACCCGGCCGAGGTCGGGGAGCAGTGGGACCGCGCGCGGTGGCCGGAGACCAAGCGACGGATCGCCGCCGCCTTCGGCGTCCGGACCCGGGCCGAGTGGACCGAGCGGTTCGACGGCGTCGACGCCTGCGTCACACCCGTGCTGAGCATGGCGGAGGCCGCGGTCGACGAACACCTGACGGCGCGGGGGACCCTCGTGCCCGACGACGACGGCCACCCCGGGCCGGCCCCGGCGCCGCGCCTCTCGGGCACACCGCTGGGCGCCGGGGACCCGGCCGACCTCGACTCCGCACTCCGACGGTGGGACGTCGCGGCGCCGGTGGGTGCCGCGTGACCGCCGACCGGACGCCGACGATGCTGATACGTTATCCGGATCGTGGCGGGCGGGAGGCGGACGTGACGGGACGCCGGCGCGACCGGCCGGTGATCCAGCGGCGGCGCAGCGGACTCGAGGTCGCGGAGTACATCCGCAGCATGATCTTCGACGGCTCCCTGGCCGGCGGGCAGCGCGTCCCCCAGGACACGATCGCCTCCGACCTGGGCGTCAGCCGGCTCCCGGTGCGCGAGGCCCTCATCGCCCTCGAGGACGACGGACTGGTGGCCTCGGAGCCGCACCGCGGCACCTACGTGGTCCCGATCCGGGCCGAGGACATCGAGGACCACTACCGCATCTACGGGATGGCCCAGGGCCTGGCCGCGGCCGGCGCCGCGCGGCGCATCACCGCCCCGGTGCTCGAGCGGCTGGACGACCTGCACGCGCAGATGGTCGCCAGCGAGGACCACGAGCTCCTGCACGACCTGAACTGGGAGTTCCACTCCCTGATCAACCACACCGGGGCGAGCCGGCGCACCCTCTCGGTCCTGCGCCACCTCTCGCGGAACCTGCCCCGCGAGGTCTACAGCCTGCCCGCGGCCGCCAGCCGCCAGGCCAACGAGGAGCACGCCGCGATCGTCGCGGCCCTGCGCGCCGGGGACGCGCGCGAGGCGGACCGGGCCAATCGCGAGCACATGCAGCACGAGGGCGACCAGGTCGTGGCGGCGCTCAAGCGCTCCGGCGTCCTCAGCGACTGACCGGCGCCTCCGCGCGCCGCCCGAACCCCGTCCGATCCCAGGGAAGATCCATGATGACGCACGCCCGGCCGCCGGTGGTCGACACCGCGGCCCCCCACCCCACGCTCGTCGCCGCCCTCGACGCCGCTCCCGCCGACGACGAGGCGGTGGTCGGCGGGGAAGGTCGGCTCACCTACGCCGAGCTGCGGGAGCGGACCGCGCAGCTCGCCGCCGACCTCCTCCGGCGCGGCCTGCACCGGGGGGACCGCGTGGCGGTCCTGCTCCCCAACGGGGTGCGGTGGATCGTCGCCGCGCTCGCCGCCCACCGCGCCGGCCTGACGGTCGTCCCCCTGAACACCTGGTACCGCGCGGCCGAGCTCGAGCACGTGCTCGAGGAGGCCGCGGTGGCGCTCGTCGTCACCGACCGCGCCGTGTTCGGCCGCGACACCGTCGCGGAGCTGCGCGACGCGGGCTTCCCCGGTCCCGGGCAGGACGTGCTGGTGTGGGCGGCCGAGGACCCCCTCCCGCACGGCGTGCCGGGCGACGGGCCGACCACAGACCTTCCTGGCCCGGAACCCGGGGACCTGGCGTGGATCCTCTTCACCAGCGGCAGCACCGCCCGTCCCAAGCCGGTCCCGCTCGAGCACGGCACGCTGATGGCGAACACCCGGGAGATCGCCCGCCGTCAGCACCTGGAGCGCGGCGACCGGCTCTGGCTCGGCGCCCCGCTGTTCTTCGGCTACGGGTGCTCGAACGCCCTGCCCGTCGCCCTCGGCGTCGGGGCCACCCTGTGTCTCGAACCGCGGATCGACGGGGAGGAGTCCCTGGCGTTCATCGCCCGGGAGCGCTGCACGGTCTACTACGGCTTCGGCGCCGCCACCCGGGTGCTGCTCGCCGCCCCGTCGTTCGGCGAGCACGACCTCTCCTCGCTGCGCACCGGGACGACGGGCTTCAGCGCCGAGGAGAAGCGCCTGGCCATCGACGAGCTCGGTGTCGCCGAGGTGTGCAGCGTCTACGGCCTCTCCGAGGCGTACGGCCACTCGGCCATGTCCGACGCGCACGACCCGCGCGAGGTCCGGCTGCAGACCAGCGGCACCGCGCTCCCCACCCAGGAACTCCGGGTGTGCGACGAGTCCGGGACCCCGGCGCCGTCCGGCACGACCGGCGAGATCGAGGTCCGGGGCGCCGTCATCCGCGGCTACCTCGATCGCCCCGACCTCGACGACGGCGTCTTCCGGCCCGGCGGCTGGATGCGCACCGGCGACCTCGGCGTCCTGGACGACGACGGCCGCCTCACGGTGGTCGGTCGGCGCAAGGAGATGCTCAAGGTCAAGGGCATCAACATCGCGCCCCTGGAGGTCGAGGACCTGCTCGTCGCTCACCCCGACGTGAGCGAGGCGTACGTGGTCGGGCTGCCGGACGCGGCGGGCGACGAGGTCATGGTGGCGGCGGTGGTCGCCTCCCGGGACGTGCCCGACCTCCCCGACTCCCTGGTCGCCTGGATCCGCGGCCGGGCGGCCAGCTACAAGGTCCCGTCCCGCATCGTGCTGCTCGCGAGCGGGGACGTGCCGCTGACCAGCACCGGAAAGGTCAGCAAGAAGCTCCTGCGCGAGCAGCTGGGGGGTGCGTGATGACGGTGCACACCCTCGCCGGGGGCATCGGCTTCACGGAGGGCCCGCTGGCCACCCGCGACGGGCGGCTGTTCGTGGTGTCGCTCTCCCGGGGACTCGTCGTCGAGATCGACCCCGACGGCGGCGTGCTCGGGGAGATCGAGATCGGAGGCGGCCCGAACGGGCTCGCCGAGGACGCGGACGGCCGGATCTGGGTCGCGCAGAACGGCGGCGCGGTCCGCGCGAGCCGCTCCTCCCGGCCGACCCGGCCGGGCCTCCAGAGCGTCGAGGGACCCGGCGGCGTCGTCGTCGACGTCCCGATCCCCGGGACCCGGGCCCCGAATGACCTCGTCGCCGGCCCGGACGGCCGCCTCTGGTTCACCGACCCCGGACCCCCGGGCGACACCGGTCACGGGCGGGTGCTCGCGCACGACCCGGCGGCGGGCACCACGGAGACCTTGCTGGACGAGCAGGACTTCCCGAACGGGCTCGTCTTCGATGCCGCCACCGACACCCTGCACCTCGCCCACACCGACGCCGGGTGCATCACCGCCCACCACTGGGACGGCAGCCGCCTCGAGTCGACCGGCCGGTCCGTGTCCCTGCCCGAGGGCGGACCGGACGGGCTCGCCCTGGACGCCCGGGGCCTGCTCTACGCCGCCTCTCCCACCGCCGACGCCGTGTTCGTGCTCTCCGCCGACGGGGACCTGCACCGCCGGATCGACTTCGACGGGCCCACCTTCCCGACGAACCTGTGCCTGGCCGGCCCCCGTCACGACCGGTTGGTGGTCACGGCGGCCAAGGGCGGCCGGGTGCTCGCGCTCCCGGTCGACCCGACCGGGTGAGGGCGGCGCCGGCCAGCCATGCGGTCGCAGAGCACCAGCCGGGACGGCGGGTCGCGTCGAGCGCGGACCTGGACTGGGCGGCGCCCCTGGTGCAGGTCGTCGACCAACCCGCGGCCGCGGCGGAGTTCGAGACGACCCCGACCCCGGACCTCGGCGTGGTCATGGTGCTGCGGGGGACGTTCCGGCTGGAGTCGCGGACCCGGGGGCGGTGGCGGTCGGCGCGGTACCGTCCGGGCGTCGTCGGGGTCACCGCGCCGGACCGTCGAGACGTCCTGCGCTGGCGGGACTCCGGGGGTGGGCCACGGAGCACGCTCCACGTGCACGTGCCCGTCGAGCTGCTCGAGGAGATCCGCGAGGGACTTCCCCGGCCCGGGCGTCTCCGCCCGATCGCCGACCTCGATGTGCTGCACCTGGTCGACCCGGTCGTCTCGGCGACGCTTGGGACGCTGGACACCGCCCTGCGACGCGGGGCCGGGTCGGTGGTGGCCGAGTCGCTCGCCCAGGCGCTCGGCGCCCAGCTGCTGCTCGGCTCGTCGGGCGAGGTCGATGCGCGCGACGTCGGCCCGCCGGGACGCTTGTCGACGAGGACGCTCGGGGACGTGGTGGACCACCTGCACGCGCACCTCGGCGAGCGGGTCACGCTGGACGACATGGCGCGCCAGGCGAACCTGAGCCGGTTCCACTTCCTGCGCCTGTTCGCGGCGACGACCGGGACGACGCCCCACCGCTACCTGACGGACCTGCGCATGGAGCGGGCGGCCGAGATGCTCCGCTCCGGCCGGTACGGCGTCGCGGCCGTGGCGGCGAGCTGCGGCTACGCGAGCACCAGCGGGTTCACCGCCGTCTTCCGCGAGCGGTACGGCTGCACACCCGGGACCTTCGCGGGCACCTGACCGACCGCTCAGCCCGGGTCGGCCCCGCCACGCAGCGCCAGCTCCTCGACGTCGAGCTCGCTCTGCACACGGAGCAGGACCTGGTCGTCGATGACGGCGGCGTCGCGCAACCGGAGCAGGGTGCGTCGTCGCGCCTGCACCAGGGCGAGCCGCAGGTCGTGCTCGCGGTCGGCACCGACCGGCTCCGGTGGGGGCCGGCGCCGGCGCTCCTCCTCGACGCGCAGGCGGGCCACGACGTCCTCGGGGATCCCACGCTCCTCGGCGAGCCGGGGCAGGTCGGCCAGCGCCGCGTCCGCCATGCGTTCGTACGCCAGCGCGATCTCGTCATCGACCGCGGTGTCCGGGTCGTACCGGGCGGCGCGGACGACGGCGGGGAGGGTCAGGCCCTGTCCCACCAGGGTCACGAGGATGACGCCGAAGGTGACGACGAGCAGCAGGTCGCGGTGCGGGAATGGGGCCCCGTCGACCGTCGTGAGCGGCACGGCGAGGGCGATCGCGAGCGACACCGCGCCGCGGAAGCCCGCCCATGCGAGGGGGAGGCGTTGCCGCGCCCCGATCCTCCGGGTGCGCTGGCCCGGTCGGCGGTCCAGCGCCCGCACCAGGTAGGGGACGGCGTTCATCCACACCAGTCGCGTCACCACGACCACGGCCGACACGAGCGCCGCTGCCGCCAGGGCGAACCCCGGCGTGGCGGACACCGAGGCGAGCGCCGCCGGGAGCTGCAGTCCGATGAGCAGGAACAGCGTGGCGTTGAGGAGGAAGGTGACGATCTGCCAGAAGGCGTGGGCCTGGAGCCGGGTGTCGGCGCCGATGGACCGCGGGCCGAGTCGGCTGAGGACCAGGCCGCAGACGACGACGGCGAGGACCCCGGACGCGTGGACCTCCTCGGCGAGCAGGAAGGCCGCGAACGGGGTGAGCACGCTGACGACGTTCTGGGTGAGCGCGTCGGGTGCCACGCGCCGGGCGAGCATGGCCAGCCGAGCCAGGAGCACGCCGATCGCGATCCCGCCGAGGTAGGAGAGCGCGAAGTCCCCGAGCACGTTCGGCGTGGAGAACGGCTCCGCGCCGCTCGCGACGGCCACGGCCGCCGCGAAGAGCACGAACGCGGTCCCGTCGTTGACCAGGCTCTCCGCCCGCAGCATCGTCAGCTGCCGGCGGGGCAGGTGGACCCCGACCGCGGCGACGGCGGTCGCGTCCGTCGGGGCGACGATCGCGCCGAGGACGAAGCCGACCGGCCAGCTCAGTCCGAGCACCACGTGCGCCGCGGCCGCCACGGTGGCTGCGGTCGCGAGCACCAGGAAGACCGACGAGAGCACGACCGTCCGCAGGTCGGCGCGGATGGCCTGCAGGGACGTGGTCAGCGACTCCCAGTAGAGCAGCGCCGGGAGGAAGAGCAGGACGACGAGCTCGGGCGGGACGCGGAGTGCGGCCGTCGCCGGGACGGCCGCGAGAGCGGCGCCGGCGACGAGCAGGAGGATCGGTCCGTTGACGCCGGTGCGCCGGGCGACGACCTGCGCTATCAGGATGGCGACGCCGAAGAGCACCAGGACGGTGAGCCCCGCCGGGTCGTACACGCGCGCCCTCCCCGGAGTCGTCCCGGGCGGACCCTAGGTGCGCCGAGGTCGGCATGGACCTCGCGATCGTGCGCAGGAGGTGCTCGATGTTGCTGCCTCGCTCAGGCCTCCCGGGTTTGCCGATCGGCCCGGATCGCCGAACACCGGCCCCGTGAGCGACGACGACTACGTCCACTGGCAGGACGTCACCACGCGCTGGAACGACGACGACGCCTACGGGCACCTCAACAACGTGGTGCACCACGACATCATGGACAGCGTCGTCAACCGCTGGATGGTCGAGAACGGCTGCCTCGACCCCCACCACGGCGACACCGTCGGGCTCGTCAAGCAGGTGCACTGCGAGTACCGGGCGCAAGCCGGGTTCCCCGACGTGGTCTCGGTCGGCCTGCGGGTCGGAGAGCTCGGGCGGTCGAGCGTGCGGTTCGAGGTCGGCATGCGCCGTCCCGACGGCGAGCTCTTCTTCGAGGGCACCTTCACCCAGGTCTTCATCGACCGCGCGAGCGAGGAGACGGTCCCCATCGAGGGCGAGCGGCGGACCGCGCTGGAGTCATTGCAGCTTCCCTGACGAGGTCGCGCCAGCCGAACGACGCGGATTCGATGTCTTGCCCGTT
>NZ_JBBEGN010000003.1:0-531530 GCF_037401875.1 Actinomycetospora aurantiaca | reverse complement strand
TACAGGCGCTCAGCCTCGACACCAGCGGCCTCTCGCCGCCACCATCACCACCGGGCGGGGCGACCTCTTGTCGCACCCATGGGTGCTGACCGCAGCACGACTGCCAAAGCGCCCCGCCCACCAACCCACTTCTTCAGCGGTCTCCTAGAAGGTGATGACGAGCCGTCCGCGCACCCCGCCCGCCTCCAGGCGGCGGTGGGTCTCGGCGGCGCGCTCGGCCGGGACCTCGTCCGCGACGCGCAGCGTGACCGCGCCGGACTCCACCTGCTCGCGCAGCCGGTCGAGCGCCGCCCGGTTGCGGGCGTAGTCGCGCACCCACACGGGGTGCCAGTGGACGTCCCGTCCGCTGCCGCCCTCGGGGCCGCCGTAGCCGCGCACGGTCGCGATCCCGCCGCCGTCGGCGAGCGCGGGCACCAGCGCGTCGGTCTGCAGCGAGCCGTCGGCGATCCCGGCGACGCCCTCCGGGACGACCTCGCGGATCCGCGCGGCGACGTCGTCCCCGCGCCGCACCACGACGTCCGCGCCGAGGTCCTCCACGAGTGCCTCGTCGGCCTCGGCGGCGTCCGCCACGACCCGCAGGCCGTCGGCCTTGGCGAGCTGCACCACGTAGCCCCCGAAGGCCCCGGCCGCACCCGTGACGGCGATCGTCGCGCCAACGGGCAGGGCGAGCTCGTCGAGGGCGAGTCGCGCGGTCAGGCCGTTCATCGGCAGCGTGGCCGCCGCCGCGAGGCCGACCCCGGCCGGGACGTGGGCGACCGAGTCGGCGGGCAGCGCGATCCGCGAGGAGTAGCCGCCGTGCGCACCGTGCGGCACGACGACGCCCATCACCCGGTCGCCGACCGCCAGGCCGCTGCCGCCGGTCTCCTCCCCCAGTGCCGCCACCGTGCCCGCGACGTCCATCCCGGGTACGTAGGGCGGCGGGTCCGCCGCGAGCGCCTGCGCCCGGGCGCCGTTGCGGGTGAAGGTGTCGGTGGGGCTGACGGCCGCGGCCGCGACGTCGAGCACGACCTCGCCCGGCCCGGGCTCCGGGTCGGGCAGCTCGACGACGTGCAGGGCCTCCGGCCCTCCGAACTCCGTGACTCCGACTGCGCGCATGCGGTCGGTGTCCCCCGGCCGGGCGGACCGCACCCTCCGGTGTGGTGACACGGACACCTCCGGGCGGCCGGAGGTGGCACCGTCGGGCGGCATGTGGTCCGACCCCGAGATCGACGACCCGCACCCGATCTTCGACGCGATCGAACGCCGGGCCCGCGGCGGGGAGCCCACGATGCTGTCGTTCAGCCCCGCGGCCCCGGCGCCCGGCACCGCCCGCACCGTGCCGGCGCTGCTCGCCGCCGCCCGCGAGGAGCAGGGACCGCGGCACGCCCTCCGGCGGTGAAGATCGTCCGGGACCGTACGATGCGACCGTGTCGTCGTCCGGGTCGCCGAGCGGGGACTTCGCGGTCCCGGTGTCGGCGTGGGCGGACCCGGACGCGAAGGAGCGGACCCGCCGTACCCGTCGTCGGCTGCTGCTCGCCGCGGCCGACTGCTTCAGCACCCACGGCTACCACGGGGCCGCGCTGAGCGACATCCTCACCTCGGCGGGCCTGACCAAGGGCGCGCTCTACTTCCACTTCTCGTCCAAGCAGGCGCTCGCCGAGGCGCTGCTCACCGAGGTCTGCGACTCCTGGATGCAGGTCGTCGACGAGATCGGACGGCGCGGACTGGACGCGATGTGGCGGCTGCTCCTGGAGACCGACGCCTACGTCGCCCGCTGGATGTACGACCCCCTGGTCCGCGGCTGCAGCCGGGCTCTGGCCGATCCCGACCTGCGCGAGCACGGGGTCGAGTGGCAGGCGGGGTGGGAGGGTGCGACCGCCGAGCGGCTCCGACAGGCCTCGGCCGCCGGCCTGCTCGCCGACAACGTCGACCCCGGCCGCGCCGCCCGCGCCGTCGTCGCGATCGCCGCCGGCAACCACAGCATCGCGGACGGGCCGGACGATCTGTGGACGCGCATGAACGAGACGTGGGAGGGCCTCGTCCCGATCATGACGACGCGGGAGTGGACGGCGCAGTGGCAGGCGTCGGGGTGGCTGGACCGACCCCGACCCGATCCGGTTCGCTACCGCACGGCGCTCGTGCCCTGATCCGTCCCGGGCGCGGTGCGCTCGAGGGCGCCCCAGCCCTGGTCGGCGGCGCGGGCGGCGTGCTCGGCCGCCGCTCCCCCGCGGAGGCCGAACAGCCGCTTCGCGAACAGCAGGTAGACCACGACGGCGAGGTTGACCACGAGCGCCACGACCTTCGTCGGCGTGACCCGTCCGGTCAGCTCGTAGATCTCCGGGACGAGCAGCACCGAGGTCGCCACCAGGGTCAGGTACTCCGCCCAGCGCCGGCCCCGCCACAGCCCGACCGCCTCGACGCCCTCCAGCAGCGCGTACGCGACGAGGGCGAGCCCGACCAGCACGATCGTGGAGTTCCGGGCGGTGAACGCGCTCGTCACCTCCCCGACGATCCCCTCGTGCAGGCGGCCGCCGATCCCGAGGGTCGAGCGCAACGTGTCCAGGACCGCGAAGAACGGCCCGCGCAGGGCGTCGCGGTCGGCGAGGAACACGAACACGCCGGCCGCGGCCAGCCCCAGCCCGACGACGTGCAGCACCCGGTCCAGCGCGATCAGCCGCAGCACGAACCGGTCGCGCAGGGCCCGGCCGCGCAGCGGGAGCTCGACCTCGGCGCGGGTCGGGAGGCGCTCGCGGGTCGGTGCCGTGGGCGGGGGCAGCGGCAGCCACGAGTCGCAGCGCAGGCAGCGGTGCCAGCGGACGCCGTGCTCGGCGCGGACGACGAGCCGCGGGTCGGAGCCGTCGTCGGGCGGGTCCAGGGAGGCGGCGTCGGTGCCCAGCAGCGCGTGCCCCTGCAGCCCGCACGAGAGCAGCTCGTAGTGGAACCGCGGCCGGAAGCGGGCGGGCGGCACCGGGGGCGGGGTGCCCGGCGGGCGGCGCGCGGGCTCACCTGTCATCCGTGTGAGCCTAGGGCCGCCCCGAGTGGTGGGGACACGGCCGGACCGTCACGCTGACGGGTGTCATGACCGTTTCCCTCCCCGCCTCCGCCCGCCGCCTCGGCCTCGCCGGGGCCGCTGCGCTGCTGCTGCTCCTGCCGGCCTGCTCCTCCGCCCCGTCCTCCCCCGAGGCGGGCGCGCCGTCCCCGGTCGCCGCGACCGCGCCGGTCGCGGCCGCCCCGGACGGCCTCGTCGCGAGCCCCCTCGCCGTCCCCGCGGGGATGGAGGAGGGCGCCTTCGCCACGCCGCGCCAGGTGCTGACCCCGCCCGGCTGGGCGGTGTCGGTGTGGGCCCGCGTGCCGGACGCCCGGCTCGAGACGTGGGCCCCGGACGGTTCCCTGCTGGTCTCGCTGCCCTCGACCGGTGAGGTCACCCGGCTCGTCCCCGGTGCGAACGGGGCCCCGCCGCAGCGGTCGACGCTGGCGAGCGGCCTGACGCAGCCGCACGGCATGGCCTTCGACGGCACCACGCTCTACGTCGCGGAGAGCGACAAGATCACGGCGTTCGACTACCGCGACGGCGCCGCCACCGGCAAGCGCGTCGTGGTGCCGAACCTCCCGGACGAGAAGAGCCCGGACCTGAAGGGCGCGTACGCGCACGCGCTGAAGACGGTCGTCGTCGGACCGGACAAGGCGCTCTACGTCTCGGTCGGGTCGACCGCGAACGTGTCGCCGCAGGACCGCGAGGCGACGCCGCAGCGGGCCGCGATCCTGCGCGTGCCGCCGGGGTCGGGCACGCCGGAGGTGTTCGCCCGCGGGGTCCGCAACGGCACCGGTCTCGCGTTCGCCCCGGACGGAAAGCTGTGGACCGCGGTGAACAACCGCGACAACATCCCGTGGCCGTGGCCGGGCCCGCAGTTCGGCCAGGTCGTCCCGGACTACGTCGACGACCACCCGCCGGAGGAGCTCGCCGCGCTCACCCCGGGCCGCGACCTCGGCTGGCCGTACTGCAACCCGGAACCGGACACGCAGCCCGGGAACCCGGACTCGCCGATGCGAACCGCGGACCTGCCGTTCACCCGGGACGCCGAGACCAACGCCGACGGCTCGAAGCTGGACTGCTCGGCGCTGCCCCCGCTCGAGCAGACCTTCGGGGCGCACTCCGCGCCGCTGGGTCTCGCGTTCGCCGACGTGCCGGGCCTGGGCAGCGGCGCGGTCGCGGGCGTGCACGGGTCGTGGAACCGCCAGTCGCCGCGGGCGCCGGAGGTGTCGTTCTACCCGTGGTCCGGCGGGCGCGTGAGCGACCAGCAGACCCTGGTCGGCGGCTTCCAGGCGCCGGACGGGACCCGCTGGGGCCGCCCGGTCGCGGCGGTGCCGGGCCCGGACGGGGCGCTCTACGTCTCCGACGACGAGGCCGGCGCGATCTACCGGGTGGCGCGCAGCAACTGATCGACGCTGCGGGTCACGAGCTCGGCCGCGTTCGCCTGCGAGCGGGCGAGGTCGGGCTCGAGGTCCGCGAGGGCCGCGTGCCCGACGATGCCCGCGCCGGCCAGCTCGTCGGCGGTGAGGTCGACGCGGCCGGCGACCGCGAGCACCGGGACCCCGGCCGCGCGGGCCCGGGCGGCCACGCCGGCCGGGCCCTTGCCGCGCAGCGTCTGCGCGTCCAGCCGCCCCTCCCCGGTGACGACGAGGTCCGCACCGGCCAGGCGCTCGTCGAAGCCGAGCAGCTCCGCGACCAGGTCGAAGCCGGGACGCAGCCGGGCGCCGAACAGCGTCATCAGCCCGAAGCCCGCACCGCCGGCCGCCCCGGCCCCCGGCACCTCGGCGAGGTCCTCGCCGACGACGCCCGCCCAGCGCGCCAGGGCGGCGTCGAGGGCCGCGACGTCGTCCGGACCCGCGCCCTTCTGCGGCCCGTAGACCGCGGCGGCGCCGTACGGGCCGAGCAGCGGGTTGTCGACGTCGCAGGCGACCTCCAGGCCGGCGGCGGGGACCGGCGGCCGGTCCACCGTGACGACCTCGGGCAGCCGGCCGCCGCCCACCCCCGCCGGGAGCGCCCGCCCGTCCGCGTCCCGCAGGACCGCCCCGAGCGCCTGGGCCAGCCCGGCCCCGCCGTCGGTGGAGGCACTGCCGCCGATCCCCAGCACGACCCGTCCGACCCCGGCGCCGATCACCGCGCGGAGCACCTCGCCCAGCCCCAGGGTCGAGGACCGGTACGGCTCGAGGACGCCCCTGGGCAGCCGGACCAGCCCGCACACGTCGGCCAGCTCGACGACGGCCGTGTCGCCGTCCCGCGCCCAGGAGGTCGCCACGGGCTCGCCGGTCGGGCCCGCGGCGGTCAGCGCGTGCCGGGTGAACCCGGCGGCGACCGCGGCGTCGACGGTCCCGTCGCCGCCGTCGGCGATCGGGCACGGCACCGCCTCGTGCCCGTGGGCCGCCAGCGCCCGCGCGATCGCGCCGGCCACCTCGACGGCGGTCAGCGAGCCCTTGAACTTGTCCGGAGCTACCAGCACACGCACCGCAAAGACCCTAGCCGTGCACGACCACCCCGCGGATGATCTTCCCGTCGCGCAGGTCCTGGTAGCCGTCATTGACCTGGTCGAGCGTGTACTGCTTCGTGATCAGCTCGTCCATCTTCAGACTGCCCTTGTTCCACAGCCGCAGCAGCCGCGGGATGTCGTGGTGCGGGTTGCACGAGCCGAACTGGGCGCCCCGCAGGACCTTCTCGCTGCGGACCATGAGCGCGCTCGGGAGCTGGATGGTGTTGTTCGCCGCGTTGGCCTGGCTGACGAGCACGACCGTCGAGCCCTTGCCGACGATGTCGAAGGCCTGCCGGATGACCGTCTCGTCCATCACGCCGACGGTGAGGATCGCCTGGTCCGCCCCGTTGCCCCAGGTGAGCTCCTTGACCGTGGTGGCGGCCTCCTCCGCGTCCGCGAACACGTGGGTCGCACCGAAGGAGAGCGCGGTCTCGCGCTTGAACTCGACCGGGTCGACGACGACCACGTACTGGGCGCCCGCCTGCGCGGCCCCCTGGACGGCGTTCATCCCGACCCCGCCGGCCCCGAAGATCACCGCCGTGTCGCCCGCCCGCACCCCGCCGGCGTTGACCGCGGAGCCCCAGCCGGTCGGGACGCCGCAGCCGGCCAGGACGGCCACCTCGAGCGGCAGCCAGGGGTCGACCTTCACGGCGGACCGGGCGTGGATCGTGGCGCGCTCGGAGAACGTGCCGAGCATGCAGAAGCCGCCGAGGTCGGTCCCGCCCCGGTGGTAGCGGAACGTCCCGTCGGGCATGCAGCCCTGCAGGATGTTGGCCCCGATGTTGCAGAGGTTGGTGTGCCCGGTCTCGCAGTACCGGCAGTAGCCGCAGCTGGGCATGAAGCTGCACACCACGTGGTCGCCGGGCTCGAGGTGCGTGACGCCCTCGCCGACCGACTCGATGACCCCGGAGCCCTCGTGCCCGGCCACGATCGGGAAGCGCGGGGAGTCGCCGTAGATGCCCTCGACGAGGTGCAGGTCGGAGTGGCACAGGCCGGAGGCCGTGAACTTGACGTGCACCTCGCCGGGCCCGGGTTCGTCGACGTCGAGCTCGACGATCTCGAACTCCGTCTGTCCCTTGTCCATCACTGCCGCGCGGGTCTTCATCCGGTCACCTCACTGACGATCTGCACGGTCACGACGAGAGGTCACACTTCCACCAACGTGCCTGCAACGGCTGACGAACCGACGACAGACCGTCCGGTCGGATCCACGGACGGGTTACGCTGATCCAGCGACGGGCGCCTGCTCCGGCCGCCGTCGGGGGACGGCCGGACGGGTGCCCGTCGCGCGTCCCGGCCCGGGGACGACCCCGGACGTGAAGGAACCCGGGCCGTCAGGTCGGGGGTCTGACGGCGCCGGGCTCGCTCATGGTTTCGTCCGTGACCGGTCGGACGTTATCGCGGCCAGAAGTGACGCCGGTCACAGCCGTGGCGGGCCGGAGTACGCGCCGAGGAACCGGTCGCGGAACGCCTCCATCGGCCAGGTCGGCGCGTCGGGCGCCGGGCGCAGGCCCGGGGTGAGCCCCCACGACCCGATGCGGTCGAGGACGGCGGGGTCCCGACTCAGGACCGACACCGGCACGTCCTTCCCGGCGCCGGGGCCGGTGACCAGCGGTGCGGGCTGGTGGTCCCCGACGACGACCACGACCAGGTTCGGGTCGTCCGCCCGCGCCACCCAGGAGGTGAGCGCGTCCATCGTGTAGGCGACGGAGTGCGCGTAGTCGGCGCGGACCTGCTCGGTCGAGCGGGCGGACGCGTCGGTCGGCGCGGCCTGCCCGGCCTGCGCGGCGAACTGCGAGCCGTCGCCGAGGGTGTCCCAGTCGACCATGCGCGGCAGCGGGGTCCACGGGGCGTGGCTGGAGACGAGGTCGACCTCGGCCATGAGCGGGCCGCGGCCGGCGCGGTCGAGCTCGAGGCGGTCGAGACGGTCCAGCACCACCTGGTCCGGCATCGACGCCCAGCCGAAGGACGGCCCGCGGTAGCCGAGGTCGTGCACGTCGTAGGCCCGCTGGTACCCGTAGAACCGGCCCTCCGGCCACGCCTTCGTGGTGCCCGGCTGCACCGCGGCGGTCTCCCACCCGGCCCGCGCGAAGGCGGCCGACAGCGTGAAGCGGTCCGAGGACGTCAGCGTGTAGTAGCGCTGCTGGTTGTCCACCCGCAGTCCCGACAGCAGCGTGGCGTGCGCGAGCCAGCTGCCCGACCCGACCACGCTCGACGTCAGGAACCCGCTCCGCGCGCCGTACCCGGCCGCGTCCAGCCGGGCCTGCCCGGTCCCAACGGCGGGGGCGACGGTCGCGGCCAGGCCCGGATCGGCGAGCGCGGACCGGCCGTAGCTCTCGACGACCGCGACCACGACGTCCTTGCCGCGCAGGCCGTCGAGCAGGTCGGACGGCGGGGCGTCGGCCCAGGCGTCCGTGCCGGCCTCGGCGCGGAACCGCTCGGCGTCGGCGAGCGCGGTGCGCATCCGGTCGGTGCGGTCGACCGCGGCCGCCGCCGTGGTCGCGGCCGCGACCGGCACGCCGGGGACGGTCTGCAACCCGGCCACCGCGCCGACCAGCCACACGCCCCCGAACGCCGCCAGCACCCGCAGCGTCCCGCGCCGGTGCCGCGCCGCGGCGCCCGCGACGCGCCGGGCCGCCAGTCCGGCCCCGCCGACGAGCAGCACGCCCAGCACGACCGCCCCGATCACGGCCGCCACCTCGGCCACCGGCCCGTAGGTCGAGCCCACGAAGCCCACGCCGTCGGCGAGCAGCGGGCTGTCGAGCAGCGGGTCGAACGGGCGGGCCAGCACCGTGGCGAAGCCGACGTCGAACGCCGTCAGCACCGCCCCGGCCCCCAGCAGGACCCCGACGACGACCGCGGCCGGGCGGCGCAGGCGGTCGGGCAGGAGGACCAGCAGCGCCAGACCCGCGACCCCCTCGAGGGGGACGCGCAGGTAGGAGCCCCACACCAGCGCCGAGGGGTCGCGCGGCGCGACCAGGAGGACGGCGAGCACGAGCGCGGCCAGGCCCGTCGCCAGCCCGCGCCACCACGAGAGGTCCGTCCCGACGGCGGGTGCGGTGCGGGGCTCGCGCGGAGCCCGCGCCAGCCACTCGACCGACACCCCGAACGACCACACCAGCGCCAGGAGCGCCGCCCCGACCAGCGCGGCCGCCGCCCACCCGGGCAGCAGCCGGGTGCTCGCCGCGACCAGCGCGATCCCCTGCAGCGCCGCGACCACCTTGGCCGAGTACCGCGGGGGCAGCGGCGCGGTCAGCCACGGCCACACCCAGCCGGCGGCGACGAACAGGTAGCGCATCCCGCCCACGAGCAGCACCCACGGGCCCAGGTCGGCCGCGACGTCCACGGCGAGCAGGAGCAGCAGGAACGCGTCCGCCTCCATGTCGAACCGCGCGCCGAGCTCCGAGCACGTGCCGGTGCGCCGCGCGACCCACCCGTCGACCGCGTCCAGCGCGAGGGCGACGACCGTGAGCCCGACCAGCACCGCGGTCGGCGCCGGACGCCCGGACAGCTGCTGCACCACCAGCCCGGCGATCCCGGCGATCAGGACCAGCCGCAGCAGCGTCACGCTGCCCGCGGGGCCGAGGGACCGCTCTCCGGTCCTCGCCAGCAGCGCACCTGGGAGGACCAGCACGAGCAGTCCGCCGAGCAGGCCCACCCCGGCCAGTCCGGCGCTCGTGTGCAGGACCGCGAGGAGGCCCGCGCCGAGCAGACCCGCCGTCGTGAGCTGGACCGCGATCGGCGGCGCCAGCAGGGTGCTCCCGCGCTCTGGCAGGGTCGGTTCTCCTGCGGCCATGGAGCACCATCCTCCCCGAGGCCGTGACCCGATCGTGATGGAGGAACTCTGTACTCCGCCCGCTGCTTCCGAGTACTCCGTCCTGGCGAAGCCGCGGTCGTCGACGTCGAGCTCCCGACGCCGGGGCCGGACGACGTCGTCGTGGCCGCCCGGCACTCGGCGATCAGCCGCGGCACCGAGCTGCTGGTGTACCGGGGTGGTGTCCCGGCCGGCGAGGCCCAGCGGATGCGGGCGCCGTTCCAGGTCGGCGAGTTCCCCGGGCCGGTCACGTACGGCTACCTCGCGGTGGGCACCGTGGAGTCCGGCCCGGAGCCGCTGGTGGGCCGCGACGTGTTCTGCCTGCACCCGCACCAGACCCGCTTCGTCGTGCCGGCGTCCGCGGTGTCGGTGGTGCCCGACGACGTCCCCCCGGCGCGGGCCGTGCTCGCGGGCACGGTCGAGACCGCGGTCAACGCGTGCTGGGACGCCGGCCCGCGCGTGGGCGACCGGATCGCCGTCGTCGGGGCGGGGATGGTCGGGTGCTCGGTCGCCGCGCTCCTGGCGTCGATCGCGGGGGTGCGGGTGCAGCTGGTGGACGTGGAGGCCTCGCGGGCGGACACGGCGGTCGCCCTGGGCGTGGGGTTCGCGACGCCGGACGAGGCGCTCGGCGACTGCGACCTGGTGTTCCACACCAGCGGGACCGCGGCCGGCCTCGCCCGCTCGCTCGAGCTGCTCGGCGTCGAGGGGGAGGTGATCGAGATGTCCTGGTACGGCGACCGCGAGGTGTCCGTCCCGCTCGGGGCGGGATTCCACGCGGGGCGCCTGGCGGTGCGCTCCAGCCAGGTCGGGATGGTCTCCGGCGCCCGCCGGGCCCGCCGGACCTACGCCGACCGGATCGCGCTCGCGCTGCGCCTGCTCGCCGACGACCGGTTCGAGGCGCTGATCACCGACGCCGTGCCCTTCGAGGCACTGCCGGAGACGATGGCGCGACTCGCGGCCGGGGCACCCGGGCTCGCGGTCCGCGTCGACTACGGTCCATCCCCCGTCGCTCCGCTCGCCCCTGGAGGCAGCTGATGTTCTCGGTGACCGTCCGCGACCACGTGATGGTCGCCCACAGCTTCCACGGCGCGGTGTTCGGCCCGGCGCAGGCGCTGCACGGAGCGACCTTCGTCGTCGACGCCACCTTCCGGCGCCCGGAACTGGACGCGGACAACATCGTCGTCGACATCGGGCTGGCCACGGCCGCTCTCGGCACCGCCCTCGAGGACCTGCGCTACCGCAACCTCGACGAGGTGGCCGAGTTCGCCGGCGAGAACACGACGACGGAGTTCCTGGCCCGTGTGATCGCGGACCGCCTCGCCACCGCGATCCACACGGGCGCCCTCGGCGAGGGGGCCCGTGCGATCGCGACGATCGCGGTGGAGCTCCACGAGTCGCACGTCGCGCGGGCGGGCTACGAGCGGCCGGTGTGATCGCCGTCGTCGTCCCCGACGACATCGACGGCGTCCCGAGCGGCGGCAACGTCTACGACCGCCGGGTCCTCCAGGTCTCCGGGTGGGACGAGCTCCGGGTGCCCGTCGAGGACGCCCGCGCGCTCGCCGACGTGCTCCGCGGCGTTCCCGACGGCGGGTCGGTGCTGGTGGACGGGCTGGTCGGCGGTCGGTTCCCGGCGGTGCTGGCGGCGCACGCCGCGCGCCTGCGGCTCGTCCCGCTCGTGCACCTGCCGCTGGCCGACGAGCGCGGGTTGTCGGCGGGGCGCGCCCACGAGCTGCGGGAGCTGGAGACGGCGGCGCTCGGACACGCGGCGGCGGTGGCGACCACGAGCCGGTGGACCGCGGACCGCGTGGTGGCCGTGCACGGCGTCGACCCGGCCCGTGTGGTCGTCGCCCCGCCCGGGGTGGACCCCGCGCCGCCCGCCCCCGGGTCCGCGGTCGCCGGGGTGCGGCCGCGCCTGCTCTGCCTGGGCGCGCTCACCCCGACCAAGGGCCAGGACCTGCTGGTGGACGCGCTCGCCGGCCTGCGCGCGCAGGACTGGACGTGCTCGCTCGTCGGGCCGCTGACGCGTGACCCCGGCTTCGTGGCGTCGCTGCGGGCCCGGGTGATCGCGCACGGCCTCGCCGACCGGGTCACGGTGACCGGGCCGCTCGTCGGCGACCGGCTGCGCCCGGTGTGGGCCGCGACCGACCTGCTCGTCGTGCCGTCGCGCACGGAGACGTTCGGGATGGTGGTTCCGGAGGCGCTCGCCCGGGGCATCCCCGTCCTGGCCGCCGACGTCGGGGGAGTCCGCGAGGCCGGGCCCACGGCCTTAGTGCCTGCTGAGAACGTTGGTGCGCTCGCCGCAGCCCTGCGCCACTGGCTGGCGGACCCGGTGCGGCGGTCCGGGTGGAGGATCTCAGCGTGGGCGCGGCGAGGCACGCTGCCCTCGTGGATCACGACCGTGCACCGGCTGCGCCGCGCGCTCGCCTGAGCGACCCCGGCTCCCCCGTCTGCACCCCGGACTGGCTGGCGCTGCGGGAGCCCGCGGACCACGCGGCGCGCTCGACGGCCCTCGCGGCGGACCTCGACCGCCGGCTCGGCGGGCGGGACACCGTCGTGGTCCGCGACCTCGGCTGCGGGACCGGGTCGATGGGCCGCTGGCTCGCGCCGCGCCTGCACGCCCCGCAGCAGTGGTTCGTCCACGACCGGGACGCCGACCTCGCCCGGCGGGCGGCCGCCGCACTGCCCGCGCCGGCCACCCCCGTCGTCGGGGACGTGCTGGAGGCCGACCTCGCCGGGACCGACGTGGTCGTCTGCTCGGCGCTGCTCGACCTGCTGACCGCGGAGGGGATCGCCCGGCTCGCCGAGGCGTGCGCCGCCGCGGGCGCGGCCGTGCTGTGGACGCTGACGGTGGCCGGGCGGGTGGTGCTCGACCCGGTCGACGTGCGGGACGCCCGTATCGCCGCCGCCTTCGACGCGCACCAGCGCCGGGACGGACTCGCGGGCCCGGACGCGCCGGACCTCGCGGTCGCCGCGCTGGAGCGGGCCGGGTACGCGGTCCGCCGGGAGGCGTCGCCGTGGCGGCTCGCGGCCGGGGAGCCGCTGGCCGAGGAGTGGCTGCGCGGGTGGCTGGACGCGGCGGCCGAGCACGACCCGGCCCTGGACGCGGACGACTACCTCCGTGGCCGGCTCGCGGAGCCGTTCACCGTCGAGGTCGGTCACGCCGACGTGCTGGGGCTGCCGCGGTGAAGGTGCTCAAGCTGGTGGTGGGTGCGGCCCTGGTGGTCGCGGTGACCGCCCATCTCGGCACGGGCGCGGTGGTCGACGGGCTGCGCGCCGTGTCCGGGCCGTCGGTGCTGGCGGCACTCGCGCTCGGGTTCGTGACGACCGCGGCGTGCGCCGCACGATGGTGCCTGGTCGCGCGGGGTGTGGGGCTGCGGCTGGCGTTCGGACGGGCACTGGCGGACTGCTACCGCGCCCAGTTCCTCAACTCGGTGCTGCCGGCCGGGGTGCTCGGCGACGTGCACCGCGCGGTCGACCACGGACGGCGCAACGCCGACGTGGGCCGCGGGGTCCGGGCCGTGGTGATCGAACGGGTGGCGGGCCAGGTCGTCGTGGTCGCGACGTGCGCGGTGCTGCTGGTGGCGCTGCCGGGGCCGGTGCACGGGCTCGTCGACCCGGCCACGGTGCTCACGGTCCTCGCGGTGGTGGCGGCCGTGGCGATCGGCGTGGCGCCGCTCCTGCGTCGGCGGGGCGTGTTCGGGAGCCTGGCCACGGACCTGCGGGACGGGCTGTTCCGCCGCGGCACCGGCCCCGGCGTCGTCGGGTGGTCCCTGCTCGCGACGGCGGGCCACCTGGCGCTGCTGGCGGTCGCGGCCGGTCCGGTCGCACCGGTGGGAACGCTCCTCCCGCTGCTCGCCCTGGCGCTGCTGGCGATGGGGCTCCCGCTCAACGTCGGCGGGTGGGGGCCGCGCGAGGCCGTCCTGGCCGCGGCGTTCGGGGCGGCCGGGCTGGGCGCGGCCACCGGGCTCGCCGCCGCGGTCACCTACGGCGTCCTCGCCCTGGTCTCGTGCCTGCCCGGGCTCGGAGTGCTCCTGCTCGGGCGAGTGGCGCTGACCCGTCCGGCGCAGCGCGACGCCGCCGCTCCGGCGAACTCCCCGCGCTTCACCGATCGGGTACCCCGGGCGTCAGTAGCGTGAGCGGGATGCTCGTCCTCGTGCGCCACGGCCAGACGCAGGCCAACCGCAGCGGTCTGCTGCTGGGCCGCGCCGACCCGCCGTTGTGCCCGGAGGGGATCGAGCAGGCGGCCGTGCTCGCCCGGGCCCTCCCCCGCCCGGCGCGCCTGATCTCGAGCCCCCTGACCCGCGCCCGGCAGACCGCGGAGATGTTCGGGGTACCGGTCGAGGTCGACGACCGGTGGATCGAGATGGACTACGGCACCCTCGACGAGTGCCCGGCCTCGACGCTGGACGCCGCGGGCTGGCGGGCCTGGCGTGAGGACCCCACCCACGTGCCCGCGGGCGGCGAGTCGCTCGCGGCCGTGGGTGAGCGGGTCCGCGCCGCGTGCGCCGAGCTGACCGCCGATGCCGCGGCGGGCGACGTGGTGGTCGTCAGTCACGTCTCCCCCATCAAGGCCGCCGTCGCCTGGGCCCTCGGGGTCGGCGACGAGGTCGCCTGGCGGATGTGGGTCGAGGACGCCGCGGTGTGCCGGATCGACACCTCCGGCACCACCCCCCGGCTGCTCGCCTTCAACGACGTGTCCGCGCACGCCGCCGCCCTTCAGCCCCTGCGGTAGGTGCAGACCAGCGTGCCGGTGGCCGCGGTGGTGGCCTCGACCAGCTCCAGGCCGCGGCTGTTCCCGTTCCGCGGGAAGATCGACTTCCCACCGCCGAGGACGACCGGCTCGATCATGAGGCGGTACTCGTCCACGATGTCGGCGTCGACCAGCTCGCGGACCACGGACGGGCTGCCCATGACGAGGAGGCGGCCCTCGCCCGCGGGGTAGCCGCGCGGATCGTCGACGACGGTCGAATTGGTCCACGCGCTCGCGTCGGTGAGCGTGCGGCTGACGACGTACTTGGGGATGGCGTTGATCCGGTCGGCGAACGGGTCGCCGGACTGCGCCGACCAGGCCGGTCCGGACACCTCCCAGGTCCGCCGCCCGAACATCATCGCGTCGGCGGAGGAGATCGCGTCGTTCCAGGCGGCCCCCATCACCTCGGGGTCGAAGTAGCGCATCGACCAGCCGCCGTGGGCGAAGCCGCCGTCGCGGTCCTCGTCGGGGCCGCCGGGCGCCTGGACGACGCCGTCGAGGCTGGTGAAGGCGGTGACGACGATCTGCATGGTGTCCTCCTCGGGGTGTGTTCGCCCGTGCGTCGGACGAGGAGGACGGCTTTCGACAGGGGCTCACGAGATATCTCGCGGCCCGGGGCGGACGAGCCCTCCGGGACGCTAGGTCCGCGACCGGCGTGTGTGGTGCACAGGTTTCCTGTGCACCACACACGGCACTCGTGGCCCTAGCGTGGCGACCGTGATCCTGTCGGCGGAGCGCGACCCGCGGCTCGTGACGATCCGGCGCGGCGGGTCGCTGACCGACGCCGACCACCACCGGCTCGCGCTGTGGGCCGCGACGTGCGCGGAGCACGTCCTGGGGCTGTTCGAGGCGGAGCGGCCGGACGACCCGCGACCCCGCGAGGCGATCGAGCACGCCCGGGCGTGGACGCGCGGCGAGGTCCGCATGATGACCGCACGGGCCGCCGGTGGGCACGCGATGGGCGCCGCCCGGGACCTGCGGGGCGCGCCGCGGTTCGCCGCCTACGCCGCCGGCCAGGCCGGGGCCGTCGCCCACGTCGCCGCGCACGACCTCGGCGCCGCCGCCTACGCGATCAAGGCGGTCCGGGCGGCCGATGGCGAGGCGGCCGGTCGTCGGGAGTGCGCCTGGCAGCGCGAGCAACTCCCGGACGCCGTCCGCGACCTCGTGCTGGACGACCAGCACCGCCGCAACGAGCTCTGCTGGTCGGTCTTCACCTGACCGCCGAGATCACTCCCGCGCACGACCCGTCGTCGGGAAGAATCATCCGCGATGACCGATACGACCGTGCGCAGCACCGGACGGCTGCGCGGCGTCCTGGACCGGATCGCCGAGGCCCGCCGGGGCGACTCGTCGGAGTCGCTGGCCGCCGTGTTCCTGCTGATCGCGACCCTGCTCGCGCTGCTCTGGGCGAACTCGCCGTGGGGCTGGACGTACGAGGCGTTCTGGCACACCCACATCTCGTTCACGGTCGGCGGGACGGGGATCGACCTCGACCTGCAGCACTGGGTCAACGACGGCCTGATGGCGCTGTTCTTCTTCGTCATCGGGCTGGAGGTCAAGCGGGAGCTCGCGATCGGCGAGCTGCGCGACCGGTCGCAGGCCATGGTCCCGCTGACGGCGGCGATCGCCGGGCTCGCGCTGCCCGCGGTGCTGTTCCTGCTGCTCAACCCGTCCGGCCCGGAGGCCTCGGCGTGGGGCGTGGTCATCTCGACGGACACGGCGTTCCTGCTGGGCGCCCTCGCCGTGATCGGGCCGGGCAAGGCGGAGCGGCTGCGCATCTTCCTGCTGACGCTGGCGGTGGCCGACGACGTCGGGGCGCTCGCGGTGATCGCCCTGGTCTACACCGACGAGCTCCACTGGATCCCGCTCGTGGTCGCGATCCTCGGGCTCGCCGCCGTCTGGCAGCTGCGGCGGCTGCGGGTGTGGCGCGGCGGGGGTTACCTGGTGGTCTCGCTGATCACCTGGGTGGCGCTGCACGAGTCCGGGGTGCACGCGACGCTGGCCGGGGTCCTGATCGCCCTGCTCCTGCCGGTGTACCCGCCCAAGCGGCGTGAGGTGGAGTGGGCGGCGGAGCTGACGAAGCGGTTCCGGCAGTCGCCGAACCCGGAGTACGCCCGCACCGCCCGCCTCGGGCTGGACCGCGCGGTCAGCGTCAACGAGCGCCTGATGCGGCTCTACCAGCCCTACACCGCGTTCATCATCGTGCCGCTGTTCGCCCTGGCCAACGCCGGCGTCGCGCTGACCGGCGAGACCCTGCTGGCCGCGGCCACCTCGCCGCTGACCTGGGGGATCGTTCTCGGCCTCGTCGTCGGGAAGTTCCTGGGGATCACCGGCTCGACGGCGCTGCTGCGCCGGAAGCTCCCGCCCGGCCTGACGATGTCGCAGGTCGCGGGCGGCGCGGCGCTCTCGGGCATCGGGTTCACGATCTCGCTGTTCATCGTCGACCTCGCCCTGACCGACGACGAGGCGCTGGCCGACCAGGCGCGCATCGGCGTGCTCGTCGCCTCGGTGCTCGCGGCGCTGCTCGGTGCGGTGGTGTTCAAGGTCGCGCCCGCCCCCGAGGGACCCTCGATGGAGCTGCTCCGACCGGTCGACCCGCGCCGCGACCACGTCCGCGGGCCGGTGGACGCCCCGCTGACGATCGTGGAGTACGCCGACTTCGAGTGCCCGTTCTGCGGGAAGGCGACCGGCAGCATGCGTCAGGTGCGGGAGCACTTCGGCGACCGGCTGCGCTACGTCTTCCGGCACTTCCCGCTCGACGAGTACCACCCGGACGCCCGGCAGGCCGCCGAGTTCGCCGAGGCCGCCGCCGAACAGGGACGCTTCTGGGAGGCGCACGACCACCTGTTCGCGCACGCCGACGCCCTCGACCGGGACGGCCTGGACGCCCACGCCGCCGCGCTCGGCCTGGACGTCGAGCGGCTCGAGGAGGACCTCCGCGACGGGGACACCGCCAACCGGGTCGCCGACGACGACATCGACGCGCGCACCAGCGACCTGCCCGGGACACCCACCTTCTTCCTGGGCGTCACCGGGCAGACCCCGACGCGGCTGGAGGGCCCGCACGACGCCGCGACCCTCATCGCGATGCTCGAGCGGATGGCGACGGCAGCGAGCCCCGAGGCCCCTCGGTCGTAACTCAGGCCTGCGGCTCCCAGAACCGCAGCCACAGCGTCTGCGGCGCCCGGTTCAGCTCGGTGAGCACGTGCTCGGCGAGCGGGCGGTCCGTGTCGGTGACGACGTAGCCCTGCTCGCCCCGGGTGGACAGCGCCTGCCCGATGACGTTGGCGCCGCTGTCGGCGAGCAGCCGGTTCAGCCCCGCGAGCACGCCCGGCTCGCTGGAGTGCAGGTAGCCCATGCGGTACGCGCCGGGCGGGTTCGGGGGCATGACCTCGGGCAGGTTCACCGAGAGCGCGGTGCTGCCGCCGCCCACGAAGCCGAGCAGCTTCGTCGACACGAAGTGCCCGATCTCCTCCTGCGCCTCGGCGGTGGAGCCGCCGACGTGCGGGGTCAGGATGACGTTGTCGAGGCCGCGCAGGGGCGAGTCGAACGGGTCGCCCTGGGCCTTGGGCTCGACCGGGAAGACGTCGATCGCGGCGCCCGCGATGTGCCCGGACTCGATGTTCTGACGCAGCGAGTCGTAGTCGACGACCATCCCGCGCGAGGCGTTGATGAAGATCGCCCGCGGCTTCATCCGCGCGAACTGCTCGGCGCCGAACAGGCCGGCGTTCCCCGGGCGACCGTCCACGTGCAGGCTGACGACGTCGGCCTCGGCGAGCAGCTCGTCCAGCGACCCCATCCGCTGCGCGTTGCCGTGGGCGAGGCGGTCGGCGGTGTCGAAGAAGATCACGCGCAGGCCGACGGCCTCGGCGATGTTCGACAGCTGCGTGCCGATGTTGCCGTAGCCGACGATCCCGAGCGTCCGCCCGCGGATCTCGTGGCTGCCCTTGGCGGACTTGTCCCAGATGCCCTCGTGCATCCGCAGCGTCTTCTCGGTCAGCCGCCGGGCGAGCGCGATGATCTCGCCGAGGACCAGCTCCACCACGGAGCGGGTGTTGGAGAACGGGGCGTTGAAGACGGCGATCCCGCGCTCGGCGGCCGCGGCGAGGTCGACCTGGTTCGTGCCGATGCAGAAGCACCCGACCGCGAGCAGGTCCTTGCCTGCGTCCAGGACCTCCGCGGTGATGGTGGTGTTGGAGCGGATGCCGAGCAGGGCCACGCCCTCCAGGGCCTCCACGAGGTCCGGGCCGGACAGCGAGCCGGGGCGCGCGTCGACCTCGAGCCCGGCACGCCGGAACGCCTCGGCGGCGGTGGGGTGGATGTTCTCCAGCAGCAGCACCTTCACCCGGAGCACCCTAGGCGGGTCCTCCCCCGATGTCGGCCCCGTTCGGCCGCTCGCGTGCCGCTGACCGGGCGAAAGAGCCGGTGCGACGCGATGCACGTCACGTTCCGCGCGGGCAGGATGCACCCGTGAGCGACCCCGAGGCCCCACCCGTCGTCGGCGTCGTCGGCGCCGTCCCCGGCTCCGCGGCCGACGCCGCGGTGGCGGCCGCCCGGCTCGGCGCCGGGGTCGCGCTCGTCGGGACGGCCGCCGATCCCCACGCCGTCGGCGAGCTCGCCGCCGAGGGCGTCGACGTCACGCACGTGACCACGGCGGACCACCTCGACGCCGACCCCGTCCGGGCCGCCCTCGAGGGGATCGCGGGCCTGGGTGGGGTCCTGGTCGGCACGGACGTGTCCGCGGCGGTGGTCGCGGCCGCGGTGGGCACGGCGGCCGGCCGACGCGTGCACTGCGTCCTGGACCCCGATCCCGTCATCCCCACCGTCCTCGGGCTGCTCGACCTCGGCGCGGTGCTGACCCCCGACGCCGCCGAACTCGCCGAGATCGTCCGGCAGGGCGCGGGGAGCGAGGCGGCCGGGCGTCCGCCCGCCGAGGCGGCCGCGACGTTGCACTCGTGGAGCGGGGCGCCCGTCGTCGTGACCCTGGGCGCGGACGGGGTGCTCCTCGCCGACGACGGACGGGTGCGGCGGCTCCCGGCGCACCCGGTGGGCGTCGTCGACCCGGCGGGCGCCAAGAGCGCCCTGCTCGGCACCCTCGCCGTCCTGCTCGCGGGCGGGGAGGACCTCGAGGACGCCCTGGGCGTCGCGGTGGTGGCGGCGGGGCTGGCGGCGGCCGCGTCCGGCGCCCGGGACGGGCTGCCGACCGGGGAGGCCCTGCAGACCGCCCTGGACGGCGGGTAGCGACCGGGTCAGCGCGACGCGGTCGCCGGGGAACCCAGCCGCGTCCCGTCGGTGAGCACCTCGTGGGGCGGTGTCGCGGTGCCGTCGACGGCGAGGCCGAGGACCCGGACCCACCCGTCGGCCGTCGCGACGTCCGCGTGCTCGCCGTCGACCCGCACCGCGCCCGGCTCCCCGCCGGTCCCCGGTGCGGCCGCGAGCCGGGTCACCGCGGCCTCGCCCGCGCCCGGCACCCACGTCCGCGACGGACCCCACGGCGAGGAGAACGGCCGGTAGTCGAAGGCGCGGACGAAGGCGAGCACCTCCGCCGTCGGGGAGGACCAGGGGATCCAGCCGTCGTGCGGGACCTCCCGCCCGAAGTACCGGCGCACGGACAGGTCCTGCGGCTCCCGGGGCACCGCGGCGGGGTCCCGCCCGAGCTGGTCGAGCAGCACGTCCACGAGCTCCACGCCCTCCCGGGCGCAGCGGGTCGCCACCGACAGGCCCGTGTCCCGCTCGGTGAGGTCGAACTCCGCGCGGGCGACGACGTCGCCGGTGTCGATGCCCGGCTCCATCCGGTGCAGCGTCACGGCGTGCCGTGCCCGGCGGTGCAGCACCGCCCAGCTCGGCACGTTCAGCCCGGCGTACTCCGGCAGCGGCCCCGGGTGCAGGTTGAACGCGCCGATCCGTGGGGCCCCGAGCACCTCGGCGCGCACGATCGCGAGCGAGTGCACGTTGAGCAGGACGTCGACGCCCAGCTCACGGAGCTCGTCCGCGAGGGCTGCCTCGCGGACCCGCCGGGCGGGCAGGACCGGCGCCCCGGCCTCGGCCGCGAGCGAGGCGACGGTGCCCCGGGTCCGTGGCGAGTCGGTGAGGGCCGCGACGAGCTCGTGCCCGCTCGCCACGACCCGGGCGATCGCCCGCGCCCCGGCGGCCTCCTCGCCGGCGAACACGATCCGCACCATGTCCTCACCCCCGCAGGTGAGGATAAAGCAGACGAAGCGGACGTCTCAGACCTGCTTGCCGGTGGTGTCCGCGCGCGCTTTCGACGGCTGCACCCGCTTCGGCTCGCCGGGCATCTTCGGGTACTCCGGCGGGTAGGGCATGTCGCCGAGGTCGTGGTCGCGCTGGTCGCGCTCCACCCACTCCAGCGCCGTCTCGAGCCCGGCCGGGTCGTCGTGCAGGCCGGCGTGGGCGTCGCCGCGCTCGGCGTACAGGCCGGGCACGGTCCGGACGGTGAAGTCGTCCGGCTCGGCGTCGGGGAGGTCGGCCCAGGTCAGGGGGAAGGACACGGTCGCCCGCGGGGTGCCGCGCACCGACCACGCCGAGGCGATCGTCCGGTCGCGGGCCGCCTGGTTGAAGTCGAGGAACACGCGCTCGCCGCGCTCCTCCTTCCACCAGTCGACGGTGGCCTGCCCGGGCAGCCGCCGGCACACCTCGCGGCCGATCGCGATCACGCACCGGCGGACCGCGACGAAGTCCCACTCCGCGCGGATCGGCACCATGACGTGGATGCCGCGCCCGCCGGAGGTCTTCGGCCACCCGACGAGGCCGGCGTCGGTGAGCACCTCGCGGAGCGTCGCCGCGACGACGGCGGCGTCGGCGAAGTCGGTCCCGGGCTGGGGGTCGAGGTCGATGCGCAGCTCGTCGGGCGCGTCGACCTGGGGGCGGCGGACCGGCCACGGGTGGAAGTCGAAGGTCCCCAGGTTGGCGGCCCAGGCGAGCACCGCCGGCTCGGTGGGGCACAGCACGTCCGCCGCGCGGCCCGAGGGGAACCGCACCTGCACCGTCTCGACGTAGTCGGGGGCGCCCTTGGCCAGGCGCTTCTGGTAGAAGAACTCGCCGGTCACGCCGTCGACGAAGCGCTTGAGGTGAGTCGGGCGGTCGCGCAGCACCCCGAGCAGCGGGTCGGCCACCGCCGCGTAGTACTCGACGACCTGGCCCTTGGTGATCCCGGGCTCGGGGAAGTAGACCTTGTCGGGGTTCGACACGCGCACCGCGCGCCCGCCCACCTCGATCTCCACCGCCGCCGACCGCGCCACGGCTGCGGAGGTTACCGTGACTCCCATGACCTGGGCTGCTCGTCCGGATCCGGCTCGCCGGTTCCACGACGACCTCGTCGGCCTCGACCCCGACGACCCGGAGGCGCGCGCCTTCGCCGAGCACCTCGACCGCATGGAGCGCGTGCGGCCGATGTTCACCGTCGAGGGCGAGCTGAACGGCGTGCGCGACTTCGCGGAGTCGGCGAACCGCAGCGGCGGCCTGCAGCGCTGGGCCGCGTGGCTGCTCGTCGTGCTCGTGCTGCTCGGCGCGGGCTGGGTCATCTACGGGGTGCTGGAGTTCGTGCTGAGCGCCTACCTCGCGTAGCGCGCCGTATTAGCCTGGACGCATGAGCAGTGCGATCGGCAAGCCGAAGGTCGAGAAGTCCGACGCCGAGTGGCGGGAGCAGCTCTCGCCCGAGGAGTACCAGGTCCTGCGCCAGGCCGGCACCGAGCGGCCGTTCACCGGCGAGTACGACGAGACGTTCACCGAGGGCGTCTACCACTGCCGCGCGTGCGACGCCGAGCTCTTCCGCTCGGAGACGAAGTTCGCGAGCCACTGCGGGTGGCCGTCGTTCTACGCCCCCTCGGGCGACGACAACGTGATCCTGCGCGAGGACTCGTCGATGGGGATGCGCCGCGTCGAGGTGCTGTGCGGGACCTGCCACTCCCACCTGGGGCACGTCTTCGAGGGCGAGGGGTACGGCACGCCCACCGACCAGCGCTACTGCATGAACTCGGTGTCGCTGCGGCTCGAGCCGAAGGCCTGAGCACTCCCCGGGGTACCCGGGCGGCGTGAGCCGATCATCGTCGTCGCTGGTGGCCCCCGTCCTGGTCGTGCTGGCCGTCCTGGCCGGGTGCAGCGACAGCGCGCAACCGGCGCAGCCGGCACCGCCGTCCCGGCCGTTCGCGCCGGAGAACACGGTCCGGCCGCCGAGCCCGCAGACCTGGCTCGCCCAGGTCTGCGCGGCGCTGGCCCCGGCGGTCCGCTCCGCGACGCCGATCCCGCCGACGAACACCGCGGACGTCGCCGGGACCCGGGACCGCGTCGTCGCCTACCTCGACGACCGGATCCGCGGCGTCACCACCGCGATCCGAGGGGTGAACGCCGCCGGCCCCGCCCCGCTCGAGGGCGGCGGCGCCTCGACCGACGCCGTGCTCGACGGGCTCAACCAGCGGCTCGGCGCGATCCGGGAGGCCCGCGAGTCGTTGGAAGCCGTCCCCGCCAACGCCACGGACACCCTGTTCTACGGTCTCCAGCGCGCCCGCGCGGTCCTCGTCGTCCCCGGCCCGGACGCCCTGCGCGACCTCGCGGTCCCGACCCCGCTGACCGACGAGGCCGCCGGGGTGGCGGAGTGTCGGGCGCTCACCACGCCGTGATCGTCAGGCGGTCCCGCTGACCCCGGGGATGCGGTCGGAGCGGAACGCCTCGACGAACCGCCGGTGGTCGTCGCGCACGACCCGGGCGTAGGCGTGGGCGAAGCCGACCAGGTCGGCGACGAACTCGTCCTCGCGGCCCGCCACGACCTCGAGCACGGCGTCCTCGACCTGGAACCCCACGAGGTCGGCGTCCTCCGCGTCGCGGTCGGCCACGCAGTGCGCCCGCGCGGTGGCGTGCCCGAGGTATCCCAGCACGTTCGCCACGTCGGCCGGCTCGGTGACGTCCGCCCAGTCCAGGTCGGCCTCGTAGGGCGAGAGCTCGCGCACCACGTACCCGGCCCCGCGCACCTCGGTCCAGCCCAGCAGCCGGTCGGCGTGCGCCTGCAGGGCCCGCTGGGACAGCGCGGTGCGCTGGCCGTGGTGGACGAACGCCGAGGCGACGCGCTCGTCGGTGACCACGCGGCTCGGGGCCGCGACGACGGCCTGCTTCATGCTGATGACGACGTCGTTGTCGAGGGCCTCGTTGAACCCCTCGACCAGGACGTTGTACGCGGGCAGGCCCGCGCTGCCGATCCCGAAGCCGCTGCGCCCGACGACGTCGACCACCTCGTAGACGACGTCGGAGAGACGCTTGTCGGCCGGGATCGTGTCCAGGTAGCGCCGGAACGCCTCCACGACCTCCGCCCGCTCGCCGTCGTCGAGCCGCCGCACCCCCGGGCCGGCCCGGAACACCCGGTCGTCGCCCTCGATCTCGGTGAGCGAGGCCAGCAGCGCCTCGCGGCTGGACTCCCGGGACCGCTGCAGGGCCGCGCGCACCGCGCCGTCGGTCCCGGAGCGCCGCAGGGCGTGCGTGAGCTCGCCCGCGGTGCCGTGGAACGAGCGCAGCGCGGCCAGGTAGGCGCGCAGGTAGGTCGTGACCAGCTCGGACACGGTCTCGTCGGAGAACGCCTTGGACCAGCCGAGCAGCGCCACGCTGGCCACCAGCCGGCGCAGGTCCCAGGTGAACGCCCCCAGGTAGGCCTCGTCGAAGTCGTTCAGCGCGAAGACCAGCGCGCCGTCGCCGTCCATGTACGTGCCGAAGTTCTCCGCGTGCAGGTCGCCCTGGATCCACACCCGGGAGGTCCGCTCGTCGGCCCACGGGTCGGGCAGCCGCACGACGTCGGCGTAGAACAGGCACGCGCTGCCACGGTAGAACGCGAACGGGTCCGCGGCCATCTTGCGGAACTTCGACCGGAAGCCGGCCGGGCTCGCGGCCATGAGATCGGCGAAGGCGTCGGTGAGGGTGTCGACGATGAAGCCCGTGCGGGCGTCCTCGTCCCGGGTCCCGAGGGCGGACAGGTCGGCGGCGACGGGGTCGGTCACCGCGCCATCCTGGCCCCACCGGTCACGACAGGGCGAGCAGCGCTCCCGGCTCGACCCGCGGACCGGTGAAGAACGGCGTCTCCTCGCGCACGTGCCTGCGGGCCTCGGTGGCCCGCAGGTCGCGCATCAGGTCGACGATCCGGTCGAGCTGGTCGGACTCGAAGGCGAGGATCCACTCGTAGTCGCCCAGCGCGAACGACGGCACCGTGTTGGCCCGGACGTCGGCGTAGCCGCGGGCGGCCTTGCCGTGGTCGGCGAGCATGCCCCGCCTCTCCTCGTCGGGCAGCAGGTACCAGTCCAGCGACCGCACGAACGGGTAGAGGCAGAGGTAGCCCTTCGGCTCCTCCCCCGCGATGAAGGCCGGGACGTGGCTCTTGTTGAACTCCGCCGGCCGGTGCAGCGCGGTGTTCGACCACACCGGCTCCGAGGCCCGGCCCAGCGCCGTGCGGCGCAGCGCGGTGTAGGCCGCCTGCAGCGACTCGACGTCGGGGGCGTGGGTCCAGACCATCCAGTCGGCGTCCGCCCGCATGCCCGCGAGGTCGTACACGCCGCGCACGACGACGCCCTTGGACTCCTGCTCGTCGACGGCGGCGGCGAACTCCTCGGCGGCGGTCCGCCGGTCGTCGGGGAGCTTCGCCTGGTCGGTGCGGAACACCGACCACATCGCGTACCGGATCGTCGAGTTCAGCTCGTCGTAGTTCAGCCGCGCCACGGGTCCATCGTGCCACGGGCCAGGTGCGCGGCGACCCGCTCGGCGGCGGCGTCGCCGGTGGCCAGGCAGGCCGGGACCCCGACGCCGTGCAGGGCGGCCCCCGCGACAGCGAGCCCGTCGGGCAGCGACGACTCGATCGTCGCGACCCGCTCGCCATGGCCGACGCCGTACTGCGGCAGCCCGCCGCCCCAACGGGCGACGACGCTCTCCAGCGGCTCCGCGTCGATCCCGAGCAGGGCGGCGACGTCGGACCGCGCGGCCGCGACCAGCTCGTCGTCGTCGCGCTGCAGGGTGCCGGGCTCGCCGTACCGCCCGATCGAGGCCCGCAGCACCACGGCCTCGTCGCCGGCGAGGTGCGGCCACTTCACCGACGACACCGTGACGGCCTTGATCGTCCACGGCTCCCCGTCCGGGCGCCGCTCCCCCGAGCCGATCAGCACCCCGGAGCGCGTCCCGAGATCGGTGCCCGCCGGCAGCGCCAGCGCGACGACGGCCGAGGACGCCAGCTCGATGCCGGCCGCGGCCCGCGCGGCCGCCGGGGCGACGTCCGCGAGCAGGCGCCGCAGGCCCGGCGGCGGCACCGCGAGCACCACCGCGTCGGCGTCGAGGACCTCACTGCCCTGCGGCCCCGACGCGACGACCCGCCAGCCGTCCGCCCGGGGCTCGATCGCGGTCACGGTGCGCGCGAGTCGCACCTCGGCCCGGGCCGCGACGGCGAGCGCGGGCGGCAGGTCGGCGAGGGCGGTGCGCAGGGTCCCGAAGACCGGTGCGGGTGCCGCCCCGTCGGGCGGCGCGGCCGGCAGTGCCGCCCGTGCGGCGGCGGTGAGCGAGGACGGGTCGCGGTCGAGGGCCGCGGCCAGGGCGGGGACGGTCGCGCGGACCCCGAGGGCGTCGGCCCGGCCGGAGTAGACCCCGCCGAGCAGGGGGTCGACGAGCCGGTCGGCCACCTCGTCACCGAACCGGCCGCGCACCAGGGCGCCGACGGTGTCGTCGCCGTCCCAGGCGACGGGTCCCCGGTCGGCCTCGGCCGCCAGCGTGGCCCGTCCGGCCTCCGAGAGCAGGGTCCCGACGGCGGGTGGGTCGGCCGGGACGCCCATGACGGTGCGTGGGGGCATGGCGTGGGTGGCGCCGCCTGCGCGGATGCCCGAGGACGCGGCCGAGGGATGCACGACGTCGTCGGCGAGCCCCAGCTCCACCAGCCGCGCCGAGGCCTCGGGGCGGCGGGCCAGGAACGCCTCCGCCCCGACGTCGACGCGCAGCCCGCCGAGCTCGACGGCCGCGAGCTTGCCGCCCAGCACCCGCGCCGACTCGAGCACCGTGATCCCGGCGTGCTCCCCCAGCGTCGTCCGCAGCCGGTGCGCCGCGGCCAGACCGCTGACACCGCCGCCGACGACCACCACGCGGGGCCCGGGGGCCCCCGTCACGCGCGAACGGGCAGGGAGTGCACCAGCTCGACGACCCGGTGCAGGGCGTCCGGGTCGGTCTCGGGCAGCACCCCGTGGCCGAGGTTGAACACGTGGGCCGGGGCCGCGTGGCCCTCGGCGACGATCCGGCGGACCTCGGCGTCGACGACGTCGGGCCCCGCGAACAGCACGGCCGGGTCGAGGTTGCCCTGCAGGACCGTGCCTGGGGCGCGGCGGGTGGCGGCGTCGAGCGGGACCCGCCAGTCCACCCCGACGACGTCCGCGCCGGCCTCGCCCATCGCGCCCAGCAGCTCCCCGGTGCCCACCCCGAAGTGGATGCGGGGCAGGCCGGCGTCGGCGAGGCCCGCGAGGACCTTCGTCGAGTGCGGCAGCACGAACTCGCGGTAGTCGCGCTCGGAGAGGGCGCCCGCCCACGAGTCGAAGAGCTGCACCGCGTCGACCCCGGCCCCGACCTGGACCTGCAGGAACCCGAGGGTCAGCTCGGCCAGGTGGTCCAGCAGCGCGTGCCACGTGGCGGGCTCGGCGTGCATGAGCGCCTTGGTCCGCTCGTGGTTGCGGCTCGGTCCGCCCTCGACCAGGTAGGAGGCGAGCGTGAACGGGGCGCCCGCGAAGCCGATCAGCGGGGTGTCGCCCAGTTCCGCGGTCAGCAGCCGCACCGCCTGCGCGACCGGCTCGGCCTGCGCGGGGTCGAGGTGCGGGAGGTCGGCGACGTCGGCCGCGGTGCGCACCGGCGACTCGATCACCGGCCCGGTCCCGGCGACGATGTCCACCCCGACCCCGGCGACCTTGAGCGGCACGACGATGTCGGAGAACAGGATCGCGGCGTCCACCCCGTAGCGGCGGACCGGCTGCAGCGTGATCTCGCACGCGAGGTCCGGCGTCAGGCAGGACTCGAGCATCGCGGTGCCCTGGCGCGCCCGCCGGTACTCCGGCAGCGAGCGCCCGGCCTGCCGCATGAACCACACCGGGAGGTGCATCGGCGTCCCGCCCCGGACCGCCGTCAGGAACGCGGATCCGGGCAGGGCACGACGGTGGCTGCTCGGGGTCGTCGCGGGCGCACTCATGGTCCTCCCAGTCTGCCAGCCCGTCCGATCGGCGTGGCGCCGCGCCCGGCGCGTCGGGCTCCCGCGCGTGGCGGGAGCCACCTACGCTCCGGCGGGTGAGTGCACCCGCGACCGCCCCCGAGACGTTCCGCCGGGCCGTGGAGTCGCTGGCCGCCCTGCGCCCCCGCCCCGAGATCGAGCTGCGCGACATGCGCCCGCCGCAGCGGCTGGCGCCGTGGTCGGCGGCGTGGAGCGCGGAGGTCGTCTCCCCCGGCGCGGACCCCGAGCCGGAGGTGCTGGTCACCGGGCGGCTCGTGCTGCTGCACGACCCGGAGGGCCAGGAGGCCTGGGACGGCACGCTGCGCCTGGTCACCTTCGTGCGCGCCGAGCTCGACCCCGAGCACGCGAACGACCCGATGCTGCCCGAGGTGGCCTGGTCGTGGCTGACCGGCGCGCTGGAGGAGAGCGGGTGCGCGGCGACGGCGGTCGGAGGGACGGTCACCCAGACCTCCTCGGTGCGCTTCGGCGACATCTCCGGGCCGGCGCACGTGTGCGACCTCGAGCTGCGGGCGTCATGGACGCCGGTGCCCGACGGGGACGACCCGGCGGCGGTCGACCTCGGCGAGCACGGCGCGGCGTTCACGACCGTCCTGGCGACCGCGGCGGGCCTGCCGCCGGTCGGCGTCGCGAGCCTGGGCGCGCGCCGCCTGGGCTGAGGCCGGCCCGCATCGGCACGTGCATCCGCCGGGTCCGTGTGCGTTCGAGACGACGACGCTTCTCGCGTCTCAACTCGGGACCGCTCGAAGTTCACCATTCAGCGAACTCTCAGCACTTTCCCGGTACCACTGGTGCCGATTTTCGCATTTCTGCAGGTCGCCTCGGACGGCGTCCGCCGCTCGCTCGCTGCGCAGGCCGGGTGAACGAGGGGCCGCGAGCGGGTCACGGGACGGACTCCGAACGCGGTTGCGGTGTTGCGTCCGTTACTCGGATGAGATTGGACCGATGAGCGCAGCGCCTCTGCTGTGATCGGAGTCTTCAGACACAGAGAGTCATATCGACTACACAGAGTGTCACGAGGAGCACACGGAGAGTACGAGACTGACACCAAGGAGTGACCACGGAGCCGTAACGGGCGAAACTCCACCGAGCGAAGTTGGCCCTAATGCTCTCGTTAACTCGCCAGGGGGGATATGTTCTCTCGCGACGCACTTCCTCGGCCGTTCGGCGGCGCGGTCGGCGACCGGGGTTCCGGGTGTGTCCGTCGGGGGGCAAGACCGACTTCAGGGAGGTAGTTGACGTGGCTACCGTGGGCCCAGGCATGGCACTGCGCGGCGTCGCGAGTGGCCTGCTGCCACCGGCCATGGTCCCGCATCCGCGGGAAGAGATGTTCTCGGTGCTGGTGGTCGACGACCACCCGCTGTTGCGCGAGGCGATCGCGCAGCGGCTGTCCTCGATGGGCGCCGGCACCGTCCACGAGGCGGCCTCGATCTCCGAGGCACGGACCCGGGCACTCGCCTCCGGTCCCTGCGACCTCGCGATCCTCGATCTCGGCCTCCCGGACGGTTCCGGGCTGGACCTGATCGCGGAGCTGCGGGCGCAGGGCTGGAACCGCGTGGTGGTCCTCGCCGCCTCGGACGACCCGTCCGCGGTGCGGGCGGCGTTCCAGGCCGGGGCGCAGGCGTACCTGCTCAAGTCCGCCTCGCCGGGCATCGTCACCGACGGGGTGCGGCGCGTGCTCGAGGGCGGCCTCTACGCCGACCCCTCGGTCGCCCCGCTGCTCGCGGCGGGCACCCGGGTGCCGGCGACGGACAACACGCCGCGGGAGCTGTCGGCCCGCGAGGTGGAGGTCCTCCAGCTGGTGGCCGACGGCCGGTCGAACAAGGAGATCGGTGACGCGTTGAGCCTCTCGGCCCTCACGGTCAAGAGCCACCTCTCGCGCATCGGCCGCAAGCTCGGTACGGGCGACCGCGCCCAGATGGTCGCGCTGGCCATGCGGGCCGGCGTCATCCGCTGAGCACCGCCGAGGACCCGACGTCCGCCGACGGGGGCGAGGAGTCCGGTGAGGAGATCACCGAGCTCCTCGCCCCCGCCGACGGCGTTCCCGAGATCATCACCGACCGGGACCGCCTGACGGCGCTCGCCGACGACCTGGCCGCGGGCAGCGGTCCGGTCGCGGTGGACGCCGAGCGGGCGTCGGGGTTCCGTTACTCGGCCCGGGCCTACCTGGTGCAGCTCCGCCGGGAGGGTGCCGGGTCGGCCCTCGTGGACCCGATCGCCCTCGACGGCGACCTCTCCGTGCTCGGCGACGCCCTGCGCGGCGTCGAGTGGGTGCTCCACGCCGCGTCGCAGGACCTGCCGTGCCTCGCCGAGGTCGGCATGCGTCCCGACGTCCTCTTCGACACCGAACTCGCCGGCCGGCTCGCGGGCTACCCCCGCGTCGGGCTCGGCCCCCTCGCGGAGCGCCTCCTCGGCGTCCGCCTGCGCAAGGGCTACGGCGCCGCGGACTGGTCGACCCGGCCGCTGCCCGACGACTGGCTGGTCTACGCCGCGCTCGACGTCGAGCTCCTCGTCGCGATGCGCGACCTGCTCGCGGCCGACCTCGAACGCCAGGGCAAGGCCGAGTGGGGCCGACAGGAGTTCGAGGCCGTGCGGCTCGCCGGCCCGCCGCCACGACGGGCGGAACCGTGGCGCCGGACCTCCGGGACCCACAAGGTGCGCCGCCCCCGGCAGCTCGCCGTCGTGCGCGCGCTGTGGGAGTCCCGCGACCAGCTCGCCGAGTCCCGCGACGTCGCGCCGGGCCGCCTGCTGCCCGACGCCGCGATCGTCGACGCCGCGCTGCGCGAACCCGCGTCGCGCGAGGCCCTCACCGAGATGCCGGTGTTCAAGGGCAACCGCCAGCGCCGGTTGGCGGACCGCTGGTGGCGCGCCGTGCGCACCGGCCGCGGGCTCCCGGCCGAGGAGCTGCCGTCCTCCGCCGCCGCCGGCGACGGGCCACCGCCGGTCAACCGCTGGGCCGACAAGGACCCCGACGCCGCCGCGCGCCTGACCGCGGCCCGCGCCCACCTGGCGGACCTGTCCGAGCAGTGGGACACGCCGGTGGAGAACCTGCTCCAGCCCGACCTCGTCCGTCGCCTCTGCTGGACCCCTCCGGTCCCGGCCGACGCGGCCGGGGTCGAGGAGTTCCTGACGGCGGGTGGTGCCCGGCCCTGGCAGCGCGAGCTCGCCCTCGAGGGCCTGGTGGCCGCGCTCGCCGAGACGGCGCCGCCGGCCGACGAGAGTGCGCCCGCGCCCACCGCCCCGTCGTCGGGCGAGGGCGAGACTCCCCGCCGCTCCCCGCGGCGGCGCCGCCGGCGCGGGTCCGGCGAGACCGCTCAGGTCGGGACGGTGACCCCGGTGTTCAGCGACCCGGAGACCTGACCGGGCAGCAGGACCCGCACCGTCAGCCCGCCGCCCTCCACCGGCTCGGCCGCCACCGTCCCGCCGTGGGCCCGTACCACCGCGCGGACGATCGACAGCCCGAGGCCGGACCCGGTCCCGACCCGGTCCGCGCCCCGGCGGAACGGCTCGAACAGGTCGGGCACCCGCGCCGGGTCGAGCACCGGGCCGGACGACGCCACCACCAGCTCCACCCGCGCCGGGTCGTCCGCCGGGCCGCTGCGCACCGTGATCCAGCCGTCGTCGACGTTGTGCCGCACCGCGTTCTCGACGAGGTTCCCGACGACCCGCTCCAGCAGCGCCGCGTCCCCGACCACCACCGCCCCGGGGACGGGGCCCTCGTCGTCCGCCGTCGGCTCCGCGCTCGTGACCTCCACCCGCAGCCGCCGCGCCTCGACCTCGGCGCGGACGGCGTCCAGCGCGCCCCGGGCGGCGAGGTCGAGGTCGACGGGTTCGTCCCCGTCGTCCGCCCGGCGCGGCGCCGCCTCGGTGCGGGCGAGCAGCAGGAGGCCGTCGACGAGGCCCTCCGCCCGGCGCGTGGCGTCACGCAGGACCGCGGCCATCCGGCGCAGCTCGTCGACGTCGGCGTCCGGGTCGGCGAGCGTCACGTCGATCTCGGTGCGCAGGACCGCGAGCGGCGTCCGCAGCTCGTGGCTGGCGTTCGCGACGAAGCGGCGCTGCGCGTCGAAGGCGGCCTGCAGCCGGTCCAGCATCTCGTCGAAGGTGTCCGCGAGCTCGGCGACCTCGTCGCGCGGGCCCTCCAGGTCGATCCGGGCGTCCAGGGACTCCGCCGAGAGCCGCCGCGCGGTGGCCGTCACGTCGTGCACCGGGCGCAGCACGTGCCCCGTGAGCACCCACGACACCAGGGCCGCGGCCGCGACCACCAGGGCGAAGGCCACCGAGCCGACCTGCAGCACCTCGGTGCGGGCGGTGTGCCCGATCGCCGCCGCGACCTCCCCCGCCGGCACCGGGACGTCGTCGACCAGCACCGGCGTCTCCGCGGGCAGGGTCGGCAGCGTCGCGGCGACCTCCCCCACGAGCATCCACCCCAGCCACAGCAGCAGCGCGGAGACGGCGGCGACCAGGCCGGTCGCGAGCAGGGTCAGCCGCACGCGCAGGCCCGGGCCGCGGCGGCGCCGGGCGCGGGGCGGGTCGGCCGGTCGGAACACGGTCCGGGAGCCTACGGCCGCCCGCGCGCCCCACGTGTGAAGGTGCCGGGCACCTGGGACACGTCGGGCCCGGCACCGCCCCCACAGGGGACGCGGCACCGGGCCCGTCGACGCCCCGGGGCGTCTAGTTGATCGCGTGGATCGGCGCCGAGCAGGACTTGCTGATGCCCGCGCTGTTGCCGTGCTTCGCCTCGGACTGCAGCGGGACGCTGACCGCGTTGTCCTGGACCGGGACCTGGACGCCGAGGGCGTTGACCGGGACGTCGTTGTTGCAGACGTTGACCGGGGTGTTCGGCGCGAAGTCCGAGGAGTTGACGACGCCCTTCTGGACGGTCCCGTCGGTCTCGTGGGCCATCGCCAGGCCGGCCGTCGAGACCAGGCCGGAGGAGATGAGGGCCGACGCCAGGACGGCCTTGCGCATCATCGACATGATGGGGGTGTTCCTCTCTGGGGGGAGCCTCCGGACGGTCACTGTCCGACATCGTCCGGATACGTGTAGTGAAACGAGGCCCTCCCGAGGCGGGCACGATTCTCGACACCTTCTCCGCCGATCGGGTGATCATGACCGGATAACGCGTTTCGTCGTTCCTGGTCGGCGCGGTGCGGCATGCTCGCGGCCATGAGCAGCGACGCCGTCATCGTCGAGGTCGCCGTCAACGGGACCACCACCCGCGAGGCGAACCCGCACGTGCCCCGGACCCCGCCGGAGATCGCCGACGACATGCTCGCCTGCCTGGACCGCGGAGCCGCGATCGTGCACAACCACAACGACGAGCCGATGTTCACCGCCGACGCCGTGCACGCCGTCGGGCCCTACGTCGAGGCGTGGACACCGGTGGTCGGCGCCCACCCCGACGCCCTGCTCTACCCGACGATGGGCGCGGGCGCCCGGGGCATCCCGGTCGAGCGGAAGTGGGCGCACGTCGAGGAGCTCGCCCGGCGGGGGCTGGGCGGGATGACGCTGGTGGACCCCGGGTCGGTCAACGTCGGCCTGCTCGGGAGCGGGGAGTGCGCGCCCGCCGCGGCCGCGGAGGCCTACCAGAACAGCATCGCCGACACCGAGTACATGTTCCGGCGCACCGGCGAGCTGGGCGCGCGGCCGTCGATCTCGATCTTCGAGCCGGGCTTCCTGCGGACGACGCTGACGTTGCACCGGCACGGCCGGGTGCCCGCGGGCGCGATGGTGAAGCTGTACTTCGGGGGCGACCTGCAGTTCGGGCTGCCGCCCACGGAGCGGGCGCTGGACGCCTACTGCGAGCTGCTCGAGGGCTCGGGCCTGCCGTGGTCGGTCGCCGTGCTCGGCGGCGACGTCGTCGGGTCCGGGCTGGCCGCGCTCGCCCTGGAGCGCGGCGGGCACGTCCGGGTGGGCCTGGAGGACTACGCCGGGCCCCGGCAGCCGACCAACGTCGAGCTGCTCGACGAGGTCCTCGAGGTGCTGTCGGCGGCCGGCCGCCGACCCGCCACGTGCGCGGAGACCCGCGCGATCCTCGCGGCGTGAGCGCCGAGTGCCACGTCAGGCAGCTCCCGAACCCCGGAAACCTGCACCACGTCGCACTCGCCGCAGCGGCCACCCGCCGTCAGGAAGACCCCACCGCCGAGTGCTACGTCAGGCAGCTCCCGGAACCCGGAAGCCTGCACCACGTCGCACTCATCGCAGCAGCCGGGCGCCGTCAGGAAAACCCACCGCAGAGTGCTACATCTGGCAGCTCCCGGAACCCGGAAACCTGCGCCACGTCGCACTCGCCGGAGCAGCTGGGCGTCAGACCCCGGCGGGGGCCTCCGCACGGACGCGGTAGCCGGAGCCGACCACGGTGTCGATGATCCCGGGGTCGCCGAGCTTCTTGCGCAGCGTCATGACGGTGACCCGCACGGTCGTCGTGAACGGGTCGGCGTTCTCGTCCCAGACCCGCTCGAGGAGCTCCTCGGACGACACCACCGCGCCGCCCGCGGCCATGAGGACCTCGAGGACGCCGAACTCCTTGCGGGTGAGGTCCACCGTGGTGCCCTCGCGCAGGACGGTGCGCTTCGCCGGGTCGAGCACCACGCCCGCGGCCTCGAGGATCGGCGGCGTCGCCGGGACGGCACGGCGGCCCAGGGCCCGGATGCGGGCGACGAGCTCGGGGAAGTCGAAGGGCTTCGCCAGGTAGTCGTCCGCCCCGAGGGCCAGGCCGGCGACCTTGTCGCGCAGCGTGCCGCTCGCGGTCAGCATGATCACCCGCGTGACGCCGCCGGCCACCTCGGCACACAGGTCGTCCCCGGAGCGGCCCGGCAGGTCACGGTCGAGCACGATGACGTCGTAACGGGTCACCGAGGCCTTCTCCGAGCCGGTGTCACCGTCGTAGGCGACGTCGACCGCCATCCCCTCGCGCCGGAGCCCGCGCGCCAGCGCGTCGGCCAGGGCCTGCTCGTCCTCCACGATCAGAATGCGCACTCCTCCACGATGCCACCGCGGGCCTGAGCTGCGCCTGAGAAGTCCCTGGGCGGTTCCGCTCAGTGCGCGCTGCCGCCCGCGGCCCGCGGCAGGTCCGGCACCGGCGGGACGTCGCCCGAGCGGCGCGAGACCCACTCCGTGATGCGCCGGGCGACGTCCTGGTCGGTGAGCCCGGCCGCGGCCAGGATCGACCCGCGGCTGTCGTGGGCGAGGAACTCCTGCGCGAGCGCGATGCGGCGCACCGGCACGTCGACGCCCGCCTCGCTCAGGGCGTCGGACAGCGAGGAGCCGAACCCGCCGTGGCGCCCGCCGTCCTCGACGGTCACCACCAGGCGGTGCTCGGCGGCCAGCTCGAGCAGCACCGACGGGACCGGCTGCAGCCAGCGCGGGTCGACCACGGTCACGCCGATGCCCTGCGCGGTGAGCCGGTCGGCCGCCTCCACGCCGAGCTGGCCGAACGCGCCCACGCACACGAGCAGCACGTCGCGGACCTCGGGCGGCGCGTCGGTCGGGTCCTGCTCCAGACGCTCCACGGCGGTGGGACGCGGCGCGGTGCGCGGGAGCCGGCCGGGCTCGGCGAGCACGTCGACCGCGCCCGGCCCGGCGTCGCCGGCGATCCGGCGCAGGGCGGCCACGCCGCTCGGGACGGCGCCCTTGGACCAGCGCAGCGCGGTCGGGCCGTCGGTGATCCCGACGGCCTCGCGCAGCTCCTCGCGCAGCGTCTGGGCGTCGCGCGGGGCCGCCACCCGCAGGCCCGGGACGATGCCCATCACCGACAGGTCCCACATGCCGTTGTGGGAGGCCCCGTCGTCGCCGGTGACCCCGGCGCGGTCCAGCACGACCGTGACCGGCTCGCGGTGCAGCGCCACGTCCATGAGCAGCTGGTCGAACGCGCGGTTGAGGAACGTCGAGTACACCGCGACCACGGGGTGCAGGCCGCCGTGCGCGAGCCCGGCCGCCGAGGTCATCGCGTGCTGCTCGGCGATGCCGACGTCGAACAGCCGCTCCGGGTAGACCTCGCCGAACGCCGCCAGGCCGGTCGGGCCGGGCATGGCGGCGGTGATCGCGACGACGTCGGCGCGCTCCCGCCCCAGTTCGAGCATGGTGTCGGTGAACTCCGAGGTCCAGCTGCGCGGCTTCGGGCCGACCGGCAGTCCGGTCTCCGGGTCGATCACGCCGACCGCGTGCATCTGCTCGGCCACGTCCTGCTCGGCCGAGGCGAAGCCCCGTCCCTTGGCGGTGACCGCGTGCACGATCACGGGACCGCCGAAGTCGCGCGCCGCCTGCAGTGCGGACTCCAGGGCGGCCGTGTCGTGGCCGTCGACCGGGCCGAGGTACTTCAGCCCGAGGTCGGAGAACAGGGCCTGCGGCGACAGGGCGTCCTTCACCCCGACCTTCGCGGCGTGCATCGCGGAGTACAGCGGCCCGCCCACCAGCGGGATCCGCCGCAGCGCCTTCTTGCCGTGCTCGAGCACGTCCTCGTACTGCGGGGCGAGCCGCAGCGACGACAGTCGCTCGGAGAGCCCGCCGATCGTCGGCGCGTACGAGCGGCCGTTGTCGTTGACCACGATGACGACGGGCCGGTCCGAGCCGGCGATGTTGTTCAGCGCCTCCCAGCACATGCCGCCGGTCAGGGCGCCGTCGCCGACCACGGCGACCACGGAGCGGTCGCGACCGGTCAGCGCGTCGGCCTTGGCCAGGCCGTCGGCCCAGGACAGCGCGGTGGAGGCGTGCGAGTTCTCGACGAGGTCGTGGTCGCTCTCGGCGCGGCTGGGGTAGCCGGACATGCCACCGCCCTGGCGCAGCCCGTCGAACTCCCCCGAGCGCCCCGTGACGATCTTGTGCACGTAGCTCTGGTGCCCGGTGTCGAACACGAGCGCGTCCCGGGGCGAGTCGAACACCCGGTGCAGGGCCAGGGTGAGCTCCACGACCCCGAGGTTGGGGCCGAGGTGCCCTCCCGTCCGGCACACCTTGTCCACCAGGAACCCGCGGATCTCGCCGGCGAGCGTGTCGACCTCGCCCGCGTCGAGGGCCCGCAGGTCGGCGGGGGTGCGGACACGGTGGAGCAGACTCACGGCGGCCAGTCTACGAGGATCGCGGCCCCCCGCTCGGCGCAGCGACCGACGGACGGGGGGTCCGTGAGTGGCGTTACGCCGTGCGCGGCCGCCGCGCGACGTAGACCACGGCCGGCGGCGCGTTCAGCCACACCGTGCGGCTGACCACGACCTCCTCGAAGGTCTCCTCGAGGTTGCGCTGCACCTGCTTCGCCGTCGGGAAGAAGCGGATCCAGGCGTGGGCGAGCTGCGTCACGGCACCCTCCGGGGCGGCGAGCCGGCCCAGCAGCGGGAAGATCGAGCGCCCGTCCGACGGCGCCGTCGCGAGCCACGGGAGGCCGGAGACCGACAGGTCCGCGCGCACACCCTCGGCGAGCAGCTTCTCCACCGCGGTGTGCGCGTCGGTGCACATCACCTCGACGTCGGGGTGGCGCCGAGCCAGCACGTCGGCCATGCCCTCGTCCATCTCCACGGCGATGTGCCGGCCCCGGCCCCGCAGCCGCTTCTGGATCTCGTCGGTGACCGATCCGGTGCCCGCTCCGAGGTCCACGACGACCGGGTCGCCGGTCTCGGGCAGCGGCGCGATCGCCTGGCGGCACAGCGGCGGGAAGCTCGGGAACAGGGCGGCGACGTGCAGCGGGTCGCGCAGGAAGGCGGTCGAGAAGTGGCGGATCTCGGTCACGGGGTCTCCTGGGGAGCCGGATGGGGAGCGGGGAGGGACGGCCCGGCGGCGACCACGGCGGCGAGCAGGGCGCGGGCGACCTCGCCGACCATGGCGTCGTCCGGGGAGAAGGCGGGGTGGTGCAGGCCGGGTGCGCCGCCCGCCGCGGTGTCGGGCGGGGCGGTGCCGACGAAGAGCATGACGGACGGAGTGCCCGCCGCCGAGTAGTGCGAGAAGTCGTCCGCGCCACACGAGCGGAACGCCGTGTCCAGCCGGAGGCCGGTCGGGGCGGCCTGCTCGTCGCCGCGCCGCCCGCCGAGCGTGGCCGCGATCGCGGCGGCCAGGCGCTCGTCGTTCACGACGGCGGGTTCGTTCGGCACCACGGTGACCTCGCCCCGGCAGCCATGCGCCGCCGCCGTGTGCTCGACGACCTCGGTGACCGCCGCCAGGATCGCGTCGCGGTCGGCGTCCAGGGCGCGGACCGTCCCCCGGGCCGCAGCGGTCCCGGGCACGACGTTGGGCGCGGTCCCCGCGGTGATCTGCCCGATCGTCACCACGCCCGCCTCGAGCGGGTTCACCCGCCGCGCGACGATCTGCTGCAGGGCGACGACGACGGCGGCGATCGCGAGCACCGGGTCGCGGGTGCGGTGGGGGTAGCCGCCGTGCCCGGCGTGGCCCGACACCACGATCTCGATCTCGTCGGCCGAGGCGTTCACCGGCCCGGGGCGGGACGAGACGACCCCGCGGGGCAGTTCGGGCTGGACGTGCACCCCGAGCATCGCCGCGGGCCGGTGCGCCCGGAACCCGGGGTCGACGACGACGTCCGCCGCGCCCGAGGGGGCCGACTCCTCGCGCGGCTGGAACACCGCCAGCAGCGGCACGGCCAGCACGTCCGGGCCCACCGCGGCCACCGCGCGCGTCACGGCGACGAGCGCGGCGGTGTGCACGTCGTGGCCGCAGACGTGCGCGACGCCCTCCCGGCGGGAACTGAACTCGAGCCCGGTCGCCTCGGTGACCGGCAGGGCGTCGAGCTCGCCGCGGACCGCGAGGGCGGGGCCGGGTCCGCCGAGGCGCAGCATGCCGCCGGTGCCCGCGACCGGTTCCAGCTCCGCGCCGAGCGCCGCGGCGACCGCGTCGCGGGAGTCGGCCTCGTCGCCGGACCGGCGCGGTTCGCGGTGCAGCGCGTGCCGCAGCTCGACCGCGCCCGGCAGCTCCGCCTCCAGCGCCGTGAGCAGCGCGTCCGGCACGGGCACCGGGCGCGCCCGGACGACCTCGCCGTCGGCCCGCCGCGGGCCGCCGGAGATCGGGACCTCGGTCGTCATGCCGGAATCCGCGGGTACACCCGCAGGGCGTTGTCGCGCGCGATCATGCTGGCCACCCGTTCGGCGTCGGCGGGAGAGATCTCGTCGGTCGCACAGGCCTGCTCGAGCAGCCCGCCCAGGGCCGCCCGGAACCGCAGGGCCCCGAGCAGGTGCAGCTCGGGCAGCCCGTAGGCGTCCGAGGCGTAGAGCATCTTGGCGAAGGGTGCCAGTTCCAGCATCTCGGCAATCACGTCGGGGGCCCGCGAGCCCACGTGCGGCACCGCGAGGCTGACGTCGACGTACACGCACGAGAACACCTGCGCCATCCACGCCGCCTGCCGGTGGAACGGGTAGGTGTGCAGGAGCATCAGCGGGACGCCGAGGGGCTCCACCAGGCGCGCCAGGCCGGCGAGCAGGGCCGGGTCGGACCGGTGGAGGTCCTCGTCGGAGTCGCCGAACCCGGTGTGCAGCTGCAGCGGCAGGCCGGTGTCCAGGCCCGCCCAGAGCCCGTGCCGGAGCAGCACCGGGTCGCGCAGCGGCTCGCCGTCCCGGGCCCGCCGCGCCAGCCACCCGTCGGCCGCGGCGGCGACCTCGGCGGGCTCCGGGCGGTGCGGGTCGACGTCGAGCCCGGCCCGGTAGGCCAGGACGGTCTTGCAGGCGACCGGCAGCGGCCGCCGTTCGGGGGCGGTGCGCCGGGCCACCTCGGCGCGCAGCGCCTCGCCGAACCCGGCGGCGTCGACGCCCGCGTCCGCGATGCCCTCGGCCACCGCCTCCAGGCGCACGACCTCGCCCACGGGAATGCCCGCGGTCTGCGCCAGGGCGTCCAGGTCGAGCAGGCCGCCCGCGGCGAACCCGTGGTCGACCAGGAGGGACCCCGATCCGGTCGCGCGGAGCATCGCCCGCGACACCGCGGCCGCGCCCAGCTCCGCGCGACGCTCGACGTAGTCCTGCGCGGGCGCGTGCGGCGGCAGCCCCAGCACCGGCGAGCACCAGCGGCGCACGGAGAACCCGAGGCGCGAGTCGAACGCCGAGGTGCCCGGCGCGGGTCCGGCCCCCTCGGTGAGCAGGGCCTCGAACCCCGGCCGGTCGAGGTCGTCGGCCACCACCGAGTGGCAGTGGTGGTCCACGAGCGGCACCCCGTCGAGGAAGCTCACCGGCCCCGCGGGGACCAGGCCCAACGAGACGAGGCTGCCGCCGCCGGGGGCCACCGGGTCACCTCGCGACGAGGGTCGCCACGCACTCGACGTGGTGGGTCATCGGGAAGGCGTCGAACACCCGCAGGTCGGCCAGCGTGTACCCGGCCTCCCCCAGCGCGGCGACGTCGCGGGCCAGGGCCGCCGGGTCGCACGCCACGTGCACGATGCGGCGCGCGCCGAGCGCCCCGATCCGCGCGGCCAGCTCACGCCCCAGGCCCTTGCGGGGCGGGTCGGCGACGATGACGTCCGGGGCCGTGGTGCGTGCCAGCGACTCCAGGACCTTCTCCACCCGGCCCCGGACCACCTGCGCGGCGGGCAGGTCCGCGAGGTTCTCCCCCGCGGCCGCCGTCGCGTCCGGGTCCGACTCGACGTCCACGACCGTCCCGGCCCGCTCCGCGAGGGCCGCCGCGATCAGGCCCGCCCCGCCGTAGAGGTCCCAGACGACGTCGTCGGCGGCCAGCTCCCCGACGCCGGCCACCGCGGCCGCGACGACGGCGTCGGCCGCTCCGGGATGCACCTGCCAGAACGCCGGGGCGGGCAGCGTCCAGTCCCGGCCGGCGGCGTGCTCGTGCGCGGTCCCGGAGCCGACCTCGAGCGCACGGCGGCCCTCGAACAGCTCCGTCGCGTGCGTCTGGCCCGCGGCGTCGTGCACGATCTCGATCTCCGCGGTCGGGGTCCACCCGCGGGCCAGCACGGGGTCGAGGGCGCCGGTGACCGCGATCGGGCAGTCCCCCACCGGCAGGACCTCGTGGCTGCGGTGCGCCCGCAGCCCGGGGCGCCCGTCGTCCGTGACCGCCATCCGCATCCGGGTCCGCCAGCCCAGCGGGCCACCGGGCAGGGGCTCGCAGACCACGTCCCGCTCGATGCCGGCGAGCCGGGAGAGCTGCTCGGCGACGACGGCGGCCTTGAGGTCGCGCTGGGTGTCGTGGTCGGCGTGCTGCCAGTCGCAGCCGCCGCACCCGCCGGGCCCGGCCCACGGGCACGCCGGGGTCACGCGGCCGGGGGCGGCCTCGAGGACGGTCACGGCGTCCGCGCGGCAGAACGACCCGCCGTGGTCCTCGGTCACCACCGCGTGCACGCGCTCACCGGGCAGCGCGTGCCGGACGAACACCACCCGGCCCTCGTGCCGGGCCACGCAGTGCCCGCCGTGCGCGACCGCACCCACCTCGACGTCGAGCATGCGGTCGGTCCAGTCGAGCCGCTCCGGGGAAGCTTCCAGGCCGGTCATCGCACGTCCGCCCGGTCGTTGCCGCCCGAGGGCGAGGAGGTCGAGCCCGGCCGCACGCCGTTGGTCGGCGGGGCCTCGTAGCCGCGCCGGGTGAGGCCGGGGGCGCCCTGCGGGCGGGGCGCCGCGAGCCGGGCGGAGGACTCCAGCTGCCACGGCACGCTGACGACCATGACACCTTTCTGAAACAGGAGCCGCCCCTTGAGGCGTAGCGCACTCTGGTTGTGCAACACCTGTTCCCACCACCGCCCGAGGACGTACTCCGGGATGAAGACCGTGACGACGTCGCGCGGGTTGTCGGTCCGGATGCGCTTGACGTAGGAGAGGATCGGCCTGGTGATCTCGCGGTAGGGCGACTCCAGCACCTTGAGCGGCACCGGGAGCTGGCGGCGCTCCCAGTCGGCGACCACCTTGCGGGTGTCGGCGTCGTCGACGTTGACCGTCACCGCCTCGAGCACGTCCGGCCGGGTGGCCCGCGCGTAGGCGACGGCCCGCAGCGTCGGTTTGTGCACGGTGGAGACCAGGACGATCGCGTGGTTGCGGCTGGGCAGCACCGCGTCGATCACGTCGGGGGCGGCGATCTCCTCGGCGACCGTGTCGTAGTGGCGGCGGATGGAGAGCATGAGCAGGAACGCGAGCCCTCCCGCGACGATCGCGATCCAGGCGCCGACCAGGAACTTCGTCACCAGCACGACGACGAGCACGACGCCGGTCATCGTCGCGCCGAAGCCGGAGATCAGCCGGGAACGCCGCAGCCGGCCCTGCGTCTCCTCCTCGGTCTCGGTCGCGATCAACCGGTTCCAGTGCCGCACCATGCCGAGCTGGGACAGCGTGAAGGAGACGAAGACGCCGACGGTGTAGAGCGGGATCAGGGCCGTGACCTCGGCGGAGAAGCCGACGACGAGCACGATCGCGAAGAACGCGAGGAACAGGATGCCGTTGGAGAAGGCCAGCCGGTCGCCGCGGGTGTGCAGCTGGCGCGGCAGGTAGCGGTCCTGCGCGAGGATCGAGCCGAGCACCGGGAACCCGTTGAACGCGGTGTTCGCGGCCAGCACCAGGATCAGGGCGGTGAAGATCGTCACGGCCCAGAAGCCGGGCGGGAACCCCGAGAAGATGGTCTCGGCGAGCTGCGCGATCAGCGTCTCCTGCTTGTAGCCGGCCGGGGCCCCGACGAGCTGGTCGGTCGACTCCGCCATCTTCACCCCGGTCGCGCGGGCGAGGGCGAGCATGCCGCCGAACATGACGACGGCGATCAGGCCGAGCAGCGCGAGCGTGGTGGCCGCGTTGCGGGACTTCGGCTTGCGGAACGCCGGGACGCCGTTGGAGATGGCCTCGACCCCGGTCAACGCGGCGCAGCCCTGCGTGAACGAGCGCAGCACGATGAACATCAGCGCGAGCGAGGAGAGCTGGTGGTCGGCCTCGGCGCGCACGTCGAAACCGGCGCTGGGCGCCACCATGTCGTGGCCGAGCAGGAGCCGGACGACCCCGACGACGATCATGCTGCCGAGCGCGACGACGAAGCAGTAGGTCGGGACGGCGAAGGCGATGCCCGACTCCCGCACGCCCCGCAGGTTGACCGCGGTGAGCGCCCCGATCGCGAGGACGGCGAAGAGCACCTTGTGCTCCCCGACGAACGGGATGAGCGCACCGAGGTTGTCCGCGGCCGACGAGACCGAGACCGCGACGGTCAGCGTGTAGTCGACCAGCAGCGCCGAGCCGACGGTCAGCCCCGCGTACTTGCCGAGGTTCGTCGTCGCGATCTCGTAGTCCCCGCCGCCCGAGGGGTAGGCGTGGACGTTCTGCCGGTAGCTGACCACCACCGTGGTGAGCACCACGACCACCGCGAACCCGACCCACGGGGAGAACACGTAGGCCCCGAGCCCGGCCAGCGAGAGGGTGATCAGCACCTCCTGCGGCGCGTAGGCCACCGAGGACAGGGCGTCGGAGGCGAACACCGGCAGCGCGATGCGCTTGCGCAGCAACGTCCCCGAGAGCTCGTCGCTGCGGAACGGCAGTCCGAGCACGAGGCGTTTCGCCGCTGTCGCGAGCCTGGGCACCCGCAGAGCGTAGGACGTTCGGGCGCGGCCGGTACGGGATACCGTGCGCGCGTCAGGCACGAGCGCGACCGTCGCCCGAGCGAGGAGACCTGGAGGGCGTGTGCACATCGTCGTCATGGGCTGCGGCCGCGTGGGCTCGGCCCTGGCCCTGTCGCTCGAGCGGCTCGGTCACGAGGTCGCCGTCGTGGACCGGGATCCGCAGGCCTTCCGCCGCCTGGGCAGCGACTTCCACGGCCAGGAGGTCGTCGGGGTCGGGTTCGACCGCGAGGTGCTGACCGCCGCCGGGATCCACCGCGCCCAGGCCTTCGCGGCGGTCTCCTCGGGCGACAACTCCAACATCATCTCCGCGCGTGTCGCCCGGGAGACCTTCGGCGTCGAGACCGTGGTGGCGCGGATCTACGACGCCAAGCGGGCCGCCGTCTACGAGCGCCTCGGCATCCCGACCGTGGCCACGGTCCCGTGGACCACCGACCGCTTCCTGCGGATGCTGCTCCCCGACGGCGTCGCGACCGCGTGGCGCGACCCGTCCGGGACCGTCGCGATCATGCAGCTGCCCTTCCACGAGGACTGGTCCGGGCACCCGGTCACCGCCCTGGAGGAGGCGACCGGCAGCCGCGTCGCGTTCATCGTGCGGTTCGGCACCGGGGTCCTGACGAAGCCCGACTCGGTGATCCAGGCCGACGACGTCGTCTACGCCGCCGCCGTCAGCGGCACCGTGGCGTCGGTCACCCAGGCGGCGCTGACCGCGCCGGCGGAGCGGGGGTAGCGCGAGATGCGGGTGACGATCGCCGGGGCCGGCGCGGTGGGCCGGTCCATCGCGGCCGAGCTCATCGAGAACGGCCACGAGGTGATGCTGATCGAGCGCGACCTCGCCGAGGTGGCGCCGGAGGCGGTGCCGCAGGCCGAGTGGGTGCACGCGGACGCCTGCGAGGTCGCCTCGCTGGAGGACGCGCAGGTGCAGAACTGCGACGTCGTCATCGCGGCGACCGGCGACGACAAGGTGAACCTGGTGGTCTCGCTGCTCGCGAAGACCGAGTTCGCGGTCCGCCGCGTGGTGGCCCGGGTGAACAACCCCCGCAACGAGTGGCTGTTCACCGAGTCGTGGGGCGTGGACGTGGCGGTGTCCACCCCGCGCATGCTGGCCGCGATGGTCGAGGAGGCGGTGTCGGTCGGCGACCTGGTCCGGCTGCTCACCCTGCGTCAGGGCAAGGCGAACCTGGTCGAGGTCACGCTGCCCGACGACACCGCGCTGGCGGGCCGCCCGGTCCGCGACGTCCCGCTGCCCTCCGACGCCGCGCTCGTGGCGATCCTGCGCGGCGGCCGGGTGATCGTGCCGCAGTCCGACGACCCGCTCGAGGCCGGGGACGAGATGCTCTTCGTGGCGGGCGAGGGCGTCGAGGAGGAGATCCACTCCGTGCTCACCTCGGGCGACCCGGGTGGGCGGGAGCTGATCTGACCCCACCCGGAGTGTCAGCAGTGCGGCCATGCTGACGCTGGACGTCACAATCGGCGGATGTATCCGGGCCCGATCACGCTCCCGGGCGGCCGGACCGTGCGCGCCCGGGGCCTGCGGTCCGGTCCCCCGGCCGAGGTGCCCGCCTTCGGCCTCTACCTCGGGTCGGAGCGCGCCGCCCGCCGTCACGACCCCGACCTCACCTGGCCGCACCGCTGGCTGGTCTGGTCCGACTTCCGCACCCCGCGCCATCCCGACGAGGCCCGCTCCGCCATCGTGGCGCTGCACGCGCGGGCCGCGGACGAGTCCGTCGAGGTCGCGTGCGGCGGAGGCATCGGACGAACTGGCACCGTGCTGGCCTGCCTCGCGACGCTCGACGGACTGGGTCCGGACGAGGCCGTCGCCTGGGTCCGGGCACACCACCACCGCCGGGCGGTCGAGACGCCGGGGCAGCGCCGGTGGGTGCGCTGGTTCGCGGAGGGCCCCCGGTAGCTGGCAGGCTGCGCGGCATGGTCGAGGCGAGCGCAGCGACGGGACAGCAGGACGCCCGGGAGCTCTACCGGCGCTGGATCGACGAGCTGTGGAACGGCGAGACCGAGGTCGTCGGCGAGCTCGTGGCCGACGACTTCGTGGGGCACTGGCCGGACCGGACGGTGCACGGCCCCGACGAGCTCGCCCGCATCATCGGCGAGACCCACGGGATGCTGGACATGCTGTCCTTCGTGGTCGAGGTCGGCCCGCTGGTCGACGGCGAGCTCGTGGCCGGTCGGTGGCGCGGGCGCGGGGCGCAGGACGGCAACCCGGTCACCTTCATCGGCAACGACCTGCTCCGCGTCGCGGACGGCCGGTTCGCCGAGTACTGGGTGGCGTCACTCCCGCTCCCGTAGGCGCTCCTGCTTCGCCCGGTTCCCGCAGACCGCCATCGAGCACCACCGGCGACGCCGAGTCGGTGACGGGTCCAGGAAGAGCCACGAGCACCGGCCGCAGCGGCCGACCCGCGCGAGGTCCGGCCCGGCGAGCAGGGTCCCGACGGCGAGCGCGACCCGCAGGGCCGGCAGGTCCGGCCCGTGCTCGACCGCGGTGACGCGCCACCCCACCTCCGGGTCCGGTGTCGCCCGCCCGTACGCCGCAACGACCGCCGCCCGGACGACCGACCCGGCACCACCCGCCGTCAGGACGGCGTGGAGGTCCTCCCGGAGGGCGCGGAGGTCGGCGAGCGCCGCGTCGGGGTCGTCCGGAGACCCGACGGCCTCGGTCAGCAGCCCCGCGGACCGGCTCCAGGACAGGACGTCCTCCCAGGTGCGGAGCCGCTCCGCCGTCCGCGCGCCGAGCGGGCCGTCGGTGGTGTTCACGAAGTCGAGCGCCGGGTGACCTCCCACGAACTCGTCCACCCCGCTAACCTTACTTCTCATGTTTCCGGTTAGCGAGGCGGTCGACTTCCACGGGGACGCGGTCGCCTGGGGCGTGACCGGCGAGGGCCCGCCCCTGGTGCTCGTGCACGGCACGCCCTTCTCGTCGCACGTCTGGCGGCGCATCGCAGGGCACCTCGCCCGCCACCGACGCGTCTACGCCTACGACCTCCTCGGCTATGGGCGCTCGGCCAAGCGCGAGGGCCAGGACGTCTCGCTCGGCGTCCAGGACGAGCTCCTCGCCGCGCTGCTCGACCACTGGGGCCTGGAGCGGCCCGACGTGGTCGCGCACGACTTCGGCGGGGCCACCGCGCTGCGCGCCCACCTGCTGCGGGGGCGGGACTATCGCACGCTCACGCTGATCGACCCGGTCGCGACGAGCCCGCACGGCTCGCCGTTCGTCCGGGCCGCCCGCCGGCACGCGGACGCCTACGCCGAGCTGCCGGACTACGTGCACGAGGCCGTGCTGCGCGCCTACGTCGCGGGCGCGGTGCACCGGACGCTGTCCGCGGAGGAGATGGACGCCTACGTCGCGCCGTGGACCGGGGAGATCGGGAAGCCGGCGTTCTACCGGCAGATCGCGCAGATGTCCGACCGGTACACCGACGAGATCCAGGACTGCTACGCGTGGATGCGGGTCGCCCCGACGATCCTGTGGGGTGCGCGGGACGCGTGGATCCCGCTCGACCGGGGCCGCGACCTGGCCGCCCGCATGCCCGGCGCGGAGCTGCGGGTCGTCGAGGACGCCGGCCACCTGGTGCAGGAGGACGCCCCGGAGGTCGTGGTGGCGGCCGTCCTCGACCGGCTCGTGTCGGGCGGGTGATCGTCCGCAGGGCAGACTGCGGGCCGTGACCGAACGTCGGCGCTGGTCCCTGCACCCCCTCGGGCTGGCGCTCGGCGTGGGGCTCGCCGCGGTCGCCTGCACGCCGACGCTGATCCCGCGGACCGGGTTCTTCCAGGGCCTGGTGAGCGGGGTGATGCTCGCGGCGGGCTACCTGCTCGGGGTGGTCGTCGCGCTGCTCGCCCGTCCCCTGGTGCGCCGGCGCCCCTCCCCCGCACTGCGGGGGATCGGCTGGGTGCTGCTCGCGATGGTCCTCGTCCCCGTGGTCGTCCAGGCACTCCGGTACGGCTACGCCGAGCAGGTCGCGCAGGCGGCGCTGCTCGGGGTCGCGCCGCCGACCGTGCCGGGCTGGCTCCTCGCGGTGCCGGTCGCGGCCGCCGTGCTCGCGCTGCTGGTCGGGCTCGTGCGCGGGGTCCGCGCGCTCCCCCGGTGGCCGCGGCGGCTCGTCGTCGGGCTCGGGATCGTCCTCGTGGCCCTCATGGCGGTCTCGGTCGCGGGCATCCCCGGGGTGAACCCGGCCCGCACCGTGCTCGACCGCGCCTTCGCGGCACAGGACGCGGGCACCTTCGGCGGCGCGACGCAGCCCACCTCCCCGCAGCGCTCCGGGTCCCCCGCGTCCCTGCTGACCTGGGAGTCCCTCGGCCGGGGCGGCCGCACCTTCGTCTCCGACACCCCCGCCCCGGCCGCACTGGCGGAGGCCTCCGGCCGGCCGGCGGTCGACCCGATCCGGGTCTACGTCGGCCTGGGCAGCTCCGCGGACGCCACGGAGCGCGCCCGGCTCGCGGTCGAGGAGCTCCGCCGGACGGGCGCCTTCGAGCGGCCCGTCGTCGCCGTCCTCACCACCACCGGCACCGGGTTCGTGGACGCGGAGGCCGTGGACGCCCTGGAGCTGGCGTGGGGCGGCGACACCGCGGTCGTCACCAGCCAGTACTCCCTGATGCCGAGTGCGCTCTCGCTGCTGCTCGACGGCGACCGCGTCGCCGAGGCCGGCCGCACGATGTACGACGCCGTCCGCGCCGCGGTCGACGCCCTGCCGCCCGGCGCCCCGCGGCCGCGGGTGGTGGTGTTCGGCGAGTCGCTCGGCGCCGTCGGCTCGCAGGCGGCGTTCGACTCGGTCGACGAGGTCCGCGACGGCGCGCTGTGGAACGGGCCGCCGAACTCGTCCCCGCTGTGGCGCTCGCTGCTCGAGCGCCGCGACCCCGCCACCCCGGCCGTGCGACCGGTCGTCGGGAACGGGGAGCGGGTGCGGTTCGGCGGCGGGTCCACCACCCCGTTCCTGACGACGAGTCCTCCCGCACCCTGGCCGTTCCCGCGGGCGGTCTACCTGCAGCACCCCAGCGACCCGGTGGTGTGGTGGTCGCCGAGGCTGGTGTGGGAGCGGCCGGACTGGTTGGCCGAGCCGCACGGCGACGACGTCCTGCCGGGGGTGCGCTGGTTCCCGCTCGTGACGTTCTGGCAGGTCACGATGGACATGATCCGCGCGCAGGAGGTGCCGTTCGGGCACGGGCACAACTACGGGCCCGAGTCCCTGGACGCGTGGATGGACGTGGTGCCGCCGCCGGGGTGGACGCCCGCGGACACGGCGCGCGTGCACGCCGTGCAGGAGGCCGCCGGGCTGCCGACCCCCGGCGCCTAGGCCGCGCGGCGCCCGACCACCGCGTACGCGCCCACCGAGGCCTCCCCCGTGGGTGCGGGCCAGTCGACGACGTCGCGCATGACGGGCTCGACCAGCTCGAACCCGTCGAACGCGGCCCGGAGCTCGTCGCGGTCGCGCAGGAACACGGGGGACGCGCTGGTCCGGTAGCCCTCCTGGATGGCGCGGGTGCGCGCTGCGAGCTCCGGATCGTCGAGGTCCGTGCTGCCGTGGCTGATCGCGAGCACGCCGCCGCCCGCCATCGCGTCGCGGTAGCGGCTCAGGATCGCCGGGATGTCGTCGTCGACGAAGTGCAGGACCGCGACGGCGAGGACCGCGACCGGGCGGGTGAGGTCGAGGTGGCAACCGACCGCGTCCAGCACCTCGCGCGGCACGCCGAGGTCCGCCCGGACCACCTGCACGTCGTCCCGGTCCGCCGTCAGCTCCCGGGCGTACTCGACGGCCACCGGCTCGACGTCGACGTAGGACACGCGGGCGGCCGGGGCGATCTCGTGCACGTTGCCGACGGTCGGGATGCCGGACCCGAGGTCGAGGAACTGGTCGATGCCCTGCGCGGTGCACCACCGCACGACCCGCCCGAGGTAGGACCGATTGGCCCGGCAGGTGTGCGCCATGTCCGGGTTGCCGGCCAGGATGCGCTCGGCCTGCTGCCGGTCCACGGCGAAGTGGTGCGCCCCGCCGAGGAAGTAGTCGTAGATCCGCGCCGCGTTCGCCCGCTCGCCGTCGATGTCCGTCCTCCTCAGATGTGCGGCCAGGCCTCCAGGATCGCCCTGTCCCCGCCGGCGTGGAAGGCCACGGGGTCCCGACGATGCCAGAACGCGAGCACGATCTCCGGCGCGGATCCGCGCATCGTCGTCGTCGGGCCGGGTCGGGGCAGGTCCTGGGTGAGGGTCTCGTCGAGGTCGGTCAGCTCGACGACCAGCGTGGCCTCCTTCGGCGGCATGAAGCCGTAGGCGAAGGCGGTCGCGACGAAGGACTCGAAGAACTCCGCGATCCCGTCCCGCGCGAGGTCCGGCGGGACCGGCTCCGGCTCGCCGTCGGCCGTGGTCGCCGCGTCCCAGCGGTGGATCGCGAACTCGTGCGCCGCGCGGCGGAACCAGTAGGCGGCGTCGTCGGGCAGGACACTCCAGTTCTTCACCGGGGCGCCGGGGTCGGTGGCGGTCAGCAGCCGGAGCAGGGCGGCCAGGTCGTCGCCGTAGGTCCGCAGCGCCTCGTCCGGGGGCACGACGACGGCGGGGTCGCGCGCCTCCCGGCGGCCCGCGAACAGCTCGTCGAGGGTGCGACAGAAGCCGGCGGCGTGGGCCAGCAGGTCGGCGCCCGTCCAGTCCGGGCAGCTGCGCACGGTGGTGTCCGGTCGTTCCCGGCAAAGGCGACCCAGCTCGCGGCCGTCGGCCGCCACCGCGGAGATCCAGTCGTCAGCGTCCACGTTCCCCCTCCAGGACCTGCTCGCGCAGGATGTCCGCGTGCCCGCAGTGGTGGGCGAGCTCGCGGAGCACCTGCAGGTACACCCACCCCAGCGTCCTCGGCCCGCCGCGGTGGCCCGTCACGACGGCGTCCAGGGCCAGGTCGGCCGCCGCGGCGCGGGCGGTCACGCAGGCCTCCCGGTACGCCGCGAGGACGGTCGCGATCGTGTCGTCGGGGTGCAGCCGGAACGACTGCTCCGGGCTCTGCACCAGACCGAGGTCCTGCCGTGACCGGCCCGCGACGCACTCCTCGAACCAGATCCGCTGCATCCACGTGACGTGTTTGACCAGGCCGAGCAGCGTCGTCGACGACGGGACGAGCCGGGCGCGGGCCTGCTCCTCGGTCAGACCGTCCAGCGTGGCCTCGACCGTCGCCCGGTACTCCTCGAGGAACGCCTCGATCTGCGTGCGCCCGTCGGCGAGCAGGATCTCGGAGCCGGCCACCGCGCGATGGTAGAGCGAGGCCCGGTCGAGCGGACCCGGATGGCCTACTCCCGAGCAGATCCCTTAGGTTAGCCGTACCTAAGAGCCGCCGTCCGAAAGGTGTCGTGGTGCGTAGATCGCTCGTGGCCGTCGTGGCCGTGCTGGTCGCCCTGCTGGCGGGGTGCTCCAGCGGGCCGGAGCCGCAGGGCCAGGGCGGTGGCGCCCCGTCCGCCGACGGGGCCTTCCCGGCGACGATCCCGACCGCCTTCGGCGACGTGACGGTCCCCGCGGCACCGCAGCGCGTGGTGGCGCTGGGCTGGAGCGACGCGGAGACCGCCCTGGCCCTGGGCGTGCAGCCGGTCGGCGCCTCGGACTGGCTCGCCGTCGGCGGCGACGGCCTCGGCCCCTGGGTCACCCAGCGCTACACCACCCCGCCCCAGACCCTCGGCACCCTCGAGGTGGACCTCGAGCAGGTCGCCGCCCTGCAGCCGGACCTCATCCTCGACACCCGCTCGTCGGGCACGAAGGAGCGCCACGACCAGCTCGCCCAGCTGGGTGTCCCCGTCGTGAGCATCCCGCCGGGCGGTGAGGACTACCTGACCGGCTGGCGCGACCAGCTGCGGATGGTCGGGGCCGCCGTCGGCAAGCCGCAGGAGGCCGCGCGGCTGCAGTCCGAGCTGGAGAACCGCTTCGCGCAGGCCCGCCAGCAGAACCCCGCGCTCAACGGCGCGACGGTGGTCTCCGGGGCGAAGAACACCCTCGGCGAGTACGCCGCCTACGTCGGGCGCACCGGCCGGGTGGAGTTCCTCCGCGAGCTCGGCCTGGTCAACTCCCCCGCGATCGAGGCCATCCCCACGCAGGGCTTCTCGGTGCCGATCTCGCGGGAGCAGATGAACCTCCTGGACGCGCGCGTCACGCTCATGCAGGCGATCAGCGGCAACCCCGCCGACATCACCGGCGACCCGCTGTGGGGCACCGTCCCGTCCGTCGCGGCCGGGCGCGGGATCGTGCTCGACGACCGCACCCTCTCGCTGGCCTTCGCCAGCTCGTCGGTGCCCGGCCAGCTCTACACGCTGGACCGCATGGTCGGCCCGATCGCCGCGGCGGTCGCGAAGCCGTGACGGCGACACCGACGGCGACGTCGGCCCCGGAGGCGCCCGCCACCCGGCGCGGCTCCGGGGTCGCGACGACGCTGCTGGTGGCCGCGGTCCTGCTCGTCGCGGTGGTCGCGAGCCTCGCGATCGGCCCCCGCGCCCTGCCGCCGTCGGTCGTCCTGGACGCCCTCACCGCCTTCGACCCGACGAACCCGGACCACCTCGTCGTCACCGAGGTCCGCCTCCCGCGGACCGTCGTCGGCCTGCTGGCCGGGCTCGCCCTCGGACCCGCCGGGGTGCTCGCCCAGGGCCTCACCCGCAACCCGATCGCCGAGCCGGGCATCCTCGGGCTGAACACCGGGGCCGCCCTCGCCGTCGTGCTCGCGATCGGGCTGCTGGGCATCCGGTCGCTCACGGCCTACGTCTGGTTCGGGTTCCTGGGCGCGGGCCTCGCGGCGGTGATCGTCGCCGGGGTCGCCGGGATCGGCCGCTCCGGCACCGTCAGCCGCGGCGCCACCTCCCCCGCCACCCTCGCGCTCGCCGGCGCCGCCCTGACCGCCGGCCTGGGCTCGGTGACGACCGCGATCCTGCTCACCGACCCGGACGCCTTCGAGGACTACCGCTTCTGGCAGGTGGGCTCGCTCGCCGGCCGCGACCTCGGCATCGCGGGCCAGGCCGCGCCGTTCGTCCTCGCGGGCCTCGCCGTGGCCCTGCTGTGCGGGCCGACGCTGAACGCCCTCGCGCTCGGCGACGACGTCGCGCGCTCCTTCGGCCGCCGGGTCGAGCGCGACCGCGCGGTCTGCGGGATCGCCCTGGTCGTGCTCGCCGGCTCCGCCACCGCGGTCGCGGGTCCGATCGCGTTCGTCGGGCTCACGGTGCCCCACCTGGTCCGGGTCCTCACCGGCCCCGACCACCGCAGGCTCCTGCCGGTCTCCGCCCTCGTCGCGCCGACGCTGCTGCTCGTGGCCGACGTCGTCGGCCGGGTGGTCGCCTCCCCGCGCGAGGTGCAGGTCGGCATCGTCACCGCGGTCCTTGGGGCGCCGGTGTTCATCTGGTTCGTGCGCCGGAAGCGGTTCGTGCGATGACCGCCGCCGTCGCGGTTCTCCAAGAGGCCCGCGCCCGTTCCCGACGACGGGTCGTGCTGGTCGGGTCCGTCCTCGCGGTCGCGACCCTGCTGGCGTTCCTCGCCACCGTCTCCCTCGGCGAGTACCCGATCCCGCCGGGCGACCTGCTGTCGTCGCTGGTCGGCGCCGGGCCGGCGCGGGTCGAGTTCGTGGTCACCCGGCTGCGGCTGCCGCGGGCGCTCGCCGGCCTCGCGGTCGGCGCGTCCCTCGGGCTCGCCGGGGCCCTCTTCCAGCGCCTGCTGCGCAACCCGCTCGCCAGCCCGGACATCATCGGCGTCGGGGCGGGCGCGAGCGCGGCCGCCGTCGTCGCGCTGACGATGCTCGGCCTGTCCGGGCTCGCCGTGTCCGGGGCGGCCGTGCTCGGGGCGGCGGCGACCGCCACGCTGATCGTGGTCCTGGCCCGCCGGGGCCGCGGGAGCACCGGGCTGCACGGCGTGCGGTTCGTGCTGATCGGCGTCGGCGTCGGGTCCGCCCTGCTCGCGATCGTCTCCTGGTTGATGACGACGGCGTCGCTGACGACCGCGCAGCAGACCCTGCTGTGGCTCACCGGCAGCCTGAACAACGTCTCCTGGGCGTCGACCACCCCGCTGCTGGTGTCGGTCGCGGTGCTGGTGCCCCTCGCGCTGGTCGCGGCGGGCGCCCTCCCCCGGCTCGAGCTGGGCGACGAGGCCGCGGCCGCCCTCGGGCTGGCCGTCGAGCGGTCCCGCCTGCTCCTGCTCGCGGTCGCGGTCCTGCTGGTGGCCGCGGCGGTGGCCGTGGCCGGGCCGGTGTCGTTCGTCGCGCTCGTCTCGGGGCCGGTCGCCGCCCGGCTGGCCGGGCCGGGCCGGGCATCGTTGCCGCACGCGGCCCTGATCGGCGCCCTGCTCGTCCTGCTGGCCGACCTCGTCGCCCGCCACCTGCTCGGCGACGTCCCGCTGCCGGTCGGCGTCGTCACCGGCGTGATCGGCGCCCCGTACCTTCTCCTGTTGCTCGCCCGATCCCGCGCCGGAGGAACCGCATGAGCCTGAGCGCCGAGCACCTGACCCTGCGCTACGACGACCGCGTGGTCGTCGACGGCCTGTCGGTGCGGATCCCCACGGGCCGGATCACTGCGATCGTCGGGCCGAACGCCTGCGGCAAGTCCACCCTGCTGCGCGGCCTCGGCCGGCTGATCGCCCCCGCCGACGGCCGGGTGCTGCTCGACGAGACCGACGTCCGCGAGCTCCCGGCGCGCGAGCTCGCCCGCCGGCTCGGGATGCTGCCGCAGTCGCCGGTGGCCCCGGAAGGCATCACGGTCGCCGACCTCGTCGAGCGCGGCCGCTCGCCGCACCAGAGCTGGTTCGGCGGCCGCACCGCCGCCGACGACGAGGCGGTCGGCCGGGCGATGACCGCCACCGGGGTCCTGGAGCTGGCCGGCCGGTCCGTCGACGAGCTCTCCGGCGGGCAGCGGCAGCGGGTGTGGATCGCGATGGTCCTGGCGCAGGACACCCCGACCCTGCTGCTCGACGAGCCGACCACCTACCTGGACATGGCGCACGCGGTCGAGGTCCTCGACCTGCTCGTGGACCGCAACACCCGCGAGGGCACGACGGTCGCGGTGGTGCTGCACGACCTCGACCTCGCGGCCCGCTACGCCGACCACCTCATCGCGATGCGCGCCGGCGCCGTGGTCGCGGAGGGCACGCCCGCCGAGGTGGTCACCGAGTCGACCGTCGAGACCGTCTTCGGCATCCCCGCCCGGGTGGTGCCCGACCCGGTCTCCGGCACCCCGCTCGTCGTCCCGATCGGCCGCCACCGGGTGGCGCCGGACCCCGCGGCGCCGGAGCCGGCGATCGACACCCTGATCGACGCCGGCGACGCCCTGCCCGCGGACGACACCGGGTGTCCGCCCGACGTCGGCACCGAGGCCGCGCTGCGGGCCGTCGTCGGCGACCCGCACCCGCTCGTGGTGGCCAAGGTCGGCGACCGCGTCGACCCGACCGCGGCCGAGTTCGTCGCGGCGGCGTCGCTCGTGGTGCTCGCGTCCGGCCGGGCGGACGGCGGGATGGACGTCTCCCCGCGCGGCGACCCGGCGGGCTTCGTGCGCGTGCTCGACGACGGGGCGAGGCTCGCCCTGCCCGAGCGGCCCGGCAACCGGCGCATCGACACCCTGCGCAACGTCGTCGAGCGGCCGGGGATGGGGCTGCTGTTCCTCGTCCCCGGGATCACCCACGTGCTGCGGGTGGCCGGGCGGGGCCGGGTGGTCGACGACCCCGCCGTGCTGGGGCTGTGGGAGGACCCGCCGCCGCTGGCGCTCGTCGTCGACGTCGTCGACTGCTTCGTGCACTGCTCGCGGGCGCTGACCCACTCGACGGTGTGGACCGGGGCGACGCCCGCGTCGACGGTGCCCGGCGTCAAGGCCCTGGCCGACGCCGCCCGCGAGGCCCGGGAGGCCCGCGAGGGCTGAATCAGGCCGCGGCGGCCTTCTCGGCCTTGGCCGCCTCGGTGGCCCGGCGGATGGCCCAGACGGTCACCGCGGCGGCCAGCAGGGCCAGCGGGACGCCCATGGCCAGGCGCACCCAGCCCAGCCACGTCTCGGCGTAGGCGGAGTCGTAGAGCCAGCGCTGCACCACGAAGCGGGCGCCGAACACCACGACCCAGGCCAGCGTCGCGAGGTCGTAGGCCCGCACCAGAGCGGGCGAGCGGCGCCACGCCTGGCCGTCGCCGTTGACCAGGTGCCAGAGCAGGCCGACCAGGGGCCGCCGCACCAGCACGGAGACGAGGAAGACCCCGCCGTAGACCAGGCTCGTCCAGATGCCGAGCAGGAAGAACCCCTTGGCCTCGCCGGTGCGCCAGGCGATCAGCGCGCACACGGCCACGCCGAACAGCCCGGAGAGCGCCGGCTGGACCTTCTCACCGCGCACCAGCCGCCAGCCCGCGACCGCGAGCGCGGCGCCGACCGCCGCCGCGATGGAGGCGACGAGCGTGGAGAACACCGCCTGGACCAGGACGAACACCACGACCGGCACGGCCGAGGAGACGAGCCCGGACACGCCGCCCATCTGCTCGAGCAGCGTCGGCGCGCGCTCCTCCGGCACCTCCTCGGGCACCTCCTGCGGCCCACCGGGTCCCGCGACGGGTGCGGTCGGGGTGTCCGGCCGCACCGGCGCGAAGGCGACCGTGGGGGGTTCGGCGGGGTGCTCGGGAGGGATGACGCGCTCCTGACCGGCCCTCAGTGGGCTCGCTGCAGCTCGTAGTACGGGTTGTAGATCACCTTGCGGCCGTCGCGGACCGCCACCCGGCCGCTGGCCCGCAGGGTGCGGCCCGGCTCGATCCCGGGGATGCGACGCCGGCCCATCCACACCAGGGTGACACCGTCGGTCCCGTCGAAGAGCTCGGCCTCCAGCGTGGCGACCGAGTCCCGCGGGCAGATCTCGACCGACCGCAGGCGTCCCTTGACGGTGATCGCCTCGCCGGTGCCCGCGCAGTCGCTCGCGCGGTCGCACCCCGAGCGCTCCGCCTCGGCGGTGAGGTCCTCGGCGTCCAGGTCGGACACGTCGGAGGTGAGCTTCTTGACCATCCGCGACATGAACCCGGGGCTCTTGCCCATCCGGCTGCTCCTCGTCGATGGCACCCCACGGGGTGCCGCGCGGGTCCCTCGTCGGACCCGACGTCAGGGTAGCTCGATCAGGAACGTCCGGGGGACGTCCCGGAGTCCGCCTTCTGCGGCAGCATCATCGGGATCACCGGGCCGTCCGGCGAGGTGATCTGGCGCGGCCGGGTCGGCAGCGTCTGGTAGAGCGTGTCGCGGAACGGCTCCGGCACGTCGTCGGGCACCTCGAGGGGCAGCAGCGAGCGCACCGGCAGCGGGTCGGGCGAGCGGACCACCACGGTGCCGCGGACCATGTCCCGCAGCAGCCCGTGCAGGGTCAGCGCGTGCTGCGCGGGCCCGGTGCCGACGCCGCGGAGCAGCCAGCGCGGGCCCTCCACCGCGACCACCCGGGCCACCACCTCGCCGTTGCGGGCGACCAGCTCGCGCCCCCACTCGCCGCGGTCGCGGCGGATGGTGGCGCCCTCGTTGTGCAGCTGGGTGGCGAGCTCCTCGACGAGCTCGCCCCACAGCCCGCCGGTCCGCGGCGCCGCGAAGGCGCTCACCGTCAACCGGCCCTCCGGGACCATCACGTGGACCGCCCGCAGCGGCCCGCTCGGGTCGGGCTCGCACACGAGCTTCGCCCCCGGCGGCACCGGCAGCTGCACCGACCCCAGGTCCAGACGCAGCCGCCCGTCCCGCGGGGCGTTCTCGCCGTCCCACGGCCCGTGGTGCTGGTGGTGGCCTCGGCCCGCGGGCTCGTTCGGCCCGGGCACCTGCGCGATGCGGCCCTTGCGGTGCCGCCCGCGCGCCGGCTCGGTCACGACCACTTCACCTCAGAGCTCCTCAGTCACCGGCCACCGGATGGCCGTCCCGTCCTGCATCGGCCATCCCCGCCCCGTACTCAATACCCTGTCCGTGACCTTCTCGTGATGTGGCCGGGCCGACAACTCCGCGGGGATCACCCGAAAGCCCGGTCGACCCGAAGCCGCCACTGCCGCGGACCGTGTCCGGCAGGGCGTCCACCACGCGGACCGCGGGCAGCTCGACGCGCTGGACGACGAGCTGGGCCACGCGGTCGCCGCGGCGCAGCGACACCGGCTCCCGGGGGTCGTGGTTGACCAGGCAGACCCGGATCTCGCCCCGGTAGCCGGCGTCGACGACGCCGGGGGCGTTGACCAGTCCCAGCCCGGAGCGCACCGCGAGGCCGGACCGGGGGCAGACCCAGCCGACGTGGCCGGGCGGGAGCGCCACGGCGACCCCGGTGCCGACCAGCACCCGGTCGCCGGGCGCGATCTCGACGTCGACCGTGGTCCGCAGGTCCAGTCCCGCGTCGTCCGGGTGCGCCCGGTCCGGGACCGGCAGGCCCGGGTCGAGACGGACGAGGGGGAGCTCGGACACGGCCTCCGAGGGTAGTCCGGCGCCGCGCGGCGGCCGACGGCCCTCCTATCCTGGAGAACGTGACCCGTGCCCCCGCCCCGAGCGCACCCCCGCCCGGCCTCGAGCGCCTCGGGCTGCCCTGGTGGGCCTGGCCGCCCGGGCTGCTGCTCGCCGGCCTGCTCGCGGCCGAGGTGCACATGGGCTTCCCGGGCGTGCGGGCCTGGCTGCCCTACGTCGTGCTGCTGCCCTTCGCCGTGGTCGTGCTCTGGCGTGTCGGGCGCACGCGCGTCGGGGTGGCGCCCGGCCCCGACGGCGAGGACGAGGTGTGGGCCGGTCCCGCGCATCTGCCGACGCGGTTCGTCGGCCGGGCCGACGTCGTGCGCGACGAGGGCAAGCGGCTCGCCCTGGGCCCGCAGCTCGACCCGGCGGCCTTCGTGCTGCACCGGCCGTGGGTGCCCGCCGCGGTGCGTCTCGAGGTCACCGACCCGGACGACCCCACGCCCTACTGGGTGGTCTCCACCCGCCGTCCGGACCGGTTGCTCGCGCGGATCCGCGGGGAGTAGAGACGCAGCCCGGACCCGGAGACACGAAAGCCCGGTCCGGGTCCCCGGACCGGGCGTGTGTTCGGTCTGTCCGGTCTGTGTCAGGCCGCGCAGTCGCGGCAGATGAACGCGTTGCCCCGGGTCTCGGCGAGGCGGCTGCGGTGATGGACCAGGAAGCAGCTGCCGCAGGTGAACTCGTCCGCCTGCTTGGGCAGCACCCGGACCGTCAGCTCCTCGCCGGACAGGTCCGCGCCGGGGAGCTCGAAGCTCTCGGCCGTGTCGGTCTCGTCGACGTCGACGGCCGCGGACTGCGCCTCGTTCCGCCGGGCCTTCAGCTCCTCGAGCGAGTCCTCACCCAGCTCGTCGGACTCGTTGCGGCGCGGGGCGTCGTAATCGGTCGCCATCGGTGTGTCCCACCCTCGTCATGCCGTGTTCCGTGTCGTGCGGCTGCACAACGCGGGACGAGCACGGTTTGTGCCGGTCCTATGAGTGACCCGGGTCTCACCGGCAGAGCTGTCGAGAGTCTTCCCGTGCCGCGGGCGGCGGAAGGGTAGCCGACCCGACGTCGGGATGCCCACGGGTCCGGACGTCTGTCCGTGTGTTCCCGCCGACAGCCCCTCCGGTCGGCCAGGTGCGGCGCTCGCGCCGCCCCGACACGGCGGCGTCTACGCTCGCCGGCGTGGCCGCTGCGTCGACCTCCCTCCCGCGTCCCGGTGGGTACCGGCGGCGGCACCTGCTGCCCATGGCCCTGCTGGTGATCGTGCTCGCGGTGGCGAGCATCCTGACCTGGATCGTGGTGTTCGCGAACTCCACCTCGCAGTCGGTCACCTCGTGCACCGCGCCCGCCTCCGGCGGCGGCACCGTGCAGGCCCGCACGGCGCTCGACCAGACCGCGGCCGCCGCTCCCTCCGCGACGGCGGTCCGGGTGCTCAACGGCGCCGGGCAGCGCGGCGCGGGCCAGCTGGCGGCCGTGGAGCTCGGCGAGCTCGGCATGCCGGAGGCGGCCCCGGCCGACAACGACCCGCTCTACCCCGCCCAGGACCTCGACTGCGTCGGGCAGATCCGCTACGGCCCGGACGGTGCCTCGGCCGCCCGCACGCTCTCGCTCGTCCTGCCCTGCGCCGAGCTGGTCTCCGACGGCCGCCAGGGCGCGGCGGTCGACCTCGCCCTGGGCAGCGACTTCCGCGACGTCACGCCCGGCCAGGCCACGGCGGATGCGCTCAAGGCCCTGGCGCGCAGCTCCGAGTCGGGCGCGGCCGTGCCCGGGACCGACCCGGCCTCGCTGTCCGTCCTGCGCGACGTCGACTGCTCGCAGTAGTCCGCCCTACAGCTGCGCGGCCCCCGCGCCACGCAGCAGGTCGGTCAGCGCGGCCGCCAGCTGCGGGCCGGCGGCGACGGTGGCCTCCGGGCCGCACCCGTCGCCGGGACCGGATCCCGGTCGGCGGACCACGGCGCCCGCCTCCTCGGCGATGAGTGCCCCCGCCGACCAGTCCCAGTGCTTCAGGCCGTGCTCGTAGAAGCCGTCGATCCACCCGGCGGCCACCGAGCACAGGTCCAGCGAGGCACAGCCCTGCCGGCGGACGTCGCCGACCGAGCCCGCGATCCGGCCCAGCAGGGCGGCCTGGCGCTCGCGGCGGGCGCGGTCGTAGGCCAGGCCGGTGCCGATCACGGCGAGCTCGAGGCGGTCGAGGGCGGACGCCCGCAGCGGGCGGTCGTCCAGCCGGGCGCCGTGCCCGGCCGCGGCGCTCCACACCCGACCCGACACCGGTTCGACGACGGCACCGGCCAGCGTGCGCCCGTCGACCTCGACCCCGAGCGAGACCGAGAACCACGGCAGGCCGTGGGTGTAGTTGACGGTGCCGTCGATCGGGTCGACGACCCAGCGGACCTGCCCCGGGGCCGGGTCGGGGGCGCCGCCCTCCTCCTCGCCGAGGACCGCGTCGGCGGGCCGCAGCGTCGCGAGCCGCTCCCGTACGTGGGCCTCGCACTCCCGGTCGCCCGCGGTGACGACGTCGGTGGCCGAGCTCTTGGTGTCCATGTCGGCCACGGACCGGTCGCCGACCACGCGGTCGCGGACCGCCAGGGCGAGCGCGGCCGTCTCCTGCGCGATCCCGACGGCGATCTTCTCCAGTGCGACGGGGTCCTCATCGTCCACTCGGCCATCCGACCACACGTGGTTAGGCTCCCCCGCGGGCGCGAGGAGACGGGGTGTGAACGGCATGCGACGACTGGGCATCGACGTCGGCGGGACCGGCGTGAAGGGCAACGTGGTCGAGACGGAGACGGGCGAGACCGTCGCCGAGCGGGTCCGGATCGAGACCCCGCACCCCGCCACCCCGGAGGCGGTCGCGGACACCGTCGCCGCGGTCGTCGAGGCGCACTCCTACGAGGGCCCGATCGGCATCACGCTGCCGTCGGTGATCAAGGACGGGATCGCCCACACCGCGGCGAACATCGACACGACGTGGCCGGGGACGGACGCGGTCCGGCTGTTCTCGGAGCGACTGGGCAGGCAACCGGTGTTCGTGCTCAACGACGCGGACGCCGCGGGGCTCGCGGAGGTGCGCTTCGGGGCGGGCGCGGGCCGCCGGGGCGTCGTCTGCGTGCTGACCTTCGGCACCGGGATCGGCTCGGCGGTCTTCCACGACGGGGTGCTGCTGCCCTCCACCGAGCTCGGCCACCTGGAGATCGACGGGCACGACGCGGAGAGCCGCGCGTCGTACTCCGCGAAGGAGCGCGGCGACCTGTCGTGGGAGAAGTGGTCCAAGCGCGTCTCGCGCTACCTGCAGGTCGTCGAGAACCTGATCTGGCCGGATCTGTTCATCCTCGGCGGCGGGGTGAGCAAGCGGGCGCACAAGTGGGTGCCGCTGCTCGACGCGCGCACCGAGATCGTCACGGCCCAGTTGCAGAATCAGGCCGGAATCGTGGGCGCCGCGATGGCCGCGGCCGAGGACACGAGCCCCTGACCTGGGCTTCTACTCCTCGGACCGCCCTCGGCGGCGTCCGCGCGGCCCGCCGCGCCGGGCCCGCACCTGTGAGGTCTCGGCGCCGGTCACCCGGCGTCGTTACAATGGTGTGCAGCCCGCGGCGGTCAACCGCCGGAGCCCCGGGGAAGGCCGCTCCCGACCACCCAGTGTCGTGATCGTCCACGTCCGGGGTCCGTCGATCCGGTACCGCCCGACGCCCCAGCAGTCGTTCGTCGCGAAAGGTCGTACGTGGCAGCCGCAGATTCCGCTTCCCGCCGTCGCGCCACCGCCACGGCGGAGCAGCCCTCCGGCCCGCTCGGGGTGGTGACCGAGGACGGCGTGGACGCCGAGACCGCTGCCCGCCCGAAGACCACCCGCGCGAAGACCGCGACGAAGACGGCGCCCGCCAAGGGCGCCGCGACGACGAAGGCGCCGGCGAAGAAGGCCCCCGCCAAGAAGGCCGCGCCCGCGAAGAAGGGCGCCGCGACCGAGGGTGCCGAGGGCGCCGCCGACGCCGAGGCCCCCGAGGGCGACCTCGAGGACGCCGCCCCCGCCGACGCCGACCTGACCGAGGAGGTCGAGGCGCTGGGCGCCGAGGTCGTCGTCGAGGAGGTCGAGACCGAGGAGCCCACGGAGGAGGACAAGAAGTCCGGCGACTTCGTCTGGGACGAGGAGGAGTCCGAGGCGCTGCGCCAGGCGCGCAAGGACGCCGAGCTCACCGCCTCCGCCGACTCGGTCCGCGCCTACCTCAAGCAGATCGGCAAGGTGGCGCTGCTCAACGCCGAGGAGGAGGTCGAGCTCGCCAAGCGGATCGAGGCCGGCCTCTACGCGGCGGAGCGGCTGCGCAAGGTCGCCGAGGCCCAGCAGGAGCTGCAGACGCAGATGCGTCGCGACCTGCGGTGGATCGTCCGCGACGGCGAGCGCGCCAAGTCCCACCTGCTCGAGGCGAACCTCCGCCTCGTCGTCTCGCTGGCCAAGCGCTACACCGGCCGCGGCATGGCGTTCCTGGACCTGATCCAGGAGGGCAACCTCGGTCTGATCCGTGCGGTCGAGAAGTTCGACTACACGAAGGGCTACAAGTTCTCCACGTACGCGACGTGGTGGATCCGCCAGGCCATCACCCGCGCCATGGCCGACCAGGCACGCACCATCCGCATCCCGGTGCACATGGTCGAGGTCATCAACAAGCTCGGCCGCATCCAGCGCGAGCTGCTCCAGGACCTGGGCCGCGAGCCCACCCCGGAGGAGCTCGCCAAGGAGATGGACATCACCCCGGACAAGGTGCTGGAGATCCAGCAGTACGCCCGGGAGCCCATCTCGCTGGACCAGACGATCGGCGACGAGGGCGACTCGCAGCTCGGTGACTTCATCGAGGACTCCGAGGCCGTGGTGGCCGTCGACGCGGTGTCGTTCACGCTGCTGCAGGACCAGCTGCAGTCCGTCCTCGCGACGCTCTCCGAGCGCGAGGCCGGCGTCGTCCGGCTGCGCTTCGGCCTCACCGACGGCCAGCCGCGCACCCTCGACGAGATCGGCCAGGTCTACGGCGTGACGCGCGAGCGCATCCGGCAGATCGAGTCGAAGACGATGTCGAAGCTGCGCCACCCGTCGCGCTCGCAGGTGCTGCGCGACTACCTGGACTAGGTCCTCCCCGACGACGGCCCGGTCACCTCGTGGTGGCCAGGCCGTCGGCGTCTGCACACGATGCGGACCGGCTTGATGCACTGATGCGTATGATGAGCTGATGCGGACGACGATCGATCTCCCCGAGGACCTGCACCGGTTCGCGATGTCGATCGCCCGCGACAGCGCCCGCACGCTGAGTGATGTCGTCGCGGAACTCATGCGACGCGGTATGGCGCCCGCAGGATCACACGGGGTGTCCCGCAGTGCGCTGACCGGACTCCCGGTGGTCCGCCTCGGGACGGTCGTCACCGTCGAGGACGTCCGCTCCCTCGAGGACGAGGAGTGACCGACGCGGTCCTGCTCGACGCCAATGTGCTCATCGCACTCGTCGTCGCCGACCACGTCCACCACGACGCCGCCGAACGGTGGCTGCAGGACTCCGGTGCGAGTTTCGCGACGTGCCCGATCACCGAGGGCACCCTGCTGCGACAACTGCTCCGTGGCCGGGTCGACGCATCCACCGCCGTCTCGCTGCTGCGGGCCGTTCACCAGGACCCGCGACACGAGTTCTGGAGCGACGACCTGACGTACCTCGACGTCCGTCTCGACGGGGTGCTCGGCCATCGACAGGTCACGGACGCGTACCTCGCGGCGCTGGCCCGTGCGCACGGGAGCACGGTGATCACCTTCGACGCGGGCCTCCGGACGGTGCACCCCGACGTCGCCCGCGCCATCGACGTCGGCTGAGCGCGCGCGCTTGCGGACCGACGTGATGATCCGTTGAGTGGTGGTGTGACGCCCACCCGGTCGACCGACCGTGGCCTCGTCCTCGCGCTCAGCGTCCTGTTCGTCCTGTTGTGGGCGTCCGGGTTCATCGCGGCCAAGCTCGCCACCCGCACCACGGACGTCCCGACGGTGCTGTTCTGGCGGTTCGTGATCGCGGCCGCCGTCACCGGGGCCGTGGCGGCCTGGCTGCGGCCGGCGATGCCCCGTGGCCGGGCCCTGGCGCACCTCGTCATGACCGCGGTGCTGCTGCAGGTCGGGGTGTTCTCGGCCGTGTTCACCGGGCTCTCGCGGGGCGTGCCCGCCGGGCTGACGAGCCTGATCGTCGGGCTCGCGCCGCTGCTCGTCGGGCTGCTCACGCCGCTGGTGCTGCGGACGCCCCTCGGCGTCGCCCCGGTGCTCGGGCTGCTCATCGGCGCGGTCGGGGTCTACGTCGTGGTGTCCGGTGACCTCACCGCCGGCGGGCCGGTCGGCCCGGTGCTGCTGCCCGTGCTGGGCATGGCGTTCCTGACGGCGGGCACGCTCTACCAGAAGCGGTTCAACGACGACACGCCCGTCGCCGCGAGCGTGACCGTCCAGATGGTGACGTCGATGGTCGTCCTCGCGGTGGCGATGCCGTTCCTCGACCCGCAGTGGCTGCCGACGGGGACCGGTGGCTGGCTGTCGGTGCTCTGGCTCGGCGTGGTCAACTCCGCCGGCACCTTCGCCGTGATGTTCGTGCTACTGCGCCGCCGCTCGACGGTGCACGTGTCCGCGCTGCTGAACCTCTCCCCCGCGACGACCGCGCTGCTGGCGGTCCCGTTCCTCTCCGAGGCGCTGACCGGACGGGCGGTGCTCGGGCTGGCGGTCGCCCTCGTCGGCATGTTCGTCGGGCTCGGGACGTGGCCGCGGCGTCGTCGAGCTCCCGACCGCGACGACGGGTCCCCGGTCGACGGGTCCCCGGTCGACGGGTCCCCCGTCCGGGCGAAGGGCCTCTCCGATCGATAGCGCCGTCGAAGGGCGCCCACGGCCGGCACGGACCGCCACTAGCGGTGGGCGCCCACGGCCCGTCTATCCGACCGAACGGGCCCTTCGCTCAACCGGCGCGACGGCGCGACCGGCTACCGTGGCGGGCGTGCCGATGGAGGAGCGGGTCCGCCCCGACGAGCGCCGCCGCTACGTGTTCCTGCTGTGGTTCAACGTGTCGCTGGGCGTGCTGTGGGCGGTGCTGCTGGTGCTGACCGGGCAGTGGTGGTTCGCCGGGCTGCTCGCGGCCTGCCTGGTGCTGGGCGGACTGTCCGCGTGGGCGCTGTCGGTGCTGAACCGTGAGGGCATCCGCTGACCCCGTCGACGACGGCCGAGCGCGCCGCGGCCGCCCTGGCCATCCCGCTGCAGGACGCGCTGCGCGCCCGCCCCGCCGACCCCGCGGCCCCGACCGCAGGGCTCGTGTTCCCGGTCGAGGGGCTCGCCATCAACCCCGGCGGGACGCTGCACGCGGGTGCACTCGGCGCGATCCTGGAGCTGCAGGGCTTCCTGACGCTGCTGCCGGAGCTGGCCGACGACGAGCACGCCGTCACCCACCACATCTCGACGCAGCTGTGCAGCCCCGGGCAGCGCGGCGAGGAGGTGCTGGTGACCGCCGTCCTTGAGCGGCGTACCCGCCGGCTCGGGTTCGTCACCGCGACGGCGATGGTGGGCGACCGGCTCGTCGCGCGCAGCCAGATCACGAAGTCCGTGATCGCCCTGGCTCAGGGCACGACGACGAACCCCTCCTCCGCCGCGGCCCCACGCAGCTGAGGGTCGAAGGCGGCGAACGTGCGGATGCGGTCGTCGGCCGTGGCGGCCGCACGGGCCGACGCGAGCTGCACGGCGTCGTAGGCCCGGAGCCCGCGGATGCCGCTCAGGGCCGCGGCGTCGTCCAGGACGGCCGGCGTGGGCTCGACGACCGCGAACCGCGACCCGGGACCCGCCAGGTCCGCCTCGAACTCGGCGACGAGCGCGGTCGCGCTCCCCGGACGGAGTCCGCCCCGGCGCTGCACACCCCAGATCGCGGCGACGACCTCGACGCGAGCGAGCCGGGAGATCACGATCCGGTCCAGCGCCCGGACCGGCTCGTGGCCGGGCTCGTCGAGGTAGAGCTTCACGACCGCCGACGTGTCGGCGAACGTGCTCATCCGCGCTGGTCGGAGACCACGTCGGACGCGAGCACCCCGGAGGCCGCGAACTCGCGCCGGGCGTCCGCGACGGCCACGGGGTCCGGCCGGGGGCGCGCAGGCCCGGTGTCGGCGAGGATCCCGGCCCGGGCCAGCCGCTCGCGGAGCGACGCCATCTCGTCGTCCGCCGTGTCCGGGTCGACGGCGGCCCGGAGGACGCGCGTCAGGTACTCGTTGAGGCTCCGCCCTTCCCGCGACGCGACGGCCCGGACCTGCTCGACGAGAGCATCCGAGGCCCGCCAGCTCACCTGCGCCATGCCTGCATGCTAGCAATCATGCAGGCACCCCCGGCTCCTGGAATGCTCGGAGCATGACCCAGCACCCCGACGCCGACGACATCCCCGGCCCCGACCCGGCCACGGTCCACGAGCGCTCCGTGGCGGTCATCCGCGCGATGGACGACGGGGACCTCCAGGCCGTCGGCGGGCTGCTCGGCGAGCTGGGCGGGCCGGAGGAGTTCGCCGCGCAGGTCGTGAGCCTCGCGAGCCTCGCGCGGCTGCTGCTCGACCAGGTGCCCCACACCCTCGACGACGACGAGGCCCGCGTGGCCGTCCTCGACGAGCTGGCCCGCGTGCTGGTGGCCGCGGAGACCCCGTAGGCGCGCCAGGATCAACTCGCCGCCACCCCGAGCCACACCAGCGCGGCGACCTTGAGCACCTCGAGCGCCACGTAGACCAGGTGCGCGTGGCTGCGCCCACCGGTGTCCTCCCCGGCCAGCACCCGGTCCGACCGGCGCGTGAGCACCGGCCGCACCGCTCCGAGCTGCACCACCAGCACGCCGACCGCGACCGCACCCGCCGTCCGGAACCCTCCGAGCACGAGACCGACCACCACTGCCGCGGCGAGGATGGCCTCGACGACGTTGAGCGCGCGGAAGACGATCCGGCCGATGCCGAGCCCGATCGGGACGGTCACGCCCGGGGCCCGGAACTTCAGCGGCGCCTCGAGGAACGAGATCGCCAGGACCATCCCGAGCCACACCCACGCCACCGCCGCGATCACGGACGACAGCCTGCCAGTGCGCACCGACCCGTCGTCGTGGGCGAAGATCGGGGGGTGAGCGCCGCAGACACCGTCATCCCCGGCAGCCCCGCCTACGCCGACGACGCCGCGCTCGCGCGGGAGCTGGCCGACGAGACCGGTCGGCTGCTGCTGGACCTGCGCGAGTCGGCCCCGCCCGGGCGCGACCGCGAGTACGCCGGCGACGAGCAGGCCCACGAGTTCCTCACCCGCGAGCTCGCCCGCCGCCGCCCGGACGACGCCGTGCTCTCCGAGGAGGGCTCGCTCGACCCGCGGTCCCGCCGGGGCGCGCACCGCCTCTGGATCGTCGACCCGCTCGACGGCTCCTCCGGCTTTGGGCGCGGCACGGACGAGTGGGGCGTGCACGTGGCGCTCGTCGTCGACGGCCGGCTCGCGGCGGGTGCGGTGGCCGTGCCCGGCGCGGACGCCCTGGTCGACTCCGGGACGGTCGACCCGGTGCCCGACGACCCGGTGGGCGACGAGCTGGCGGTCACCGTGAGCCGCTCGCGTCCTCCGCACGAGCTGCGCACGGTGGAGCGGGCGTTCCGGGTGCGGCTGGTCCGGCGGTCCGCGGCCGGGGTCAAGATGCTCGCGGTGCTGCGCGGCGAGGCCGACGTGTACCTGCACTCCGGCGGGCAGTACGAGTGGGACAACGCGGCGCCGATGGCGGTCGCGATGGCGGCCGGGCTGCTCGCGACCCGCATCGACGGTTCCCCGGTGCCCTACGGGCAGGACGACCCGTACTCCCCCGACCTGCTGATCGCCCGCCCGGCCGTGCACGCCGCCGTGCTGGCGGCGCTCAGTGCCGGCGGGCGTTGACCAGCTCCTCGAGCACCTCGACGACGTCCTCGGCCTCCGTGACGCGGTAGACGCGCTGCTCCGGGTCGGCGTCGGGATCGGACTCCTCGTCGACCAGGACGCCCAGGTCGGCGTCGGCGAGGCCGGTGAGCGAGTCCGGGTCGGCGTCGATGACGAGGGCGACCGCGTCGAGCTCCCGCCGAAGTGGTTCGACGTCGTCCGGCGCGATCATCCGCAGCCCGCCCTTGGCGCCCGACAGGAACATCAGCTCCGCGACCTCGTCGGCGGGCCGTCGTGAGATGACGGCCACGGTGGTCCCGGGCAGGGCGAGCAGGACGTTGAGCGCCTCCGAGGACTGCTGCAGCGCCCGGTCGTCGCCGAGCGGGGCGAGCGCGCCGTCGAACCCGCAGGCCACGAGCAGGGTCGGGGTCTCGCCGAGCGCGGCGACCTCACCGAGGAGTTCCTCCACGGGGACGGACACTGCCACCGCGCGATCACCGCGACCAAGATCCCCGGGCCCGCGTGCAGGGTCTGCCTCGGTCCGTGCGGGTAGACCGGGGGCATGACCTCTCTTCCTGACGACGGGTTGTGCCTGGGCGGCAACGTGTTCGGCTGGACCGCCGACGAGCCGACGTCGTTCGCCCTCCTCGACGCCTTCGTCGACGCCGGCGGCCGGATGATCGACACCGCCGACTCCTACATGGCACGCGCCGAGGGGAACTCCGGCGGCGAGTCCGAGACGGTGATCGGGAACTGGCTGGCGCGGACCGGGCGCCGTGACGACGTCGTGATCGCGACGAAGGTCGGCTCCTGGGAGCAGCGCAAGGGCCTGCGCCCGGAGAACATCCGGGCCGCCTGCGACGACTCGCTGCGGCGGCTGCAGACGGACCACATCGACCTGTACTACGCGCACCGCGACGACCCCGACACCCCGCAGGAGGACTACGTCGCCGCGTTCGACGAGCTCGTGCGGGCGGGGAAGGTGCGCGCGGTCGGTGCGTCGAACTTCGACGAGGACCGTCTGGCCTGCGCGCTCGAGCTCGCCGAGAAGCACGACCTGACCCCGTTCCGCGCGGTGCAGCCGCACTACAACCTCGTCGAGCGGGACTACGAGCGTGACCTTGCACCGTTGGTCGACCGCGAGGGCCTGGTCTGCTACCCGTACTTCGGGCTGGCCAAGGGCTTCCTGACCGGCAAGTACCGGCCCGGGCAGGACACCGTGGACTCGGGTGCGTCGTCCGGCGCGATGGCGAGCGCCCGCGCCGAGGGCGCCCGCGCGTACCTCGACGACCACGGCGTGGCGGTGCTGGGCGTGCTGGACGAGATCGCGGCCGACCACGACGTCCCGGTCGCGGCGGTGTCGCTGGCGTGGCTCGCGGCGCAGCCGACCGTCGGCGCACCGATCGCCTCGGGGCGCACGGTCGAACAGCTGCAGGAGATCCTGCCGGCCGTCTCGCTGCGGCTCACCGACGAGGAGCTGCGGCGCCTCTCGGACGTCTGAGCCGCGCGAGCAGCGCGCGGTGGTCGCTGCCGGGGACGTCGAGCACGTCGACGGACTCGACGCCCACGGCGGCGGACACGAGGACGTGGTCGATCGCGACTCCCAGCCGACGGGGCCGTCCGGCCGGCCACGTGCCGACCCGGGCGCGGCCCACCTCGGCGGCGGCCGAGCGCGCGTGGCGCAGGACGGGCTGCAGGGCACGGTGATCCAGGGTGGAGTTCAAATCACCGACGACGACGGTGGGCCGCGGGTCGGCGACGAGCCCGGCGAGCCGCGCGAGCTCCCGGCGCCACTCGTGGGTGCGGCGCGGCAGCAGGACGGCGGGGTGCACCGCGAGGACCCGTGTGTCGCCGAGCCCGCCGCCCGCCACCTCGATCCAGCCCGAGGCCGTGTCCCGGGTGACCGCCCGCACCGTGACGTCGCAGAGCCGGGGGGCGACGAGGAGGGACGTGCACGCGTGGTCGCCGGCGCCCGCGGCCTCGACCTCGGCGCGTCCCGGCGCGCAGGACCACCCCCGATATCCGAGGTCGGCGACCTCGGCGGTGAGTGCGTGACGGAACCGGTCACCGGACTCCAGCAGGACCACCACGTCCGGCCGCTCCCGCCGCACCAGGTCCCCGAGAGCGACCGGATCCGCCCGGCCGATCCACACGTTGGCGCCGAGCACGCTCACGGGCTCACCGTCGGTCGTCCCCTCCCCGATTCGGGCCCGGTGCCGCACCGCCGACAGCCCCGCGGCGGCCGCCGCGACGAGGCCCGTCCCCGCGCCGACGGCCCGCCACGGGCCCGGGCGGACCGCCGCGCCGGCCGCGAGGACGCCAGCGCCGAGGGCGAGCCGACGCCGGAACGCCGTGACGATCGGCCACGGCGCCGTCCGGTCGAGCCCGACCACCTCGGGGAGCAGGACGACGGTGGCGGCCAACGCGCCCGCCGCGGCGCGGCCTCCGGGGACTCCCACGCCTCGATGATCGCCGACGCGCCGTCGTGTCGGCGCGAGGGACGGGCGCCCCGTCGGGTGATCAGTAGCGCCAGCGCCAGGCGCCGAGGACCTCCTCGGTCTCCTTCTCCCCCGCCCACGCCGCGTCCGCCCGACGCACGGCCAGGAAGGCCCCGAGGAGCTCCTCGCCGAGCACGCCGGTGATGCGCGGGTTCGCGACGAGGGCCTCCTCCTGCTCGGCCTGCGTGGCCGGCAGCTTCTCGATCCCCGCGGCGGCCCGCTGCTTCTTCTTCCACGTACCGGGGTCCTCGCCGACCGGGGCCGGCGGGACGAGGTTCTCCTCGACCCCGGCCACGCCCGCCGTCAGGAGGGCCGCGAGGGCCAGGTAGGGGTTGGCCGAGGCGTCGGAGACCTTGAGCTCGAGGTTCGCGTGGTCCTCGCCGAGCAGCGCCGAGCCGGGGACGTAGCGCAGCGGGGCCTCCCGGTTCTCCACGCCCCAGAAGCCGGAGAACGCGCCCGCGAAGAACCCGGGGCGCTGCCGGGCGAGCGACCCGAGCGACGGTGCGGTGAGGGCGGCGAGGGCGGGCAGGTCGCGCAGCACCCCGGCGACGTACCCGGCGCCGGCGGTGCCACGCGGGCCGTCGACGGTGCCGGCGAGCAGGTTGTCCCCGCCCCGCCACAGCGAGGAGTGCACGTGCCAGCCGTTGCCGGCGCCGTTCAGGGTGGGCAGCGGGGCGAAGGACACGCGCAGGCCGTGGGCCTCGGCGGCGGCGAGGACCGTCTGGCGGGCGAGCAGCTGCTGGTCGGCGGCGGTCACCGGGTCGGTCGCGGCGAGCGAGAGCTCCACCTGCGCCGGGCCGTACTCGGCGTGGATCTGGCCCAGGCGCAGCCCGTTCGCGTCGGCGTCGCGCATCACCGCGGCGACGAAGTCGTCGATCGGGAGCAGCGCGTGCGGGCTGTAGGCCGGACCGGCGTGCGCGGCGAGGAGCTCGGTGTCCTCCGGGTCGGACGCCTGCTCGAAGACGCCGAACTCCATCTCGTAGCCGACGAGGGCGGTGTAGCCGTCGGCGGCGAGCCGGTCGACCACGCGCTGCAGCACCGAGCGCTGGTCGAACGCCCACGGCGAGCCGTCGGCGGCGACCAGCCGCCCGGGCGCCCACGCGAAGGCGGGCTGACCGGCGAGCCGGGTGATGCGGTCGAGCTGCGGCACCAGCCGGACGTCGCCGGACGGCGTCTCCATCCCCGTCGAGCCGAAGGCGATCGCGTCGTTGGTGTCGAACACCGCGAACAGGTGGGTCACCCCGACCCCGCTCACGGCGACCTGCGGCAGCGCCGGCACCGGGACGGTGCGCGAGCGCGGGATGCCGTTGTTGTCCGCCCACGCGATCGTCAGCCCGACGACCCCGTCGGCGGCCAGCGCGGCGGCGAGCTCCCGGCCGCGCTCGCGCAACTCCTCGGACATGCGTCCCACCCTCTCCCTCGCCCCGTCGGCGCAGGTCAGGCTAGTCAGCCCGTCGGAGCCGACTCGAGCGACGGGGCCCTTCGCTCGATCTACCGGCCCGTGGGCGCCCCTCGCCGACTCGAGGCTCGATGGGCGAGGGGCGCCCTTCGGCGATCTATCCGACCGAAGGGGCCCTTCGCTCAACCGGGCGGGTCAGCAGCCGGCGACTCCCGGCGCAGCGCCACCCCGACGACGACGGCCGCGATCCCGACCGCCTCCAGCGGCGCCGGGATCTGGGCGAGGCCGACGAGGCCGACCACCGTCGCGGTCAGCGGCAGCAGCGCGAGCAGCAGCGCGAACCGCGCCCGGCCGACGCGGCGCAGCACGACCTGGTCGAGCACGTAGGGCACCACCGACGACAGCACGCCGAGCGCCAGGGCCGACCCCAGCAGCAGCGGCTCGCCCGCGATCGGCGCCGCCGTGAGCGCCAGCGGGGAGAGCACCACGGTCGCGACGGCGAACCCGATCGCGAGCCCGTCGATGCCCTCCCCCGTCGAGCCCGCGCCGCGCGAGACCCGGGCGCCCAGCACGATGTACGCCGCCCACAGCAGTGCCGCGAGCAGGGCGAACACCACGCCGGCGGGCGAGCCCTCCAGCCGGACGTCGGCGATCAGCCCCACGCCGAGCACGACGAGCGCGAGGGCCGCCCAGTCCCGCCGGCCGCGCGAGCCGAGCGCCGCGACCAGCACGGGGCCGGCGAACTCGATCGCCACCGCCGTCCCCAGGGGCAGCCGGGCGATCGCCTCGTAGAAGACGATGTTCATCCCCGCCGTGACGATCCCGAAGGCCCCCGCGAGCAGCACCCGCCGGCGGGTCCAGCGGCTCCGCCCGGGCCGGGCGCGGGCCGCCGCCAGCCGCCACACCCCGAGCACCACCGCCGCCCCGGCGAGGCGCAGCCACGCCACGCCCGCGGGTGACACGCGCTCGAACAGGCCGACCGCCAGGGCCGCGCCGACGTACATCGACGCCCCGCCGAGCACGAAGAGTAACGGGGCCGGGAGACCGCTCGTCGTCGAAGATCGACTCACCATCGTGTGGTCCGGTCCCTTCCCCGATAACAACGGTCGCAATCCGTCGATGAGCGGTACGTGACCGAGGACAAAGCACCGCGTGAACACGAGCGGTCGTCGCCCCGGTCTGACACAGTGGAGGAGCCCCGGTCACTCGGCCGGAGCCTGCGGGGCCGGCCTCGACGCCGGCGCCCGAACGGAGGGAGATGACGATGCCCGGAACCCTGACCCGGCCAGAACTCACCGCCTTGGACCGATGCGACCGCTGCGGGGCAGCGGCGCGGGTTCGCGCCGTCCTGCCCTCCGGCGGGGAGCTCCTCTTCTGCGGGCACCACGCCCGTGCCCACGAGGCGAAGATGAAGGAGCTCTCGATCGACCTGCAGGCCGGGGAGACCGTCTGACACCGCACTGACCTGCGGCGACGCCGATCGCCGCCGCAGCGCTCGACCTGACGGCGGGCGGGGACCACCACGGACCCCGCCCGCCGTCGTCGTCTCCGGGTCCGTCCGGCGCGCCGAACCCGCGATCGCGACGACGAGGGACCGGCGCCGCGCCCGATACGCCGGGCGGGCGGCCGTGACGCGCACGGTCGGGTGGTCCGGGAGATCACCCGCGGTGTCGGCGCATCCCGAGCAGCGCGGGCGCTCCCCCGACGCCGACGACGACGCTGTGTGACGCTCCGGTGTCCCTCGTGTCGGGCACGTCTCGCGACGAGATCGACACGGCCCGGAACCGTCCCGGCACGGTGTGATGTCGGACACAGCCCGGACGGTCCGGGGCCGGACGGACGTCAGCGTGGCTGGGAGCGCCACGACCGCAGCGTCGAGATCCGCTCCTCGATCTGCTCCGCGGTCGCGACCGGCGTGGCCGGCCCCCCGCAGGCCTTGCGCAGGTCGCCGTGGATCACGCCGTGCGGGGCTCCGGTCCGGTGGTGGTGCGCCGCCACGAGCGTGTTCAACTCGCGGCGGAGCTCCTTGAGCTTCTCCGCCGCGGACGGCTTCAGGCGGGCCGGCGGTGGGGCGACCGGGGCCGGGTCGGCCGCCGCCTGCGCGGCCTGCCCGTCCAGCTGCTCGCTCTGCCGCCGGCGGAGCAACGCCCGGACCTGGTCCGGGTCGAGGAGCCCGGGCAGCCCGAGGTAGTCCTGCTCCTCCTCGGAGCCGGCGCCGGTCGCGGTGCCGAACGAGGCGCCGTCGTAGATCAGCTGGTCGAGCTCGGCCTCCGCGGACAGGGCCTCGAACGCCTTCTCCTGCTCGCCCGGCTCGTCCTCGGTGCGGTTGGCCGCCTCGAGCAGCTCGTCGTCGAGACCCTCCTTCGGCCGGTGCGGCTCGCCGAGGACGTGGTCGCGCTGCAGCTCCAGTTCGCTGGCCAGCCCCAGCAGCGTCGGGACGCTGGGCAGGAAGACCGAGGCCGTCTCGCCGCTGCGCCGCGACCGGACGAACCGGCCGACGGCCTGGGCGAAGAACAGCGGGGTCGACGCGCTGGTGGCGTAGACCCCGACCGCGAGCCGGGGCACGTCGACGCCCTCGGAGACCATGCGCACCGCCACCAGCCAGCGGTCGTTCGTCGCCGAGAACGCGGCGATCCGGCCGGAGGCCTTCGGGTCGTCGGAGAGGACCACCACCGGCTCCTCCCCGGACAGCCGCCCGAGGATCTTCGCGTAGGCCTTCGCGGTGGTGTGGTCCGTGGCGATGACGAGGCCGCCGGCATCGGGCATGCCGCCCTGGCGCAGCTGGGACAGGCGGGTGTCCGCGGCCTGCAGGACGGCGGGCATCCAGTCGCCCTTGGGGTCGAGCGCGGTCTTCCAGGCCCGGGAGGTCTGCTCGGCCGTCAGCGGCTCGCCGAGGCGCGCGGTCATCTCCTCGCCGGCGCTGGTGCGCCACGACGCCTGCCCGGAGTAGGCCAGGAACACCACCGGACGGACGACGCCGTCGGCCAGCGCGTCCGCGTAGCCGTAGGAGTGGTCGGCCCGGGAGCGCATCGCCCCCGCCGAGTCGGGCTCGTAGGTGATGAACGGGATCGGGCTGTCGTCGGAGCGGAACGGGGTCCCGGTCAGCGCGAGCCGTCGGGTGGCGCCGCCGAACGCCTCACGGGTCGCCTCGCCCCAGCTCTTCGCGTCGCCGGCGTGGTGGATCTCGTCGAAGATCACCAGCGTGCGCCGCGACTCGGTGCGGTTCATGTGCAGCATCGGGTGCGCCGCGACCTGGGCGTACGTGACCGCGACGCCGTGGAAGTCCGCCGACAGCTTCCCGACGGCGTTGGAGTACTCCGGGTCGATCGCGATGCCCGCGCGCGTCGCGGCGCCCGCCCACTGGTGCTTGAGGTGCTCGGTGGGGCAGACGATCGTGACCGTGTCGACCGTGCGGTCGCCCAGGAGTTCCGCCGCGACCCGCAGCGCGAAGGTCGTCTTGCCCGCGCCCGGCGTCGCGACCGCCAGGAAGTCCTTCGGACGGTCCGCGAGATAGCGGGTGAGCGCCCGCCGCTGCCACTGCCGCAGGGGTGGGGTCGAGGGTGTCTCCGTCGAACCGGTGCGGCCGGGCGCGCGCGTGGTCAAGAACCCTCCGGGGAGCGGGTGGGCAGGGCGGGGCGGGCGGACCCGCTACTCGTCGTCCCCGCCGCGCGGCAGCTTCTCGAAGATCTCCTTGCAGGCCGGGCAGACCGGGGAGCCGGGCTTCGGCGAGCGCGTGACCGGGAAGGTCTCCCCGCAGAGCGCCACGACCATGGACCCCATGACCGCGCTCTCGGCCACCTTGTCCTTGCGGACGTAGTGGAACATCTTCGGGTCGTCGTCGTTCGTCCGATCCGTGGCGTCGGGACGGACGTCGGGGAGGACCGCGGTCTGGCTCATGACCCCATTTTGCCTCAGGGGCCCGACGGCGTCAGCCGTCGGTCCCGGTCCGCGGCGGGGCGTGGTCGGGCCCGTCCTGGCGCGACTGCCGGGGGCCGTCCGTCCGCGTCGACCGCGCGTCCAGCGCCTCGGCGGCCTCGATGATGCGCGCCTCGCTGACCTCGGGGAGGGCCCGCCGGTCCGGCCGGTACCGGTTGACCTTCTGCGACTTCTTCGGCGGCCGGTCGTTCGCGATCAGCACCGCGATCCACGGCAGCGGGACCGACAGCACGATGAAGGCGACCGCCACCCAGGGCCAGTTTAGGCCGATCCCGAAGATCCCCGCCAGCACGAGGCACGGGATGCGGAACGCCATGATCAGCGAGTACCGCTTCTTGCGCGCGGCGAACTCGTCCTCGAACGAGACGGCGGCCTCGGTGATGAGGACCGGATCGTCGTCGTTCTTGTGGCCTGGTCGCTTCACGCGCACCGCCCTCTCCTCCACGCCACTGTCCCACCTCGGGTCCCCGATGGCATGGCGGGCAATCATCCGGACCAGGGCCGCACCACCTCGTCCGCCCACGCCGCCAGGAGCGGCTCGTCGTGGCTGACCGTCAGCACGCCCAGCCCCCGGTCGACCTCGGCGGAGATCACCGACACGAGCGCGGCCGTCGTGGACGCGTCCAGCATGGCCGTCATCTCGTCGCAGAGCAGGTAGTCGGGCTCCGCGGCGAGGGCCCGGGCCAGGCACGCGCGCTGCAGCTGCCCGTCGGAGACCTCGTGCGGCCGCCGCGTGCGCAGCTCGGCGGTGAGGCCGACCCGGTCGCACAGCTCGGCCGCCCGGGCGTCGAGGACCGCCCGGTCGCGCTCCCCCGCCGCGCGCAGCGGTTCGGTGAGCAGGTCGCTGAGGGTCAGCCGCGGGTCGGCGGAGGCCCGGGGCTGCTGGAACACGACCCCGACCCGGCGGCGCAGCGCCGCCGGCGCCCGGTAGCGCATCTGCCGCACCTCGGTGCCGTCGACCGAGACCGACCCGCGCCACGGCGTGTGCAGCAGGGCCAGCACCCGCACGAGCGTCGACTTCCCGCAGCCGCTCGGGCCGGCGACGCCCAGCACCCGGCCGGGCTCGACGGCCACGTCCAGCTGGTCCACCACGGCCTGCCCCCGCCGCCATCCCCCGACGAGCCCGCTGCCGACGAGGCTCATGCGGGCACCGCCGGGTGACAGGCGACGGCGCGCTCGCCGTGGTGGACCAGGGTCGGGTCGTCGGTGCAGGACGGACGCCCGCAGCGCGGCCGGAAGGGACATCCCGACGGCAGGTCGGACAGCTCCGGCGGGTGCCCCGGCACGGGGACGAAGCCCTCGTCGGGGAGGGCACCCAGGAGCCCCGCGGTGTACGGGTGCCACGGCCGCGCGAACACCTCGTCCGCCGGACCGGACTCGACGATCCGGCTGGCGTACATGACGGCGAGGTCCACCGGCCCGGACGCCGCGATCCGGCGCACGGCCCGCAGGTCGTGGGTGATCAGCAGGACCGCCTTCCCGGCGCGGGCGAGCTCGGCGAGCAGGTCGGTGGTGCGGTCGACGAGCGGGCGGTCCAGGCCGGCCGTCGGCTCGTCGGCGAGCACGACCTCGGGGTCCCCGGCGAGGGCCGCCGCGAGGCCCGCCCGCTGCGCGGTGCCGCCGGAGAGCTCGTGCGGGTACAGGTCCAGGGCCGCCGCCGGCAGCCCGGCGCGCTCGGCGAGCACCTCGGCGGACTCCGGCCCGTCGAGCATCCGGACCGCCTCGCGCAGCTGCGCGCCGACGGTGCGCGTCGGGGTCAGGAACGTGCCCGCGGACTGCCCGACCAGCCCGATCCGCCGTCCGCGGACCTCGTCGCGCAGCACCGCCTCGGGGGCGGTGAGCAGGTCGAGGCCGTCGGGGTGCAGCGTCGCCCGGCCCCGGGTCTCCGCGTTGCCCGGCAGCAGCCCGGTGAGCGCCTCGGTGAGCACCGACTTCCCGCAGCCCGACTCGCCGACCAGCGCGAGCAGCCGGCCGTGGTGCAGCGTCAGGGCCACGTCGCTCGCCGCACGCACCAGCCGTGGCGGCCGGCCCCGCGACCCGCGCAGCCGGAACCGCACGTCCAGCCCGGTGACCTCCAGGGCGGCGCTCACAGCGCCAGCTCCGACCGGCGGCGCGGCCGGGTGCGGTCGCGCCACCAGGCCGCGATCCCGGCGACCGCCAGGGTCGTCGCCGCGAGCAGCGCCGACGGGAACACCACGATCCACCAGCTGCCGAGCAGCACCGCCTGCCGTCCTTCCGCGAGGATGTTGCCCAGGCTCGCCAGGTGCGGCGGCAGCCCGAGGCCGAGGAACGAGAGCGCGGTCTCGTGCCACACCGCGTGCGGCAGGATCAGCACGCTGGAGAGCACCGCGGGCGGGACGACCGCGGGCAGCAGGTGCCGGCCCAGCACCCGCCGTCGGGACGCGCCTCCGCTGATCGCGGCGTCGACGAACGGGCGCGACCGCAGCGACAGCACCTCCGAACGGACCACCCGGGCCACCGTCGTCCAGTGCGTCAGCCCGATCGAGGCGATCACGGCGAGGACGCTGCCGTGGTAGAGCGCCACGATGACGATGCCGAGCAGCAGGTGCGGCACCGCGTTCACGCCGTCGACCGCGCGCATGAGGATCCGGTCCGGCCAGCCGCCGAGCAGCCCCGACAGCGCGCCGTAGAGCGTGCCGATGACGGTGGAGATCACCGCGCACGACGCGGCCACGGTGAGCGACACCCCGAGCCCCGCGAACGAGCGCAGGAACAGGTCCCGGCCCACGGCGTCGGTGCCGAACGGGTGGGCGAGCGACGGCGGCTGCCGGACCGCGGTGTAGTCCACCGCGCCCTGGTCCAGGCCGCCGAGCCACGGGATCAGCACGGCCCCGAGCACCAGGACGACCAGGCCGACGAGCCCGGCGACCAGGCGGCCCCGGCCGGTCCACGAGGCCCGAGCGCGCAGCGTCCCCGGCCGCCGGCGACCGGCCGGGCGCCACGGCTCCTCGTTCCCGACGGCGGGTCGGGCCTCCCGGGCCGTCAGCTCAGCCATCGGCGGTCACCCTCGGGTCGAGCACGAGCACCGCGACGTCGGCCAGCAGGGCGCCGAGCAGCACGGCGGCGGTGGTGAGCAGGGTCAGCGCCGCGAGCAGCGGGAAGTCGACCGACAGGGCCGCCGTCACGACGGCCGCCGCGATGCCGGGCCAGGAGAACACGGTCTCGACGAGCACCGCGCCGGTGACCACCTCGGGCAGCCGGTTCCCCAGCACTGTCACGAACGGCAGCAGGGCGGTCGGCAGGGCGTGCCGCAGCACCACCGTCCGCTCGGGCAGGCCGCGGGCCCGCGCCCCGGTCACGTGGTCCTCGTCGAGCGCGCCGAGCAGCGACGAGCGCACGTGCAGCACCAGCCACGGCATCTGCGAGATGCCGAGCACGACCGCGGGCAGGACCACGTGCCGGGCGACCTGGTCGACGGTGGGGGCGGCCCCGGCGTCGGTGAGCCCGGCGACCGGCAGTACCGGCCACGCGACCGCGAACACCGCGATCGCCCCGAGCGCGAGGACGAACGGCGGCAGGCCCTCGAGCGTGTGCCCGACCGCGGTCACCGCGCGGTCGACCCACCCGCCCTGCCGCCACGCGGCCACGACCCCGGCGACCAGGGAGAGCACGACGCTGACCGCGAGCCCGACGGTCACCAGCAGCAGCGTCCACGGCAGCCGCTGGGCGATCACGGTCCCGACCGGCTGGCGGAACGAGAGGCTCTGCCCGAGATCGCCGGAGAGCAGCCCGCCCGCCCAGCGGCCGAGCTGGGTCCACACGGAGTCGTTCAGCCCGAGCTGCTGCCGCGCGTTCTCGACGGCGGCGTCGCCCGCCGAGAACACGCCGACCCCGAAGTACTGGTAGATCGGGTCGAACGGGGACCACGCGGCGAGCAGGAACACCCCGGTGGCGACGACGGCCACCACGGGCACCGCCACCCCGAGGCGCCAGGCCACGAGGATGCCGATCTCGCGGTCCCGCCGGCGGGACGGCGCTTCCAGCGCGGTGGTCACGTGCGCGGCGTCCAGCGCTCGACGTTCCACCACGGGCCCCACGTGGTGCCGTGGGTGTGCGGCTCGACGACGGGCTCGTAGCCGTCGAAGCGGTCGCGGGTGAGGTAGCTGTGGCCGAGGAAGGTCAGGAACACCATGCCCGGGTCAGCGGCGTAGGCGGTCTGGAAGCGGCGCAGCTCCGCGGCCCGGGTGGCGCGGTCCGGGGCGGCGAGGGCCGCGTCCAGCGCCTGGTCGACCGCGGCGTTGCGGTAGGAGCCCGGGTTGTTGTAGCCGTCCGCCGCGTTCGCCGAGGACAGCAGCTGCCAGGACTTGAACGCCGTGTCGAACGGGTTGCCGCCGCCGAGGACGACCGCGTCGGTGCCGAGCCGCGGGTCGATCGCGTCCCAGCCCAGGCCCTCGAGCCGCACGTCCACCCCGACGGCGCGGGCGTCGGAGGCGAACGCCTGCGCGAGGTCGCGACGGACGGTGTCGTCGGCGCCGTACATCAGGGTGAAGCTCGCGGGCAGCCCGGCGCGGGCCCGGAGGCCGTCCGGGCCGCGGACCCACCCGGCGGCATCCAGGATCGCGTTCGCCTGTGCCACGTCGAACGGGAACTGCGCGGCCGGCTCGACCTCCTCGGGCAGCACCTCCGGGATCGGGGTGCTGGCCGGCCGGCCCTGGCCCGCGAGCAGCGCGTCGATCATGCCCTGGCGGTTGACCGCACGGTTGAGGGCCTGACGGATCGCCGGGTCGGCGGTGACGGGGTTGCCGAACGGCATCGTGATCGTCCGGTAGTCCGCGCTGGCGTGCTCCCGCAGGACCATGCCCTGCGCCTGGCCCGCGATCCCCTTCGCCAGGGCGGGCGGCAGGACGGTGCCGTCGAACTCCCCCGCCGCGACGCGCTGGGCCCGGGTGTTGTCGTCGGTCGCGAAGACGACGGTGATCTTCCGGACGGCGGGTGCGCCGCCGAAGTACGTCGGGTTCGCCTCGAGCACCATCGACGAGCCCTGCCGCCACTCGACCATCCGGTACGGGCCGGTGCCGACCGGCTTCGTGCCCAGCGGCATGTCCGACGCCGGGCCGGGCACCGCCACCGCCTCGGCCGGGGCGATCGGGAGCGTGAGCCGCCCGGGGAAGAGCAGGAACGGCCGGGTGAGGTCGAACCGCACCGTCGCCGGGTCCACCGCCACCACGTCGCGCACCATCGAGAACCCGGAGGCGACCGTCGCGGCCTTCGCCGGGTCGAGCACGGCCTTGTACGTCGCCACGACGTCGGTGGCGTCGAAGGCGGTGCCGTCGTGGAAGGTCACGCCCTGGCGCAGCGGCACGGTCCAGGACAGCCCGTCCGGCGCGGCGACCGGGGCGCTCGCGGCCAGGGCGGGCTGGGGTTGCCGCTGGGCGTCCAGCGCGGTCAGGCCGTCGTAGATCTTCGACGCGCCCTCCTCGCCGTAGCCCATGAGCGGGTTGAAGTCGTCGGGCTCGTAGCCGTCGGCGAGGACCATGGCCGCCGGGTCGGCGGCGGCGGGGCCGGTCGTCGGGGCGGAGCAGGCGCCCACCAGCAGGGCGAGGGCCGCGGCGGCGGCGAGCGGGACGAAACGGGCGGCGATCACGAGCGGGGACGCTAATCGCCATCGAATCGCAAGAACAAGGTCTAGCTTTCACCCAGTGATGGGCTGTAGAGACACGACGACCCCCGGAGGCACGAGGCCGTCCGGGGGTCGCCGCCGGCGCGGCGGGTCGAGTTGGTCGGAACGACCACCGCGGGTCCTGCGTGGGAACGGCTCTACACGAGCTGCGTCCCCTGGGCGGACTCGAAGCGCTTGGCGGCGTCGGCCCAGTTCACGACGTTCCACCAGGCCTTCACGTAGTCCGGCTTGACGTTGAGGTAGTCGAGGTAGAAGGCGTGCTCCCACATGTCGAGCATGACCACCGGGATGATCCCCAGCGGCACGTTGGCCTGCTGGTCGTACAGCTGGAAGATCCGCAGCTTCTGCGCCAGCGTGTCGAACCCGAGGATCGACCAGCCCGAGCCCTGGATCGTCGTCGCGACCGAGGTGAAGTGCTTCTGGAACAGCTCGAACGAGCCGAAGTCGCGGTCGATGGCCGAGGCCAGCTCACCGGTGGGCTTGTCGCCGCCGTCCGGGGAGAGGTTCTGCCAGAAGAGGGTGTGGTTGATGTGCCCGCCGTAGTTGAAGGCGAGGTTCTTCTCCCACAGCAGCGCCGTCGTGCCGATCGTGTCCTTCTCGCGCGCCTCGGCGAGGGCGTCGATCGCGGTGTTCAGACCGGTGACGTAGGTGTTGTGGTGCTTGTCGTGGTGCAGCTCCATGATCTTGCCCGAGATGTGGGGCTCGAGAGCGCCGTAGTCGTAGGGCAGGTCGGGCAGCGTGTACTCCGCCATCGGTCGTGCATCTCCTCGGAGCTTCTCGACACGAGATCGCAGTTGCGATCATCGGGCAACTGGTCGTTGCCGGCAAGCCCAGGGAACCCCGTGGGCGCGTCGCTCAATCTCGGGCGGCCCGGCTCAGACGGCCACGGCGGCGGTGAGCCGGCGCAGCGCGGGTCGGTCGCGCACCACGAAGGACCGGCGCTGCTTGAGCAGCACCCCCTCGGCGACCAACCGGGACAGTTCACGGGAGGCGGTGACGCGGGTGAGCCCGACGATCGCGGCGAGGTCGTCGACGCCGAGCTGCAGGCGCAGCCGCAGCATCCCGTCGGGACCCGGCTCGCCGTGCGCGTCCGCGAGGTGGGTCAGCAGGAGGACCACGCGTTCCCGCGCGGACAGGGCGTCCAGCGCGAGGTGCAGGTGGAGCACGTGCTGCTTGTGCGCGACGCGGCGCGCGACCTCGAGCAGCAGCTCGGGGTCCGTGCGCGCGGCGCGGAGCAGGGCGTCGCGGGAGACGGCCAGGGTCTCGGAGTCGACGACGGCGACGGCGGTCGCCGCCCGGGCGGCCCGGTCGACGCACGCGGTCTCCCCCACGCTCGCGCCCGGCTCGGCGTAGGCCAGCACCCGCTCCCCGCCGTCGGGACGCACCAGCGAGAGCCGCAGGCGACCCGCCGTCAGGACGTGCAGGCAGCTCGAGAGCTCCCCCTGGCGCATGACGACCTCGCCCGCGCGGTGGCGGCGTGGCACCCCGAGCGCGGCCAGGCGCGCGGCGGCCGCCCCGGTCTCGGCGAGCAGGAACGGCGAGACGGCGAGCTCCGGCGTGGCGGCCGGGACCCCCGACGACGAGGGCAGGGGACGGGACATCGTCGACGACCTCCGTCCCGACCCGGACGAGCGGATCGGGACGGAGGCTAGCCGGACGACCGCCCTGCGGCCCAGCCCCGGACTCAGGCGACGACGCGCGCGGGGACCTCGGCGCTGATCGACTCGTCGACGGCGTCGGGCAGCAGCAGGGTGCAGGCGAGGCTCACCACCGACAGGCCGGCGAGCAGGAACCCGATGGCCATGCTCGAGGCGTAGGTGGCGACGAGCGCGGTCGCGATCAGCGGGACGACGCCGCCGCCGAGGACGCCGGCGAGGTTGTAGGCCATGCCGGCGCCGGTGTAGCGGTAGCGGGTCGGGAACAGCTCCGGCAGCTGGGCGCCGATCGGGCCGTACGCGATCCCGACGACGCCGAGCACCACCGCCAGGCCGAGCCCGAACGACGCCGCGGTGCCCAGGTCGATGATCGGGAAGGCGACCAGACCGCCGACCACCGACACCGCGTTGCCGATGATCACCATGCGGCGCCGCCCGACCCGGTCGGAGAGGATCGCGCCCGCGATCGTCGTCCCGGCGAACACCAGCCCACCGACGATGCCCATGGCGAGCACGGTGGGTCGCGGCAGGCCCAGCTCGGCGGTCCCGTAGCTGGTCAGGTACGTGACGCCGATGTAGAAGAAGGCGAACACGGCCATCGTCGAGCCGGCCCCGAGCAGGACCTCCTTCGGCTGCCGCGTCAGGACCTCGGTCACCGGGAGCCGGCGTCCGACCTGAGCCTCGTTGCGCCGGGCGAAGGCGGCGGTCTCGGTGATGGCGAGGCGCACGTAGAGCCCCAGGGCGACCAGCACGACGCTGCCGATGAACGGGATGCGCCAGCCCCAGGCCAGGAACGCCTCGTTGGACATCGTCAGCGCGGTCGTCAGGAAGGTGGCGCTGGCCAGAGCGAAGGCGACCGACGGGCCGAGCTGCGGGTAGAGCGCGTACTTGCCGCGGACCTTCGCAGGCGCGTTCTCCGCCGTCAGCAGCGTGGCGCCGGCCCACTCGCCGCCGACCGCGAGGCCCTGCGCGATGCGCAGCACGACCAGCAGTGCCGGGGCGAGCCAGCCGATCACGCCGGTCGAGGGCAGCAGGCCGATCGCCAGGGTCGAGAGGCCCATCAGCAGCAGGGTCGTGACGAGGGTGCGCTTGCGCCCCAGCCGGTCGCCGAAGTGGCCGAACAGCACCGAGCCGAAGGGACGCGCGACGAAGGCGACGCCGAAGGTGGCCAGGGCGAGCGCGGTTCCGGCCGCCGCGCCGAGCTCCGGGAAGAAGACCTTGTTGAAAACCAGCGCGGCGGCCGTGCCGTAGATGAAGAAGTCGTAGAACTCGATGACCGTGCCGGTCATGCTGGCGAGCGCGATCCGGCGCATCGGCGGTGCGCTGGGTGATGCTGCGTGGTCCGAACTGGTCAACGAGTCCTCCGTGGTGGTGCGTGCTCCTGACACGCAGTATCGGGAGGAACCGGACGGCGATCTGTATCACGGACTACAGACGGGCTGCGTCGCGCGGGACTCGTGAGGAACGTCGGGGCCCGTCGTCGGAGTAACGCCGTCGGGAACCCGTCGTTGGGCGGGCGTGACGCTCCCCGGGCGGGTGGCCCTGTTCCTCGTCGTGCTGCTGCTCGGACTGGGCGCGGCGGGCGGCGCCGCGGCGGCCGACGACGGGCCGGCGCTGAACGCCCCGGAGGACACGCTGGCCCGCAGCCTCGACTGCCACGGCGACCTCGCCGCGCGACAGCCGGTCCTGCTCATCCCCGGGACCACGCTGACCCCGGCGGAGTTCGACAGGAACTACGCGCGGGCGTTCACCGCGACCGGGCGGCCCTTCTGCTCCGTCACGCTCCCGCAGAACGCCCTCGGGGACCTGCAGGTCGCCGCGGAGTACGTCGTGTCCGCGATCCGCACGATGTCGGACCGCGCCGGCGGGCGGGAGATCGACCTGCTCGGGCACAGCCAGGGCGGGATGCTCGGCCGCTGGGCGCTGAAGTTCTTCCCCGACATCCGCGGGAAGGTCGACGACTACGTCGCGCTCGCCCCGTCCACCCGCGGCACGGTCGACGCCCCGCTCGTGTGCGCGGTCCCGGCCGTCGGCTGTGCGCCGGCGATCTGGCAGCAGGCCCCGCGGTCGAGGTTCCTCGCGGCGCTGAACGCCGGCGGCGAGACCGTCCCGGGCGTCGACTACACGGTGGCCTACACGATCTACGACGAGATCGTGGTGCCGAACCTCGCGGTGCCGCGCGGCATCCCGGTGGACGCCACCCCGCCGGCGAACTCCCCGGTCCGGGGCCCCGACGACCAGGTCAGCAACGTCTCGCTGCAGTCGCTGTGCGGAGTGACGCGCGTGGTCGACCACTTCGGGATCGGCACCTCGGACGCGGTCGCCTACGCGCTGGCCGTCGACGCGCTCGACCACCCGGGGCCGGCGCAGGTCTCGCGGATCGACCGGGGCGTGTGTCTGCGTCCGTTCCAGCCCGGCGTGAACCCGCTGACGTTCCCGACCGACTTCGCCGGGCTCGTCGCCACCGCGGGGACGGCCCTCGCGACCGGGCCGTTCGCCCCGCGCGAGCCCGAGCTGCGTCCGTACGCCCGGGGCGAGGTGCCCGCGTCGTAGTCGCGGCGTCAGGCAGCGGCGGCGAGCGCGGGGGCGCGTGTCGTCGAGACGCCCACCGCGTCCGTGAGCAGGGCGACGAGCCGGTCGTCGCGCTCGGGCGACCCGGCCGGTCCGGCGAGTACCGCGAACCGGTGGAACGCCGCCGTGAGGTGCGGCAGGGCGCGCAGGCCGGCGAGGCAGCCGGCGGCGCCGTCGAGGTGCAGGCGTGCCCACCGGCGCTGCGCGCGCCCGGCGCGGGCGAGCAGCCGGGAGGCGAGCCGGTCGTGCGGGTCGACGGCGAGCGCCGCGCGGGCGCAGACCGCCACGAGCTCCCAGGAGCGGCAGGGGTCGTCGCTCGCGCTCGCGGCCAGGGCCGGGACGAGCGGGAGCAACCGGTCGCGGGCCTCGTCGGAGACCCGGTCGTTGACCTGCTGGGCGAGGGCGGCGAGCGCGGTGGGGGTGCAGCCCGGGCGGTCGGAGAACGGCTCGCCCGCGGTGAGGGCGACCTGCTCCATCAGACAGGTGCCCGCCTCCGCCGAGGCGTGGGATCCCGTCGAGAGACGCTGGGTCACCGGTCGCTCCGTCCGTCGTCCTGCCGAGGAGTTCCGGGTCATCCTAACCGGGGTTTCGGTCGGCCGAAACTCTCGATGCTGTCCGCCCACGGGCAGCCCTACCCGGCGACGGCTACGGACGACACTCAGAAAGTGGTCTCCGCTCAGCCCGCGGCGGCGCCCAGCCCCTCCTCGGTCCGGGACGCCGGGTCAAACGTCAGGACCTCGACCTCGAGGGGTGGCTCCGCGAGCCCCGGCCCGCCGGCCGCGACCCAGGTCGCGATCCCCTCGACGGCCCGCGGGGTCAGCACCGTGCGCAGCCACACCGGGCGGGCCCCGGCCCGACGGGCCTCGCGGGTCGGCGCGACCACGACGACGTTCGACTCGGCGCACGGCCCGAGGCAGTCGCTCGTCCGGACCCGCCCGTGCTCCCCCACGGCGTCCACCAGCTGCGCGAGGAGGGCGGCGTGGTCGATGTCCGGGTGCTTGCGGAGGGTGCCGCAGCAGCAGCCGCGGCAGGCGGTGAGCAGGGGTCCGGGCACCGGCCGAGCCGATCACGGCGGCTCGGACGGCGTCAATCAACATCTCATCAGTCGTCGAGATATCGATCGCCACCCTTCGCCGCGCGCACTCGTCGGGCGAGCTCGCGGAGGTCGCCGACGACGACGTCGGCGTCGCTGTCGGCCGCGCGCTCGGAGGAGCGGTGCGGCCCCATCTCGTGGGGGCGTTCCACGAAGGCCGTGGCCATCCCGACGCTCCGCGCCCCCTCGATGTCCCGCTGGTGCGCGGCGACCATCAGCACCTGCTCGGGGCGCAGGTCGAGCAGGCCCACCGCGGTCTCGTAGGCCGCCGGGTCGGGCTTGTACCGCCGGGCGAGCTCCGCCGACAGGATCACGTCGAACGGCAGCCGGGCGGCCTTGACGAGGTGCGTCAGGAGCGCCACGCCGCCGTTGGAGAGCGTGGCCACCACGCAGTGCTCGCCGATCGCGCGCAGCCCGGCCGTCGAGTCGGGCCAGGCGGGCAGGCGATGCCAGGTGCGCACCAGCGCGGCCCGGGTGACGTCGTCGACCTCGTCGTCGACGCCGTGGACGGCGAGGAGGTCGTCGAGCGACTCGCGGTGCAGGTCGTCGAGGTGGCGCCACCGGCCGCCGTCGTTGACCGCCCGCATCGAGGGCTGGTAGCGCTCCCGCCACTCGTCGGCGAGCAGTCCGCCGTCGAGGTCGACGCCCCGGGCGCGCAGCAGCTCGTCGATCTGCTGCGCGACCCCCGTGCGCCAGTCCACGACGGTGCCGAAGACGTCACACATGACGGCCTCGATGCCCGCCAGGTCGGTCACGATCAGCTCTCGCGCCGGAGGAACTTGCCCATCGCGTCGCCGTCGGCCAGGGCCCGCACGGCCTCGGCGTCCACCTGCGCGACGATGATCTGCCCGACCTCCGGGGACACGGCCGAGTAGACGCCGTGCTCCTTCATCTTCTGCGTCTGGTAGTCGTTGTCCTCGGTCGGGGTCAGGTAGTGCACCCACCCCGCCTTGTACCGGGTGATCAGGTACACGTGCACCATCGTCATGAGGCGCTTCTGGCGCATCTCCCGGGCGAACGTGTTCTGGTCGCGGACGGACAGGATCACCTGGCCGCGGCGGTCCTGGGCGGGCGCGAAGACCACGTTCGCCTTCTTCTCGTCGTCCTCCCCCAGCACCGAGAGCTCGAGGACACCGGCTCCCTCGCGACTGGGTCGGAGCGTGACCGTCAGCCGCTCGTCGAGCTCGTAGAACGTGCTCCAGTCCGCCAGCCAGTCCTCGAGGACCTTCTTCGGCAGCTCGGTCTGCACCAGGTGCTGGCTCTGCGTCGACCCCTTGCCCATGGCCTTCGTGGTCGCGGTGCGGGCGGACGAGGCGGCGAGGGCGGCGTCGAGGCGCGGACCGCCGACGTGCGTCTGCGGGGTCCGGTACGGCGACTCGAGCAGGCGGATCTTCCGCTGGATCTGCGCCAGGGCGAGCATCCCGTCGGTCAGGAGCGCGGTGGAGAACTCCTCGGCCGCCACCCCGTCGATCTGGTGCCCGCCGTAGGTGATGAAGTTGAAGACGAAGCCGGCCTCGCCGAGCAGCCGCGGGAACTCCCGCATCTCGTCGTCGGTCATCCCGGTGGAGTCCCAGTTGAACGACGGCGAGAGGTTGTAGGCGAGCATCGCCTGCGGGAAGCGCGCGTGGATCGCCTCGGCGAACTCACGGGCCTCGGTGATGTCCGCCGACGCCGTCTCCATCCAGATCAGGTCCGCGTACGGGGCGACCGCGAGCGACTTCGCGATCGCGTACTCGAGCCCGCCCCGCACCTGGTAGAAGCCCTCGGGGGTCCGCGCCAGGTCGGCGTCCCAGGTGAACGAGAGGTCGAGCTCGCGCGCCCGGGTGCGCAGCGCCCAGAAAGAGGCGGTCTCCGCGAACGCGGTCCACTCCTCGAGGGAGACGGGCAGGTCGTTGCCCTCCTCCTCGAGGAGCTTGAGGGCGGCCAGACCGGCCTCGCCGATGGTCATGACGCCGGCGTCGGTCTCCCACTGCTCGACCATGCCGGAGACGACCTCGTCGTACGCGGCCTCGACGGCCGGGGCGGCCTCGCCCTGCAGTTCCTTGGAGCGGGTCTCCGCAGTGGCGCGGATGCCGGTCCGCTGCAACCAGCTGAAGGCCGACGCGTACTCCTCGTCGGTGATCTCGTAGAGCGACCAGCCGTCGAACATCGCGTGGCCGGCGTCGTGGAAGATCCGCATCAGCGCGAGCGAGGCGAGCTTGTACGACGGCACCGCGAGGTCGGTGGCGCCCAGGATGAAGGGGTGGTCGCGCTCGTCGCCGCTGTTGTCGAGCAGCGTGGCGGCCTCGGCGTCGGTCCGCGCGACGATGAGGCCGGGCACCCGCATGGTGTCCAGCTGCAGGCGGGCGGCGTTGAGGCGCTTGATCTGCTCGTCCACGCCGACGAGCACCTTCCCGCCCTGGTGGCCGCACTTCTTGGTCCCGGGCCGCTGGTCCTCGATGTGGTAGCCGGTGACCCCGACCTCGACGAACCGCCGGATCAGGTTGCGCACGTGCGCGTCGCCGCCGTGACCGGTGTCGGCGTCGGCGATGATGAACGGCCGGTAGTCGACGGGTTCGGGCGCGGACGCGAGGTCCTCGGAGGACATGCGCGAGCGCAGGTAGGTCTGGTTGCGGTCCGCGGTCAGCAGCGCGCGGACGATGCCCGCGGCCTCGTCGGGCACCTGCGAGAGCGGGTAGCTCGCGAGGTCGGCGCCCGGGTCCTCCTGGATCGAGCCCTTCGCCGAGGTCGCCCAGCCGCCGAGGTAGATCCCCTCGATTCCCTGGCGCTTCATCGTCACGGCCTGGCTCGGCGAGTACGGGCCGTAGGTGGTGATGGACCTCTTCTGCGCGAACAGCTCGCGGAGCCGGGCGTGGAATGCGGCCGCATTCTCGCGGGCGACCGGGTAGTCGACCGTGAGGCTGCCCTGCTGTTCCGCGACCTGGCGCGCCGAGTAGAGCCGATTGACCCCGGCGAATCGTTCGCCGTCGATGAACTCCTGTGCGGCCGTCACGTTGTCGTCGAACGTCATGGTCGGTGCGTGTCCTTCCCGTCCCGATCTCGCTCCTGCGGAATGTCGACAGCGTGACAGACGTAAAGTTGGCAGAATTCGCAAGAAAGGCCGCGGCGTTGGCAGGTCCTCGCTCGTGGCCACGCTCCCGCCGCCGTCGAGGACTCGTCAGGGTCGGGTCACCGGCGCCGAGACGGGCGCCCCGACCCCGGGAGTCGCCCGATGTCGATCCCCACCACCCCACTCCTGCCGCCGTGGCTCCAGCCGCGGGTGGCGGAGCTCGAGGCGCAGTGGGCGACCGATCCGCGGTGGGCCGGCCTCGAGCGGAGCTACTCCGCGGCGGACGTCCTGCGGCTGCGGACCACCGGACGGGACGCGGCGCGCGCGGTCGTCCGCCGCGTCGACGACGCGCTGCTCCGGGCGGACCGGGTCGCACTCGCCGAGGCAGGCAAGGGTGAGACGGACTGGCTGACGGCGCTGGTCACGGATGTCGAGGACACCGGGGCCGGCTCCGGCGGGCACGTCGCCGCCTTCGAACTCGCCCGCGCCCGGATCGACGCCGGGGCGCCGGAACTCCATCTGTCCGACCGCCACGGCGCCTCGACGACCGGACCGGTCGTCGTCTCCTCGTCCCAGCACGTCCGCGCCCTCGACGCCGCGCGCCTGGCCGCCGACGTCGCCGGGGTGGCGACGATCATCGTCGCGCGGACCGAGGCCCGGGACGCGGCCCTGCTCACCACCGCCGCCGACGACCGCGACCGCGGGTCCCTCACCGGGTCCCGGTCGCGGGAGGGCTTCCTCCGGACGCGGTCGGGCATCGATGCCGCGATCGCCCGTGGCCTCACCTACGCATCCCACGCCGACGTGGTGGGGATGGTCACGTCGGTTCCCGATCTCGCCGAGGCGCGCCGTTTCGCCGGGGCGATCCACGCGCGTTTCCCGTGCAGACGGCTGGTCTACGACTGCCCGTCGCCCGATACCGCCGTCGAGGGGTTCCGGCGGGAACTGCTGAGTCTGGGATACGTCGTCCGGCTGCCCACTCCCACGCATTCCGGCGACCACCCGTCGTCCACTCAGAAGGAGGAGCAGTTCGCATGAGCGCATTACCGAAGGTCGGCGTCGTCGGCGGCGGCCAGATGGGATCCGGCATCGCCGAGGTGTTCCTGCGCGCCGGGTGCCCGGTGCACGTCGTCGAGCACGACCCGGCCTGCGCGCTGGACGCGGAGGCCCGGATCCGCCGGTCCCTGGATCGCGCGGTCGGCCGGCGCAAGATCGACGAGCCCACGCGGGACGCCGCGGTCGCGCGGCTGACGTCGAGCGCCGACCTCGGGGACCTGGCCGACCGCGGGCTCGTCGTCGAGGCGGTCGTCGAGGACGAGGCGGCGAAGACCGAGATCTTCGCGACGCTGGACAAGGTCGTGGAGGACCCGTCCGCGATCCTGGCGTCGAACACCTCGTCGATCCCGATCATGCGTCTTGCGATCGCGACGGACCGCGCCGAGCACGTCCTCGGGATGCACTTCTTCAACCCGGCGCCCGTCCTGGACCTGGTCGAGATCGTGCCCTCCCTGCTGACGTCGACCGCAGCGCGCGACCGGGCCGAGTCCCTCGTGACCGACGTGCTCGGCAAGCAGGTGGTCCGCGCGACGGACCGAGCCGGTTTCGTCGTCAACGCGCTGCTCGTGCCCTACCTGCTGTCCGCGATCCGCATGGTCGAGTCGGGCACGGCCACGGCGCACGACGTCGACACGGGGATGCGGGTCGGCTGCGCCCACCCGATGGGCCCGCTCGAGCTCGCCGACCTCATCGGGCTCGACACGGTCCGGGCGATCGCGGAGTCGCTCTACTCCGAGTTCGCCGAACCGCAGTACGCCCCGCCCCCACTGCTCTCCCGCATGACCGACGCCCGACTGCTCGGCCGCAAGACCGGCCGGGGCTTCCACGACTACTCCGGAGACTCCTGATGACCGCCCCCTTCACGACGACGCCGGCCGTCAGCACCTTCCGGCCGGCCGTCCGGCCGGCCGCGGTGACGCGGCTGATCTCGGAGATCGCCGAGTTGTCCACCGCGGACGCCTCCGACCGCTTCGGCGCCCAGGCGCGGGTGCTCGACCTGCCGCTGCGCCAGTTCGGCGGGCGCCGCTCCTTCTACGGCCCGGTCCGCACGGTCCGCTGCCACCGGGACAACGAGCTGGTGCGCCAGCTGCTCGGTGAGCCGGGCATGGGCTCGGTGCTCGTCGTCGACGGCGGTGGCTCCACCCGCTCCGCGCTCCTCGGGGACCGGATCGCCGACTCGGCCGTCCGCCACGGCTGGAGCGGCGTCGTGGTCCACGGGGCCGTGCGCGACGCCGCCGTGCTCGAGGCGACCGAGCTCGGCGTGGCGGCCCTCACCACCCACCCGGAGCGGTCCTCGAAGAGCGGCCGCGGCGAGGTGGACGTGTCGCTCGCGCTCGGGGGCGCGGCGATCAACCCCGGCGACGTGGTGCTCGCCGATCTCGACGGCGTGCTGGTCATCGACCCCTGGCGCGTCGAGGCCAACCACTTCTAGGCGAGCGGTACCTCCACCGGCACCGTCACCAGGGCCCCGTCCCGGAGGACCTGCAGCCACAGGCGGTAGGTGCCGGGTTCAGGGAAGGCGTAGGTGAAGGTGACCTCCGGCCCGTAGCCCCGTCCCGGCGGGCGGGCCTGCATGTCGTGGACGTGGGCGAACGACACCGCGGCGTCGGCCGGGTCGGTGCCAGGCCCCAGCACGAAGAGGTGGCCGGCCATGCCCAGCCAGGACTGGAGGTCGGTCACCGGCGCGCCGCCGCGGACGAAGGTGGCGCGCACGGTGGCCGGGCGGCCGACGACGGCGCCGGTCACCGCCACGTCGACGTCCATGTCCCCGACGACGCGCGGACCCGGTCCGGGGAGGGGTGTCGGGGCGGGCGGCGCCCCGGGGACGTCGACCGCGGAACGGACCTGTTGATGGGTCATGCCGTCGCGGGAGAACTCCGCGAACACGCCGTAGCGGCCCGGCGGGGTCGGCGCGAGCCGGACCTGCCACGCGCCGGGTCCGGTGCGCACCGGGTGGAGGTGCTGTTCGGACCCGTCCTGCCCGAGCACGGCCAGGTGGATGAAGGCCTCGTCGTGCACGGCGAGGTCGTCCACCGGGGCACCCGTGGAGCCGTCGCGCAGCGCCAGGTCCAGCACCGACCCGGTGAGGGTGCTGGTCATCAGGACCGCGCCCTCCCCCATCGGGGCCGTCGCGGGCATGTCCTGCATCCCACCCATGCCTGCCATCCCCGCCATCCCGTGGCCGGCCATGGTCGGCGCGTCGCCCGTCGCGGGCGTCGCCCCGGCGGACGTCCCACCCGCCACGTAGGCCGCCGGAACGGGCGTCGGAGCGAGGACGTAGGCCGTGATCGCCACCGCCGCCCCGGCGGCGGCCAGTGCCCCGAGCCCGGCCGCGACGGCGATACGACGGCGGACCACCGTCGCCGTCGCGATCCCGGCGACGACCGCCACCAGCGCCCCGATCCGGTACGCCCACAGCGAGGCCGGGGTCCCCGGGTCCACCCACCGGACGGGAATACGGGCGGCCGCCCCGCCGTCGTCGAGCACGATCTCCCAGGCGCCCGCACGGTCGAGGTCGATCGCGGAGCGTCCGGGCGCCCCGACCGGGCCCGGCACCACCGACACCACAGGGGTGACCGCGCCGACGGCCTCGCCGTGGACGTCGACGGGCCGGGCCGGCGCGGCGCCCAGGGCCTCGACGGCGACGCCCATCCGACCGCTACCCGACGGCGGCGGCGTGAGCGTGACCGTCAGCTCGCGGTCGGCCAGGGTCTGCGCGACGCGGATCGTGCCCGCCGGCGCCGACTCGTGCGCCGCGACCGGCCACGCCCCGGCGAGGAGCGCGACGACGGCGAGCAGCAGGGCGAGCGGACCACGGGACACGGACGCCGAGCATACGATCACCTGCGCAGGTGCTCAGGTCACACGTAGAGCGATCGGGCGTTGTCGGCGAGGGTGAGCCGTCCGAGCTCGCCGTCGCCCATGGCCGCCTGCATCCGCACGAGCTCGCCGATCCGGTCGCCCCACGGCTCGTCGCTGGCGAACAGCACGCGGTCGTGCCCGATCCCCCGCCGCTCGATCTCGGCGGCGAGCCACCGGGGCGCGAAGCCGATCGCCCAGCTCGTGTCGGTGTAGACCTGCTTCCCAGCCTCGACCCAGTCGAAGAACCGTCCGCCGATCAGCTTGATGTGCCCGCTCATGCCGCCGCCGAGGTGCACCAGGTGCAGCTTCACGTCGTCGGCGTAGCGCTCGACCAGCTCGCCGACCTGGTCGATGTCCGACGCGGCGCCGGGCGAGGTGTGGACGTGGACCACGCGGTCGTGGCGCCGGGCGGTCTCGAAGATCGCGTCGAGCTGTGGGCGGCACTCCGGGTCCGAGGCGGAGCCCCCGAGCAGGAAGCTGATCTTGATCACGCGCACCGGGTCCTCGGCCGCGAGCTCGAGGGCCTTCGTGGTCTCGGCCGCGTCCTGCGGGCGGGGTGAGGCCCAGATGCCGGTGCGGATGCGGTCGTCCTTCGCCGCCGCCTCGAGGCAGAGCTCGTTCAGCGCGAACGACGCGGAGGCGTCCGGCACGCCGTAGTTCGGGATCACGACAGCGAGCTCGGTCCCCTCCTCGTCGAGGTCGGCACGCAGCTGGTCGATCGTCTCCCGGGCGCCGATGTCCGGGTTGACCGGCGGGCCGCCGTAGAAGGGGTAGGACGGCAGGACACCGAGGTGGCGGTGGGCGTCGACGACGGGCAGGTTCGGCACGGGTCCGACCTTGACAAGGGGTTGTTTCCGGATGGCTGCCACCGGATGACGGGCTGTTACGGCGGGTGGTCGTCGCGGCTGGTGTAGGTGTGGCCGGTGGGGGTGGTGGTCCGGACTTCGTGGGGGTGCTCGCCGAGGCCGTCGTCGATGAGGTCGGTGGACCAGCCGGGGAGTTCTTTGACCTGGTTGCCGCGCACACAGGTCCGGCGGCCGTTGCCGAGGCTGGTCGGGCCACCGGCGGTCTTGCCGCGGATGTGGTCGGTATGTCTCGCGGGGGCGCCGCAGTACGGGTCGCGGCAGCGGCCGTGGTCGCGGTAGTGGATCAGGGTGGCGAGGAACCCGTCGAACAACCGGCGGGTGGGGTCGCCGCCGACGAGGCGCCCGGAGCGGGGGTGGGTGAACAGCCGCCGCCACCACTTCTTTCCCTGGGTGGTGTTGAGCAGGTCGGCGACGATCCCGCCGGGCAGCGGCCCGTACCCGACGACCTCGCCGGTGGTGGGGCTGTCGGGGTCGGTCAGGGCGTCGAGGGGGAGCACGATCCCGACCTCGACGTTGACGTCCTCGGCGAAGGTCTGCCCGGTGACCCGCTCGACCAGGGTGTCGGCCACGATCTGATCCCGCGTGCGCCCGTCGGCGTCGCCACCGGCGATCAACGTGTCGGCGTGGCGGCGCAGGGCGGTGATGCAGGCGACGCCCTGCTCGACCGGCAACAACCCCGACAGCACGCTCATGGTGTCCGGGGCGGGGCGCAGGGTGACCCGCCGCTGTTTGCGGGCGGTGCGGGCGCGGTCGGTGAACCCGGCCGGGTCGGCCTCGTACGAAAGCCGCTTGATGGTGGCCTCGGCCTGGAACCGGCTCTGCCCCTCGATCCCGGCCTGCGCGAGTTGTTTGTCGACGAGTCGGCGGTGTTCGGGGTCGAGGTGGCTGGTCCAAGAGACGACCAGCTCGGCGACCCGTTCGCAGAGCCGCCCGGCGGCGAGCAGCGCCCGCGTGCACGGGAGGTCGTCGGCCAGTGCCTGGGCGACCCCCAACCGGCGGGAGCCCACTGTCGGGGAGATGTGGCAGGCCAGGGCGATCTGGTCGGCGATGCCCTTGCCCAGATCGCGGGGGTCGAGTTCGTGGGCGGCGACCAGGTCGGCCTGGGCCTCCACGTGCGCTTTGGCGAAGGCGACCATCTCGGTGTGCTGGGCGGCGGCCAACGCGGTCCGGGTCTGTTCGAGCAGCGCGATCCGGTCGATCCGGGCGGCGTCGGTGACCCCGCACGCCGGGTCGGTGGCGGCGTCGGCGAGTTCGAACAGGCGCGCGAGCAGGGCGGTCAGCTCCGTGCTGACCGCGTCCACCCCATCGTCCGAACTCATGTTCGAAGGATAGCGCGACCCTCCGACAGCCACGCCGATCGCGACACGCCGCAGGATGTGGGGTCTCGATCGGGCTAGCACCCCGAGATGTAGATTCCGCCGCACTGATGGTTCGGGGCGCCAGCCAGGTGTCCCGTGGCAACAGGGAACCCGGTGCGACTCCGGGACTGCCCCGCAGCGGTGAGTGGGAACGACCGCCGTCACGAAGCACTGGACCCCGGTCCGGGAAGCGACGGCCAGTAGGCACGAGGACCACGCCCACGAGTCCGAAGACCTGCCATCGGTGCGTGTGCCGCCCGGCGCGCGCGGGTCCGCAGGCCTCGTGGGAGGGCCGGACGGGCGGGTCGAGGACCCGGCACGGGGAAGGTGCCGCGGTCGACCCCTCGCTCGGTGCTCGTGAGGTCCGGTCCCACGGACAGCGAGCCGCGAGGAGAAGGCCCTGACCACGACACCCGTGCGACCGGCGACGGTCGAGCACGCCCCGGCGCCGTTCCCGGTGATCAAGCGCACTGGCCAGACCGTGCCGTTCGACCCGGCCAAGATCTCCGAAGCCATCCGCCGGGCGTTCCTCGACGTCGAGGGCACCGACGCCGGCTCGTCGAGCCGCGTCCGCGCGGTCGTCGCGGAGCTGACCGAGGCGGTCGAGCTCGCGCTGCTGCGCCACGCCGGTCCAGAGCGCGCCGTGCACATCGAGGAGATCCAGGACCAGGTGGAGCTCGCGCTGATGCGCGGCGGCCACCACCGGATCGCCCGCTCCTACGTCCTCTACCGCGAGGAGCACGCGCGAGCCCGGGCCGCTGCGCCCACCCCGACGGCCGAGCTCCACGTCCGGCTCGCCGACGGCTCCTCGGCGCCGATCGACCTGGAGCGCATCGCGCGGGTGGTCCGCGAGGCCTGCGAGGGCCTCGACGGCGCCGACGCCGACCGCGTCCTGGCCGACACGCGAGGCCTGCTCTACGACGGCATCTCCGCCGCCGAGCTCGACCAGGCGCCGGTGCTGGCCGCGCGGGCCCTCGTCGAGACCGACCCGGACCACTCCACGGTCTCCGCCCGTCTGCTGCTCGACGTCCTGCGGCGCGAGGCGTTCGGCGCCCTCGGTCTCGACGAGCCCTCCGACCACGCGGACGCGACCGCGCGCTACGGCGACTACCTCGCGGCGTACGTGCGGCGCGGGGTGGACCTCGGGCAGCTCGACCCCGCCCTCGCCGAGTTCGACCTGGACCGGCTCCTCGCCGCCCTCCGGCCCGAACGCGACCTCGAGTTCACCTTCCTCGGTCTGCAGACCCTCTACGACCGCTACTTCCTGCACTCGCGGGGCGTGCGCTACGAGATGCCGCAGGCGTTCTTCCTCCGCGTGGCGATGGGCCTCGCGATCCGTGAGGTCGACCGCGAGGCCCGCGCGGCGGAGTTCTACGCGCTGCTCTCCGACTTCGACGTCATGTGCTCCACGCCGACGCTGTTCAACGCCGGCACCACCCGTCCGCAGCTGTCCTCCTGCTTCCTGACGACGATCCCCGACGACCTCCCGGGCATCTTCGGCTCGATCTCGGACAACGCGCTGCTGTCGAAGTACGCGGGCGGGCTCGGCAACGACTGGACCCCCGTGCGCGGCATCGGGGCCCACATCCGCGGCACCAACGGCGAGTCGCAGGGCGTCGTGCCGTTCATGAAGATCGCCAACGACACGGCGGTCGCGGTCAACCAGGGCGGCAAGCGCAAGGGCGCGGTGTGCGCCTACCTGGAGACCTGGCACATCGACGTCGAGGAGTTCCTCGACCTGCGCAAGAACACCGGCGACGACCGCCGCCGCACCCACGACATGAACACCGCGAACTGGGTGCCGGACGAGTTCATGCGGCGAGTGCGCGCCGACGGCGAGTGGACGCTCTTCTCCCCCGACGAGGTCGGCGACCTGCACGACCTGCACGGCGCCGCGTTCGCCGAGGCCTACCGCGCCCACGAAGCCGCCGCGGCCCGCGGCGAGCGCCGGGTGTTCCGCACCGTCCGCGCCGTCGAGCTGTGGCGGCGGATGCTGACGATGCTGTTCGAGACCGGCCACCCGTGGATCACGTTCAAGGACCCGTGCAACGTCCGCTCGCCGCAGCAGCACGCGGGCGTGGTGCACTCCTCGAACCTCTGCACCGAGATCACGCTGAACACGACCGCGCGGACCGGGGCCGAGGAGGTCGCGGTCTGCAACCTCGCCTCGGTGAACCTGGCCCGGCACGTGGGGCCCGACGGGATCGACGTCGAGAAGCTGGGCCGCACGGTGCGCACCGCGGTGCGCATGCTCGACAACGTCGTGGACATCAACTTCTACACGATCCCCTCGGCCCGCCGGTCGAACCTGCGCCACCGCCCGGTCGGCCTCGGCGTCATGGGCTACCAGGACGCGCTGTTCACCCAGCGGATCCCGCTCGCCTCCGAGGCCGCCGTCGAGTTCGCCGACGCCTCCATGGAGCACGTCAGCTGGCACGCGATCGCGGCCTCGTCGGACCTCGCGGTCGAGCGCGGGCGGTACGCCTCGTTCGACGGCTCGCTGTGGAGCAGGGGCGTCCTCCCGATCGACTCGGTGGAGCTCCTGGCCGCGACCCGCGACGAGGGCGAGCTGGAGCTCGACCGGACGCAGCGCCTCGACTGGGACGCGCTGCGCGAGCGGGTGCGGCGCCACGGCATGCGGAACTCCAACGTCATGGCGATCGCGCCGACGGCGACCATCGCCAACATCACCGGCGTCACCGCGTCGATCGAGCCGCTGTACCGCAACCTCTACGTCAAGGCGAACATGTCCGGCGACTTCACCGTCGTCAACGACCACCTCGTGCGCGACCTCGCCGAGCGGGGGCTGTGGGACACCGTGATGGTCGGCGACCTGAAGTACTTCGACGGGGCGCTCGGCGAGATCGACCGCGTCCCCGACGACCTCCGGGAGCTCTACGCCACCGCGTTCGAGATCGACTCGTCCTGGCTGATCGAGGCGGCCGCCCGCCGACAGAAGTGGATCGACCAGGCCCAGTCGCTCAACCTGTACGTCTCCCGGCCCGACGGGCGCGCCCTCGACGCGCTCTACCAGCTCGCCTGGCGGCGCGGCCTGAAGACGACGTACTACCTGCGCAGCCAGGCGGCGACCCGCGTCGAGAAGTCCACGCTGGCCGTGACCGACGGCAAGCTCAACGCCGTCGCACCCGCGGCCGCGGCGCCCGCTGCCACTCCCCCGCCGTCGGCCGCGCCGGCCGTCGCGCCCCCGCCGGCCCCGGCTCCCGCCTGCTCCATCGACGGCCCTGACTGCGAGGCCTGCCAGTGACCACCACACCGGACCTCATCGAGCGCGGCGCCGGCCGGGTCGCCGTGTCGGACAAGCGCATGATCAACGCGCGTGCCGACGTCAACCAGCTGCTGCCCATGAAGTACCGGTGGGCGTGGGAGAAGTACCTCTCCGGCTGCGCGAACCACTGGATGCCCTCCGAGGTGTCCATGCAGGCCGACATCTCGCTGTGGCGTTCTGCCGACGGCCTGACGCCCGACGAGCGCCACATGATCAAGCGGAACCTCGGGTTCTTCGCGACGAGCGAGTCGCTGGTCGCGAACAACATCGTGCTGGCGGTCTACCGGCACCTGACCAACCCGGAGTGCCGGCAGTACCTGCTGCGGCAGGCCTTCGAGGAGGCCGTGCACACGCACACCTTCCAGTACATCTGCGAGTCGCTGGGCCTCGACGAGGGCGAGCTGTTCAACGCCTACCGCGAGGTCCCGTCGATCACCGACAAGGCGGCGTGGGCGCTGGAGCGGACGAGGACCCTGGAGGACCCCGACTTCCGCACCGGCACGACGGAGGCCGACCAGGCCTTCCTGCGCGACCTGGTCGCGTTCTACATCGTGTTCGAGGGCATGTGGTTCTACACCGGGTTCGCGCAGATCCTCTCGCTCGGCCGCCGCGGGAAGATGGTGGGGATCGCCGAGCAGTACCAGTACATCCTGCGCGACGAGTCCATCCACCTGAACTTCGGCGTCGACGTGATCAACCAGATCGCGGCGGAGAACCCGCACCTGTGGACCTCGGAGTTCACCGCGGAGATCCGCACGATGCTCGGCGAGGGATGCGAGCTGGAGATCGCCTACGGCCGGGACACCCTGCCGCGGGGGATGCTCGGGCTCTCGGCGGACTCCTGCGAGCAGTACATGCGCTTCATCGCCGACCGGCGGTGCGCGCAGCTCGGGTTGGCCCCGCTGTACGGCGGGCCGACCGAGAACCCGTTCGGCTGGATGAGCGAGTCGATGGATCTGACGAAGGAGAAGAACTTCTTCGAGACCCGGGTGACCGAGTACCAGACCGGCGGCACGCTGACCTGGTGACCGGCCGCGCGCGGACGGCGGAGGGCGCCGTCCGCGCGCGGGCGACCTCAGTCGAGGTGCGCGTCGTGCCCGACCGCCTCGTCGAGCAGTGCCCCGACGTGCTCGTCGTGCAGGCGGTAGGCCCCACCCTCCTCGACCACGAGACCGAGCGAGGAGAGGCGGTCCATCTCGGGAGTGAGCTTCTCGGCCTCCACGTCGAGCGCCGAACTCAGGTCCTGCGTCGTTCGGGGGCCCTCACGCAGGATCGTCAGCGCCTCGAGGCGGGTCGGGTCGGCGATGGCCTGCAGCGTCACCGCCATCCGCTCGGCGCGGACGGCGTCGACCATCCCGGTCGGGTCGTTCTCGGTGGCGTGTCCCATGTCGTGGGGCTGGCCCGGGTGGGCGCCGCCGAAACCACGGCGCCCACCGGTCTCAGGCCTTCACCAGCCCGTGCGGGTCGATGACGAACTTCTGCGCGACGCCGGAGTCGAACTGGGCGTAGCCCTGCGGCGCCTCGTCGATCGAGATCGTCGTCGCGTTCACCGCCTTGGCGATCGCCACCTTGTCGCGCAGGATCGCGTTCATCAGCTGCCGGTGGTAGCGCATCACCGGGCACTGCCCCGTCGTGAACGAGTGCGACTTCGCCCAGCCGAGCCCGATCCGGATCGACAGGCTCCCCTCCTGGGCGGCCTCGTCGACCCCGCCCGGGTCACCGGTGACGTAGAGCCCGGGGATGCCGAGCTTCCCGGCGGCCCGGGTGATCTCCATGATCGAGTTCAGGACGGTGGCCGGCGCCTCGCCGGCGTCCTTGCCGTGGCCGCGGGCCTCGAACCCGACCGCGTCGACCGCGGCGTCGACCACCGGCTCACCGACGATCTGCTCGATCTTCTCCGGCAGGGTGCCGTTCTCGGTCAGGTCGACCGTCTCGCAGCCGAAGGACCGCGCGTGCGCGAGCCGCTCGGCGTTCATATCACCGACGATCACCGCGGCCGCCCCGAGCAGTTGGGCCGACGCCGCGGCCGCGAGCCCCACGGGTCCGGCCCCGGCGATGTACACGGTGGACCCGGTGGTCACACCCGCAGTGACGCAGCCGTGGTACCCCGTCGGGAAGATGTCCGAGAGCATCGTCAGGTCGAGGATCTTCTCCATCGCCTGGTCGCGGTCGGGGAACGGGAGCAGGTTCCAGTCCGCGTACGGCACCATCACGTACTCGGCCTGCCCGCCCTGCCAGCCACCCATGTCGACGTAGCCGTACGCGGACCCGGGTCGGTCGGGGTTGACGTTCAGGCAGACCCCGGTGTGCCCCTCCTTGCACATCCGGCAGCGGCCGCAGGCGATGTTGAACGGCACCGAGCACAGGTCGCCCTGCTTGATGAACTCGACGTCCCGGCCGACCTCGACCACCTCGCCGGTGATCTCGTGACCCAGGATCAGCCCGGCCGGCGCGGTGGTGCGCCCTCGCACCATGTGCTGGTCCGAGCCGCAGATGTTCGTCGAGACGCAGCGCAGGATCACCCCGTGCGGGCACTGTCGGCCGACGTTGGCGGGGTTCACCCCGGGCCCGTCCTTGAGCTCCAGCCCCGGGTACTCGATGTCCCGGATCTCGACCTTCATCGGCTCGACGTAGGCGACGGCCTTCATGGGCGCTCCTCTCGACCTGCGCCCGGGACCCGTCGCCCCGGGCGCCGTCCGCCCATGGTGACCCATGCATGTGTCCCGGGTCACGGCTCCGGCGCCACCGTCGTCGTTGCTGACCTCCCGACGCGCCGCCACGATGCCCGGCCGTGACCGACATCGACGAGGACACCGCGCGGGAGTGGCTCGAGCGCTGGGAGGTCCAGCAGGCCGGGTACGTCCCGGACCGCAACGCCGTGTTCGCGCTGATGGGCGACGTGATCGAACGGCTCGCCGGAGGCCCGCGACGCATCGTCGACCTGGGCTGCGGACCGGGCTCGCTGTCCGCGCGCCTACTGGCGCGGTTCCCAGATGCCGAGATCACCGCCGTCGACGCCGACCCGGTGATGCTCGCGCTCGGCCGCGCGACCCTCGGCTACGCGGTGCGGTGGGTGTCGACCGATCTCCGCGACGACGGGTGGACCGACGCGGTGGGCGTGACGGGCGCGGACGCCGTCGTCTCCTCGACCGCCCTGCACTGGCTCCCCGCGGACGGGCTCGCCGGCTTCTGCCGCGGGGTCGCCGCCCTGCTCCGCCCCGGCGGCGTGTTCCTCGACTTCGACACGCTCCTGGCGGACGCCGATGACGCCCCGCGGCTCGCGGGAGCGATCACCGACCTCCGGCGCGAGCGCACCGAGGAACGCATCCGCACCGTGCGGGAGGACTTCGCGGCCTGGTGGACCGCGATCGAGGGCGAGCCGGGCCTCGCCGGACCGGTCGCGCAACGCGCGGCCGCGACGAAGGTAGGTGGTCACGGCGGCAGCACGCTGCGCCAGTGGGAGGACGCGCTGCGCGGCGCGGGATTCGGCGAGGTCGGGACGGTGACGCAGCTGCTCGATCGGCGGCTCCTGGTCGCACTGCGCTCCAAAACCTGATGACCTCTGCAGGCATTGAGGTCCGACGCCAGGTGTGATCACCTGCGGGAGTGATCAGCCGACGGACGTTCCTGGGCGGCGCCGCGGCCGCCTCGACCGCGATCGCGCTCGCCGGGTGCTCGACCGACGCGGGCTCCTCCGGGCGGGTGCGCGTGGCGTTCCCGGGCGGCGGATCGCGCGAGACGCTGGACCCCCACGTCGTGCCGCAGTTCCTCGACCAGGCCCGCGCCAAGGCCTGCTTCGAGGTGCTCGCGGGCTGGGGCCAGGACATGCGTCCGGAACCCCGCCTCGCGGAGTCGTGGGAGTCGGACCCGACGGCGACCCGGTGGAACATCCGGCTGCGTCGGACGACCTGGCACGACGGACGCCCCGTCACCGCGGCGGACGTCCTGGCCACCTGGCGGCGCATCGCCGACCCCGCGACCTCGGCCTCCGCGGCGACGCTCTACCGCGGGGTCGACCTCGCGGCCAGCAGCGCCGTGTCGGACACCGAGCTCGACGTCGTGCTCACCGCGCCGAACCGCTTCTTCCCGCTCGCGTGGGGTGCACCCGGCGCGGAGATCCTGCCCGGTGGCACCGTCGATCCGAGCCGGCCCGTCGGCTGCGGCCCGTTCCGGTTCGCGTCGTTCTTGCCCGGCGTCTCCACCCTCTACACCGCCTTCGACGGCCACTGGGCCGGCCCGCCCGCCAGCCGGGAGCTGGAGTTCCTCGTCATCGGCGACGAGACGGCCCGCGTCGGCGCCCTCCTGTCCGGGCAGGTCGCGTGGGCGCACGACCTGCGGACGACCAGCGCGGCCCAGGTCGACGGCGACTCCCGCACGCGGCTGGTCGCGGCCCCGGCGGCCACGCACTACTCGCTCCCGCTCCGGGTGGACCGTCCACCGTTCTCCGACCCGCGCCTGCGCGAGGCGGTGCGACTGGGCATCGACCGCGAGGCGCTGGTCCGGGTGGCGATGCTGGGGCGGGGCCGGCCCGGCAACGACATGTTCGGCCGCGACGTGGAGTACTACCCGGCCGACGTGCCCCAGGTGACGCGCGACGTCGACCGTGCTCGGGCCCTGGTGGCCGAGGCGGGTGCCCAGGGCCTCGCGTTCGACCTGCAGGCCTCCACCGTGGCCCCGGTGTTCCCCGGCCTCGCCACGCAGCTCGCCGAACAGCTCGGAGAGATCGGGCTGCGCGCGACACCCCGCATGCTGCCGTCGGAGAACTACTTCGTCAGCATCCGGACGACGGGCGTCGCGTCGCTCTCCCAGACCGGGAGCCTGCCGATCCCCGACTTCCTCGCCCGCCGGGCGGTCTCCACGGCGGTCGCGAACAACTACACCGGCTACCGGAACCCGGCGATCGACCAGCTGGTCGCCGCGGCCGCCGCGGCGCCCGACCCCAGCGCGCCCCTGCGCGACGCGCAGCTCCTGCTCCGCGCCGACTCCGGGAACCTCTTCCCCGTCTCCGGGGACTACCTCGTCGGCACCGCAGCCGAGCTGACCGGCTACGACCCCGCCCGACCGAACACTGCGGCGTGGGCACGGTTCGACCAGGTCCGGGTCGACTGATGCCTTCGCCGTCCGAGCACGCCGTCGCCGCCTCCTGGACCCGCCGCTCGGCGGCCTACGAGCAGTTCTACGCCCGCTACGGCGACGACCGCCGGGCGGCCTGGGCCGACGCCGCGCGGCAGTGGCTCGGCCCCGGACGCCGACGGGTACTCGACGTCGGGTGCGGAACCGGCTTCCTGACGGCGCTGCTGGCCGAGCTCGGGCACGAGGTCGTCGGGATCGACCTCTCGGAGGGCATGCTGCCGCGCGCGCGGGCCGAGGCGGACCGGCGCGGCGTCGAGGTGGCCCTGCACCGGCGGGCCGCAGACCAGGTCGACGGACTCGGGACGTTCGACGTCGTCACGGCGCGCTACGTGCTGTGGACCCTGCCCGACCCCGGCGCCGCGCTGGCGGCGTGGCGGGAGATCCTCCAGCCGCACGGCACCCTGCTCGTCGCCGACGGACTCTGGCGGCCGCGCCGGCTGCCGCTCTCGCCGCGCCGCCTGCTGCGCCTCGCCCGCGACCGCGCGGACCTCGGGCCGCACCTCCCCCACTGGCGCGGCCTGCACCCCGACACGACCGTCGCCCTCGTCCGGGACGCCGGCTTCGCGTCACCGGAGCGCGTCGAGGACCGGCTCGACCGGCAGGCCTGGCCCGAGGCAGCCGGGTTCGCCGTCGTCCGTGCCACCCGCCCCGATCGATGGTGAAGTACGAATACTTCAATACCTGTTGAAACAAGACGAATCGTGTGTTGATCTAGCACCTGCCGGAACGGAGGAGGTGCGGACATGCTCGCGTCGTTCCGCGAGCTGTCGACGCCGAGCCGGCTGCTGGTGATCAACCAGTTCGGGATCAACATCGGGTTCTACCTCGTGCTCCCGTTCCTCGCGACCTACATGGGGAGTCTCGGGTTCGCGGCGGCGACCATCGGTCTGGTCCTCGCCCTCCGCAACCTCTCGCAACAGGGACTGTTCCTCATCGGCGGCTCCGCCGCGGACCGCATCGGGTGCCGGCCGATGATCATCGTCGGCTGCGGCCTGCGGGTGGTCGCGTTCGCCCTGTTCACCGTCGTCACCTCACTGCCCGGTCTGATCGTCGCGGCGATGCTCACGGGCCTGGCGGGAGCGCTGTTCAACCCGGCGGTCCGCGCCTACCTGATGGCCGAGGCGGGCGAGGAGCGGCGGGCCGAGACCTTCGCCGTGTTCAACGTGTTCGCGCACGCCGGCGCCCTGGTGGGGCCGCTGCTCGGTGCGGCGCTGCTGGCCGTCGACTTCCGGCTCGTCGCGCTGGTGGCGCTCGTCGTGTTCGCCGTCCTCACGGCGGCACAGGTCCTCGTCCTGCCGCACCGGGAGACCGTGCCGCAGGACCGGGGGGTGCTCGGCAGCTGGGGCGAGGTACTCACGAACCGTCGCTTCCTGCTCTTCGCCCTCGGCGGGTCGGCGTACTTCGCGCTCTACAACCAGCTCTACCTCGCCCTGCCCGTCGAGGCCCAACGCGTCTCGGGGGTCGCCGGAGCGGTCAGCGCGGTCTTCGTCGTGTCGACGGTGGTGGGGATCGCCGGGCAGGTACGGATCACCGCCTGGTGCCGCCGGCGGTGGAGCGACGGCCGTTCGCTCGCCACCGGCCTCGTCGTGATGGGCTCCGGGTTCGTCCCCCTCGCCCTCGCCGCGCCCCTGCTGCCGACCGCACCCCCGGGGCAGTGGTCGCTCGCCGGACTCACCGCCACGCTCCCCGTACTCGTCGGGATCGTCGTCTTCACGATCGGGATGGCGATGACCAACCCCTTCACCCTCTCCCTGTTGCCGGTGGTGGGGAGCGAGCGGCTCGTCGGCACCTACTACGGCTTCTTCTACCTCGTCTCGGCCGCGGTGGTCGCCGTGGTGAACACCGGAGTCGGCGGCCTGCTCGACGGCGCCGGCGGGAGCTGGCCGCCGTTCGCCGTCCTGGTGGCGGTCGGCGCACTCGGGGCCGCCGTCATCGCCGCCATGTACCGCCGGGGAGCCCTGGACTCCTCGTCACCCACTGCACGAGGAGCGACATGACCCTCTCCCGACGGACCGTCCTCGGCGGCGCGCTCGCCGGCGCCGCCGCCCTCGCGCTCGCGGGGTGTGGCGGGTCCGGTGGCTCGGGTGACCGACTGCGGGTGGCGTTCCCGGGCGGCGGATCCCGCGAGTCCCTCGACCCCCACGTGGTCCCGCAGTTCGTCGACCAGGCCCGCGCGAAGGCCTGCTTCGACGTGCTCGCCGGCTGGAGCCAGGACATGGCCCCGGTGCCGCGCCTCGCCGAGTCGTGGGAGTCCGACGCCTCGGGGACGCGATGGCGCATCCGACTGCGGTCGGCCCGCTGGCACGACGGGCGTCCGGTGACCGCCACCGACGTGCTCGCGACCTGGCGACGGATCGCCGACCCCGCGACGTCGGCCAGCGCGGCCGCCTCGTACCGCACCGTCGACTTCGCGACCAGCCGCGCGGCCTCGGCCACCGAGTTGGACGTGGTGCTCTCCGCGCCCAACTCGTTCTTCCCGCTCGCCTGGGGCGCCCCCGGGGCGGAGATCCTCCCCGAGGGTCGGATCGACCCCGCGCGACCGGTGGGCTGCGGCCCCTTCCGCTTCGTCTCGTTCACGCCGGGCCGCTCGGCGGTGTACTCCGCCTACGAGGGCTACTGGGACGGCGTCCCGCCCTCCCGCGAGCTCGAGTTCGTCGTCATCGACGACGAGAACGCCCGGGTGGGGGCACTGCTCTCCGGCCAGGTCGCCTGGGTGCACGACCTCCGCCCGACGAGCGCCCGCCAGCTGGAGTCCGACTCGCGCGCGCGACTGGTCTCCGCCCCGGACTCCAACACTCTCTTCCTCCCCGTGCGGGTCGACCGACCGCCCTTCTCCGACCCGCGTCTGCGCGAAGCCGTCCGCCTCGGTATCGACCGCGAGGCCCTGGTGCGCGTGGTCCTGCTCGGCCGGGGCCGCCCCGGCAACGACATGTTCGGGGCCGGCCTCGAGTACTACCCGACCGACGTGCCGCAGGTGACCCGGGACGTCGACCGGGCGAGGGCGCTCGTGACCGAGGCCGGGGCGCAGGGGCTCGCCTTCGACCTGCAGACGAGCACCGCGTCGCCCACGTTCGACCCGGCGGCCGGGCTGATCGCCCAGCAGCTCACCGAGATCGGGTTGCGGCCCACCGTGCGCCAGCTCCCGTCGGAGAACTACTTCACCGCGATCCGCACCACCGGGGTCGCCTCGTTGACCCGCAGCGGCACCCTCCCGATCCCGGACAACCTCGCCCGGCGGGCCGTCTCCACCGCGACCCAGGCCAACTACACCGGCTTCCGCGACACGCGCATCGACGACCTGGTCGCCCGCGCCTCGGCCGCGACCGACCCGGCCGTGCGCGACGCCGCCGTCCGCGAGGCCCAGCTCCTGCTGCGAGCGGAGTCCGGCAACCTCGTGTGGGCGTCCGGGGCCTACGACGTCGGCACGGCCGCGCACCTCGCCGGATACGACGTCGCCCGGACCAACAGCGCCACCTGGGCCCGGTTCGACCGGGCGCGCCTCGGGTGAGGCGCGCACCCCTCCGCCTCGCGGTGGGGGTCGGGCAACTGGTCGTCGTCGCGGTCGTCGTGTTCTTCCTGACGACGAGCCTGCCCGGTGACACCGCCGAGATCGTCCTGGGGCAGGACGCCACGCCCGAACAGGTCGCCGCACTCCGTGCCCAGCTCGGCACCGACCGGCCTGCCGGCGAGCGCTTCGCGGACTGGGCCTCCGGCGTGCTCGCCGGGGACCTCGGACGGTCCCTGCAGACCGGGCAGCCGGTGGTGACCGAGCTGAGCACCCGGCTGGGGAGCACGGCCCTGCTCGCGGCGCTGACCCTGCTCCTGCTGCTCCCCCTGGCGGTCCTGGCCGGCACGGCTGCGGGCCGACGCGCCGGCTCGTCGCTGGACCGGGGGCTCACGGGGTTCCTGTCCTCGGTCCAGGCCGCCCCCGAGTTCGCCCTCGGGCTCCTCCTCGTCGCCCTGTTCGCCCTGCAGCTCGGGTGGGTCCCGGCCACGGGCGGAGGGGGCGGCCTGGTCACACCGGCGGTACTGGTGCTGCCCGTCGTGGTCCTCGTCGCGAACCAGCTGGGACGCCTCGCGCGCCAGGTGCGCGCCGGGGTACTCACCGTGGACCGTGCGCCGCACGTCGTCCACCTGCGGCGCCTCGGGCTGCCGGAGCCGGTGGTCCTGGCCCGGCACGTCCTGCCGGGTGCCGTGCTCCCGACGATCCAGCAGCTCGCGCGGGTCGTGGACGGCCTGCTCGGGGGCGTGGTGGTGGTCGAGTCCCTGTTCGCCCTGCCCGGCATCGGGTCGGGCTTCGTCGAGGCGGTCCGCGCCCGGGACCTCCCGCTCGTCGGCGGCTACGCCCTGCTGTTCGCGGCCACGACGATCCTGGTCAACCTCGCCGCCGGCCTCCTCTCCGCCCGCCTCACGCCCTACCGCGCGGTGCTGACGTGAGGCGGTCCGGATCGCTGCTCGGCAGCGTCCTGATCGGCGTCCCCCTGCTGCTCGCCGCCCTCGGCCCGCTGCTCTCCCGCCTCCTCGGCACGACCGCGCCCACGGGCACCTCGCCGCTCCTCCCGCCGGGCGGGGACTTCGTCCTGGGCACCGACGTCCTCGGGCGCGACGTCCTCGGCCTCGCGCTCGGCGGCGGGACCTCCGTCGTCGGGCTCACCGTCGGCGCGCTCGCGCTGGCCTACGTCGTCGGGGTGCCCCTGGGGCTCGCCCTCGCCGGGACCGTGCGGGCCTGGGCGGACCGGGCGGTGCTGGCCGTCCTCGACATCGTGCTCGTGGTCCCGTCGCTGCTGCTGCTCCTCGTCCTCGCGGCCGCCGGCCGGCGGGGGACGTGGTGGTTGCTGGCGGTGGCGGCGCTGATCTCGCTCCCGCCGATCGTGCGGCTGGTGCGGGCCGCGGCCTCCGTGCCGGACCGTCGCGCCGCCCTCGAGACGATGACCATGCTCGGCGAGCCGTGGTGGCGGGTCCGGCTGCTCGAGGCGGGTCGGCTCGTGGCCGGGCCGGTGGCCGTGGACGCCGGGTCGCGCCTCGTCCTGTTGGTCGCGCTGGTCACGAGCGCGAACTTCCTCGGGCTGGGTCTGGCCCCGGACGCCGTCGACTGGGCGGTGATGATCGAGCAGAACACGACCGCGCTCTTCCTGGCCCCGGTGACGCTGCTGCTGCCGGCGGCCCTGCTGGTCTCGTTGTGTGCCGGGGCGAATCTGCTGGTCGACCAGGCCCTCGCACACCGGGGGGCGTCGTGACCCCGGTGCTGTGCATCTCCGACCTGCGGGCCACCGCCGGCGGCGGCGCACTCCTCGACGGGCTCGACCTCACGCTCGACCCCGGTCGGGTGCTCGCCGTCGTCGGGGCCTCCGGCGCCGGCAAGAGCACCCTCGGCCTCGCGGTCCTCGGCGAGTGCGCCCCCGGCGTGACGCTCTCCGGCACCGTGCTCGTCGGCGGCACCGACCTCGTCGGGCCGGACCCGACCCGCCGTCGGGAGCTGCGGGCCGGGCGGGTGGGGCATCTCCCGCAGCACCCCGGCGCCGTCCTGGATCCGGTCCGCCGGTGCGACCGGGTCCTCGACGAGCTCGCGGCGACCGTCCACGGTCGCGACCGCGTCGCCCGACGGGCCGCGGTGGCCGCCGCCCTGGAGCGGGTCCGGCTCGATCCGGCCCTCGCCCGGCGCCACCCCCACCAGCTCTCGGGCGGCCAGCAGCAGCGGATGGCCCTGGCGCAGACCGTGGTGACCGCGCCCGACGTGGTGGTGCTCGACGAGCCCACGACCGGCCTCGACCCCGCGACCGCCGCCGAGCTGGTCGGGCAGCTGGGCGACCTCGCCGCGTCCGGGACCGCGCTGGTGCTGCTGACCCACGACCACGACGTGGCCCGTGCTCTCGCCGACGAGGTGATCGAGCTGGTCGAGGGCCGCGTGGCGCGCCGCGGGACGCCGCAGGATCTGCTCGGGGCGCGCGATCCGGTGGTCACGCGCCCGGGGCAGGCCGACGGGGCCGCCCGGCTGGTCGTCGAGGGCGTCACGGTGGGGGCACCGGACGGCACCCCGATCCTCGACGACGTGACCGTGCAGGCCGGCACCGGCGAGTGGGTCGCGGTGCACGGGCGCTCGGGCGCGGGCAAGACGACGCTCGCCCGGGTCGTGGCCGGGCTGGTCGCGCCGCGGGTCGGCAGCGTGACCGTCGACGGCACTCGGCTCGCCCCGGCGGTGACGGCCCGCGATCGCGGCCACCGGGCGCTGGTGCAGTACGTCCACCAGGACGCGGCGTCGTCGTTCCTGCCCGACCGGCCGGTGCTCGACCAGGTGGCCCGGGGCGCCGTCCTGCTCCGGGGCCGCGCGGTGTCCGCGGCGCTGACGGAGGCCCGGGACCTGCTCGCCCGCCTCGGGGTCGAGCCCGGGACGGTCGCCCGCCGCCCGGGGAGCCTGTCCGGGGGCCAGCTGCAGCGGGCCGCGGTCGCCCGGGCCCTGCTGGTGCGACCGGCGGTGCTCGTCGCCGACGAGATGACCTCGGCCCTGGACCCGGAGCACCGCCGCGACCTGCTGCTCCTGGTCGACGACCTCCGGCGGGACACCGGCACGACCGTGCTCGCCGTCAGCCACGACCTCGATGCGTCGGCGTTGGTCGCCGACCGGGTCGTCGTCCTCGACGGGGGTCGGGTCGCCGAGGTGCGGGAGACCGCCGAGCTGCTCGCCGACCCGCACAGCGCCGAGGGCCGCGCCCTCGTCGGGCCCGCCGGGGGTTCCTGACCGGGTCAGGCGGCGCGGTGGTCGCCGCAGTGACAGGGCCGGCCCTGCTGGCAGCCGCAGCCGCACGAGGCCGTGCAGCCGCACTCCGACACCGCCTCGCCGCCGACGAGCAGGACGAGTCGGCGCGCGGAGTCCGGCACGACCGGGGGCGCCTCGCGCACGGGCCACCCGTGGTCCAGGGCGTGCAGCACGCCGTCCACCAGGTCCGGGCCCGTCTCGGCCGGCCGGGTCCGCGCCCGCCGGGTGACCGCGGCCGCGCGCTCGAGCCAGGTCCGGCAGCCCGCACAGTGCTGCCAGTGCGCCTCGGCGGCGCGGCTCTCCTCGCCGGTCGCCTCCCCGTCGAGGTCGGCCGAGGTGACCTCGCGACAGCGCTCGCAGTCCACGTCGTCAGTGTCGCTCACCAGGGCCGTCCGGTTCCCGCCGAGGTGCACCGATTCGGCGAGCCCGGAGCGCATGACCCGTCCGGGGCACCGGTCGGCACCGTGCTTCCTCCGGGGCGCGGCTCCCGGTTCCCCCGGAGGACCGCCTACTCTGGCTCGCCGGACACGGCGCGCACGCGATCACGGTCGTCGCGCGCGGAACCGGGAGGACACGCACCCCATGGACGAGGCTGCTGACGCTGCCGTCACGCGCGCGGCCGAGCGGGCGCGCGGCGGCGACCGGGTGGCCGCCGGGGAGTTCGTCCGGCTCACCCAGGACCAGGTGTGGCGGCTGCTCGTCCACCTCGCCGACCGCGGGATAGCCCAGGACCTGGCGCAGGAGACCTACGAGCGGGCCTTCGGCGCGCTGCCGCGCTACCGCGGGGAGGCGCCCGCGCGGGCGTGGCTGCTGTCGATCGCCCGGCGCGTCGCCGCCGACCACCTCCGACGTCGAACGCGCCGCCCCGTCGTCGCCATGGAGATCACCGGCGCCGACGAGCCGTGGGGGCGTCCCCTGCCCGGGGACGCCGCCGAGCAGATCGTGCTCGAGGCAGCGGTCACGGCGCTGGACCCCGATCGTCGCGAGGCCTTCGTCCTCACCCAGGTGGTCGGCCTGGGCTACGCCGAGGCCGCGCACGTCTGCGGCTGCCCGGTCGGCACGATCCGTTCCCGCGTCGCACGGGCCCGTGCCGACCTGGTCCGGGCCGTCCACGGCGGCACCGCGCCCGGCGCCGCCGACGCGCGCTGATCCCGGGAACCCGATGCTCTCCGGCGGCGACCTGGTCGGTAGTCGTGGAGAGGGATCGCCGTGTTCTCGTCGTCGTTGTCGTGGGTCTTCACCGTCGTCTTCGTGCTGACCGGGGCATACTCCCTGGTCCGGTTGGCCGAGCTGGGTAGCGAACCGGAGCGCACCGGGAGCCGCGTCGTCGAGCTGTCGCACCTGGTCATGAGCATCGCGATGGTCGCGATGGCCTGGGGGTGGACCGGCGGACCGACGTCTCCGAGCGGCCTGCTGCAGATCGTCGTCTTCGGGTTCTTCACCGTGTGGTTCCTGGCCCGCGCCGTCCGGCCCACCCACGGCCACTCGCTGGTCGGCGAGGGTTACCACCTCGTCATGAACGCGGCCATGCTCTTCATGGTCGCCGCGATGCCGCAGATCATGGGCATGGACATGAGCGCCGGGGAGGACTCCGGCGGCGGGCACCACCACGGTGGTGGCACGGAGGGGATGGGCGCGATGCCCACGATCCCGACGCCGTGGTGGGCGACCACCCTGACCTGGGTGTTCGTCGTGCTCCTGGTGGCCGCCGCAGCGTGGTGGGCGGTGCGGGCCGTCCGGGCCGACCGGTCGGTCGCGCCGGCGACCCCGGACGGGACCCCGCCGGGGTCGGGCGGGGGCGTCGCCGTCGCGGCTCCCGCGGCGCCGACCCGGACGGCCGGGCCGCGGCTGGACGCCGGCTGCCACCTGCTCATGAGCCTGGGCATGGCCGGCATGCTGCTGGCCATGCTCTGACGGCCGACCAGGATCCCGCTCGAGCCGCCGCCCGGGCGGGTCACGCGCCGGCGAGCACCTCGTCCAGGACGCCGTTGCGGGCGTCGGCCACCAGGTCGGCGAGCTGGCGCACGCTCATCTGGATCCGCTGGCCGAAGTCGTCGGTGATGACGACGCGGCGCTCCTCGTCCGCCGAGGGATCGAGGTAGAGCTCCGGGCATCCGCAGTTGCAATGCCCGCAGAAGGTCGCGATGTGCTGCAGGCCTTCGGTGTCGATCGTCATCGGGACTCCCGGGTCTCGATGGGTGGAACAGGATCGTCGCGCTCGTGACGCGTCAGGATGGCAGCCGATGGTCGCGGTTCCGCAGAATCTCCTGCCGGACCGCGTCGATGATCAGGAACAGCAGCAGCGACACCCCGAGCACCGGGAAGAACAGGCCGAGCACGACCGCGACCGCGCCGACCACGACGATCGCGCCGACGCCCGGGCGCTCGGTGCCGCCGGGCGCGGAGGCTCCCGGCCGGGTCGGGCGGCGCAGCCACCACATCCGGTAGCCCCAGACGACCACGACGATGATCCCGAGCGCGAGCGCCACGAGCAGCAGTTGGTTGGCGACCCCGAACAGGATGCCCATGTGCGCGCTGATCCCGATCTCCGCGAGCTTCGCGGCGATCGGCCAGTCCGCCCACCGGACGGTCTCGAGCACCGCACCCGACGTCGGGTCCACCGCCATCGAGTCCTGCTCCAGCGGCCAGGACCGCTTCACCTGGCTGACCGTCCACGCCTGGCCCGCCTCCTCGGGCGGGGTGATCGCGATCGGGTCCGTCATCCCCGCCCCGCGCGCGGCCGCGAGCACCCGGTCCGCGGTGGCGCCGACGGGCGCGGTCGAGGTCGGCACCGCCGGCAACTCGGTCGACACCGAGGGCGTCGTCCAGTCCAGCGCGGTGCGCAGGTTCGACACGTTCTCGCCCGCGAACTGCGACCAGGTCAGGCCGGTCGCGGACAGCCCCAGCATGCCGATCGCCGCCCACAGGCCGACCGACCCGTGCCACGAGCGGATGCGGGCGCGCCCGGCCGGGCCGTTCTCCGGCAGCAGGGTCCGCCGGACCCGCGACTGCCGACGGCGGCGGACGATCCACAGCGCGAGACCGCTCAGCGCGAGGACCCACAGCCAGCTCGCCGCGAGCTCCGAGTAGACCCGCCCGACGTCGCCGAGGTGCAGGGTCCGGTGCAGCGTGTCGATCCAGGCGCGGGTCGGGAGCCACTCGCCGAACGTGTCGAGGACCGCGCGGACCTGCCCGGTGTGCGGGTCGACGAAGGCCGTGCGGGCGTAGTCCTCCGCGACCCCGGGCGCATCGAAGGACACCCGGGTGGTCGTCTCCGGGCCCGGCGACGGCCGGACCTCGGTCACGGCCCCGTCGGGCACGGCCGCCGAGGCCGCGGCGATCTGCGCACCCAGGTCCACCTGCGCAGTCGACGCCGGGACGGTGAGCGCGTCGCGGTAGAGCAGCTGGTCGAGCTGCGGGGTGATCGTGTAGATCAGCCCGGTCGTGGCCGCCACGAGGATGAAGGGCCCGACGAAGATCCCGACGTAGAAGTGCAGCCGCATCACCAGGGGCCGCAGCCCCCGCCAGGCGCCGAGGCGTCGCGGCGACACGGGCGGGGTCGGGGGCGGCTGCGGTGCGTCCCTCTCGAGCGGCGGGTCGAGGGTGTCTGACACGGGCGGTCCTCACGGGCGAGCTGCAGGGTCGACCGTTCCGGTCGCCCGGGAGCCCCTCGTGGTTCCCGGGACCTCCCTCAACCGCCGGAACCGCACCGTGGTCCGTGCGCTCGCGTGCTCAGCCGTCGTCCGGCTCCTTGCCCCTGACGGCATCGAGATGGGCCAGGATCTGATCGGCGGTCACACGCCCCCCGGTCGCTTCCTTCCGCGACCGGATGCGGGCCAGGACCTCCGCGTTCGTCGGCTTGCTCGCCATCGTGATGAGCGCCCCGCGGAGATGCTCCTGGAGCGATCGACCCTCCCGAGCCGCCCGTGCTGCCAGCTCGTCCCGAACGTCGTCCGGGACGTTGCGGATCGTGATCGTGGTCATGCCTGCATCATGCATGCACGCTTCTGGCGGAACAGCGCTTCACGGGTGCACCGGGTACGGCACGAACGTCGACCGATCGGCGTCGACGGCCAACGACTTCCCCAGCGGCGGGAACGCCCGCTGCGGGCACTCCAGGCGCTCGCAGGTCCGGCAGCCACTGCCGATCGGCGTGATCACGGACCGGTCGGCCAGGTCCAGGCCCGCGGAGTAGACGAGGCGCTCGGCATGCCGCAGCTCGCAGCCCAGCCCGACCGCGAACGTCTTCGTCGGCGTGTGCCACCCACCCCGGCGACGCGACACCGTGCGGGCGATCCAGAAGTACCGCTGCCCGTCGGGCATCTCCGCGATCTGGGTCAACACACGCCCCGGCGACGCGAACGCCTCGTAGACGTTCCACAGCGGGCACGTCCCGCCGCCGCGGGAGAAGTGGAACGCGGTCGCGGACTGCCGCTTCGACATGTTGCCCGCGCGGTCGACCCGGACGAACGCGAACGGCACCCCGGGCAACGAGGGTCGCTGCAGCGTCGAACACCGGTGTGCGACCGTCTCGAACCCCACCCCGAAGTGGTCGGCCAGGCGCTCCAGGTCGTACCCGAAGCGCTCGGCCGTGCCGTGGAACGCGCGGTAGGGCAGGACGAGCGCGGCGGCCGCGTAGTGCGCGAGCCCGATCCGTGCCAGGGCGCGGGTGTCGGGGTCGCCGAGCTCGACCGCGTCGGCCACCTCGGCCTCGATCAGGTCGGGGAACTCGAGCTGGGCGATCACGGTCGCCACCCGGAAGGCGCGCTGGCCCGGACGCAGGTGCGGGGCGAGGCGCAGGACGTCGCGGTCGGCGTCGTAGCGGTGCAGCTCCCCCTCCGGCTGCTCACCGACCTGCACCCGGACGCCGTGCCGCTCGGTGAGCCGGCGGACGAGCGCCGCCCGGGTCTCCCCGGCCCGGACCCCGATCTCGCCGGCCAGCCACTCGGCCGCCTCGTCGAGGGCCGGGATGTGGTTGCGGTGCCGGTAGAAGAAGTCGCGGACCTGCTCGTGGGAGGTCGGGGCGCGCACGTCGGCGTCGTCCCGTCGACCGACCGCGGTCGACAACCGCTCCAGACGGGCCCGGAGGTCGACCAGGGTGCGCGCCATCCCCGGCATGCGTTCGGCGAGCTCCGCGATCTCCGAGGCGTTGACCGCGCCGGACTCCACTTCGTCGGCGACGGCCTCGCGGACCTCCGCGGTCAGGCGGGCGGTGTCGCGGGCGGCGAAGAACGAGGCGTCCACCCCGAACGCCTCGGTCAGGCGGAGCAGCACCGGGACGGTCAGCGGCCGCGCGTCGTGCTCGATCTGGTTGAGGTAGCTGGGCGAGAGCTCGAGCAGGCGGGCGAGGTCGACCTGCGAGAGCCGCCGCTCCTCGCGCAGCCGGCGCAGCCGCGCACCGGCGAAGGTCTTCGCCACCGCGACATCTCAGCAGATGACCAGGCTTCGCAACATTCGCAGCTCGTCGTCCGGACCTGGCTGGATGTGGCACCGCAGGTCAGCCCACCCGCCGTCGGGGTCCGATGACCTGCGACACATGCGTTCCCGACGACGGGTCGCTAGCGTCCCCGGCGCTGGTGGTTCGGCGTCGGCCCGCGGTCGGCGTCGTGGCAACAGGGAACCCGGTGCGACTCCGGGACTGCCCCGCAGCGGTGAGTGGGAACGACCGCCGTCACGAAGCACTGGACCCGACGGTCCGGGAAGCGACGGCCAGTAGGCACGAGGACCACGCCCACGAGTCCGAAGACCTGCCACCGGTGCGTGCACCGAGATCCGGTGTGCGCGGCTGGTGGCCTCGTGGGGAGGCCGCGGCCGACGGTGCGTTCGATTGCCATCCTCCGCCGTCGTCGCGACCTCCCCCTCGGGCCTCGCCGGCCGCACGAGCTCGACGAGGAGGAGAGCGAGTGTCAAGGACACGCAGCGGAGCGGAGCTGGACCGTCGAGGCGGACCGATCGGCTCGACCGTTCTGGGATATCCGCGCATCGGGCCCCGCCGTGAGCTCAAGAAGGCCCTGGAGTCGTACTGGGCCGGGACGTCGCCCGCCGAGGACCTGCAGGCGGTGGCCTCGGAGATCCGTGCCGGGACGCGCACGGACCTCGCCGCCCTCGACTCCCAGCCCACCGGCACGTTCTCGTTCTACGACCAGGTCGCCGACGTGACGGCCCTGCTCGACGCCGTTCCGGCCCGGTTCCGGCCGAACGGCTCGCGGGTCGGCTCGGCGCTCGACGAGTACTTCGCCATGGCGCGCGGCACGGAGTCCGCTCCGCCCATGGAGATGACGAAGTGGTTCGACACGAACTACCACTACCTCGTCCCGGAGATCGGCCCGGACACGCAGTTCCGGCTCGCCGAGAAGACCCCGGTCGACCTCTACCGCGAGGCCGTCGACGGCGGGGTGCGCAACGGCCGGCCTGCGCTCGTCGGTCCGGTCAGCTACCTGCTGCTGGCCAAGGCCGCCGACGGCGCGCCCGAGGGCTTCGACCCGCTGCGCCGGCTCGACGAGGTCGTCGCCGTCTACGCCGAACTGCTCGGTGAGCTCGCCGCTGCCGGGGCCGAGTGGGTGCAGCTCGACGAGTCCGCCTTCGTGCAGGACCGCTCCGAGGCCGAGCTCGACGCGCTGCGCCGCGCCTACGAGCGGCTGACCTCGGTGTCCCCCCGCCCGAGCATCCTCACGGTGTTCTCCTACGGCGACCCCGGCCCGGCGCTCGACGTGATCGCGCGGACCGACGTCGAGGGCGTGGCGCTGGACCTGGTGACCGCCCCGGACCTCGTCGACCGCATCCCGTCCACCACGGGCCTGCGCGACAAGACCCTGGTGGCCGGGGTGGTCGACGGCCGCAACGTGTGGCGCACCGACCTGCCCCGGGTGCTCTCCCGGGCCGCGACCGTGCTCGGCGGCGTCGGCGAGCTGGCCGTCTCCAGCTCCTGCTCGCTGCTGCACGTGCCCTACGACGTCTCGGTCGAGGACGCGCTCGAGCCGACGGTGACCGCGCGGCTCGCGTTCGCCCGCGAGAAGGTCGCCGAGGTCGCGCTGCTGGGTCGTGCGCTCACCCAGGAGGGCTCGGACGACCTGCGCCAGGCCGTCGCGGACGCGTCCACCAACCAGCGCGCCGCGGTCGACGAGACCGTCCGCGCCCGGGTGGCCGCCGTCGAGTCCGCCGACCGCTCCCGCAGCGCCTACGACGTGCGCCGCAAGGCCCAGGCGGCCGTGCTCGGACTGCCGGACCTCGCGACCACGACGATCGGTTCGTTCCCGCAGACCCCGGACGTGCGCAAGGCCCGCGCCGACTTCGCGGCCGGCCGGCTCGACGGGGCCGACTACACGAAGCGCATGCAGGACGAGATCGAGCGCGTCGTCCGGCTGCAGGAGGACCTCGGGCTCGACGTCCTCGTGCACGGCGAGCCCGAGCGCAACGACATGGTCCAGTACTTCGCGGACACCCTGCCGGGGTTCGCGACGACGAAGCTCGGCTGGGTCCAGTCCTACGGCTCGCGCTGCGTGCGGCCGCCGATCCTGCACGGCGACGTGTCGCGGCCGGAGCCGATCACGGTGGAGTGGGCGCAGTACGCGCAGTCGCTCACGCCGAAGCCGATGAAGGGCATGCTGACCGGCCCGGTGACCATCCTGGCGTGGTCGTTCGTCCGCGACGACCAGCCGCTCGGCGTCACCGCCGACCAGGTCGCGCTCGCCCTCCGCGACGAGATCACCGACCTCGAGAACGCCGGCATCACGATCATCCAGGTCGACGAGGCCGCCCTCCGAGAACTGCTTCCGCCGCGCCGCTCGGACTGGGGCGCCTACCTCGACTGGGCCGTCGGTTCGTTCCGGCTGGCCACCGGGGGTGCCGCGGACGAGACGCAGATCCACACGCACCTGTGCTACTCGGAGTTCGGCGACGTCATCGACGCGATCGACGGCCTGGACGCCGACGTGACGACGATCGAGGCGGCGCGTTCGCGGATGGAGATCCTCGCCGACCTGGAGAAGGTCGGCTACTCCCGCGGGGTCGGTCCGGGTGTCTACGACATCCACTCGCCGCGGGTCCCGACCCGTGACGAGATCGCCGCGCTGATCGCCGAGGCCCGGCGCGCCGTGCCCGACGACCGGCTGTGGATCAACCCGGACTGCGGGCTGAAGACCCGCGGCTACGCCGAGGTCGAGCCCACGCTGCGGGCGATGGTCGAGGCGGCGGTGGAGGCCAGGAACTCCTAGCCCCGAGCGGCCGACCCGACCGCGACGGCGGGGCGCAGGCCCCGCAGGGAACTCACCACGGCGAGTTCCTCGGCGCGGTCGAGGTCGGCCGGGTACAGCACGCGCTCGACGAGGTCACCCCGCTCCACGAGCACCGCCCGGCCCACCCCGGGCAGGGCCCCGCCGCCGAGGGGCGGGGTGTACCAGCGGCCGTCGAGACGCACCGCGAGCGAGGCGATCGTCGTCTCGGTCAGCTCGCCGTCGGTGTTCACGAGGACCACGTCGTCGGCCTCAGGCCACGTCCGCCGGGCCCGGGCGAGCCGGCGCCCGTAGGGCTCGCGGTCGGTGGTCTTGTGGTGCGGCCACCGCTCCCGGGCGTCGACCGGGTCGGCGAGCAGCGGCGGGGCGAGCCGGACCGGCCCGTCGTCGGTCGGGAGCGGCCGCAGCGTCACCTCCACGGTGCCGTCGGGGTGCAGCACCACCCGCACCCGGGCGTCGACGATTCCGGCCAGCTCCTTCCCGACGACGGGTCGCACCCGGTCGGCGTCGATCCCCAGGTACGCCGCCGAGTCGGCCATCCGCGCGAGGTGCCGCTCGAGGTGCACCGCGTGCCCGTCCCGGACGCCGAACGTCTCGAGCAGGCCCACGCGCGGGCGGCGGTGCGTCAGCACGCCGGCCTTGGCCTGCAGCTCCGCGTACTCGGAGGCCGCGTCGGAGTCCCACGTGACCCCGCTGCCGGTGCCGTACACCGCCCGCCCCGTGCTCCGGTCCACCACGGCGGTGCGGATGGGCACCGAGAACTGCAGGTCGCCGGACGGCGCCACCCACCCGAGCGCGCCGCAGTAGACCCCGCGCGGGGAGTCCTCGAGCTCCGCGATGAGCCGCATCGTCGAGACCTTCGGAGCGCCGGTGACCGACCCGCACGGGAAGAGCGCGGCCATCAGCTCCGCCACCCCCACCCCGGGGCGTGCCATCGCTGTGATCTCGCTCGTCAGCTGCCACACGGTCTCGTAGCGCTCGGCCGCCAGCAGCTCACCCACCCGCACCGTCCCGTCCACCGCCACCCGTGCGACGTCGTTGCGCAGCAGGTCGACGATCATGACGTTCTCGGCCCGCTCCTTCGGGTCCGCCCGCAGCCGCGCGACGATCGCGTCGTCCTCGGCGGTGGTCCGTCCTCGCGCCGCCGTCCCCTTCATCGGCCGCAGGGTCAGCCGGTTACCCGCGCGGCGGACGAACAGCTCCGGGCTCGCACTGACCACGACGTGGCGGCCGAGGTCGAGCAGGGCGTGGTGCGCCCCGCGCTGGGCGTGGGCGAAATCGGCGTAGAGCCCGGCGAGGTCGGCGTCGGGCCCGAGCTCGCCGTCGACGCGGGCGGTGAGGTTCATCTGGTAGGTCAGCCCGGCCGCGATGTGGTCGTGCACCCGCGCGACGAGGCCGGCGTGGCCCGCGGCGTCCTCGCGCAGCGTCCAACACCCCGCCGGGACACCCGCCGGCGCCACCACCGGCACCTCCTGCGGCGCGCTGCGGGTGATGCCGAACCACGCCAGCGGCGGGCCGTCCGGGTCGGGCGCGCGGGTGACCAGGGACGGGTCCAGCCCACCGGCGGCCTCGTAGGCGAGGAAACCGTAGGCCCAGGCCCCGTCCGCGGTCGCCGCGTCGAGCGCCGCAAGCGCCGGGCCGACCTCCTCCGGACACGTCGCGACGAGTACCTCGTCCGGCGGGCCGAAGGCGAGGGCGCGCCCGGAGCGCAGGTCGTCGAACCGGGCGCTCACCGGACGCGACCCCGACCGGCGAGAGCGCTGACGAGCACGACGGCCGCGGCCGGCGCCGCCACGAGCCACGGCGCGACGAACGCGTAGGTCCGGCCCTCCGCGAGCATCGCGCCCCACTCCGGCGTCGGCGGCTGCACCCCGAGGCCCAGGAACGACAGGCCGGCGAGGGTCAGCATCGCGCCGACGAACCGCGCGGTCAGCGCCTCGCGCACGGGACCCGCGATGGCGGGCAGCACGTGGACGCGCAGGATCCACACGGGCCCGGCGCCGAGGGACCGCGCGGCCAGCACCCAGTCCTCGCCGCGGACGGACACCGTCAGCCGGTGCGCCAGCCGCGCGAACGGCGCCCAGCCCATCAGCACGATCGCGGTCACCGCCGGCACGAGGCCCGGCCCGAGCACGGCCGCCGTCACCAGCCCCACCAGCAGGGCCGGCAGCGCAACCACCAGGTCCACCACCGACTGCACCAGCGTCGCCACGACCCGCGCCCGCGTCCCGTCCAGCCACCCCGTCGCGAGGCCTACGACCACCCCGACCACGACGCTGACAGCGACGGCCCCCGCCCCGAGCCCGACCGTCCACCGCACCCCTCCCAGCACCCGCGCGAGCACGTCGCGCCCGAGCTGGTCGGTGCCCAGCAGATGGGTTCCCGACGGCGGGTCGAGGCGGTTCGCGAAGTCGGTCGCCTCGACCGGCCACTCGATCACGGCGATCACCAGGAGTGCCGCCGCGATGAGCCACCTCATCGCAGCCTCGGATTCAGCGCCCGGCCCGCGACCTCGGTGGCGAGCGTGAGCACCAGCGCCACCGCGATCACGACGACGAGCCCCGCCTGGACCGTCGGCAGGTCCCGCGACCCGATGGCGTCGGCGAGCAGCGAGCCCAGCCCCGGGATGCCGAACACCACCTCGACCACCACGGCCCCGCCCAGCGTCCCCGCGAGGAACGGGCCCGCCTCGGCGAGCACCGCGGTCAGCGAGCGCGGCAGGACGTGCACCGCCAGGACCCGTCGTCGGGACAGGCCCTTCGCGACGGCGGTGGTGGTCGAGGGGTGCGCCAGCGCCACCCGCGTCTCGGCCCGCACGAGCCGGGCCGCGAGCGCCGCGGGGAAGAACGCGAGCGTGACCACCGGCAGCACCGCCTGCGCCGGGCTCCCCCACCCGATCGCCGGCAGCCACCCGGCCCACACGGCGACGAGCAGCACGAGCACCGGCCCGACGACGAACTCCGGGACCGCCAAGGCCATCGCCCCGACGCGGTCGACGGCCCGGTCGCCGACCCCGCCGGGCCGGTCCGCGGCCAGCACACCCGTCGGTACGGCCACGGCGAGCGCGACGGCCAGCCCCAGGACGGCGAGCGTCGCCGAGACCCCCGCGGCCTCGACGACCTCCGGGCCGACCGCGGCCCTCGTCGTGAACGAGCGCCCGAGGTCGCCGCGCACCGCGCCGGAGAGCCACGCCAGGTACTGGTCGCGCAGCGGACGGTCGAGCCCGAGCTCCGCGGCGAGCCGGGCCTCGGCGGCCGGGTCGGGCGCCGAGGCCAGGCTCCGCGCGCGGATCACCGAGCGGGTGACGTTCCCGCCCAGCAGCCGCGGCAGGCAGAAGACGACCGCGGACGCGACCAGCAGGACCAGCGGGATCAGCGCCAGTCGCCGCAGGACGAGTCCGGTCACCCGGCCGGCGCGAGGACCGGCAGCACCGGGCGCAGGTCGAGCGGGTCCGGCACGAAGCCGGTGACGCCCTGCTCGGCCGCGGTGTTGCGCGGGTGCACGATCGGCACGCCGACCGCGTCGGCCGTCAGCTGCCCGGCGGCCTGCCGGTAGAGCTCAGCCCGAGCGGCCGGGTCGGTGACGGTGCCTAGCTGGGCGACCAGCGCGTCGAACGCCGGCGAGCAGTACTGGTCGATCGCGTACGACCCGCCGCAGGTGTAGTCCGAGGACAGCGTGCTGGCCGCGTCCGGGTAGTCGGACAGGTAGCTGCGGGAGTTCAGGAACATGTCGTAGCGCCCGGCCAGGACCTCGGGCTCCTGGGCGTCGTACTGCCCGACCGTGATCTCGGTGACGACACCCGCGGCCTGCAGCTGGGACGCGATGGCCTGGGCGAGGACCGGGAGCTCCGGGCGGTTCGGGAACGTCCACAGCCGCACCCGCAGCGGGTTGGCCGGGCCGAACCCGGCCTGGGCGAGCAGGGCCTGCGCCCCGGCGACGTCGGCCGCGGGCGGAGCCTGCGTGGCGCCGTAGGGCACGGCCGGGCCGAACAGGTCCGCGGCGGGCAGCGCGGAGCCGCCGAGCACCTGGTTGGCCAGCACGTTCCGGTCGAGGGCGGCGGTCAGGGCCTGCCGCACCCGGAGGTCCGCGAACGGCGGCGCCGACTGGTTGAGCTGCAGCAGGATCGTGCGGGCGGAGGGGAACTCGTGCAGCGTCACCGCCGGGTCCGCCGCCAGCCCCGCCCGGGAGGTCTCCGGGAGCCCCTCGGTGAACCCGACGTCGCCGGAGCGCAGCGCCAGCTCGCGGGTCTGCGGGTCGGTCACGTAGCGGACGTCGACCCGCGCCGATGCCGCCCGCTCACCCCAGTAGCCGTCGTTCCGCTCCAGCGTGGCGCCCTCGGTGCCGCGGATCTCCGTCATGCGCAGCGGGCCGGTCGCGGTGTCGACCGGGGAGGGCTGCTGCCCCGTGGCGTAGGCGGCCGGGGAGAGGATCGAGGTGGTGCCGGAGCTCAACCGCAGCGGCAGCACCGGGTCGGGCGTGGTGGTCGTCGCGCGCACCGTGGTCGGGCCCTCCGCGGCGACCTGCAGCCCGATGTCGGTGATCGCCCGCGGCGGCGCCGGGCGACCGAGGACGTAGGACAGCGCGGTGACCACGGCGTTCGCGTCGAGCGGCGCCCCGTCGTGGAAGGTCACGCCCTCGCGGAGCGTGAATCGCCAGGAGGCACCCTCCTGCACCCACGCGGTGGCGAGACCCGGCACCGGGTTGCCCTGCCGGTCGAGGGCCACGAGCGGCTCGGCCACGCCGAGCTTCGTCAGCAGCGCGCCGTCGTCGGCGTCGAACGCGTAGCCCGCGCGGGGCGGGAACTGCAGGGCGACGGCGACGCTGCCGTCCGAGGAGGGGGCCGACCCTCCGCAGGCGGACAACACCAGGGCGAGGACGACGACGATCGGTGCCAGGACTCTCACGAGCAAAGATCATCTCATCACCTGGTGAAGTATTGGTGAGCGGGCCGGGGTACACCTGTTCCGTGCTGAATCTCCTCGACGAGTTCGTCACCGGCTGGGTCGACGATCCCCTCGCCGGGTTCGCCGTCGGGACGTTCGGGGCGATCGCGGAGTTCCTGCGCCCGCCGGGCGCCACGGTCACCGTGGAGCACCGGCCCGGACGGCACACCGCGGTCTGCGACGACGGAGCGCTGCGCCTCGACCTGCAGCACGGCGCGCTGACGCCGCGGGCCTGGCGCCGCCCGACCGGCACCGACGACTGGACCCACGCCGTCGCGCTCTGCCTGCCGACCGACCGGGCGGCGGGCCCGTCCCGCGCGGCGGTCACGGTGCTCGGCGACGACCCCGATCCCCTGGTCGCCCCCGGCACGCTGATCGACCTCGGCCTCGGCGTCGCCCACCTCGAGGCCTGCATCCGCACCTCCGACCGCGCGCTGGTCGACCGGTGCGAGGAGGCGTCGGCGCTCGACGGCGAGCTCGTCGGCGCCATCGTCGGGAGCGGGGCCACCCGGGTCTTCCGGACGGCGGTCGCCCGCATCGAGGTGTGCACCCCGATCCCGCCGCCCGACGGCGACAGTCCGCTGGGCCCGCACACCCACCTGCTGCCGGCCCTGCTCGCCCACCGCCGCACGCACGCCGCGACCGACCCGATCCCCGACGGCGAGGTGCCGGTCGCGTCGGTCTTCCCGAACCACCCCCGCCGCGACGCGCTCGGGCGACCCCATCCCTACGACGCCGACGCGGACGCGGCCTTCGAGGCCGTGCTCGAGGCATTCGGCGACCCGGACGAGCTCTCCGCCGCCCGCGCCGGCGGGCCCGCACCCGCCGTCGCGAACGCCGCGGAGCGACGGGGGCACCGGGTCGGCGAGCGGATGCGGGCGTCAGCCGCCCACGAGATCCGGCCGGGAGCCTGACCGCGCCGGATGATCCGGTCGGCGGTCCACCGCGGCGAGCCATGCCACTGCGGCGAGCACGACGGCCACCAGGCCGACGACGAGGCCCGGGACGAGCACCGGATCGAACGGGCCGTCGGTGACGGTCCGCTCGACACCGATGCCGATGAAGCGGCTCCCGGCCGGCAGCGGACCGGCGAGCACGACGAGGCCCGCGAGGACCAGGACCGTGGCGGGCCACGCCGGGTCCAGGCGGCGGCTCACGAGGAGGACGACGACGGCTGCGGCCGCGACGGCGGCGCTCGCCACCGGCCAGAGGGTCCCGTCCCCCGACCAGGTCCCGACGCGCACCCCTGCCCCGCCGACCGCGATGGCGGCGACGGTGGCGAGCGCGGCAGACGAACGCATGAGCGCTCGCGGACGGTCGCCGCGAGCCGGCGACGCGAGGACGAGTGCCAGGACGACGACCACGGGGAGCAGCGCCGACCGGGCATCGGTCCGGGCCAGGGCCGGCTCGACGATCGAGGCGTCGGGCGCGAGGAAGGGCGAGAACGCGCGCCCGACGTCGAGGACGCTGACGAGCACCGCGATGACGGTCGCGATGCGCGGCAGCCCGACGAGCACGGCACCCAGGACGACGGTCCACATCAGCCCACCGGCGTCGACGACCTCCCCGAGCCCGATCGAGGGGCCGATGGCGACGAGCCGTCCATCAGCTCCCATCGTCCAGGAGTCGTCCCCGGACATCGCCGAGGACACCCCGAACGCGGTGCGGGCGACGGCGGTCGTGGCCAGCGCGGCACTCCCCACGACGGCCAGAAGCACGAGCGTGGCGCTCGACGGCAGGCCGACCCGTCGCGTCCGGGTGGTCACCGCCAGCCGCAGTGTCGCCGCGATCTCCCCCGCACTCGGACGCGGAGCCCCGTCCGGGCGAGCAGCGAGGTAGACCTCGACCATCTCGTCCGCGTAGCGCTCCCGGTACCAGGACGGCAGGAGCGTCAGGAGCCGGCGGTAGCGACGCTCCGCGTCGGTGGGCCCCGTGGTGCTCATGCGCTCGCCTCCGTCGCCGGAGACGCCGGGGCCGCGCCCGCGGCGGCTCCCCGCTCCAGCGCGATCCCGGCGACGTGGGCCCGACGGCGCGCCTCCGCGATCAGCCCGGCCATCCCGTCGTCGGTGATCCGGTAGTAGCGGCGGACCCGTCCCTGGTGGATCTCCTCACGGTCCGGCTCGACGAGCCCGTCGGCACAGAGCCGGTCCAGGGCGCCGTACAGCGTGCCCACCCGCAGCCGGACCTCCCCATCCGACAGGACGCTCGCGGCCTGCACGATCCCGTAACCGTGCAGCGGCTCGGCCGCCAGGGCGGTCAGGACGAGGAACGTCTGTTCCGACATCGATCGTCGCGGCATATGACGATATATATCGCTCGACGAGTTATGCGGCAAGAGCGAATGCGGGGACCGGCCGTCAGTCCGGCCGCACCAGGTAGGTGTCCATGATCCAGCCCTTGCGCTCCCGCAGGTCTGCGCGCGTGGACCGGATCTCCTCGCGCACGTCCCCGAGCCGCCCGCTGATCAGCGTCTCGTCGGGTGTGCCGAGGTAGGCGCCCCAGTAGACCGTGGCGTCGTCGGCGACGGCGTCGACGCCGTGCTGGTCGGCGCCGTCGAGCATGACGACGAGGTCGGCGCGCTCGGTCGGCGTCCCCGCGATCACCTGCCGCGCGGGGGTGATGACGGCGGGTCGGCCGGTCCGGGTCATGGTGACCCGGTGCGCCGCGGTGAGCGCCGCCGGAGCCCCGATCCCGGGGATCACCGTCCAGTCGATCGCGACGTTGCCACGCTCGACGATCCGCTGGACGGTGTCCACGGTGCCGTCGTAGATCCCCGGGTCGCCCCAGGCCAGCAGGGCCACCGACCCGCCGTCGGGAACCTCGGTCGAGATCAGCTCCTCGTAGAGCGCGAGGCGCTCGTCGCGCCACTCCTGCGTGGTCTGCAGGTAGCGGCCCTCCTCGGTGGTGCCGCGCTCGCGGTGGGCGTCCTGACGACGGACGATCCGGGCCTGGGGAGCGAAGCGCTCCGCGATCTCCGTCCGGGCGTCGGTCAGCTCGTCGGCGGCGCCGCGCTTGTGCAGGAGCAGGACGACGTCGACCTTCGCGAGCGTCTCGACGGCGTCGAGGGTCAGGTGGCCGGGCGAGCCGGCGCCGATGCCGACGACGTGGACGGTGCGCACCGTTCGCGTCACGCCTCCGCCTTCGCGGCCTTCGCCGCCTTCTTCTGGGCCTGCTTGAAGTCGCGCACCTCGGCCAGGGTGACCGGGTCGACGACGTCGGCGATCGACCGGCGCGACCCCTCGTCGCCGTAGTCGCCCGCCGCCTCGCGCCAGCCCTCGGCGTCCAGGCCGAGCTGCTTGCCGAGCAGCGCAGTAAAGATCTTCGCTTTCATGTCGCCCCACCCCGGGAGCGCCTTGAGGCGGCGGAACACGTCGCGCCCGTCGGCGGCCTCGGTCCAGATGCGGGTGACGTCGCCGCCGTAGTCCTCGACGATCGCCCGGCACACCGCCTGGACCCGCTCGGCCATCGACCGCGGGTAGCGGTGCAGCGCGGGCGGGCCGGTGAACGCCGCGACCAGCTCGTCGTGGTCGTACTCCGCGATCTTCTCGGCGGTGATCTCGCCGATCCGGTCGGTGAGCAGGGCGGGCCCCGCGAAGGCGCGCTCCATCGGGAACTGCTGGTCGAGCACCATGCCGATGAGCAGCGCGAGCGGGTTCTCGGAGAGGACCCGGTCGGCGTCCGGGTCCTGCGCGAGGGTCAACTGCGGGGCCACGGGACTCACTGTAGGGGCTTGGTCAGCACCGCGAACCGGAAGTCGTCGCCGCGGGGGTGCCCGACCCCGGGCTCGCCGTACGGGAAGGGCCGCGTCTCCCCCGTCCGCACGTAGCCGCGCCGCTCGTACCAGGCGATCAGCTCGGCGCGCCGGTCGATGACGCACAGCTCCATCGTCGTGGCGCCGGCCTGCCGGGCGTGCTCCTCGGCCGCGGCCTGCAGCACCTTGCCCAGCCCGCTGCCCTGCTGGGACGGCGCCACCGCGAACATCCCGAACGACGCCGTGTCCCCACCCCCGCGGTGGGTCACCGCGCAGCACCCTTCGTACTCGCCGGCGACGAACAGCGTGATGGCCGGGTCCGCGAGGTCGGCGGCCAACAGCTCCAGCGTGGTGCGGGGCCCGTCGATCAGCTCCGCCTCGGTGGTCCAGCCGGTCCGCCCGCCCTCGCCGCGGTACGCGGCGTGGATGAGGGCGAGGAGCGCGGGGGCGTCCTCGGGGCCGGCGGGGCGGATCGTGAGCGGTGCGCTGGTCACGGCGTGCAGTCTGCGCTCATCCACGCCACCGACGGAACGCCGGACCGGGCGTTGCGTCGCGCACACGGCCGGGCCGGGCCGGGTCCGGCCGCACAGGCGTTGCGCCGCGTACACGAGCGGGCGGAGCCCGGCGAGAAGTAGCGGATTCGAGGGCTGGGCGTCCGGATCCGCTACATCTCCGCCGGCCGTCCACACCGCGCCGGCCAAGATCTCATCGAGTGGAGCGGAGAGGGGCACGGACCGATCGGTCCGAGGGGCAGGATGAGATCTTGTCGTGACTCGGGACCGGACGACGGTCGAGGTCGAGGTCGTCCCGCCCCCGCCGTGTGCGCCACGCACCGACGGCGCCACCCTCGGAGCGGCGCGGCCTCCGGCGGCGCTGGGTCCACGAGAGACGTGTCCGGTGCACAGGATTCCTGTGCACCAGACACGCGGGTCGCAGACCTAGCGCCGATGTAGCGTATTCGAGGCCTGGGCGTCCGGATTCGCTACGAGGTAGAGGTGGCATGCTCGAGCTGGCCGAGCCCCCGGTCGACGTCGGCGGGCGTCCGCGGGACGACCGGCAACCCGCGCCACCACAACGCGATCCCCCGACGGCGGATCGCGAGCGACACCCGCTGCGTCACCCACGGGTGGCGCAGCATCGCCCGCAGGACGTTGCGGCGGGTGGCCGGGCGGCGCCGTCCCCGCATCGTCGCGACGAAGGCGGTCTCGGGCTCCCCGTCCGAACCGGGCCGCCGCAGCACCACGGTGACCGCGAGCGTCTCCCCCGGCTCCGGGACCCGCATCCGGTACTCGCCGTCGACCGGGAAGAACGGCGAGACGTAGAAGTCCTTGTCCACGCGGGCCCGGCCGGCCGCGTCGACGTCGAGCAGGTAGTGGTGCCGCCCGCCGTAGGTGTTGTGCACCTCGGCCACCACGTCGGTCAGCGCTCCCGACGACGCATACGCCCAGTACAGCGTGATCGGGTTGAACACGGCCCCGAGCGTGCGCGGGTGGGCGAGCATGAGCACCCGCGCCGGACGGGCCCGCCCGCTCGCCGTCAGGAACGCGTCGAGGTTCTCGCGGATCGACCGGTCCGGCCGGCCCAGGTGGTCGGCGCCACGGAAGGCGATCCCGGGGAACGACGGCAGGTCGTCGAGGTCGACGAGCCAGAGGTGCATGCGGTGGGTGAAGGCGTCGGTGAGAACCTGCGAGCGCCGGTGCTCGACCACCACCTCGTAGAGCGAGCTCACCACGTCACCCCGAGCGAGGCCGCGGCCCGCACGCCCGCGGCGCAGCCGTCCTCGTGGAACCCCCACCCGTGGTAGGCACCGGCGTAGGCGAACCGCCGGTCGTTCAGGGTCGGCAGTTCCCGCTGGGCCGCGACGGACGCCGGCGTGTAGGCGGGGTGCTCGTAGTCCATCCGCGCGATCACCGTGGACGGGTCGACGCGATCGGTCGCGTTGAGCGTGACGACGTACGTCTCGTCGCCGGGCAGGCGCATCAGCCGGGTCATGTCGTAGCTGACGAGCACGCGCTCCTCCCCCGGCACCCGCAGCAGGTTCCACGACGCCCGGGCGCCCGCCGCCCGCGGGAGCACCGACGTGTCGGTGTGCAGCCACGTCTCGTTGGCCGAGTACTCGAACGCCCCGAGCACGGCCCGCTCGGCGGCGGTCGGCACGGCCAGCAGCGACAGCGCGGTCGGGGCGTGCGTCGCGACGACGACCCGGTCGAACGCGTGCGCCACGTCCGCGTCGTCGCGGACCTCGATGCCGTCGTCGTGCCGGGCGATCGTCCGCACCGGGGTCGACACCTCGACCGCCGAGAGGCCCTTCGCGGCCCTCTCCACGTAGCGCGCCGACCCGCCGACGACGGTCTTCCACTGGTGCGACCCGCCCACCGACAGCAGCCCGTGGTTCGCCAGGAACGCGAACAGGTACCGCGCCGGGTACTGCATCGACAGCTCGGCCCCCGACGACCACACCGCCGAGACGACCGGCACCGCGAACGTGTCCACGAAGTACCGCGAGAACCGGTGCCGCGCCAGGAACTCGCCGAACGTGACCTCCTCGTCGAGCTCGGTGTGGCCGTCCAGCACGCGGCGGGCGGCCCGGTGGAAGCGCAGGACCTCCGCGAGCATCCCGAGGTGGCGCGGGTTCGCGAGGTTCCGCCGCTGGGCGAACAGGCCCGCCGCCCCGCGGGCCCCCGCGTACTCCAGCCCGGTCGACTCGTCGCGCACGCTCATCGACATCTCGGAGTCCTGGGTGGCGACGCCGAGCTCCCCGAACAGGCGCAGCAGGTTCGGGTAGGTCGCCTCGTTGTGCACGATGAAGCCGGAGTCCACGCTCACGGCGTCCAGGTCGTGGGTGTGCGCGTGCCCGCCGAGACGGGCCTCGGCCTCGAAGAGCGTGACGTCGTGCGCGCGCTGCAGCAGGTACGCGGCGGTCAGACCGGCGACGCCGGCCCCGATCACGGCAACACGGTCTCGGGGCACGGTCGGGCTCCTCGGGCTCCTCAGGCGGTGAGCGGGACCGACAGCCCTCCGGGGGCGCCGGCCGCCATCGCGTTCGCGACGGCGGGGTCGAACGGTTCGAGCCCGAGCGCGGCCAGCGCGAACCGGGCCGTCAGGCCGTGCCACTCCCCCGCGCGGCGCAGCATCGCGTGGCCGTCGCCGTGGACGTCGAAGCGGGCCACCCGGTCGCTGATCGACGCGACCTGGCGGGCGAACCACAGCGACGCCCGCGGGTCGGTCATGCGTTCCCGGTCGCCGTGGGCGATCAGCAGGGTCGCGCCGGCCAGGTGCTCCCACGGCTCGTTCCGCTCGATCCACGGCGCGAGGGCGGCGATCCCGACGACGTTCGGGTCGTCCCCGACCCGCAGCGCCGCGCGGCCGCCCATCGAGTGGCCGACCAGCACGACCCGCACGTCCGCGCCGTGCCGCACCCGCACCTCGTCGAGCGCCCAGCGGGCGTCGACGACCGGGTCGAGGTCCGGCGCGTTCCAGCCCCGCACCCGGTAGCGGAGCAGGTCGGTCTCCACCCCGCGGCGTGCGGCGGACCGGGCGACGGCCTGCCCGAACGGCACCATCCGCACGTGCGAGAGCAGGAATCCGCCGGCGCCCTGGCGGCCGTCGGGACGCCCGCCGTGGAGCACCAGGACGACACCGGCGCTCCCGTCACCGGGCGGGGTCGCGGGTTCCAGGCGGGGCAGGGTCACGTCCCCATCTTCGGCCCGTTCCCGCCGGCGAGCCGCTCAGCGGCCTGAGGCGCGGGTCACCCCGCCTCGTCCCCGGTGTAGAAGGCGATCGTGCGCTCCGCGCGCGCCGCCGCGTCGTCGGGCGCGATCCCGATCGCCTCGCTCGCGGTGCCCCAGGCGTGCCCGCACGCAGCGACGAACTCGCGGCCCTCGTCGGACGTCGACCACGTCTCGACGTCCGCGGGCGCCATCGGCGCGCCGTCGAGGTACAGCGCGAGCCCGAGGATGCCGAGGTCCCAGCCGATCCCGACGGCGCTGGGCCCGTAGGTCTCCCAGAAGCCGGGGATCACCGGCGCGACGTGCGTCAGCTCGAGGCGCGCCCCTTCGCCGTCGGGCGCGAACCGCACCTCGATCCAGCTGACCTGCCCGTTGAACTCCCACGTGGCGTCGAAGCCGCGGGGCCGGTCGCACCGGGTGACGGTGCCGCTCGCGTTGCCCTCGAGCTGGTAGTGCCCGCCCTGGGCGAGGTCGCCGGAGACCGGGAGGAACCAGCGGGCGATGCGCTCCGGGTCGGTGCACGCGTCCCACAGGTCCTCGACGTCGGTCGGGTACGTGCGGTCGATCCGGGCGACGACGAGCTCCTCGCCCTCGTGCTGCCGCGTCGCGACCTCGCGCCGGGCCGCCCCGGCCTCCCGTCGAGCGTCCATCAGGGGGTCTCCTCCTCGTGGCGGCGGGCTCTCCGGCCGCGGGCGCTCTCGGTGCCGAGGGCGTCGAGGTGCGGGGTCCAGAACCGGCGGAACCGCGCGAGCCACTCGTCGACCTCGGCGAACGGTTCGGAGCGCACGGCGTAGAGCCGACGCGCCCCTTCGGGCCGGACGTGGACGAACCCGTGCTCGCGCAGGACCTTCAGGTGCTGGCTCACCGCGGGCTGGGAGATCCCGAACTCCGCCGCGACCACCTCGCCGACGCCGCCCGCCGTGCGCTCGCCGTCGGCGAGCAGCTCGAGGACCCGGCGCCGGACCGGGTCGCCGAGGACGTCGAAGGCGTGCACCCCACGAGTATCAGTCAAGCCTTATATCAGCGCAAGCTGACGTCGTAGTCCTCCTCGACGAACTCCAGCAGGTCGCCGGGCTGGCACTCCAGCACCCGGCACATCGCCTCCAGGGTGCTGAACCGCACCGCCTTGGCCCGCCCGTTCTTCAGCACCGCGACGTTCGCCGGGGTCAGCCCCACTCGCTCCGCGAACTCGCCCACGCTCATCTTCCGGCGGGCCAGCTCGACGTCGATCCGTACGACGATCGCCATCAGATCACCGCCTCGAGGTCGGGGCGCAGCACCGTCGCGTCCCGGAGCAGGCCGCGCATGACCACCAGCAGCAGGCCGATCACCGCGCCGATCAGCAGGACCACCAGGAGGGCCAGCGCGTTGCCCGGGTCGTCCGCCCGCGCGACTGCGAGGCCGCCCACCACGAGCAGCACCGTCCACGCCGCGAGGACCGCCGCGATCATCGCGTCCACCCACGGCAGCGCGCCGGGCCGGAAGATGCGGTCGTCCCGGACCAGCCCGAGCAGCCGCCACGTGCTCACCACCACGACCTGCAGGCACAGCACCCAGAACACCGCGAGCGCCGTGAGCGGCCACCGCCACGGCGCCGCGGCCGGCGACTCCTGCGCCAGGTGGGCGAACTGGCCGGGCAGGGAGAACACCTGGAGCACCAGCAGGAGCGCGAACAGGGCGACGAGGAGCCCGCGCAGCACGCGCACCACACGACGATCGAGCGACATCGCTCGATCGTCGGGCACAATCCATCGAATTCAATAGCCGAACCGGATGGCGGGCGGCCGCGAAGATCGGGCCGACACCCCCGTCGTCCGGAAGGACCCCCTCATGAAGGCCGGAGACACCGCGCCCGACTTCTCCCTCGCCGACGACACCGGGGCCACCCGGACGCTCTCGGAGCTGCTGGCGCACGGACCCGTGGTGCTGTTCTTCTACCCGCTGGCGAGCTCCGGGGGCTGCACGCAGGAGAGCTGCCACTTCCGCGACCTCGCCGCGGAGTTCGCCGCCCTCGGCGCGCAGCGGGTCGGGATCAGCGCCGACTCCGTCGAGAAGCAGCACGCGTTCTCGCAGGCCAACTCGTTCGACTACCCGCTGCTCTCCGACCCGCGCGGCGAGGTGGCGAAGCAGTTCGACGCGAAGCGGTCGTGGCTCCCGGTCATGCCGATCAAGCGCAAGACGTTCGTGATCGACACCGACCGCACGGTGCTCGAGGTGATCACGGGCGAGATGCGCTTCGACGAGCACGCCGACTCCGCGCTCGCGACGCTGCGCAAGCGCCGCGAGAGCTGAGCACCTACGTCGCGCGGGCCGGCGCGCTGCCGGGCGGCAGCGGGAAGAAACCGCTGGTCCGCGCGACGTAGTCGGCGTACCCGGGACGGTCGGACATCGACCGTTCGGTCAGCTCCTTGCCGGTGACGCCGATCAGCAGGTAGCTCATCAGGGCCGGCCCGACGACCGTGACCAGGGCGGCCGGGTGCCCCGCCGCGACCGCGAAGATCCCCCACCAGACGCAGAAGTCCCCGAAGTAGTTCGGGTGCCGCGTGTACCGCCAGAGACCGGAGTCGAGGACCTTCCCACGGTTCTCCGACCGCGCCTTGAAGCGCGCGAGCTGGGCGTCGCCCACGGACTCGAAGACGACCCCGACCAGCCACACCACGACGCCGACCACGACGAGCACGGTCACCGTCGAGGCCCGCACCGTCGCCGCGAGGACGGGCAGCGCCACCACGATCATGACGGCGGCCTGGGTCAGGTAGACCTTGCGCACGACGGTCCACGAGATCGCCCCGCCCGGCCGGTCCTCGCCGAGCATCGCGGTGTACCGCGGGTCCTCGCCCTTCCCGTGGTTGCGCCACGCGATGTAGCCGGCGAGCCGCAGCCCCCAGACCGCCGGGAGCAGCAGCGCGACGAGGCGCACGACGGGGTTCCCGACCCCGAGCAGCCCCGTCGTCACGTACGCCGCCACTGCGACCAGCACGAAGCCCAGGCCCCACGTCACGTCGACGACCGAGTGCTTCCCCACCGCCCGCGCCACCAGCAGCGTCACGACGAAGGTGACCACGACGACGCCGACGGCGACCGCCAGCACGATGCCGGCGGCCGCCCAGTCGAAGCTCATGAGGCCGGGATACCCGCCGGCTCGAAGGACGCCCGCGTCGACGGCATGCCGGAGCGTCCCGTCGTCGTGGGTCGCGCGAGGAGGATCTGGTCGACGCCCATCCGGTTCTCCTCGAACGCGAGGGCGGCACCCACGAGGTAGAGCCGCCACATGCGGGCGCCCCGCTCCCCGGCCAGGGCCACCGCGCGGTCCCAGTGCGCCTCCAGGGTCGCGATCCAGGCCCGGCAGGTCGGGACGTAGTGCTCGCGCATCACGTGGACGTCGCGGACCTCGAGCCCGGCCCGCTGGAGCAGGGTGAGCGTGTCCCCGACCGGCCGCATGACCATGTCCGGGGTCACGTAGGTCTCGATGAACGGCCCGCCGCCCGGGTGGTCGCCGGGGCGCCGGGACATCTGCTGCACGAGCGCCCGACCGCCGGGACGCACGGCCCCGAACAGGATGGAGGCGAACGTCGGGTAGTTCCCGTCGCCGACGTGCTCGCCCATCTCGATGCTGGACACGGCGTCGAACTCGCCGTAGCCCTCGATGCGTGCGGGGACGTCGCGGTAGTCGACGAGGTCGACCTGCACCCTGTCGGCCAGGACCTCGGCCCGGATCCGCTGGTTGACGTGGTCGCGCTGCTCGGTCGCGATGGTCACGCCGCGGACGTGCGCGCCGTAGTGCTTGGCGGCGTGGATCGGCAGCGAGCCCCACCCGCAGCCCACGTCGAGCAGCGTGGAGCCGGGGCCGAGTCCGAGCTTGCGGCAGATCATGTCGAGCTTGGCGTCCTGGGCGGCGCGCAGGTTCTCCGCCGTCGGTCCGGCGCCGAGGTCGGTCCAGTAGCCCGACGAGTAGGCCATGGTCGCGTCGAGGAGGAACTCGTAGAAGTCGTTGCCGAGGTCGTAGTGATGGTGGATCACCGCCCGGTCGCGCAGCTTCGAGTGCAACCTCGCGAAGCGCGGCAGCCGGATCGCCTCGGGCGGCGGCGCCGGCTTCGGCCCCAGCAGGCCGAGCCGGGCGGCGTGCGCGAGCACGCCGGGGAGCTCGGGGAGCCGGGGCTTCCGCGGCGTCACGACGCCGTCCCGCACCAGGCCCCACATCGCGGTGAGGCCCTCGCCGAGGTCGCCCTCGACGTCGAGGTCGCCGGACACGTACGCGTGCGCGAGCCCCATCTCGCCGGGCTGCCACAGCAGGCGCCGCAGGGCCCGGCGACGGTTCAGGACGACGACGGGCGCCCCCGACTCCCGGGTGGCACCGGCCTCGCTGCCGTCCCAGGCCCGGATGCGCACCGGCAACCGCCCGTCCACGAAGCGGCCTGCCACCTGCGCCACGCGTCCCGCTGCCCCGCTCATCCGGCCTCCTGCTCCTCACCGACCCGTCCGAGGGTGACCATCGCGGCGGCGGGCCCGGCGGTTCGGCAGAACTACTCATGCGGGTCCGGCGAACGAGGGGCCATGATCCGGGGCATGTCCTCCCAGGCGCCGCAGCCTCCCCTCCCCGACCCGCGACCCGCTCCCGCACCCGTCGTCGGGAAGGACGAGTACCCGCCGCCCCGGGCGCACCCGCGAGTGCGGCGCGTCGCGCAGGGACACGACCGCCGCCCGCCGGGCCGCCCGATGCGGCTGTGGCGCAAGCTCGCGATCTGGCTGCTCTACGCCCGGCGCGACCGCGGGTTCGGCTACGGCTTCGCCATCGACCTGCTCTGGCCGGTGCTCATGGCCGTCGCGCGGTGGGACTTCCGCGGCGGCCGACACGTCCCCGAGCGGGGCGGCGTGCTGCTCGCGGTCAACCACCTCGCGCACGTGGACCCGATCGTGCTCGTCTCCTACTGCATGGCGCAGGGGCGCGTGCCGCGGTTCCTCGCGATGAAGGAGCTGTGGGGGATGAAGGTCGTCGGATCGCCGCTGCGGGGCGGGCGGCACATCCCGGTCGACCGCAAGGCGTCCGGGATCGAGGCCTACCGCGCGGCGGTGGCGGCGGTGCAGCGCGGCGAGTGCGTCGTCGTCTACCCCGAGGGAGGGTTCCCGCACGAGTCCGACGGCTGGCCGCAGAAGGCGCACAGCGGGATCGCGCGGATGGCGCTGGCCACCGGTGCCCCGGTGATCCCGGTCGGCCAGTGGGGCGCGCACCACCTGATGCCCCCGACCGGGGTGAAGCTCCGGCTGTTCCCCCGGGCGACGCTGCGCGTGCTCGCGGGCGAGCCGGTGGACCTCTCCGACCTCGTCGGGCGCCAGGGGCAGCGCACGGCCCTGCAGGAGGCCACCGACCGGATCATGGGCCGGGTGACCGAGGAGCTCGCGACGCTGCGCGGCGAGGCGCCGCCGGCGGTCTCCTGACCGCCGGCGCCGCCCCTGGCACCTAACCGCTGATCTGCTTCTTCATGTCCTCCACCACGGACGGGTCGACCAGGGTGGAGGTGTCCCCCAGCTCCTCGCCCTCGGCGAGGTTCTTGAGCAGGCGGCGCATGATCTTGCCCGACCGCGTCTTCGGCAGGTCCGGGGCGAAGATCACGGTGGCCGGGCGCGCCAGCTTCCCGATCGACTGGGCCACCTGCTCGCGCAGGGCCTGCTCCAGCTCCTCGGTGCCCTGCTTGTCGCCCCGCAGCGACACGAAGGCGACGATGGCCTGCCCGGTGTCGGGGTCCTTGCGGGCCGCGACGGCGGCCTCGGCCACGTCGTCGTGCTCGACCAGGGCGCTCTCCACCTCGAAGGTCGAGAGCCGGTGGCCCGACACGTTGACGACGTCGTCCAGGCGGCCCATCAGCTGGATGTCGCCGTCGGCGTCGTACTTGGCGCCGTCGCCCGCGAAGTAGGCGTCGGAGTACTTCGACCAGTACGTCTCGCGGAAGCGCTCGTCGTCCTTGTAGAGCCCGCGCATCATGCCCGGCCACGGCGCGGTGAGCACGAGGTTGCCGGTCTGCTCGGTCCCCAGCTCGTTGCCCTCGTCGTCGCGGATCTGCGGGCGCACGCCCGGGAAGGGCTGCTGGGCGGAGCCGGGCTTCATCGTGGTGATCCCGGGCAGCGGGGTAATGAGGATGTGCCCGGTCTCGGTCTGCCACCAGGTGTCCATGATCGGCGCCTTGTCGCCGCCGACGTGGGTCCGGTACCACTCCCAGACCTCGGGGTTGATCGGCTCACCGACGCTGCCGAGGATCTTGATCGAGGAGAGGTCGTGCGCCCGGGCGTGCTGCTCGCCCCACTTCATGTGCGAGCGGATCGCGGTGGGCGAGGTGTAGAGGATCGTCACGCCGTACTTCTCGACGATCTTCCACCACACCTCCTTGTCCGGGTAGCCGGGCACGCCCTCGTAGAGCACGGACGTGCAGCCGTTCACCAGCGGCCCGTAGGTGATGTAGCTGTGCCCGGTGATCCAGCCGATGTCGGCGGCGCACCAGTAGACCGAGTCGTCCTTGACGTCGAAGACCAGGTTGTGGGTGGTCGCGACGCCGACGAGGTAGCCGGCGGTGGTGTGCACGACGCCCTTGGGCTTCCCGGTCGACCCCGACGTGTAGAGGAGGAACAGCAGGTCCTCGGACTCCATCGGCTCGCAGGGGCAGCTCTGCGCGTCGCCGGACTCGCCGTCGATCAGCTCGTCGGCGTAGACGTCCCGGTCGGACATCGGGATTTCGCCGCCGGTGCGCTTCACGACGACGACCTTCTCGACGGTCGTGCTCCCGGCCCCGTCGAGACCCTCGTCGGCGTTCGTCTTCTGGGCGGCGGTCTTGCCGCCGCGCAGGGCCTCGTCCTGGGTGATCAGGACCTTGCACTCGAGGTCGTTGCAGCGCTCGGCCACCGCCTTGCCGCTGAAGCCGCCGAAGACGACGGTGTGCGGGGCGCCGAGGCGGGCGCACGCCAGCATCGCGACCACGGCGTCGGGGATCATCTGCATGTAGATGCCGACCGGCACGCCCTTGCCCACCCCGAGCTTCTTGAGCCCGTTGGCGAAGCGGACGACCTTCTCCTGCAGCTGCGCGAACGTGATGTCGTGCGCGTCGGCCGAGTCCGGCCCGTCGTCGGGGACGACGTGCAGGGCAACCTTGTCCCCCTGGCCGTTCTCGACGTGCCGGTCGACCGCGTTGTAGCAGGCGTTGAGCTTCCCGCCGACGAACCACTTCGCGTAGGGGAGGTCCCACTCGAGGACCGTGTCGTAGTCCGAGAACCAGGTGATCCTCTCCTTGGCCTGGGAGTCCCAGAACTCCTCGAGCCCCTGCTCCTTCATCTCGGGCCGGACGTTGGCGGTCTTCGACAGCTCCGGGTCCGGCGGGTACGTGTTTCCCTGGCTCGAGCCCTGCTCCGACATCCGCTCGCCTCCGGTTCCTCGTGACTCCACGTGACTCACTGACCCGGGACGGACGCGACCCTGTGCGCAGCGTCACGACGCCGACCCGGTGGGGCAAACCCTGCCACGATCGGCGCGCCGGGGTCCCCTTCGTCCGGACGGCGTGTTCCCCGTCGGCCCGGTGTGCAACCCGTCACAGCGACCCCGCGGCCGGTGTACCGATTCGGACCCCAGACTGGCCGCCGTGATCGATCGACTCCCGGAGGCGGCCGCGCGCCTCGCCCCGGTGTTCCGCGCCGCGGGCTTCACCGTCGAGGGCGTCGCGGAGGCGCTCGGCGCCGAGGCCGGCGCCGCGCTCGACCGCGGCGAGCCGGAACCCGTCCTGCGGTGTCTCCCGGACGCCGGGGCCTTCCGCAGCCTGGTCCGCCTGTTCCTGCTCGCGGAGTCCGTGACGCCCGACGACGCGACGGCCGCCTTCGCCCCGGTGCCGGTGGACGAGCTCGTGAACTGCGAGCTGCTCCGCCGGACGCCCGACGGTGTCGCCGCCGGGCTGGACCTGCGCCCGCACGGCGACGAGCACGGGTCGTGGTGGGTGCTCTCCGACCTCGACCGCGGCGCCGACAAGGCGACCGAGCACGTCCTCGGCGCCGGTGCCGCGTCGATGTCGCTGGCCCGCGCGACCGTGCGTCGTCCGGTCGGTTCCGTCCTCGACCTGGGCGCCGGGTGCGGCGTGCAGACCCTGCACTGCTCCGGGCACGCCGCGACGCTCACCGCCACCGACGTCGCCGACCGCGCGGTCACCCTCGCCCGCGCGACCTTCGCGATCTCCGGCGTGGACGTCGAGGTCCTCACGGGCCCGTGGTGGGAGCCGGTGGCCGGGCGACGGTTCGACCAGATCGTCTGCAACCCGCCGTTCGTCCCCGGACCGCCCGCCGTCGAGCACGTCTACCGCGACGCCGGCCTCGGCGGCGACGGCGCCTCCGCGCTGCTCGTCTCGACCCTGCCCGGGTTCCTGACGGCGGACGGGGTCGGCCAGCTGCTCGCGTCCTGGCTGATCACCGGCGCCGACCTCGCGGCCGCCGACGAACCCGGCACCGGGTGGCAGACCCGGCCCCGGGCCTGGCTGGCCGACGCGGCGGCCGCCGCGGAGCCGGGCGGGCTGGACGCGTGGGTCGTGCAGCGCGACGTGGCCGACCCGGCGCTGCACGTCGGCACCTGGCTGCGCGACGCGGGCGTCGACCCCGCCTCCCCCGCCGGCCGGGCCCGCAGCGCCGAGTGGCTGGACTTCTTCGCCGAGCACGACGTCGTCGGGATCGGCTTCGGGTTCGTGACCCTGCGGCGCACGCCCCCCGGCGTCGCGGGCACCGTCGTGTGCGAGGACATGCGCCAGGCCATCGGCGACCCGCTCGGGCCGGAGGTCGAGGCGTGGCTGGACCGGGTCGCGTGGCTGCGCGACCACGAGCCCCTCGACGAACCGCTGGTGGCCCCGCCGACGACGGCGCTCGAGCGCGGCTACACCGGCGACGACGAGGGCTGGCGGCGGATCGGCGGCACGCTCGTGCGGCTCGACGGCCCGCAGTGGCGCCACGACCTGGACGAGCTCGGCGAGGCCCTGATCGCCGGGTGCCGCGGCCACCTGCCGTTCTCCGACCTCCTCGGACTGCTCGCCGTGGCCCACGGACGGGACGTCGACGAGCTCACCGCGGCGGCGGCGCCCGTGGTCCGGGAGCTGTTCCTGCACGGGCTGCTGGTGCCGCGGGCGGCGGGATGAGGGCGGCGGGATGAGGGCGGTCGTCTCCCGGGTGACGAGCGCGTCGGTCACGGTCGACGGGCAGGTCGTCGGGGAGCTGACCGCGCCGGGTCTGCTGGTGCTGCTGGGGGTCCACCGGAGCGACCCGGACCGTGCCGACACCCCGGCCGCGACGATGGCGCGCAAGCTGCACGAACTGCGGATCCTGGACGGCGAGCAGTCGGCCGCCGACACCGGCGCCGGGCTGCTCGTCGTGAGTCAGTTCACGCTCTACGGCGAGACGCGGAAGGGACGACGACCATCGTGGTCGGCGGCCGCCGCCGGACCGGAGGCCGAGCGCCTCGTCGAGGCGGTGGTCGGCGAGCTGCGGGCGCGAGGAGCAACGGTGGCCACGGGGGTGTTCGGCGCCGACATGGCGGTGGCCTCGGTGAACGACGGGCCGTTCACGGTGCTCGTGGAGGTCTGATCCGCCGGTTGCGCCGGCATGGCACGGACCACGCGTCAGGACCGTCACAAGCGGCTATCCCGGAGCGAGCCCGGTGCGCGGGAACGATCGCGCCCCACCGTGCGTTCGACCATGTGACGCGGCGCGCCAGACCAGCGCCGCGCAGGGAGGATTCCATGACGGCGACACTCGCCCCGCAGGTCGAGTCGACCCCCGACGGCGCCGAGACCTCCGAGAACCCCACGTTGCAGACCGAGGCCGAGATCCAGAGCGACCTGGATGCCCAGAGCCCCGCAGCCGACCTCGTCCGTGTGTACCTCAACGGTATCGGAAAGACCGCGCTGCTGACGGCCGCCGACGAGGTGGAGCTCGCGAAGCGCATCGAGGCGGGCGTCTACGCGACGCACCTGCTGGACACCGAGGACCTCGACGCGGCACGAGCCAAGGACCTCCGCATGGTCGCGCGCGACGGCCTCCGGGCCCGCGCGCACCTGCTGGAGGCGAACCTGCGGCTCGTCGTCTCGCTGGCCAAGCGCTACACCGGCCGCGGGATGCCCCTGCTCGACCTCATCCAGGAGGGCAACCTCGGACTGATCCGCGCGGTCGAGAAGTTCGACTACGCGAAGGGCTTCAAGTTCTCGACCTACGCGACGTGGTGGATCCGGCAGGCCATCACCCGCGGCATGGCCGACCAGGCCCGCACCATCCGCCTGCCCGTCCACCTGGTCGAGCAGGTGAACAAGCTGGCCCGCATCAAGCGCGACCTGCACCAGACCCTCGGGCGTGAGGCCACGAACGAGGAGCTGGCCGAGGAGTCGGGCCTGGCCGTCGAGAAGGTCGCCGACCTGCTCGACCACAGCCGCGACCCGGTGAGCCTGGACATGCCGGTCGGGTCCGAGGAGGAGGCCCCGCTCGGGGACTTCATCGAGGACGCCGAGGCCACCGACGCCGAGTCGACGGTCATCTCCGGCCTGCTCCACGACGACATGCGCCGCGTCATCGCGACGCTGGACGAGCGCGAGCAGAACGTGATCCGGCTGCGCTACGGCCTCGACGACGGGCAGCCGCGCACGCTCGACCAGATCGGCAAGCGCTTCGGACTCTCCCGTGAGCGCGTCCGCCAGATCGAGCGCGAGGTCATGTCCAAGCTCCGCGAGGGCGACCGCGCGCGGCGGCTCAAGGCCTACGCCGCGAGCTGACGGGTCGCGCCCGCCGAACGCCGGTTCGGCTGCGGGCGATGCGATGGCACGGGAGCTTGACCCCTCCGTCCGGGGAGGGGCATGCTCCCTCCAGCGCAGGCTTGTGACCTGACACACGCCGGGACGGCGGTACCGCCCCCGGCTCCACCCACCTCGGCAGCCGATGACGGCTGCCCGGCCACGAGGGGCCGGGACGGCCCGGGGCCGTCCCGGTTTCTCGACCTCCTACCGCTGCTCGCCGGTGAGCACCACGCGCCGCTGCCCCAGGTCCGCGTCCAACGGCAGCTCGAACGCCGGGTAGCGCAGCTCCCGCGTGCACGGCCCGCTCGACGTGGTCGTCTGCGTGACGCGGACCGTCACCGCCTCCGCCGTCTGCTCGACCACGGCCGCCGTCGCCTCGGTGCACCCGCCGGCCCGCCCGTACACCCCGACGGTGCGGTCGTCGCGGGTCCAGACCAGCGTCGGGAAGCCCGCCGGCAGACCCGTCGTCGTCACCCGGGACGCCTCGAGCGCCGTGCCGCCGGGCGGCGGGTCGGCGACCAGCGGATCCACCGGCACCGGCGGCGTCGAGGTGCCGCCGGGCGGCGCGCCCGTGGGCAGGGACGAGGGGGACGACGGCGGGGTCGGCGGGTTCGGCGTATTGGAGCCCCCGGAGGAGCACCCGGCCGCGAACAGCACGACGGTGGCCAGCAGCACGATCATCCCGACGGCACGCATCGCCCGGCATCGTCGCGCGGAACCCCGACCGCGGCCGTGAGCGTCACGCACACGGGTTACGCGCCCAGGCGCCGCGGCCCGGCGTCGCGCGGGCCCGGGGGCGGCCCGAGCACCGCGCGCATGGAGGTCGGGTGCACCCCGCGCTCGGCGACCAGGATCGGGTCGAGCACGAGCGAGCGCAGCTCCGGCACGTGGTCGGCGAGCTGCCCGACGCGCAGCAGCAGGTCCTCGAGCGCCGCCAGGTCCATCGGGCGCGCCCCGCGGTAGCCGTCGAGCATCGGAGCGGCCCGGGGCGCTCGGACCAGGGTGTGCGCGTCCATCGTCGAGAGCGGGGTCGCGCGGTAGGCGCGGTCACCGAGCAGCTCGGTCACCACGCCCGCCAGGCCGAACGAGACCAGCGACCCGAACGACGGGTCGTCGCGCAGCTCCACGACCACCGGCATCCCCGGCGGCACCTGCACCTGGACGTCGACCTCCGGCGACCCGGAGAGCTCCACCAGCTGCTGGTAGGCGTAGGCCACGGACTCGTCGTCGGTCAGCCCGGTCCGCACCCCCGCGAGGTCGGTGCGGTGCCGCCACGTGCGCACCACCGTCTTCACGACGACCTCGCCGCCGACCGCGGACCCGCGCAACGCCCCGGCGGCCTCGACCGCCTCGTCGCGGGTGCGCGCCCGCCGGAACGGCGCGACGTGGACGCCGACGCGGCGGAGCAGCTCCGCCGCCTGGTCGTCGTCGAGCACCAGGGCGGTCTCCAGCTCCCCCAGCTCGTCCACGAACGCCCGTGCCGCGGCGAGGTCGCAGCCGGGCGGGACCACGAAGTCGCCGACCGGGCGCTCCAGCCACTGCGTGTACCGCACCACCCGCGCGAGCGAGAGCACCGCGCGCTCCGGCGACGGGTAGGACGGGACGCTGCCGCGGGCGGGCACCGCCGTCCCGCCGTGCTCGGAGGGCACGACGAGGTGCTCGGGCACCCCGGCCGAGGCCAGGAACGTCGTCGTGACCGGCTTGTCGGCGCTCGTCACGACCTCGGCCAGCGCGTCCGCGTGGGCGGCGCCGTCCGTGGCGACCGGCGGGGAGAACACGATCACCAGCGCGTCGCAGGCGTCGTCCTCCAGCGCGCGCAGGGCGGCGTCGGCGAGCTCGGCCGGATCGGCCATCGCGCCCACGTCCACCGGCGGGAACGCCAGGTGCATGCCGTGGGCCAGCGCCACGTCGGCGGCCAGCACGCCCAGGGCGCTGGAGTTGCCGACCACGCCGATCCGCGGCCCCTGCGGCAGCGGCTGGTTCGCCACCAGCAGCGCGACGTCGAACAGCTCGTCGACCGAGTTCACCCGGATCACCCCGGACTGGTCGAACACCGCGGCCACGGAGGCCTCCTCCAGCGGGGAGGTGCTCGCCGCGAGACCGGGGGTGGCGTGCCGGCCGGAGGCCACCGCGACCACCGGCTTGCGGCGGGCCAGCCGCCGGGCGACGCGGGCGAACTTCCGCGGGTTGCCGAAGCTCTCCAGGTAGAGCAGGACGACGTCCGTGGCGGGGTCGGTGTCCCAGTACTGCATGAGGTCGTTGCCGGAGAGGTCCGCGCGGTTCCCGGCCGAGACGAACGTGGAGAGCCCGAGCCGGCGCTGGGCCGCCGTCGCGAGGATCTGGATGCCGAGCGCCCCGGACTGGCAGAAGAACCCGACGCGGCCGGCGGGCGGCACCGTCGGGGCGAGCGAGGCGTTCAGCCGCGTCGCGGGGTCGAGGTTGACGACGCCGAGCGCGCTCGGCCCGACCACCCGCATCCCGCGGGCACGGGCGAGCGTCACCAGCTCGCGCTGCCGGGCGATGCCCTCCTCCCCCGCCTCGCCGAACCCCGACGTCACGACGACGAGGCCCTGGACCCCCTTGGCCAGGCAGCCGTCGACGACCCCCGCGACCTCCTCGGGCGGCACCGCGAGCACCGCGAGGTCCACCTCGTCGGGGATGTCCGGCACGGTCGGGTAGGCGCGGACGCCGCGCACCGACCGGGCCTCCGGGTTGACCGGGTAGACCGGCCCGGTGAAGCCGCCGAGCAGCAGGTTGCGCAGCACGACGTGGCCGAGCTTGGCCTCGTCGGTGGACGCCCCCACCACGGCCACCGACCGCGGGTGCAGCACGTTCGCGACGCTGCGGGCCTCGGCGGCCTGCTCGCGCGAGCGCCGCACCTCGGTGGAGCGGTCGGTCGCGGCCACGTCGAACTCGAGGTGCAGCGTCGAGCCGTCCAGCGAGCGGGTCACGTCGTAGCCCGCCTGCCGGAAGGTGTGCACCATCGCCCGGTTCTCGGAGAGCACCTCGGCGACGAACCGGCTGATGCCCACCTCCTCCGCCGCGGCGGCGAGGTGTTCGAGCAGGATCGAGCCGAGCCCGCGGCCCTGGTGGTCGTCGCGGACGACGAACGCGACCTCCGCGGACGGGTCCTCCGACCCCAGCCGCACGTAGCGGCCGATCGCGATGATCTCCGTGCCCAGCCACAGCACCAGGGCCACCGAGTCGTGGTGGTCGACCTCGACGAACCGCTTCAGGTCGCGCGCCGGGATCGTCGGGTAGGGGCTGAAGTAGCGGTAGTAGCGGGTCCGCTCGGAGAGCCGGGCGTGGAAGGCGACCACGTCGTCGGCGTCGTCGGGGGTGATCGGGCGCAGGTGGGCGGTGACGCCGTCGGCCGCGACGACGTCGGCCTCCCAGTGCCGCGGGTAGGGCGCGTCCGGCACGGCGGTCACCGGGGTGGTGGCCGCGTCGAGGTTCGAGACCTCGGTGGTCGACCAGGCCGGGGATGAGCTCATGGGTCAGTCCAGGACGTTCTGCGGTTCGAGGCCGTGCAGGGGGAACACCGCACGGCGGGTCTCCAGGACGAAGCGGTCCACGTCGACCTCGGTGTAGCCGCCCCACGGGGTCCAGTCCGTGGGGGCCTCCTCCGTCATCGTCGTCGGCACGGCGCGGTTCGTCAGCGTGGCGGCGTGTGACGTCCATTCCGCCGGGATCGTCCGGTCCGGGTCGACGTCGCGGTCGAGGACCGTGGCGAGCAGGTGGGTCCAGGACCGGGGGACGCCGCGGATCAGGTTGTAGCCACCGCCGCCGAGCGCGAGCCACTTCCCGCCCGCGTACTCGGCGGCCAGCTCGCGGCACGCCCGGTAGATCGCGCGGTGGCCGTCGACGGTCAGGCTCAGCTCGGCCAGCGGGTCCTCGTGGTGGGTGTCCGCGCCGCACTGGGTCACGAGGATCTGCGGCTCGAAGGCGCGCAGCAGGCCGGGCACGACGGCGTGGAAGGCCCGCAGCCAGGCCTGGTCGCGGGTGCCGGGCGGCAGCGGCAGGTTGATCGCGGTGCCCGCCGCGGCGCCGTCGCCCAGCTCGGAGGCGAACCCGGTGCCGGGCCACAGCGTGCGCGGGTGCTGGTGCACCGAGATCGTCATCACCCGCGGGTCGTCGAGGAACGCGGCCTGCACCCCGTCGCCGTGGTGCACGTCGGTGTCCAGGTAGGCGATGCGGGTGTAGCCGTGGTCGAGCAGCCAGCTGATGGCGATCGCGCAGTCGTTGTAGACGCAGAAGCCCCACGCGTGGTCGCGCATGGCGTGGTGCAGACCGCCGGAGAGGTTCACCGCGCGGTCGGCGCGGCCCTCGGCGATCTCCCGGGCGGCCGCGATCGACCCCCCCGCCACCAGCGCGGACGCGTCGTGCATGCCCTCGAAGATCGGGTTGTCGGTGGTGCCGAGCTGGTGGACGGGGTCGTCGCCGTGGCTCGGCGCCCGGCGCACCGCGTCGAGGTAGGACGCGACGTGGACCCGCTCCAGCTCCTCGTCGGGCGCCGGGGTGGGGATCAGCGGCTCGACGCCCTCGAGCACGCCCAGGCTGCGGGCCAGCCGCATCGTCAGGTCCAGCCGGACCGGGTGCAGCGGATGGTCGTTCGACAGCTTGTAGGCCAGCAGGGCCTCGTCCCAGACGACCGTGGCGCGCATGGGCGGCACGCTACCGGTGTCGAGCGAAGGGTCCCTTCGGTCGACCCGGGGGTTGGTCGACCAGGGGGTGGCCGTCAGCCGGTCTCCACCGGCCGCTTGCCGGCGACCCAGTTCGACCACGAGCCGACGTAGAGCCCGACCGGGTCGCCCGGCGGGCGCAGCCCCGCGATCTCGGCGGCGAGCACCAGCATCGCCGCGCTCACCCCGGAGCCGCAGTACGCCCCGGTCACGGTCCCGACGACGGGTTCGAGCAGCCCGGCCAGCTCGCTCGCCGGCCGCCACCGGCCGTCGTCGGCCAGCAGGCCCGCGACCGGCAGGTTCGTCGCGCCCGGGACGTGCCCCGCGACCGGGTCGATCGGCTCGGTCTCGCCCCGGAACCGCTCCGCCGCACGGGCGTCGAGCAGTGTGCCGTCGCGGGCCACGGCGGCGGCCGAGTCGGCGGTGAGCACCGGCATCCCGCCGCCGCTCACGTCCACGTCGCCCTGCGTGCGCACGCCGCCGGACACGGTCGAGGACTCCCCGCCCGCCGCGGTCCAGGCCCCGAACCCGCCGTCGAGGACGCGGACCCGCTCCGGGCCCAGGCCCGCCCACCGCAGCACCCACCACGCGCGGGCGGCGGCCATGCCGTCGCCGGCACCGACGCCGTCGTACACGACGACGGGGTCCGACCGTCCGATCCCGGCGCGGCGCAGCGTGGTCTGCAGGTCGTCCGGGTCGGGCAGCGGGTGCCGGCCCGCCGGCCCGGGGGGCCCGGCGAGCTCGGAGTCGACGTCGACGAACACCGCGCCCGGCACGTGCCCGGCGTCGAAGTCCGGTTCGCCGACCGGGTCCGGGCGGCGGCGCGCGCGCTTCGCCGGCGGCGGGGTGAGGCGCCAGCGGACGTCGAGGACGACCGGGCGGCCGCCGGTGCCCGCGGGCCCGTCGGCGAGCTCCGCGACGAGGTCGGCGGCGTTGACGAGCGGCCCCTGGGTGTTCGGCACCCGACCATCGTGCCTGCTCCGGGCGCGGTGGTGCTCCTCGGTACGATGGTGATCGGGACGAAGGAGGGTGGGGATGAACGACCTCATCGACACCACGGAGATGTACCTGCGGACCATCTACGAGCTCGAGGAGGAGGGGGTGGTGCCGCTGCGGGCGCGCATCGCCGAGCGCCTCGAGCAGAGCGGACCGACCGTGAGCCAGACGGTCGCGCGCATGGAGCGCGACGGGCTGGTGCACGTGGCCGGTGACCGTCACCTCGAACTGACGCCGGAGGGCCGCGGCAAGGCCGTGTCGGTGATGCGCAAGCACCGTCTCGCCGAGCTGCTCCTGGTGAACGTCATCGGGCTGGAGTGGGAGCACGTCCACACCGAGGCCTGCCGGTGGGAGCACGTGATGAGCGACGCCGTCGAGCGCAAGGTGTTCGCGCTGCTCGGCGAGCCCGCGGTCTCGCCCTACGGCAACCCGATCCCCGGGCTCGACGAGCTGCGCGGCAACGAGACCGAGCTGCCCACCCGCACGCCGACCCCCGACGAGGCCGGGCTGGTGCGGCTGGACGAGTTCGCGCGCGCCGGCGGCGGCAAGGTCGTCATCCGCCGCATCGCCGAGCACGTGCAGCTCAACGAGCCGCTCATGGCCGGGCTCAAGGCGGCCGGGCTGCTGCCCGGCAGCGACGTGGAGGTCGTGGCCATCCCCCGCTTCGGGGACGCGGTGAACATCGGCTCCGGCGGCCGCAGCTCCGAGGTCGACCCGCTCGTCGCCCACGCGGTGCTCGTCCGCGCGGTCTGAGGTGAAGCTGCTCGTCACCGGCGGGGCCGGCTACGTCGGCAGCGTGTGCACCGCGCACCTGCTCGACGCCGGCCACGACGTCACCGTCCTGGACGACCTCTCCACCGGCCACCGCGACGCGGTGCCCGCCGGGGCCGCGTTCGTGCAGGGCGACGTGGCCGTCGCGGCCGCCGACGTCCTGGCCGACGGCTACGACGGCGTGCTGCACTTCGCGGCCCGCTCCCTGGTCGGCGAGTCCGTGGTGGACCCGGCGAAGTACTGGCACGGCAACGTCGTCACCTCGATCGCCCTGCTCGACGCGGTGCGCGCGCACCGGGTCCCGCGGCTCGTGTTCTCCTCGACGGCCGCGACCTACGGCGAGCCCGAGACCTCGCCGATCACCGAGGACTCCCCCACCCGGCCCACGAACCCCTACGGCGCGACGAAGCTCGCGATCGACCACGCGATCACCTCCTACGCGGCCGCGTCGGGGCGGGAGCTGGGCGCGGTGTCGCTGCGCTACTTCAACGTCGCGGGCGCGCACGGGGCGTTCGGGGAGCGGCACACCACCGAGACCCACCTCATCCCGCTCGTGCTCCAGGTCGCGGCCGGCACCCGCGAGCAGGTCGCGATCTACGGCGACGACTGGCCCACCCCCGACGGCACCTGCGTGCGGGACTACATCCACGTCGACGACCTCGCCGACGCCCACCTGCGCGCCCTCGACGCCGCCCCGGCGGGTGAGCACCTCATCTGCAACCTCGGAAACGGCACCGGCTTCTCCGTGCTCGAGGTGATCGAGGCGTGCCGCCGGGTCACCGGTCACCCGATCCCCGCGGCCGTCGCCCCCCGCCGCGCCGGGGACCCCGCAGTGCTGGTCGCCTCCGCGGCGCGGGCCCACGAGCGGCTGGGCTGGACCCCGACCCGCGGCGACCTCGACGGGATCGTCGCCGACGCCTGGGCCTTCGCACGGTCCCGGGTCCCCGCATGAGTTCCCCGCTCGTCTGCTTCGACCTCGACGGCACACTGGTCGACTCCGGCCCCGGCATCCGCGCGTCGATCCGGCACGCGGCGGCGGCCGTCGGCGTCCCGGAGCCGGACGCCGAGCAGCTGCGCGCCCTCATCGGCCCGCCCTTCCCGCGGGCGTTCCGCGACGTCCTCGGCGTCGACGCCGCCACCGCGGACGCGATGATGACCGCCTACCGCGAGTGCTACGGCGGCGGCGCGATGTTCGACGTCGAGGTCTACCCCGGCGTCCCCGACCTGCTGGCCGAGCTCGTCGCCCGCGGGGACACCCTGGCCGTGACCACGAGCAAGCCCGCCGAGTACGCCGACGTGATCGTCGCCCACCTCGGGCTGGACAAGTACCTCGCCGGCGGGGTGTCCGGCGCCGGCGAGGGCGTCGAGGGGAAGGCGGCCGTCGTCGGGCTGGCCATCGCCGCCCACACCGGGCCCGTCGTCGGGCTCGTGGGCGACCGCAGCCACGACGTCGAGGGGGCCCGCGCCCACGGTCTGCCGTGCATCGGGGTCACGTGGGGCTTCGGCGGCCGGGCGGAGCTGACCGCGGCGGGCGCGGCCGCCGTCGTCACCGACCCGGCCGAGATCCCGGCCGCCCTGGACGAGCTCAGGCGCTGATCAGCCGACTCGTCTCCCGCACCGCCCGGACGACCATCTGTCGGGCCTGCTCGGGGGTCTGCCCGGCGGCGAGCATGGTCTCGAGCAGGTAGCTCAACCGGTGCCCGGGGTCGGCCCGGTGCGCCCGCTCGAGCGCGGTGGAGAGGGCGGCGCCGCCACCGTGCTGGAGCGTCGCGAAGGCCAGCAGCGTCGCCGCCTCGGCGACCTCCGGGGCGGGGACGCTGCGCACGAGGACGCGCCAGAGCTCCTCGGCGTGCCCCGGGTCGACGTCGTCGTCGCAGCCCACCGCGAACCCGAGGCACATGTCGCGCACGTGCGGGTCGCACAGCGCCGCGGCCAGGCGGGCAACCTCGGACTCGGTCAGTACGCCGCCCGCCCCCACCTCGGCGACGGCCCGCCGGACGGCCTCCAGGTCGCGCCGGGCCGCCGCCCGGCCGGTCAGCTCGCGGTCCAGCGTCGCGGCCTCGAGCGCCTCGTCGACGAGGGCCCGGCGCCGCGGCGAGTCCGCGGCGGGCTCGGCCGCGAGGGCGGCGGTCAGGTCGCCGCGGGAGCCGTACGTGACGCGCCCCAGGCCCGTCGACTCGGCCGCGGTCCGCGTGCCGGCCGGATCGGGGAGGGTGCCCGAGCAGGCGCAGCGCTCGTAGCAGCGGTGGGGCGCGCCGGCCGCGACGCGCTCCGCCCAGGTCGCCCCGTCCACGGGGACCCGGACCTCGGCGAAGGCGTCCGTCACCGCCTCCACCAGGCCGGCGTGCGGCGGGCGACCGTCCGGGCCGGGGTCCGCGGCGGACAGCACGACGACCACCACGGCATCGGGTCGCGTGGCGACGAGGTGGTCGCGGACGGCCCCGGCGAGGGCCCGGTCCTGCTCGGGAGGACCGAGGTCGACGCGCAGCGAGGCGCCGAGCCGTCGCTTGCGGGGCCGACCGTGCATCGCGAGGACGACCAGGGACTCCGAGGGCGTGAAGCCGAACAGCGGCGGGAGGGACGCGACGAGGTCGGCCGGGTCGGCGATCGGGACGACCACGGTCTCGGCGCTCTCGGCGCTCCCGGTGGTCCGTCGGCGGGCAGGGGTACGGGTACGTGTCTTCCGGGTGCTCACACCGGCCTGGACTCGCGCCGGTCCCGACCAGATCCGTGGTTCACCCGATCGGCCGCCGGACCGGACCGGCCACGGGCACCCTTCACCCGGCCGTCACGTCCCGGTGCTTGCCCCTGCCGGGGCCACCGGTCAGAGTCACCGCGTGGAGAGCCACGACTACGACCTGCTCGTCATCGGTTCCGGCCCCGGCGGACAGAAGGCCGCGATCGCGGCGGCGAAGCTCGGGAAGCGGGTCGCGATCGTCGAGCGGCGCGGGATGGTCGGCGGGGTCTGCACCCAGACCGGCACGATCCCGTCGAAGACGCTGCGCGAGGCGGTCCTCTACCTCACCGGCTACGCCATGCGCGGCCTCTACGGCGAGAGCTACCGCGTCAAGCAGGACATCACCGTCCAGGACCTGCTCGCCCGCACCCACTTCGTCATCGGGCGCGAGGTCGAGGTGATCCGCAACCAGCTGCAGCGCAACCGGGTCGACCTGCTCTCCGGCGAGGCGCGGTTCCTCGACGAGCACGCGGTGGAGGTCCTCGGCGAGCGCCGCGGGGAGCACCAGACGGTGACCGCCGCGAAGATCGTCGTCGCGACCGGGACGAAGCCCGCCCGCCCGGCGACGGTCGAGTTCGACGACCGCCGCGTGGTCGACTCCGACGGCATCCTCGCGATGGAGGCGATCCCGGCGAGCATGGTCGTGGTGGGCGCCGGCGTGATCGGGATCGAGTACGCCTCGATGTTCGCGGCGCTGGGCACGCGCGTCACCGTGGTGGAGCGCCGCCCGACGATGCTCGACTTCTGCGACACGGAGGTCGTCGAGTCGCTGAAGTTCCACCTGCGCGACCTCGCGGTGACGTTCCGCTTCGGCGAGGAGGTCTCCGGGGTCAGCGTGTCCGAGAAGGGCACCGTCACCACCCTGGCGAGCGGCAAGAAGATCGCGGCGGAGACGGTCATGTACTCGGCCGGACGGCAGGGTGTCACCGACGAGCTCGCCGTCGAGAAGGCCGGGCTCGAGGCGGACGCGCGGGGGCGCCTGGCGGTCGACGAGCACTACCGGACGTCGGTGCCGCACATCTACGCGGTGGGCGACGTCATCGGGTTCCCGGCCCTGGCGGCGACGTCGATGGAGCAGGGCCGGCTCGCGGCCTACCACGCGTTCGACGAGCCGGCGGGGCACGGCGACGCCACCCTCGCCCCCTACGGCATCTACACGATCCCGGAGGTGTCCTACTGCGGCGCCACCGAGGCGGAGCTGACCGAGTCCGCCGTGCCCTACGAGGTCGGCATCGCGCGGTACCGCGAGCTCGCCCGCGGCCAGATCGTCGGCGACGACTACGGGATGCTGAAGCTGCTGGTCTCCCCGGACACGCACGCCCTGCTCGGGGTGCACGTGTTCGGCACGTCGGCGACGGAGCTCGTGCACGTCGGGCAGGCGATCATGGGCTGCGGCGGCACCGTCGACTACCTCGTCGACGCGGTGCTCAACTACCCGACGCTCTCCGAGGCCTACAAGGTCGCCGCGCTCGACGCGACGAACAAGATCCGGGCGCTGCAGGCGTTCGCCTGAGCCGGTCCCGACGGCGGGTGCCCCGGCACCCGCCGTCGGGAATGCTCAGCCGCCGACGGGGAACCGCAGCAGCGCGCCGACGTTGTCGGTGAGCTCCGTCCCGGCCCCGAGGACCGCGACGGACCCGCCGAGCGCCCCGGTGGTGCGCAGGAGCACCTGCTCGGCCGGGCGCTGGACGACCTCGCCGTCGGTGAGCGACGCCGCGCGGTCCTTCTCCGTGGAGATGGCCTCCGGGGTCGAGCCGGTCCACAGCTCGCCGGGGACCGGCGCGGCGTCGACCAGCAGGAGCGTCTCCACCGCGCCCGCGCGGGCCGCCTCCAGCACGGCCTCGAGGCCCTCGGCGGCGTTGTTGTGCGCCTTGGCCTCGTGGAACCGCTCGCGGACCGAGGTCTCCTGGGCGGTCGCGGCACGACCGGCCTCGGTGAGCAGGGCGTCCTCGAGCGCGTCCTCGCTCGCCCCGGCCGCCCGGCTGCCCGCCTCGATCTCGCGGGTGATCTCCAGCAGGCCCTTGCCCATCTCGTGGCGGACGACCTCGCGGCCGCTGACCTCGCCGGCGAGCACGATGATCTCCGGGCGGAACGAGGACACGGCGGACTGGATGCCCTTCGCGACGTCGGCGCCGTTCTGGTAGCTCGCCTCGGCGTGGCGGCGCTGGCGCTGCTTGTGGGCGTTGCCGCCCTCGCGGGGCTTGTGCACCGACTCGACGGCCGAACCGCGGATCGTCTCCTCGTCGACCTCGCGGGCGCCTTCGACGTTGGACGCGACCACCTGGTAGACGTCGCCGCCGGTCTGGTCGACGACCGCGAGCACCACCCGGACGCTGCCCGACTGCGAGCGGAAGTAGGACCCCAGCTCCGGCAGCGGCGACCAGGTCGCGGTGTCGCCGGAGCGGTCGACACCCTCGACCGCCTCGTCGAGGAGCACCTCGCCACCGGCCGCGACGACCACCCGGCCGTAGGCGTCCAGGTCACCGCCCCGGGTGCTGGTGAAGACCTCCTCGAGGGCGGCGATCGTCTTGTCGTCGGCGCCCTGCTCGGTCAGCGAGTCCGCCAGCCCCCGCCAGCGGAGCTCGGTCTGCTTGGCGGCGTTCTCGCCCGGGTTCGTCGCCTCCAGGTACACCGTCGCGAACGGGCCCGGCCGCTCGAAGAGTTCCCGCGTGCGCGACAGGTCCATCTGGTCTTCCTCCTCCTGGCCGCCGGAGATGACCGGCGGCGCTGTACGTCTGCTGCTGCCGCATCCCGTACCCCGTGGCCGGGGGAGGACTAACCACCTACCACCCGCGCAGGTCCACCGGCCACGTCTCGAGCACCTCGTCGCCTCGGACCACGTGCATCCGCTCGTGGTAGGCGACCGTCGGATCCACGTGCGCGGGGACCACCCGGACCCGGTCCCCCACGCGCACCGGCCCGTCGGGGGCGAACGTCACGTGCTCGTCGGAGCAGAACCACACCTGCGCCTCGGGGATCGTCGGGTTCCCGTGGTCCATGCCCAGCGCCTTCAGCCCGACGTCGGCGACCGCGTAGGCCGGCATGTCCGGTCGGGTCGCGGAGACGTGCACGACGGTGCCCAGCACGTGCAGCGCCTGCGCGTACCCGACCCCGGCGGCGGTGTAGGCGGAGTCCATCAGCGCGTAGGAGCCGGCCTGCATCTCGGTGACCCAGGGGTTGCACGCGGAGGTCCCGGTGCCGCCGCCGGAGATCACGTCCCCGCCCACCTCGGCGTGCGCCATCCGGAGGCGCGTCATGGCCTCGTCGGTGAGCCGCGCCCGCTCGTCCGGGTCCGGCCACGCCTGCAGGTGGCCCTCGTAGCCCATGACCCCGCGCACCGCGAGCCCCGCGGCCCGGGCGGCGTCGGCGACCGCCCTCGCCTCCTCCGGGCGGCATCCGCACCGCGGCATCCCGACGTTGACGTCGACGAGCACCTCGCGCACCCCGCCCGCCGCGGCGGCCGCCACCGTCTCCGGCGAGTCCACCGCGACCGTGACCCGCGCGCCGTCGGCCACCAGCCGGCCCAGACGACGGGTGTCGAGGACCTCGTTGGCCAGCAGGAGGTCGCGACCCAGCCCGGCGGCGGCCATGCCCTCGACCTCGCGGAGCGTCGCGCAGGTGAAGCCGACCGCGCCGTGGGCCTCCTGGCGCGCCGCGAGGGCCGTCGTCTTGTGGGCCTTGACGTGCGGGCGCAGCGTCTCCCCCGGCCACCGCGCGGCCATCGCCGCGAGGTTCGACTCGAGCGCCGCGTCGTCGACGACGAGCGCAGGGGTCCGGAGGTCAGCCAGGTGCACCGAGGATCCTCTCGAGGTGGGGGTTGCCGAAGCGGCGTTCGGGGTCGAGCCGGTCGCGCAGGGCCACGAATCCGGCGAACCCCGGGTACGACGAGGCCAGCTCGGCCGCGGTGCGAGTGTGCAGCTTGCCCCAGTGCGGGCGCCCGTCGAGCGCGGTCATCACCTCCTCGACGGCGCCGAAGTACGCCTCGTGCGGGCGGCGGTGATGGACGTGGACGGCGACGTAGGCGCTGTCGCGGCCCGAGGCGGTCGAGAGCGGGACGTCGTCGGCCGCGGCCACCCGCACCTCCACCGGGAACGTCACGTCGGCCGCGTGCCGGGCGGCCGCCGCGCGCAGCCCGGCCACCGCCTCGCCCAGGGCCGCCCGCGGCACGGCGTACTCCATCTCCTTGAACCGGACCCGTCGCGGGCTGGTGAACACGCGGTAGGAGCGGTCCACGTACTCGGCGTTCGCCATCTGCCCGGCCATGATGCGGTTCAGCGTCGGGACGGCCCGCGGCGCCGCCGCCCCGAGCCGGCACACCAGCTCGAAGGCCCCGTTGCCGAGCAGCTCGTCGCCGACCCACGCCCCGATCCGGCTCCGCGCCGGTCGGGTGTCGGTGGTCCGGTCGTTCACCTTCGTCGCGGCGACGTCGGTGTGGGGGAACCAGTAGAACTCGACGTGGTCGTGCTGCCCGGCCAGCTCGTCGAAGCCCTCCAGCACCTCCTCCAGGGGCCGCGCCGACTCGTGGGCGTGGAGGTGGAAGGCCGGCACGCACTCGAGGGTCAGCGCGGTGAGGACGCCGAGCGCCCCGAGCCCGACCCGCGCGTGGTGGAAGATCTCCGGGTGCTCCGTCGGGCTCGTCGTGATCGTGGTGCCGTCCGCGAGCACCATCGCCATCGCCCGGATCCGCGCGGCGATGCCGGTGTGCCGGGCACCGGTGCCGTGCGTGCCGGTCGAGACCGCCCCCGCGACGGTCTGCGCGTCGATGTCGCCCAGGTTCGGCAGCGCGAGGCCCTGCTCCCACAGCGCGGCGTTCAGCCTGCGGATCGTCATGCCCGCCGGGACGGTGGCCAGCAGCTCGCGGACCTCCGGGACGCCCTGCGAGGGCACCGCGAGCGCCACCCCGTCCGGCGCGCCGATCGCGGTGAAGGAGTGACCCGACCCCGTGGCCGTCACGCGCAGCCCGTCCCGGGCGGCGGCCTTCACGGCCGCCACCACGTCCTCGGTGGTGCGCGCGACGACCCGGCGGGTCGGCTCGGTCCGCTGGTTCCCCGCCCAGTTGCGCCAGGTCACGGGGTCCATGCTGGCACCCGCGCGTGCGCGACGGTGGCGCCTGCGGTACGCACGGCTCGTGAGCGAGGTGCGCGCGGTCGACGTGGCCGAGGTCGAGTCGGCCGTCCGGACGCTCTGCGTCGAGGCCAACCACGAGCTGCGGGCCGACCACGTCGCCGCCCTGGAGCGGGGACGGGACGCCGAGGAGTCGCCGATCGGGCGCGAGGTGTTCGACCGGCTGCTGGAGAACGCGCGGGTGTCCGCCGCCGAGCAGATCGCCTTCTGCCAGGACACCGGGTACGCCGTCGTGTTCCTGACGATCGGCCAGGACGTGCACTTCACCGGCGGCTCGCTGGCGGAGGCGATCGACCGGGGTGTGGCCGCGGGGTACACCGACGGCTACCTGCGGGCCAGCCTCGTCCGCTCGCCCGTCGACCGGGTCAACACCGGCGACAACACCCCGGCGATGGTCCACTACGACCTGGTGCCGGGCTCCGGGATCGAGCTGACGCTGCTGGTCAAGGGCGCGGGCTGCGACAACATGAGTGCCCTCCGGATGCTGACCCCGGCGGCGGGGGTCGAGGGGATGAAGCGGTTCGTGGTCGAGACGATCGAGCAGGCGGGCCCGAGCGCGAGCCCGCCGGTGACGGTCGGGATCGGGATGGGCGGCACCTTCGACCGGGCGGCGGTGCTCGCGAAGCGGGCGCTCACCCGCGACCCCACCGGCTCGCCGTCGCCGGACCCGGCGCTGGCCTCGTTGGAGCAGGAGCTGGTGGAGGCCATCAACGCGACCGGCATCGGCCCGGCGGGCTTCGGCGGCACCGTCACCACGGTCGCCGTCCACGTCGAGGCCTACCCGACGCACATCGCCGCGTTCCCCGTCGCGATCAACCTGGACTGCCACTCCCACCGGGTCCGGGCGGTGACCCTGTGACGGACCTGCAGCTGCCGCTGACCGACGCCGCCGCGCTGCACTCCGGCGACCCGGTCACGTTGAGCGGCACCGTCTACACCGCTCGGGACGCCGCGCACGCCCGGTTCGTCGAGGCGATCGACGCCGGCGAGGACCTGCCGTTCGACGTCGACGGCGCCACGATCTACTTCGTCGGGCCGACCCCGGCGCGCCCCGGCCACGTCATCGGCAGCGCCGGCCCGACCACCGCGAGCCGCTGCGACGCCTACTCCCCCGCCCTCGTCGAGCGTGGTCTGGCCGCGATGATCGGCAAGGGGCGGCGCAACGCCGAGGTCAAGGCGTCGATGCTCGAGCACGGCTGCGTCTACTTCGGCGCGATCGAGGGCACGGCGGCGCTGCTGTCGCGGTGCATCACCTCGGCCGAGGTCGTGGCGTACTCCGACCTGGGCGCCGAGGCGGTCCGCCGCCTGACGATCGTCGACTTCCCCGCGCTCGTCGTGAACGACCTGCACGGTGGCGACCTCTACGACGACGGCCCGGCGCGCTACCGGCGATAGTGGACCCATGCGCTACGACGCGATCATCGCGGAGACGACCGGCATCCGCGGCCACGGTGACGAGCTCATCGAGGCCTACACCGCCCGACCCCTGGACCCGGGGCCGCACCCGGGCATGATCGTCATCCACCACATGCCCGGGTACGACCGGGAGTCCAAGGAGATCACCCGCCGCTTCGCGACGATGGGCTACGCGGCGATCTGCCCGAACCTCTACACCCGCGAGGCCCCGGACGCCGAGCCCGACGACGCCGCGGCCACGGCCCGCGCGCAGGGCGGCGTGCCCGACGAGCGCTTCGTCGGCGACGCCCGCGGCGCGGCGGCCTGGCTGCGCAGCCTCGCGAACGCGACCGGCGCGGTCGGGGCGATCGGCTTCTGCTCGGGCGGCCGGCAGGCCGTGCTCGCCGGCATCGACGTGGACCTGCAGGCGACCGTGGACTGCTACGGCGCGTTCGTCGTCGGGACCCCGCCGGAGGGCTTCCCGCTGCAGGTCTCCCCGCTCGCCGACCGGGTCCCCGAGCTGGGCGCCCCGCTGCTCGGCCTGTTCGGCAACGACGACTCCTACCCCTCGCCCGACCAGGTGGACGAGCTGGAGAAGATCCTGCAGGAGCACGGGAAGACCTACGAGTTCCACCGCTACGACGGCGCCGGGCACGCGTTCTTCTCGGTCGACCGGCCGTCCTACCGGCCCGAGGCCGCCGTCGACGGGTGGCGGAAGATCGCCGACTTCCTCGCCCGGCACCTCGTCACCGACGTCGTGGGGAGCAACTGATGTGCACCTACTCGACCGAGAAGGTCGCGCTCGAGCGGTCGTCGGGGAAGACCCGCGAGGGCTGGCAGGCGATGAGCGAGGCGACGGTCTACTACGACCACCCCGTGCACGCGCCGGACGCGCACACCGTGAACATCGACTTCCTTGGCGGGACGCCGGGCTCGCGGGTCGCCGTCGAGCTCTCGCTCGAGTCGGCGCGGGAGCTGCTCAAGGCGCTCGAGGTGACCGTCGAGCGGGCGCAGTTCCACTGATCGGCGTCTCCCGGCCGCGCAGCGAGCACCCGCGGGTCTCCGGCACGAAGCACAGCGCCACCATGCCGACCACGAACCCGGCCATCATGACGACGGCCGGGACCAGGTTCGACCCGGTGGCGTCGATGAGGCCCTCGCTGAGAGCCGGCGCGGTCCCGCCGAAGACCGCGGTGGAGACGTTGTAGGCGGTCGCGAACCCGACGTAGCGGACCTGCGTGGGGAACATCGCCGGGAACATCGACGAGATCGTGCCGAGCTGGAGCAGGTAGACCAGCCCGAGCACCGAGAAGCCGACCAGCGCCCCGACGAAGCCCTGGGCCATGAGCAGGTACATGGGGATCGCGAGCACGAACAGCCCGACCAGGGAGATCCACCAGAGCGGCTTGCGGCCGACCCGGTCGGACCACGCGCCGGCGAGCGGCAGGACGAGGATCATCGCGCCCTGCCCGATCGCGAGGAGCAGGTCGGTCTCGCCCGACCCCAACCCGATGGTCTCCTGCAGGTAGGTCGGGGTGTAGGTGATCAGCGTGTAGTTCGCGACGTTCAGGGCCACGACGAGCCCGGCGAGCGCCAGCAGCGGCCGGCGGTGGTCCCGGAGGAGCTCGCGGAGCCGCGAGCCCTCCGGGGCGCCCTGCTCCTCGAGGTCCCGGAACACCGGCGTGTCCTCGAGCCGGGCGCGCAGGTAGAGCCCGACGAGGCCCAGGGGCAGCCCCAGCAGGAACGGGACCCGCCAGCCCCAGGCCGCCATCGCGTCCGGACCGACGGCCAGCTCCGTCAGGGCCACCACCGCGATCGCCAGGGTGAAGCCGGACAGCGTGCCGACCTCGAGGAAGCTGCCGAGGAACCCGCGGCGCCGGTCCGGGGCGTACTCGGCCATGAAGGTCGCGGCTCCGCCGTACTCGCCGCCCGTGGCGAAGCCCTGCACCATCCGCAGCACGATCAGCAGCAGAGGCGCCGCAACCCCGATGCTCGCGACCGTGGGCAGCACGCCGACCCCGAACGTCGCGACGCTCATCAGCAGGATCGTCCCGGCCAGCACGGACCGGCGCCCGATCCGGTCGCCGAGGGCGCCCCAGAACACCCCTCCGAGCGGACGCAGCACGAAGCTCACGGCGAAGACCAGCATCGTCGCGAGCGTCGAGTACTCGCCGGGGAAGAACGCGTCGCCGATCTCGACGGCCACGTACGCGTAGACGCCGTAGTCGAACCACTCGGTGGCGTTGCCGACCGCGCTGGCGGCGATCGCCCGGCGGACGAGGGCCGGGTCGGCCTCCTCGGTGCTCACGCCCGGGGGTGGCCGATCGGGCCGTCGGCCAACAGGCTGTTGCACGACGAGCATTCGCGATATATCGTTTAGCCATCGCCGACAGTCGGCGTACATCGACGGAAGGATCGAACGACATGTTCGACATCAACGAGCGCCCGGAGTGGGCGCACAAGCGGGGACATCACGGTCCCCATCAGCACGGCGAGCCCGGCGGCCCCCGCCGCGACTTCGCCCGTCGACGGGGCGGTGGCCCCTTCGGCATGGACTTCGGGCCGCCCTTCGGCCCCGGGGGTCCCGGCGGTGGCCGTGGACGCGGCGGACGTGGTCCCGGTGGCCCCTTCGCCGGTCCGTGGGGCCCGGACGACGAGCGTCGTCGCCACCACGGCCGGGGGCGGCGTTCGCGCGGTGACGTGCGGCTGGCCATCCTCGCCCTGCTCCGCGAGGAGTCGCGGCACGGCTACCAGATCATCCAGGAGATCGCCGAGCGCTCGGGCGGCTCGTGGAAGCCCAGCCCCGGGTCGGTCTACCCGACCGTCGCGCAGCTGGCCGACGAGGGCCTGGTGAGCACCGAGAAGTCGGAGGGTCGCACGGTCGTGCACCTCACCGACGCCGGGCGCACCTACACCGAGGAGCACGCCGCCGAGCTGGACGCGGTGTGGTCGCAGGTCGAGGCCGGTGCCCAGGACGGGTTCGGCGACCTGCGGACCGCGGGTCGCGGGCTCGCCGGGGCGGTCGCGCAGATCGCCCAGGTCGGGTCACCGGAGCAGGTGACCGAGGCGACGAAGGTCCTCGACGAGGCCCGCCGTCGGCTCTACCTGCTGCTCGCGGAGGTGGACGACTCCCCGGAGGACGAGCCCACCGACGAGACCTCGTGATCGCAACACGCCCGTCACACCGCGCTCCTAGCCTCGACCGTCGCCGATGACGACGAGGAGGAGCACGTGCTCGGGCTGTTCGCGGGAGGGAGCGCCCCACCGTCCCCCGGTCCGGTCGCACGCCGGGTCGCCGGGGAGCGGTGGGCGCTCCAGTACCGCGTGGTCCACGGCTACCGGCGGGCGTTCCGCCGGGCCGGCTCCGGCCCGGTCCTCCTGCTGATCCACGGGATCGGTGACGACTCCTCGACCTGGGGCCCGCTGCTCGACGACCTCGCGCGCGACCACACCGTGATCGCCCCCGACCTCCTCGGCCACGGCGGCTCCGACAAGCCCCGCGGCGACTACTCGATCGGCGCCTACGCCAACGGGATGCGCGACCTGCTCGCCGTCCTCGACGTGGACAGCGCCACACTGGTCGGCCACTCGCTCGGCGGGGGCGTCGCGATGCAGTTCGCCTACCAGTACCCCGAGCGCACCGAACGGCTCGTGCTCGTCGGCGCGGGCGGGGTGGCGCAGTCGGTCACCCCGGCGCTGCGGGCCGCGTCGCTCCCGTTCGCCGACCTGCTGCTGCCGGTCCTGGGCTGGCCGGGCGTGCGGTTCCCGACCGAGCTCGCCCTGCGCGTCCTGCAGCAGCTCGACACCGGACTCGGCCGCGACGCCGAGGACCTCGTCCGGCTCGTCGACGCCCTCCCCGACGCCACCAGCCGCTCGGCCTTCCTGCGCACGCTGCGCGCGGTCGTCGACTGGCGCGGACAGGTCGTGACGATGCTCGACCGGTGCTACCTGACCGTCGGGATGCCGACCCTGCTCGTGTGGGGCGCCGACGACGTGGTGGTCCCGGTCGAGCACGGCCGCACCGCCCACGAGGCCATGCCCGGCAGTCGGCTCGAGGTGTTCGAGCGCGCCGGGCACTTCCCGTTCCACTCCGACCCGCAGCGCTTCCTCGCCGTCGTGCGGGAGTTCCTCGCGAGTACGGAGCCGGCGCACTGGAGCGGCGCCGAGTGGCGCGAGCTCCTGCGCTCGGGCGCTCGTCCGGGCGGCGGGTCGGCGCCGGCCCGGTCTACGGCCACCGCCCCTGAGCGGACGTGATCCGCACTCCTCCTACGCTGCGCGCTCATGACGACCCCATCGGTACGCGAGGTCCTGAGGCAGGTCCGCGATCAGTTCGGCCCGCGCTTCGTGCCCGCGCGGGTCGAGGCCGAGGACGAGGCGCGGCGACTCCTCGACGCACGCGCCGGACGCATGACCCACGACGAGTTCATCGAGCTCGGGGGCGTCTTCAATCGGCACGAGTCCCAGGGGGTCGTGCGGCGGGACCGCTTCTCGCCCGCGTTCACCGGCTACTCGATCCTGCGGGTCACCGAGCGGATGGAGGAGCTCAACGAGGCCATGCGCGTGCTCTGGGGTCCGTCCGAGGAGGACGCGCTCGAGCTCGTCTCCCGGGTGCTGCGGGTCCGCTCAGAGCTGCCCGGTGCCGGATCGTCCCTGCTCACCATGATGATGTATCTCCGCGACCCGGACCGCTTCGGCATCCAGATCGATGCGACGATGCACGGCTTGCGTGTCGCCACCGGCGTCACGCAGCAGTACCGCGCCTTCAGCGGCGAGGGCTACGCCCGGTTCTGCGACGACCTCCTCGCATGGCGCCGGGAGTGGAACGTCGCCCCGCAGGAACACGACGCGGTCCTCACGGCCCTGCTGCGCGCCGCCCGCGAGGATCCGCCCGTGGTCGTCGATCCTCCAGGACCGGACAAGGGACAGCGGAGCCCGTCGGTCACGACGAGCGCGGACGTCGCCCGCTCCTGCCACCTCCCGGTCGAGACCGTGGACGGCTGGGTCTCCGCCCTGACCGACGGCCGGCTGCGGCAGGCCTTCTTCCACGGGCCGCCGGGAACGGGCAAGACCTGGGTCGCCCGCCACCTCGCGACCCACCTCGCAACGTCCCCCGACCACGTCCGCGTCGTCCAGTTCCACCCCGCCTTCTCCTACGAGGACTTCGTCGAGGGTCTCCGTCCCGAGGTCGACGCCCGCTCCGGCGGCCTGGACTACGTCGTACGACCCGGCTTGTTCCGAACCCTGTGCGCCGAGGCTGAGGCGGCTCCGGACGACCGCTTCGTGCTGGTCGTCGACGAGATGAACCGTGCCGACCTCGCGGCGGTGTTCGGCGAGCTCCTCATGCTGCTCGAGTACCGCGGCCACTCGGCGCACCTGCCCTACTCGCACGAGAAGTTCTCCGTGCCGGAGAACGTCGTCCTGCTCGGCACCATGAACACCGCGGACCGCAGCCTCGCGCTCGTCGACTTCGCCCTCCGTCGCCGGTTCCACGCGTTCGCACTCCGTCCCGACCGCGAGGTCCTGACGCGGTGGCTGGCCGCTCACGGCGATCCGTCGCAGCTACCACTGCGCGTGTTCGATCTGATCGACGCGCGGGTCGGCGGGGATCCCTCGGCGCCCGGCCACTCCTACTGGATGGACAGCGACGACGCCGCGACGCTGGAGCGCACGTGGGCCTTCCAGGTGCAGCCCTACCTCGCCGAGCTCTGGTTCGACCGGCCCGACCGTCTCGAGGATCTCGACCGGGAGGTCCGCGTCCTGCTCGGCGAGGGCAGCTGAGGTGCTTCGACTGCGGGAGTACGCCGCCCAGGAGGTGGACCTGGTCGACCAGGACCTCCGGGCGGTCGTCGCGCTGACGCACGGCGACGACGAGACCCGGGTTATCCGGTCGGTGACCCCGACGGGGACGGGGACCCACCGGATCGTCCCCGGCCCGTTCGTCGGCCGGCTACGCCTCCCGAGTGGGCTCGTGGTCGACATCCGCAGCCGGTTCGACCTCGCCGACCTGGCGGCGCTGCTTGCCACCTACGTCGGCGCCCCCAGTCTCCTGCGCGACGATCGCGTGCCCGCCGGCACGGACGACGGGCTCGTCGACCTCATCGCGACGGCGTTCGCCGACGGCCTGGAGCGTCTCGTCGGCCGCGGACTACCTAAGGGCTACGTCGAACGCACGTTCACCCGGCCGCCCTTCGCCGGCCGGCCCGACGTCGCGACCCACCTCCGTCGCCATGCCGGGCGTGCGGACCGCCTCGTCACGCGCGCTCAGCGCATCACCCGGGACATCGCGGTCAACCAGGTCCTCGCCCGAGCCCTCGACCTCGTCCGACGCGCTCCACTCCGACACCCGCGGACGCGAGCCCGCCTGGCCGCGCTCGCGCCCGCCCTCTCCGCCGTGGGCCGTCCCCCGGACATCGATCGCACGATCAGAACAGCGCGACCCCGCCTGCCGATGCAGACGCGAGAGGTGTTCGACCTCGCGATCCTGATCATCCGAGGGACGAGTCTCCTACCCGAGGGCGTCGACCGGGAGGGGGCGGCTGTCCTGTTCCCGATGACAAAGGTGTGGGAGTCGTTCGTCGAGAAGCACGTCGTCGCCGGGGCGCCGGCAGGACACCGGCTCGCCCGCCAGGTCCCCGTGCAGATCACCGATCCACCGGACCGCGTGACCGGCTACGCCGACGTCGTCGAGTACGACGGGGACGGCCGCCCGGTCGTGGTCTACGACGCCAAGTACAAGCATCACGGTCGCCCCTCGACCGGCGACCTGTTCCAGGTCTTCACCTACTGCAGTCGGCTGCGGTGCGAGCGCGCTGTCCTGATCATGCCGGGACGGGGTGAGCGCGCCGAGGTGACGATGGGCGAGGTGACGATCGAGAGCCGTGGCCTTCCCGTGCTCGCCGACCCGAGGGAAGAACTGATCGCCGAGGGGAAGCTCATCCCGGCGTCTGCCCCGTCCGACAGGCTCGGACCGCCAGCGCCGGTGACGGCGGAGCCGGGTGTACCTACGAACGCTGCGCTGCTGGATGCCGTGCGCGAGGAACGCCTGTAGTGGACTCGTAGCACCATCAGACGTCGGAGGTGAGCTGGCTCGCCCGCTGGAAGGAGACGCCGAGCAACTTGCCGATGTCCCTGAGGGACAGCCCGGCCCGCTTCAGCTCGGCCGCGGCCGCTCGCGCCTCGGCCGCTGCGGCACGCCGAGCCTCGGCTTCCTGAGTCCGGAGGGTCTCGACGCGCTCGAGGTGTTCCTGCGCAGTGCCCGGCAACTGTATGTCGACCTCGAGATCCACGGCGTCCGGCTCGAGACCCTTCAGCGTGACGATGAGGTCACGAGCCATGGTCTCGATCTCGGACACGGTGCGGGCCTGGGTGTAATGCCCGAGCTCCGGGATGTGAACCAGCCAGTAGCGGTCGTTGTCGCGCGTGGCGCGTGCCGTGTAGGTCGTCATGCCCGCCACCAGCCCTTCCCGAGCTTCGCTTCGCACTGCTTGTAGATCTCCCGCGTGAGTCCCTCGCCGATCTCCGAGTGGCGCGGGATGGGAACGACGACTCCGTCGAGGTCGTAGACCGTGTGGTTGGCTCCCTGCCGCAGAAGGGTCCAGGACACGCGCTGACGCTTGGCCTCCTGCCGGATGCGCTTCTCCAGCGCCCTGGCCTTGGTCACGAGCGTAATTCTACCCAACCCTAGAAGCAACGTTCTAGTGCGCGCTAGAAGCCGCGCGCAGTCCGGCGAAGGCGCCCGCGGGTAGGCAGACTGATCACGTGACCTCCTCCGCTGACGCCCCCGAGACCGACGACCCGTACCTCTGGCTCGAGGACGTCACCGGGGACGAGGCCCTGTCGTGGGTTCGCGAGCGGAACGCCGAGAGCCTGGGCCGGCTCACCGACACCGGGCGGTTCGGCGAGCTGCGCGACGGGCTGCGGGCCGTCCTGGACTCCGAGGACCGCATCCCCTACACCCGCCGTCGGGGCGAGCTGCTCTACAACTTCTGGCAGGACGGCGAGCACCCGCGCGGCCTCTGGCGGCGGACCACGCTCGACGACTACCGCTCCGGCCACCCGAACTGGGAGCTCCTGCTCGACGTCGACGCGCTCGCCCGCGACGAGGACGAGAACTGGGTCTGGGCGGGCGCCTCCGCACGGTGGCCGGACTACACCCGTGCGCTCGTCCAGCTCTCGCGCGGCGGGGCGGACGCGACGGTCGTGCGCGAGTTCGACCTCGACGCCAAGCGGTTCCTGACGGCGGAGGAGGGCGGCTTCGCACTGCCCGAGGCCAAGAGCCGGATCTCGTGGGTCGACGACGACGCCGTGTTCGTGGGCACCGACCTCGGCCCCGGCTCGATGACGACGTCGGGGTACCCGCGCGTGATGCGCCGCTGGTCCCGGGGAACGCCGGTGGCCGAGGCGCCCGTCGTCTTCGAGGCGCAGGAGTCCGACGTCGCCGCCTTCGCCGGCAAGGACCGCACGCGCGGGTTCGAGCGCGAGATGGTGGGGCGCAGCCCGGACTTCCACACGGTCGAGGAGTTCGTGCTCCGGCCCGACGGGACGCAGGTGAGGATCGACGCGCCGGCCGACGCGGACACCGACCTCGACCGGGCGTGGCTCCTCGTCCGCACCCGCTCGCCCTGGACCGTCGAGGGCACCGAGTACGCGGCGGGCACGCTCCTGGCCTTCGACGCCGAGGGGTTCCTCGGCGGTTCCCGCGAGCACACGGTGCTGTTCGCGCCGACGGCGTCGCGGTCGTTGTCGGGGTGGTCGTGGACGAAGAGCTACCTGATCCTCACCGTGCTCGAGGACGTGGCGACCCGGCTGGAGGTGCTCACCCCGCCCTCGGGACCGGAGCAGTGGGCACCCGGGAGCTGGACCCGGCGCGAGCTGCCGACCGGCGAGGCGTTCGCCGAGGTCGCCGTCGTCGGGACCGACCCGGACGAGTCCGACGAGGTCTTCCTCGACACCGACGGGTTCACCCGGCCGTCGACGTTCGCGCGGACGGTGCTGGGCGCCTCGGCGGACGAGGACGCGCCCCTCGAGACCCTGCGGTCCGCGCCCGCCTCGTGGGACGCCACGGGGGTCTCCGTGCAGCAGTTCTTCGCGACGTCCGACGACGGCACCAAGGTGCCGTACTTCGTCGTCGGGAAGGAGTCCGCGGAGTCCGGCCCGGTGCTCATGACCGGCTACGGCGGGTTCGAGATCTCGCTGACGCCGTCGTACTCCGGCGTGATGGGTCTCGGGTGGATCTCGCAGGGCGGGACCTACGTCGTCGCGAACATCCGGGGCGGCGGTGAGTACGGCCCGGAGTGGCACACGTCGGCGCTGCGGGAGCACCGGCACCGCGCGTACGAGGACTTCGCGGCGGTCGCCCGCGACCTGGTCGAGCGGGGGATCACGACCCCGCAGCAGCTCGCGATCCACGGCGGGTCCAACGGCGGGCTGCTCATGGGCGTCATGATCACGCGGTACCCGGAGCTGTTCGGGGCGGTCGTGGTGATGGTGCCACTGCTGGACATGCGGCGGTTCCACCTGCTGCTCGCGGGCGCCTCGTGGCAGGCGGAGTACGGCGAGCCGGACGTGCCCGAGGACTGGGCGTTCATCTCGCGGTACTCGCCCTACCAGCACCTGTCCCGCGACGCCTCGTACCCGTCGATCCTGGTGACGACCTCGACCCGGGACGACCGCGTCCACCCCGGCCACGCGCGCAAGTTCGTCGCGCGGCTCCGGGAGTACGGGCATCCGGTGGAGTACTACGAGAACGTCGAGGGCGGCCACGGCGGGGCGGCGGACAACGCGCAGCGGGCGTTCCAGTGGGCGCTGGTGCTGGAGTTCTGCCGGCGGGTGGTCGGGGGCGGCTGACGTGCAAGCAATGCGTCACTGCTTGCACCCAGCGCCAGGTTCTCCACACCGTCGATCCGCGTGGGCGACGGATATGAAGAACCGGGCCCGGGCTTGTCATGCTCTCTGCCAGGAGGTGGGTGCCATGTTCAGCACATCGGGACCCAGGCGCAGCGACGACCACGTCCCGACCGAGGAACTCATCCGCCGGCAGGGAGTGAAGCCGGTGGCTTCGGCCGACGAATTGGCCCCGGAGGACGCCTTCACCTCCGATGAGGAGTACGAGAAGTTCCTGCGCGATCTCTACGCGTCGCGCCGCCGTTCGTGAGCATCGTCGTCCTCGACACGGATGCCGTATCGGCCTGCTCCAGAGACAGGCACCGGACGCCCTGACCGCGGTGTGAGTCGTACCTGCGGCGATTGTGACGTCCAGTGTCGGCATGGCCGCAGTGCTGACACTCCAGGGCTACACCAGGCGCGACAGGAGGCGGTCCACCTCGGCCTCCGGGTCGGCCGTGAGCCCGGTGTGCACCGGCCCCGCCTGCACGACGGTGGAGCGCGGCGCCGTGAGCCAGCGAAACCGCTCCCCCGGTGACAGCACGCCCGCCGGGCCCTCCCCCGCGACGACCCGCGGCCACGCCCGCACGGCCTGGGCCACCTCGTCGACGTCCAGCTCCGGGAACACCGCCGCCAACCGCTCCACGTCCAGCGCCAGCCGCATCGTCAGCACCACGACGTGCCGGCAGTAGAGCAGCACGCCGACGTTGACGCACTCGCCCCGGTCGACCCGCGGCACCACCCGCAGCGGCGCCCATTCGTAGGTGTTCATGGCGCCCACGACCGATCCCCCACCCGCGCCAACAGGTGCTCCACGTACGCCGCGCGCGCTCCGGCGGCCGTCGGGAAGTCCGCGTCGAACCCGCCGACCAGCCAGTCGTCCGGCACCTCCGCGACGACTTCCGTCAGCACGTCCCGGGTCACGAGCGCCGAGAGCTCCCGGTCGGCCAACGAACGCGCATCCGCCGTCGTGAAGGGCAGGAGCACGTGGTCGGACACGTCGTACGGCCGCGTGACCACCGACGCGGCCCGGGCCCAGGAGTGGTGGAAGTACAGGCAGGCGCCGTGGTCGATGCACCACAGTTCCCGGTGCCAGCGCAGCAGGTTCGGGTTGCGCCAGGAGCGGTCGACGTTCTCGACGAACGCGTCGAACCACACCACCCGCGCGGCCTCCTCGGCGGCGACCGCGTGCGCCACCGGGTCGAACCCGATCGCACCCGGCAGGAAGTCCATCCCGAGGTTCGTGCCGCCGGAGCGGGCGAGCAGCTCCTGGACCTCCCAGTCCGGCTCGGACTGCGCGACCACCGGGTCCAGATCGACCAGCACGAGCTCCGGCACGCGCAGTCCCAGCGCCCGGCCGATCCCGCCCGCGACGATCTCCGCGATGAGCGCCTTGACGCCCTGCCCGGCGCCGGTGAACTTGACGACGTAGGTGCCGAGGTCGTCGGCCTCCACCAGCCCGGGCAGCGAGCCGCCCTCGCGCAGCGGCGTGACGTAGCGGGTCGCGGTGACCCGCTTCACCGCAGGTCCAGCGCGTACCAGACCTGGGCGTGCCGGTTCTCGTTGTACGACTCGGTCTCGACGAAGCCCGCCCGCTCGTAGAGCGTGCGCGCCTCCAGGAGGTCCGCCCGCGTGTCGAGCACCAGCCGCGAGCGCCCGGCGTCCCGCGCCCGCCGCGTCACCTCGGCCAGCAGCATCTTCCCGACGCCGAGCCCGCGCGCGGCCGGGGCGGTCCACATCCGCTTGACCTCGGCCGCGTCGAGAGGCACATCCGGGCCCCGGTGACGCAGGCCGACGCAGCCGAGCACCGCGCCCTCGGCGTCGGTCGCGAGCAGGAAGACCCCCTGGGGCGGGACCAGGCCCTCGTCGTCGGGGTACTCGGCCATGAACGCGCCGACGTCGTCGTCGGTGCCCGGCCGGCCCTCGAAGCGCCCGAGGATGTCCCTGAGGTAGCCCCGCAGCGCGCCCAGGCCGGGCTCGACGTCGGGACGGGTCTCGTGGAGCGTGATCGTCGGGACGGTCATCCCGCCATCGTGGCACCCGGCCCGTTCCAGTCCACGAGCTGGACCACCACGCCGTTGGGGTCGCGGGTCTGGAACGCCCGCTCACCCCACTCCTCGACCGTCAGCGGCATCGTGATCTCGACGCCCCCGGACTGCAGCCGGGCCAGCTCGCCCTCCAGGTCCTCGACGACGAACGCGAGGATCAGCCCCTGCGCGAGCACGTCGCGCTGCTCGGGCGGCATGGTCTCGAGGCCCGGCGCGAGGTAGACGACGTGGACGCCGGCGTCCTCCCGGGCCAGCGACGAGAAGCCCGGCGCGCTCATCACCTCCGCGAAGCCGTAGTGGTCGACGAGGAAGCGGGCGGACGCGGCCGGGTCGGGGACGACGAGGCTCACGGCGGTGTCGGTGATGCGCACTCCATACAGCGTACACCGTATGATGTACGACGTGAGCGTCGACGTGATTTCCCTGCTCTGGCGGACAGCACCCCCACCCCGCCGCGGGCCCTCGCGGGGCCTGACGATCGACGTCGTGGTGGAGGCGGCGACCCGCCTCGCCGACGCGTCCGGGCTGGAACCGCTGACGATGCGCGCGCTGGCGGGCGAACTCGGCGTCGCGCCGATGACGCTCTACACCTACGTGCCCGGCCGCGCGGAGCTGCTCGAGCTCCTGGAGGACGCGGCGTTCCTGACGATGGATCGGGCTGGGAACTCCGGCCCGTGGCGCGACCGCGTGCTCGCCGTCATGGAGGACAACCGCACGCTCTACCGGGCGCACCCGTGGCTGACGTCGTTCGAGCCGGGCCGCCCCGCCCTCGGGCCGGGCACGATCGCGAAGTACGAGCACGAGCTGGCCGCGTTCGACGACTGCGGCCTGTCCGACGTCGACCGCGACGCCGCGCTGACCTTCGTCCTCGACTTCGTGCGGGCCGCGGCGCGGAGTGAGGCGCGCTCGTCCCCGGAGACCGACGAGGCCTGGTGGGCGACCGCCGGGCCGGCGCTCGCGCAGGTGCTGGACCCGTCGTCGTACCCGTTGGCGTCGCGGGTGGGCACCGCGGCGGGTGAGGCCCAGCGCAGCGCCCGGCACCCGGAGCACGCGTGGCGGTTCGGCACGGCGCGGGTCCTGGACGGCCTGGCGGCGCTGATCGACGGTTAACGGACCGCGTTCCGCGCCCCGGAGAGCGGCTGCGTGCGGCCGGCCGCGTCCGTGGCGCGGGCGGTCACCGTGCGGGCCGCCCCCACCCGCGCCCGGAACCCCTGCCACGCCCGGCCGCGGGCGGCCTCGAGCTCGGCCGGGACCGGCTCGCCGTCGGCCTCGACCACGACCTCCACGACCGGCGTCGAGCTCCAGGCCCAGCCCCGCGCCTCGCCGTCGGACACCCCGGTGACCACCGACGAGACGTCGAGCTCCCGGACCGGCACCGACCGGCCGTCCGGACCGGGACGCAGGTAGAGCCGCGTGGTGAACAGGTGCTCCGGGCGGTGATCGGCGAGCGTCAGGTCGGTCAGCCACTTGACCGAGTTCGTCCCGAAGTACCCGGGCACGACGAGGCGCAGCGGACCGCCCCGCTCGCTCGTCATGGGCGCGTCGTGGCAGGAGTACGCGACGAGGGCGCGGTCTCCGACGTCGTCGAGCGGCAGGTCCTTGAGGTAGTCCGGGCTCGCGACCCCGCCGAACTCCCCGTGGTCGGCGCCCCGCGCCCACAGCGTGGTGGCCTCCGGGCGCACGCCGGCCAGGTCGAGGACGTCGCGCAGCCGCGCCCCGGTCCACACCAGGTTCGCGACGCGCCGCACCCGCTCGCCCGGTGTCAGCGGGTTGCCGAAGCACTCGTGGACGGACTCCACGCGGTGCGCCGGCAGGGCGCGGACCTCGTCCGGGTGCAGCGTGACCTCGCGCTCGACCAGGCCGTTCACGACGACGGGTCGGTCCGGTTCGGGGCGCGCGAGGCCGAAGTGGGCGATGACGAAGGCGTCGTCGGGACCGGTGACGCGCTCGGTCAGGCGCTCCGGCGGGACGAGGCGCCGCACCGCGCCCACCGGGTCCATCGTCGCGCGCACTCGTCGAGCGTAGGGCTCACGGCGCCGCGGGCCAGCGCACGGCGAGCCGGGCACCGCCGTCCGGCGAGCCGGTCGCGCGGACGGACCCGCCGCGGCCCTCGACCAGCCGCGCGACGAGCGCCAGGCCCAGCCCCGAGCCGGTGGTGCCGGCGGCCGCCTCGACGCGGGTGAACCGGTCGAACACGCGCGACCGTTCGGCCTCCGGGATGCCGGGCCCGTCGTCGTCGACCAGCAGTCGCACCCACGCCCCGGCCGGGACGGCGGACACGTGCACCACCGACCGGGCGTGCTTGCGGGCGTTGCCGAGGAGGTTGTCCAGCACCAGCCCGACCTCGGCCGCCGTCGCGGCGGCGTGCACCGCCACCGGCGTCCACGTCGTCACCACGGGCCCCTCGTCGTCGAGCCGCCCGACCGCCTCGACCACCGCCGCCGCCAGGTCGACCGATCCCGCCGGCGCCCGCTGCCCGCCGTCGGCGCGGGCGAGGGCGAGCAGGTCGGTGACCAGGCCGGACAGTCGCTCGGCGTCCCGGGCCACGGTCCGCCAGGCCTCGCGGTCGTCGTCGGTGGTCCCCGGGGAGGGGTAGGCGACGGCGACGTCGGCGGTCGCGCGCAGTGAGGCGATCGGCGAGCGCAGCTCGTGGGCGGCGTCGTCGGAGAAGCGACGGAGGCGGTCGGCGGCGTCGTCGCGGCGCTCGAGCAGGGCGTTGATCTCGACGGCGAGCGCGGCCAGCTCGTCGCGCGACGGCGGCACCGGCAGGCGCTCCCCCTCCCCCGTCGCGGCGGCCGCCGCGCGGAGCCGGCCTACCGGGCGCAGCGCGGCGCCCGCAGCGAGCCAGGCGGCGCCGGCCAGCACGACGGCGGCCACCACGATCGCGGGGACGAACCAGCCGGCCGCTCCGCCGAGCAGGGCGGCCGCCCCGACGAGGTCCCGCGACGCGAGGACCAGACGGGGTGAGCCGTCGGGCAGCGTCACCGCGACCGCCACCCACCGCCGCGGTTCGCCCGGCCCGGTGACGGTGACCGGCTCGCCGCTCCCCAGCGCCCGGACCGCGGGCTCGGCCAGCGGGACCGGCCCGCGGCCGTCCACCGGTGTCCCGGCCACGTCGGTCACCCGCAGCCCGCCCGGCACCGGCCCGCCGTCGACCACCGCCTGACGAGCCGCGACCGCCCGGTCCCGCAGCTCGCCGTCGCCGGCCTCGACCACGGCGTCGAGCAGCAGCCCGGCCCCGAGCCGCGACAGCGCGAGCAGCACGACGAGCGCCACCAGCCCGACCCCCAGCGCGATCCGGGTCCGCAGCGCCCGCCGGGCCCACCAGGCGCTCACGACGACGGCAGGTCCACCCGGTACCCGCGGCCGCGCTCGGTGACGACGAGGCCGTCCGCCCCGACCGCCGCGAGCTTGCGCCGCAGGTAGCCCACGTACACCTCGACGACGTTGCGGGCCGCGGCCCCGTCGCCCCAGACGGAGCTGAGCAGGTCGTCCTTCGTGACGACGGCGCCGGGCCGCTCCGCCAGCGCGTGCAGCACCGCGAGCTCCCGCGGGGCCAGCGCCAGCTCGCGGTCGTGCCACGTGGCGCCGTGCTCCTCGATCCGCAGCGGGCCGCGCACGAGTACCGGAGCGGCGGGCCCCCGCCGGCGCAGCATCGCCCGCAGCTGCGCGACCAGCACGACGAAGGAGAACGGCTTGACCAGGTAGCCGTCGGCACCGAGGTCGAGCCCGTCGGCCTGGTCGACCTCGCCGTCCTTGGCCGACAGCAGCAGCACCGGCGTCTCCACGCCCTGCGCGCGCAGCCGCTCCAGGACCCGGTAGCCGGACAGCCCCGGCATCACGATGTCGAGCACCACCGCGTCGAACCGGCCCGTCGCGGCCTCCGCGAGCCCGGTCGGACCGTCGCCGACCGCAACGACGTCCATGCCCTCGGCGCCCAGGCCTCGCGACAGCGCAGCCCGCACCCCGGGCTCGTCGTCGACCACCAGCACGCGCGGCACGGGCGCGACCGTAGTCCGGATCCGCTGTGGACCTCTCAGCTCGCCCCGGACCGGTGGGCGGCGAGGACCTCGCCGAGCGCGGTCATCGACGGTTCGTGCGTGGTGACGGACGTCAGGCCGTAGCGGACCCGCCGACGTTCCAGTTCCTCGGCCGCCTCCGCCGCGGACGGGGCGAACAGCACGAAGGGCGTGTCGAGCAGCTCCGCCACGGTGATCCGGTCCCCGACGGCCGCGGCGAACTCCCGGGCCGCCGCCTCGGGCTCCCGGTCGACGACGACGTTCTGCAGCAGGAGGTCGGTGCGGTACGACCGGCCGGCGGCGCGCTCGCGGACCTCGGCCACCCGCCGGTCGGTCTCCTCCGCGGAGACGACGGTGAACGTGCCCATCCGCTGTCCCCGCACCTGGCGCAGTCCCGCGAGGCCGACGATCTCCGCCTCCCGCGCGGCGACGTCGAGCGCCCGCTCCGACATCGCTCCGATCATCACCGGCACCGGTTCCTGCACGGGCCGCGGCGCCATCGCGGGGTCGGCGAGCCGGCGGCGCAGGTCGGCCACCAGGTCGGTCATCGCGGCCACCCGCCCGGCGTGGTCGTGCCAGGGCAGGCCGGCGTCGTCGTGCTCGCTGCGCATGTGGCCGGCCCCGATCCCCACCTCGATCCGCCCACCGGTCAGGACGTCCGCCGTCGCCACCTCCCGGGCGAGCAGGGCGGCGTTCCAGAAGCCCGCGTTGAGCACGTACGTGCGCAGGCGCAGCCGGTCGGAGACCCCGCCCGCGGCGACCAGCACGGCGAACGGGGAGGCGGCCCCGAGGTGGTCCGGCGCCGCGAGCACGTCGACGCCGAGGGCGTCCACGCGGCGGACGAGCTCCGCGAACTCCGCCGGCGGCGGGCACGAGAACAGGTTGACGCCGAATTCCAGGGACTCCATGACGCCGAGGGTGGCAGGTCGCGCACCTGTGAACGTCTCAGGACGACCGCCGCAGGATGGTGTCCATGAGGCGCAGATGGGTCGGGGCAGCAGGAGCGGTGGTGGCGGCCGGGGCCGTCGCCGCCGGGGTCGTGGGGATCGGCGGGACGGCCGCGGCACAGCCGCAGCTGCCGCCGGTGAGTCCGGAGGACCTCGTCGCCTCCGTGATGACCGCGCAGCCGGGGCCGTTCAACGGCACCGTCGGCATCGACAACGAGCTCGGGCTGCCGGCGCTGCCGGGCGCGCCGCAACTCGGCAACGGCTCGCAGTCCGCGCGCATCTGGTCCGGCGGTGACGGGAAGGGGCGGGTCGCGCTCCCCTCCGGCGAGGGCGAGAAGACGCTGGTCTCCGACGGCACCACGCGGTGGGCCTACGACGCGACCGAGCGCACCGCCACCCGCTCCACCGGGGGCGCTCCGGAGCAGAAGGACCCGCAGAGCGACCCGGCCGGCGCGGCGACGCAGATGATCGGCGAGCTCCGCAGGACCAGCCAGGTCGCGGTCGACGGCACCGCCGAGGTCGCCGGGCGGCCCGCCTACCAGCTCGTCCTCACCCCGCAGGCCTCCGAGCGCACGCTGCTGCGCGAGGTCCGGGTCGCGGTCGACGCCGAGAAGCGCATCCCGCTGCAGCTGACGGTCCTGGCGACCGGCTCCGCCACGCCGGCCCTGCAGGTCGGGTTCGACGACGTGACCTTCGGGCCGCAGGACCCGTCGCTGTTCACCTTCACCCCGCCGCCCGGCACCACCGTGAAGGACGCCCCGGCCCGCGAGGGTCGCCCGGACGACCGCCAGGGCCCGCCGCCCGGCAGCCGCACCGTCGGCGACGGCTGGGACCGCGTGATCGTCGCGCAACGCCCGGCGCAGCAGCCCGGCCAGGAGCAGCAGCGCCCCGAGGGCGCGCCGGACCTGAACGCCCTCGGCTCGCCGGTGAGCGGCCCCTGGGGCAGCGGCCGGCTGATCTCGACCGCCGTCGGCACCGCCATCGTCACCGACGACGGCCGCCTCGCCGCCGGTGCCGTGCCCGAGCAGGTGCTCACCGAGGCCCTCGCGCGATGACCGCGGCGACGACCGAACCCGCCGTCGGGAAGGAGTCCCTTCCGGACGGCGGGGCGGCGCCGGCCGCGCGGCTCCGCGACCTGCGCAAGACCTTCGGGTCGGTGGTCGCCGTCGACGGCGTGGACCTGGACATCCCGGCGGGCGCGGTGCTCGGGATGCTCGGGCCGAACGGGTCGGGCAAGACGACGCTGATCCGGATGCTGCTGGGCCTGACCCGCCCCACCGCGGGCCGGGTCGAGCTGCTGGGCCGCGACGGTGACCTCACCGCCGCCCTGCCCGACGTCGGCGCCCTCGTCGAGGGACCGGGCTTCCACCCGTTCCTCTCCGGGCGCGACAACCTGCTGCGCGCCGCCGCCACGGAGCCCCGGCTCGAGGGCGACCCGCGCCGGCCGGTCGACGCCGCGCTGGAGCGGGTCGGGCTCGCCGACGCGGCGAGGCGTCGCTACCGCGGCTACTCGCTCGGGATGAAGCAGCGCCTCGGCCTGGCCGCCGCGCTGCTGGTGCCGCGGAAGCTCGTCGTGCTCGACGAGCCCACCAACGGCCTCGACCCGGCCGGGACGCGCGACGTCCGGCGGGTGGTCGCCGAGCTGCACGAGGCCGGCACCACGGTGCTGCTGTCCTCGCACCTGCTCGCCGAGGTCGAGGCGGTGTGCAGCCACGTCGCGGTCCTGCAGCGCGGGTCGCTGCTGGTCTCCGGCGAGCTGTCGTCGCTGCTCGACGCGGGGGCGGGCGAGCTGGTGATCACCACCGACGACCCGGCCGCCGGCATCGTCGCCCTGCGCGGCGAGGGCGCGGGCGCCTACCTGCGCGACGGCGGGCTCGTCGTGCCGGGTGGGTCGCTGTCGCCGCCCGAGGTCGTGGCCGCGCTGGTGCGCGCCGGCGTCGGGGTGTGGGAGGTCCGCCGGGACCGCGCCCACCTGGAGGAGCTGTTCGCCCGCCTGACCGAGGAGGACGCGTGACCAGCACGATCGCGGTCGACTCCCGGGCCGCCACGCGGTCCCACGCTCCCCTGGGCCGCCTGGTGGCCGCCGAGCTGCGGTGGGTCCTGCGCCGCCCGCGCACCCTCGTGGTGCTGGCCCTGCTCGCCCTGATCCCGATCGCGGTCGCCATCGGGATCGCGGCGGCGGGCGCCCCGGAGTCCGGGCGGGGCCCGGGGCTGATCGCGCAGGTCGCGGGCAACGGCTTCGTGCTCCCGGTGGTCGCGCTCGGGCTGGCCCTGACGCTGCTCCTGCCGCTGGCCGTGGCGTCCGCCGCGGCCGACGCGGTCGCCGGCGAGGCCGCCACCGGCACGCTGCGCGGACTGCTCATCGCGCCGGTCGGGCGGATGCGGCTCGTCGTCATGAAGTCCGCCGGGGTCGTGACGGTGGCCGTGCTCGCCGTCGTGATCATCGCGGTGGTCGGGATGGTGGCCGGGACGGTCGTCGTCGGCGGGCCGGGCTCGCTGATCACGCTGTCCGGGACGACGCTGGGGTTCGGCGAGGCGCTGGGGCGGATCGCGCTGGTCGCGGTGTGGACGGTCGGGCAGCTGCTCGCCGTCGGTGCCGTGGCCCTGGCGATCTCCACGCTGACCGAGCACCCGCTCGTCGTCCTCACCTCCGTGCTCGGCGGGATGATCGTCTTCGGTGTGCTGTCGGCGATCCCGGCGCTGGACTGGATGCAGCCGCTGCTGCTCACCACCGGACTGACCGCCGGCACCGACGTCCTGCGCGACCCGCTCCCCCTCGACGGGCTCGCCTCGTCGTCGCTGCGGGCCCTGGTCTACGTCGTCGTCGGGATGACGGTGACCGTGGTGCGGCTCCGGCGCCGGGACGCCTGAGCCGCTACCGCACGGCCTCCTGCGCCTCGGCGTGGAAGCCGCGCGCGATCGGCTCCAGCGCCTCGAACGCGCCGGGCGGGGTGCCGGGCAGCTCCCGGCCCGCGTCCCGGACGCGGCCGAGGATCGCCTCGGCGGCGGTGTCGGCCTCCGCGGTGAGCGTCGGCAGGTCGACACCGGTGAGCACGCCGTCGCGCTTCACGACGCGGCCGTCGACGAGCACGGTCGCGACGTCGGCGGCCGTCGTCTGGAAGAGCAGGGTCGCGTACGGGTCGACGCGGGGGTGCTGCTCGAGCGCGCCGCCGCCGACGAGCTGCAGGTCGGCCCGCTTGCCCGGGGTGAGCGAGCCGATCCGGTCACCGAGGCCGAGCGCGTCGGCGGCGTTCACCGTGGTCCAGCGCAGCGCCTCCTGCGCGAGCGTCGTGACCTGCTCCGGCATGGCGCCCGCGCGGTTCACCGGCTCGGTCGCCTCCCAGCGCGTGAGGCCCAGCCCGAAGCGCATCTCGTGCCAGAGGTCGCCGGAGTTCAGCGAGATGACGTCGGCGGACAGCGTCGGCGCCAGGCCGTGCCGCCGGCAGCGCTCGAACACCGGGCGTCCCATGCCCATGTTCAGCTCGGTCTCCACGGAGATCGACACCTTGCCGCCGCTGCGGACCAGCGCGTCCCACTCGGCGTCGTCGAGGGTGTTGCAGTGCACGTGGACGATGTCCGGCCCCAACAGGCCGGCCGCGTCCAGCTCGGCGATCCCGCCGGTCAGGACGCTGCCCCACACGCAGCCGGTGTGGTTGACGACGAGCGCGCGCCGCTCGCGGGCGGCCGCGAGCTCGGCGACCGTCCGGTCCCACGGCAGGCCGAACAGCTCGGACAGCGAGACGCCGAGGGTGAGCCGTTGGTCGGACGAGCCGAAGTACTCCTCCGCGATCCGGTGGAAGTCCGCGAGGCGCGCGTCGTGCTCGCCGAAGCGGCTGGCCTCCGGGGAGCTCTCGAAGAAGCCGTAGCAGAAGGCGGCCCGGATGCCGGTGTCCTGCAGCCCGAGGACGGCGGCGTCGCTGTGGTCGGGCGTGTTGTTGCAGTGCGAGAAGTCCAGCAGCGTCGTCACGCCGGCGTTCAGGGCGTCGAGCGCGCCGACCCGCTGTCCGAGGCGGACGTCGTCGGCGGTGTAGGCGGGCGAGATCCCGAGCCGGATGCCGAAGTAGTAGTCGCCGAGCGTCCAGTCGCCGCAGATCCCGCGCACCAGCGACTGCCACGTGTGCCGGTGGGTGTCGATCAGGCCCGGCAGCACGAGGTGGCCGGTCGCGTCGATCACCTCGGCGTCGTCGGCGGGCAGCGACGGGGCGACCGCAGCGATGACGCCGTCCTCGACGAGCACGTCGCCGGTCGCGAGGTCGCCGAGCGCGGGGTCCATCGTCAGGACGTGTCCGCCGCGGATCAGGGTGCGTGCCATGAGTGCCTCCTCGGGTTCGGCGAGGAGCCTGCGGGCCGGCGGCGTGGGGAACATGTCCCGTTGTGGTTCCGATCGGGGGCCCCGGCCGTCGTAGCATCGCGGTGAGGTGGTGGGACATGGACGTCCGGGCCCTGCGCTACGCGGTCACGCTCGCCGACACGCTGCACTTCGGGCGCGCGGCGCAGCGCCACTTCATCGCGGCGCAGCCGTTCGGCCGACGCATCCAGGCCCTCGAACGCGAGCTCGGGACGCCGCTGTTCGCGCGCACCAGCCGCCGGGTCGCCCTCACCGCGGCCGGCGAGCGGTTCCTCCCGCGGGCCCGGTCGGTCCTGGCGGAGCTGGACGCGCTGGTCGGCGCCGTCGACGCGCCGCCCGCGATCCCCGGCGTCCTGCGGATCGGGGTGCTCGGCTTCGGGCTGGCCGACCTGTGGCCCGACGTCCGCGACCTCGTCGAGCGGCGCTGCCCGGACCTCGCGCTGGACGTGGTCGAGCTGACCTGGGCCGACCAGTACGACGCCGTCCGCACCGGGGAGGTCGACCTCGCCCTCGCCCACGACGTCGGCGGCGCGGACGACCTGGAGCTGGACCGGGTGCTCGTCACGGACCGGGTCGCCGTCGTGCCGGTGGGTTCCGAGCTGGCGGACGCGGACCGGCTCGCCGAGGCCGACGTCGACGCCCGCCCGCTGGTCTCGCCGGTCGGCGAGGGCCCGGGCCTGGCCGCGTGGGGCGACCGCCGCGGGGGACGCGGTCGCGTGTCGGTCCGCTCGCCCTCCGGGGTGGCGACGGCGGTCGCGACGACCGGGTGGGTCGGCCTGCACGCCGAGCCGGCCCGACGCTTCTTCCCGCACCCCGGGGTCCGCTACGTCCCGCTCGCGGGCCCGCCCGCGCACGTCGCGGTCGCGAGCCGACCCTCCGACCGGCGGGAGGCGGTCGCGGTGTTCCGGGCCGCCGCCCGCGCCGTGGCGGATCTCAACCGTTCCGGCCCATGATCCCGGCCGACGACCCGGACACGCTGGGAGCCCGACGAGGGGAGCCTGGATGCGCTGGAGCACCTACCGCGAGGCGGACGGCACCGTGCGGACGGCGGTGTGGCAGGGCGAGGACCTGCACCCGGCGCCCGCGGGCACCGCACTGATCGACCTGCTGGGTGACGACGGCGGGCGGCTGCGCGCGGCCGGGGAGGAGGCGCTCGCCGGGCCGGCGGTCGACCCGGCCACCGTGACCCTGCTGCCCCCGGTCCCACGGCCACCGTCGATCCGGGACTTCATGGCCTTCGAGGAGCACGTGGTGACCGCGAGCGCCGCAATCGGGCTCACCGTCGACCCGCTCTGGTACCGCCAGCCGGTCTTCTACTTCACCAACCCGGCGTCGCTGCGCGGCCCGCACGAGCCCGTGCCGGTGCCGCCCGGCAGCGCCGCGTTCGACTACGAGCTCGAGGTCGCCGCGGTGATCGGCCGCGAGGGGGCCGACCTCTCCCCCGACGAGGCGGTCGACCACATCGCCGGCTACGTGCTGTTCTGCGACTGGAGCGCCCGCGACCTGCAGGGCGAGGAGATGAAGCTCAACCTCGGCCCGGCCAAGGGCAAGGACACCGCGTCGAGCTGCGGGCCGTGGATGCTCACCCCCGACGAGCTGCCCGTGGCCGCCGCGATGAACGCCGCGGTCAACGGCACGCCCTACAGCGCCGGCCGGCTCGACGCCCTGTACTGGAGCTTCGGCGAGATGATCGCCTACGCGTCGCGCGGGACCCGCGTGGTTCCCGGTGACCTGATCGGCAGCGGCACCGTCGGCACGGGCTGCATCCTCGAGCTCTCCCGCGTCCACGGCGCCGACGCCTATCCGTGGTTGGCGCCGGGTGACCGGGTCCACCTCGAGGTCGAGGGCCTCGGGGCCGTCGACGCCCCGGTCGTCGCCGGCGCCCCGGTGCGGCCCCTGCGGAAGGAACCCGTCGCATGAGTGCGCACACCCACGACATCACCGTGCCCGGCCCCCCGCGGCTCGAGGAGGTGTCCGACGGGATCCACGCCTACATCCAGCCCGACGGCACCTGGTGGATCAACAACACCGGCTTCGCGGTCGGGCCGCAGGGAGTCGTCGCCGTGGACTCGTGCTCCACCGAGCGGCGGACCCGGGCGTTCCTGGACGCGATCCGCTCGGTCTCGTCCGCCCCGGTGCGCACCCTGGTGAACACCCACCACCACGGCGACCACACGTGGGGCAACGCCCTGTTCGACACCGCGACGATCGTCGCGCACGAGCGCACCCGCGAGGAGATGGTCGCGTTCGGCCCGCCGCGCGAGCTGCCGTTCTGGGAGAACCCGGAGTGGGGCGCGCTGCCGCTGGACCCGCCGTTCCTCACCTTCACCGACCGCGTCGCGCTGCACGTCGGGGACCTGCGGGCCGACGTGCTGCACGTGGGCACACCCGCGCACACCACCAACGACTCCCTGGTGTGGTTCCCCGAGCGGTCGACGCTGTTCTGCGGCGACCTCGTCTTCAACGGCGGGACACCTTTCCTGCTGATGGGGTCGGTGGCCGGCGCGATCGACGTCCTGGAGCACGTGGTCGCGCCCCTCGGCGCGACGACGACGGTGCCCGGCCACGGCCCGGTCTTCCACGACCGCGCGCCGCTCGACGCCACGCTGGACTACCTGCGGTTCGTGCTCGACCTGGCCGAACGCGGCCGCGCGGCCGGCGTGACGCCGCTGGCCGCCGCGCAGGACACCGACCTCGGCCGGTTCGCCGACTGGCCGGACGCCGAACGCATCGTCGGCAACCTGCACCGGGCCTACGCCGAGCTCGACGGCCTCGAGCGCGGCGGCACGATCGACGTCATGGCCGCGCTCACCGACATGGTCACCTGGAACGGCGGTCGCCCGCTGACCTGCCTGGCGTGATCACCCCAGCGCGGCGAACAGCGGCGCCAGCTGCGCGGTGTCCACGTACTCCTCGAGGCGCACCGCCCGGCCGTCCGCCACGTGGATCACCATCGCGGCCGGCGCCCGCAGCCGGGCCCCGTCGGGCAACGTCCCGGTGAGGACGTAGCGGGCGACGCCGGTGCCCTCGCCGTCGCCCGTCGCCCGGACCTCGCTCATCGTGAAGTCCCCGACGACCGCCCGGATCGTCCGCAGCGTGGCGAACGTGTCCGGCACGGTCGGCGCCTCGACCTCGTCGAACGAATGCCACGTGACGCACCCGCCCGCGAACAGGTCCTCCGGTGGCTCCGGGGTGTCGGTGGCCGCGAGGGCCTCGAGGACGCGCTGGGCCACGGTCGTCGGGGTCATGGTCGGGAATCGTGCCCCGCGCGGCGGGTCCGCGTCACCTCACGCGGGGTCGAGGGCGGGTTCCCGACGGCGGGTGGCCGGCTTCTCCGGCGACCGGGCGGCGCGCATCGCGAGGACGCCGAGCGCGACGGTGCCGACCGCCTCGAACAGCTCCACCTGCAGTCCCGTGAGCACGGGCGCCTCCGGCAACGGGATCAGCACGCCGAGCGCGGACAGCACGAACGCCCCGCCGACCCACCACGGGATCCCCGACGAGCGGCGCACCAGTGCGAGCCCGGTCAGCAGCACCCCGGCGACGAACACGAGCCCGCCGACGGTCTGCAGGAGCGCGAAGGAGCCCGACGCGACGATGGACCCGTCGTCGGGAATCGCCTGGGGGAGGTCGCGCGCGACGAAGCCCTCGACGACCAGATGCGACTGCGCGGAGAGCGCGTTGCCGACGAAGTACAGCGTCAGGCCCGCCACCCCCAGCACCCCGACGCGCGGTGCGAGCCACGCGGTGACGGCGGGCAGCCCGAGCATCAGCAGGATCGCGCCGCCGTAGAGCAGCAGGTAGGCCGGTGGACCGCCCGGCGAGGTGATCGACGCGGCGGAATGGGACTGCCCGTCGACGACGGGGTGCAGCATCCCGCCGGCGAGGCCGGTGATGCCGGACGCGGCGAGGGCCGCGCCGCCGAGGGTGAGCAGGTGGCGATGGGTGATGGTCATGGGGTGGACCCTGCGCCGGGCCACTTGCGAGCGACTTGCGATCAGCCGAGCAGGCCCTGCGCCTCCGCGAGCCACTGCGGTGCGCCGAGTCGGCGGGAGAGCGCCGCGGCCGGCTCCGCGTGCGGCCGGGGGTCGTCCCCGAGTGCGGCCGCGGCCCGGGCCAGGACGAGGTCCACGGGACCCAGCACGAGCTGGCCGTTGCCGGTGCGCACGAGCTGACCCGCCCAGGGGCGCAGGTCCTCGCGGGTGCGGCGGACGACGGCGTGGTCACCCAGCCGGCAGGCGGCCAGGCACTGGAACGCGGTCTCCAGCAGCCACGTCGCCTCCCGCGGGTACGGCCGGAGCGGCCACAGCGCGCGGGCCTCCTCCTCGCGCCCGGCGTCGAGCAGGGCGAGCACGCGCAGCACGGCGACGAAACCGCCGCCACCCGCCGTCGCGATCGCCTCGAGCTCGTCCAGGGCGACGGAGCAGTCGCCGGCGGCGGCCGCCACCGTCGTCATCACCCACGCGCGGATGACCGGGCCGTTCGGGTCCCCGGAGGCGGTGATGCGGGCGGTCAGCTCGTCGAACGCGGCGCGGGCGGCGTCGACGCGCCCGTGGACGAGGTCGAGCGTCGCCGCGAACACCGCGACGGACAGCGCGAGGACCGGGAGCTGCCCGGCGCCGGCGGTGGCGGTGGCGCCGTCGAGGTGGGAGCGGGCGGCGTCGAGGTCGCCGCGCCCGACGGCGGCCGCGGAGAGGACGAGGTGGGCCAGCGCCCGGTGGTCGCCGAGGTGGGCCCGGGTCGCGACGGCGAGCATCTCCTCCCCGACCCGGCGCTGGTGGTCGGGGTCGGCGACGGCGAACGTGTGCAGGTGGGCGACGGCGAGCGCCCGGCAGAGCAGGCGGGGGTCGTCGAGGTCGCGGGCCAGCACGAGGGCCTCGTCCCCGGCGGCGCGCCCCAGGTCGACCAGCCACGGCTGCGACTCGTGGGCCAGGGCGAGGAGCAGTTCGGCCCGCAGGCGGCGGTCGGCCGGGTCGACGAGGTCGAGGAGCTCCCGGAGGCGGGCGATCGCGGCGTCCTGCTCGTCCAGCGCCGGGCGTGTCGCCCAGAGCGCGACGACGTCCCAGCTCCACGCCCACGCCTCGTCCGCCGGGTCGCCGGTGCGCCGGGCCTCGGCGATCGCGCGGTGCCGCTCGGACAGCGCCCCGGTGAGGTCGCCCGACGCGGCCAGCGACCGGACCAGCCCACGGTGGACCCGCAGCCGCGCCGCCGTGTCCCCGGCGCCCAGCTCCACCGCCCGCAGCGCGGCCCCCCACCAGCGCACCGCGTCGTCGACCGCCCCGGCTTCGTGCGCGCTCGCCGCGCCGGCGACGAGGTGGGGCAGGGCGCGGCCCGCGGTGGCGCGGTCCAGGGCGAGCTCGGCGTGGTGGGCGAGCGCGTGGATCCGCTCCGGGTGCCGGCTCTCGAGCGCGTCGAGCAGCGCCCGGTGCAGGCGGGCCCGCCGCAACGGCGGCATCCGCGCCGCGACCGTGTCGCGGACCAGGGCGTGGGCGAAGCGCAGCGGGCCGTCGCTCTCCAGCAGGCCGGCGACCAGCCCCGTGTCGAGGTCGTCCAGCAGCTCCTCCTCGGCCAGCGGCCCCCGCAGCGCGTCCACCTCGAGCATCAGGTCCACGTCGACGTCCCGGCCGAGCACCGCCGCCCGCGTCAGGGTGGCGACCGCCCGGGCGGGCAGGCGGGCCAGCCGCCGCCCGAGGACGTCCCCGACCCCGGCGGGGAGCTCGCGGGTCGCGACCTCGTCCCCCTCGGTGCGCACCAGCCCGCCCAGTTCGCGCAGGAACAGGGCGTTGCCGGCCGCCCGGTCGAGCAGGCTCCGCCAGGTGCGGTCGGCGACGTCCCGGCCGGCGGTGCGCCGCAGCAGCCGCCGGGCGGACTCCGGGTCGAGCCCCCGGAGGTGGATGCGGTCGCGGGTGGGCGCGGCGAGCAGGGCGAGCGTGGCCTGCAGGTCGTCGGGCACCTCGTCGTCCCGGTAGGTGGCGACGACGAAGACCGGTGCGTCCCCGCCCGCGACCAGGTGGCGCAGGACCTGCAGGGTCTCGCCGTCCGCGCGGTGGACGTCCTCGCAGATCACGACGGCGTCCCCGCCGAGAGCGTGCTCCACGGCGGTGGCCAGGCCGAACGGGTCGGACGCGGTCGGCGCGCTGCCGGTGACGCGGGCGACGAGATCGCGCCAGGCCCAGCCGGGCGGCGCGCCGTCCACCTCGGGGCAGCGGGCACGGTGCACGGTCGACCCGGCGTCGGCCACGTCGCGGGCGAACCGCTCGGCCAGGGCGGACTTCCCGACCCCGGCCTCGGCGGCGATCCAGACGATGCCGGCCCGGCCGGGCTCCGCCTCCCGCGCCCGGTGCAGGCGGGCGAGCTCGTCGACGCGACCGAGGAAGCCGTCGTCGGGCGTCTCGACGACGGGTGGGGCCGGTCGCGGCGTGATCGTCGTCGCCGCGACCGGCCCGGGAGTGAGGATCGCCGCCTGGGCGGCATGCCACGGCGGGCCCGGATCGAGCCCGAGCTCGTCGGCGAGGCGGGCGCGGACCTCACGCAGCACGGTGAGCGCGTCGCCCTGCCGGCCCGCGGCGGCCAGGGCCCGGGCGAGGAGCGCGGCCGCGCTCTCGCGCAGTGGTTCGGCGCGGACGAGGCCGCCGAGGACGTCGAGGACCTCGGCGGGACGGCCGAGCTCGAGGGCCGCCGCCCCGGCGATCTCGGCGGCCGTGGCGTGGACCTCAGCGAGCCGGGAGATCTCGTCCGCCGCCCAGGACTCGTCGGCGTAGGCGGAGAACGGCGTCTCGGAGCGGCCCTCGCGCGATCGGAGGGCCAGGGCCAGCGCCTCGGCGGGGTCGGCGGCGGCGCGTGCCGCGTCAACCAGCCGGACGACGTCCCAGGCGTCGACCTGCTCGGCCGGGAGGGCGAGCCGGTAGCCGGGTGCGGCGCTCACCAGCACCGTGGCGGGTGTGCGCGGGGCGCGGCCGGGTTCGAGGACGCGCCGCAGGTGCGAGACGTAGGCCTGCAGCGCACCGAGCGCCTTCGGCGGCGGCCCGCCGGACCACAGGTCCTCCACGAAGCGGTCCGTCGACACGATCCGTCCGCGCGCGGCCACCAGCATGCCGAGCACGGCGCGCTGGCGGGGCCCGCCGAGGTCCAGCGGCCGACCGTCGATCGTGGCGCGGACGTCGCCGAACACGTCGACGCGGAGCACGTGATCAGGGTACGGCGGGGCGGGAGGGACTCGGGCCCTCCCGCCCCACCGCGGGGAGCGGACTCAGCTGCAGCCGCTGGTGGAGCCGCAGCCCTCGCAGACGTAGCACGACCCGGCGGGCCGCATCTTCGTCCCGCAGGTCAGGCACAGCGGCGCGTCGGCCGCCTTGCCCTGCTGCAGTTCGAGCAGCTCGGTGGAGCTGCCGACCGACACGTCCGCCTTGCGGGTCCCGGCGGGCTCGGCCGGGGCCTCGACGGGCGCGTCGACCGTCGAGCGGAGCTCCTCCACGACCTCGACCGGCGCGGCCGGGGCCTGCCCGTAGTCGTTCGCGACCTGCGCGGTGCGCTCGTCCGCGGAGAAGATGCCCAGCTGGGCCCGCTTCTCGTAGGGCAGGTGGTCGAGGGCGATCCGGCGGAACAGGTAGTCGACGATGCTCGTCGCCATCCGCACGTCGGGGTCGTCGGTCATGCCTGCGGGCTCGAAGCGCATGTTGACGAACTTCGACACGTAGGTCTCCAGCGGCACCCCGTACTGCAGCGCGATGGAGATCGCCATCGAGAACGCGTCCATGACCCCGGCCAGGGTCGAGCCCTGCTTCGACATCTTGACGAAGATCTCGCCCAGGCCGTCGTCGGGGTAGGAGCCCGCCGTCATGTAGCCCTCGGCGCCGGCGACCGCGAACGACACCGTCTCGCTGGGCCGCTTCTTCGGCAGCCGCTTACGGACCGGACGGTGGTCGGTGGTGGCCACCTCGGCGCCGGTGCTCGACTCGGTGGTCGAGCCGCCGGACTTCCCGGTGGACAGCGGCTGTCCGACCTTGCAGTTGTCGCGGTAGATCGCCAGCGCCTTGAGGCCGGACTTCCAGGCCTCGAAGTAGATCTCCTCGACCTCCTCGACGGTCGCCCGCTCGGGCATGTTCACCGTCTTCGAGATCGCGCCGGAGATGAACGGCTGGACCGCGGCCATCATCCGCACGTGGCCCATCGGCGCGATGGCCCGCTCGCCCATCGCGCAGTCGAAGACCTCGTAGTGCTCCGGGCGCAGGCCCGGGGCGTCCACGACGTGCCCGTGCTCGGCGATGTACTCGACGATCGCCTCGATCTGCTCGCCCAGGTAGCCGAGCGCAGCCAGCGCCCGCGGCACCGTCTGGTTGACGATCTGCATCGAGCCGCCGCCGACCAGCTTCTTGAACTTGACCAGCGAGAAGTCCGGCTCCACCCCGGTGGTGTCGCAGTCCATCATGAAACCGATGGTCCCGGTGGGGGCGAGCACGCTGGCCTGGGCGTTGCGCCAGCCGTTCCGCGCGCCGATCTCCAGCCCGTCCTGCCACTGGGCGGTCGCGGCGTCGCGGATGCGGGCGTCCTCGCGGTGCAGCGTGCGGATCGCGTCGTTCGCGGCGGCGTGCTTGCGCATGACGCGGCGGTGGGCGTCGGCGTTGCGCGCGTACCCGTCGTACGGCGCGACCGCGCCGGCGAGCTCGGCGGAGCGCCGGTAGGCGGTGCCGGTCATCAGCGAGGTGATCGCCGCGGCGAGCGCCTGGCCGCCCGCGGAGTCGTACGCGTGGCCGGTCGCCATCAGCAGCGCGCCGAGGTTCGCGTACCCGATGCCCAGCTGGCGGAAGGCCCGCGTGGTCTCGCCGATCTCCGGGGTCGGGAAGTCGGCGAAGCAGATCGAGATGTCCATCGCGGTGATGATCAGCTCGACCGAGCGCGTGAAGCCCTCGACGTCGAACCGGCCGTCGTCGCCGAGGAACTTCATGAGGTTCAGCGACGCGAGGTTGCAGCTGGAGTTGTCCAGGTGCAGGTACTCCGAGCACGGGTTCGACGCGGTGATCCGCCCCGACTCCGGCGAGGTGTGCCAGTCGTTGATCGTGTCGTCGTACTGCAGGCCCGGGTCGGCGCACTCCCACGCGGCCTCGGCCATCTGCCGGAACAGGCCCTTCGCGTCCACGGAGTCGATGACCTCGCCGGTCATCCGCGCCCGCAGCCCGAACTCGCCGTTCGACTGGACCGCGCGCATGAACTCGTCCGAGACGCGCACCGAGTTGTTCGCGTTCTGGTACTGCACGGACGCGATGTCGGCGCCGCCGAGGTCCATGTCGAACCCGGCGTCGCGCAGGACGCGGATCTTCCGCTCCTCGGCGCGCTTGGTCTCGACGAACTCCGCGATGTCGGGGTGGTCGACGTCGAGCACGACCATCTTCGCGGCGCGCCGCGTGGCGCCCCCGGACTTGATGGTGCCGGCCGACGCGTCGGCACCGCGCATGAACGACACCGGGCCCGAGGCGGTGCCGCCGGAGGACAGCAGTTCCTTGGAGGAGCGGATGCGCGAGAGGTTCAGGCCGGCGCCGGAGCCGCCCTTGAAGATCAGCCCCTCCTCGCGGTACCAGTTCAGGATCGACTCCATGGTGTCGTCCACGGAGAGGATGAAGCAGGCGCTGACCTGCTGCGGCGACGCGGTGCCGACGTTGAACCAGACCGGCGAGTTGAAGCTGAAGTACTGGTTGAGCAGCATCCAGGTCAGCTCGTCGGAGAAGACCTCCGCGTCGCGCGGCGTGGCGAAGTAGTCGTGCCGCGTGCCCGCCTCGGTGTAGCTGCGGACCACGCGGTCGATCAGCTCGCGCAGGCTCGACTCGCGCTGCGGGGTGCCGACCGCCCCGCGGAAGTACTTGCTCGTGACGATGTTGGTGGCGTTGACCGACCACGCCGAGGGGAACTCGACGCCGCGCTGCTCGAAGTTCACCGAGCCGTCGCGCCAGTTGGTCATGACGACGTCCCGGCGCTCCCACTCCACCTGGTCGTAGGGGTGGACCCCCTCGGTGGTGTGGACGCGCGCGATCGACAGGCCGCGACCGGCGACGGTGCCCGGCGCCGACCCGTTCGTGCTCGTGCCGGACCCGACGGTCTCCGTCATGCGTTCCTCGCCTCCTGCACCGGGGACGCTTCCCCACGTTCCGGTGCTCGTGTCCCCGACCTTCAACGACCGGCGCCGGTCAACCGGCCGTCGTCCTCGTCAACTGTGTCGTGCTCCGTGGTGCGTTCCCGGAGGTCCGCGATCTCGGCCTCGAAGTCGGCCACGCAGGAGAAGTTCCGGTAGACGCTCGCGAACCGCAGGTACGCCACCGCGTCGAGCTCGCGGAGCGGACCCAGGATCGCCATCCCGACCTCGTGGCTCGGCACCTCGGCCGTGCCCGACGCCCGGACCGTCTCCTCCACCCTGTGCGCCAGCAGCGCGAGCGCGTCCGGGTCGACCGGACGGCCCTGACAGGCCCGGGCCACCCCGCGCACGACCTTGTCGCGGCTGAACGGCTCGGTGACCCCGCTGCGCTTGACCACCGCGAGGACGGCCTCCTCGACGGTGGTGAACCGCTTCCCGCACGACGTGCAGGAGCGGCGGCGACGGATCGCCTGGCCCTCGTCGGCCTCACGGGAGTCGACGACCCGGGAGTCGTCGTTGCGGCAGAACGGGCAGCGCATCCCGGTCTCCCTCCTCGTGACCGACACGACCTGTGGATGAACGGCTTCCCCGCGTCCGACCTGGGGACACCGCTGTGGACGAGGGCGCCTCCGGCCGTGGACCGGTGGTGCCCGCCGGTGGACGAACCACCGACCGCGGTGGACCGATGCCCGGATCCTGTGCGGGACCCTGTGGACAACGCTCCGCCTGTACACACAACCTGTGGACTAACTACATCCATGTAACCACAAGATGTTGGGGCGGGACGCTAGCGACACCCCAGGAGCGACGGCAAGCCGGATCACGCGGTCCGGGGATCCCCGCGACGAACGGCCTCGTCCGGCGCCGGGCGGCGTCTCGCTCCACACGGACGGGTGACGGCACCTCCGTGGGCCCGCCGGAGGCTCAGCCGCCCGCCGGCACCACCAGCGGGCGGCCCGGTGCGACCAGTGACGAGGACAGCCGGTTCACCTCACGGATCCGCTCGGCCACGGCGGCCGGGTCGGCGCCCGGCGCCACCCGCTCGGCGACCTCGAGCAGCGTCTCCCCCGGTGCGACGACCGCGACGGTGGAGCCGGCGGGCACCGGCTCGGCGCCCGGCACGTCCGCCGCCACCTCCCCGCCGAGACGGACCGCGAGGGCCAGCAGGGCCACCAGGACGGCAGCGAGGACGACGACCGCGACGGCCCGTCGCCGGCGCAGCACCGCGACACGCGCGGGAGCGACATGAATCACATCGGTGCGATTCACCCGCCCGGCGGAGGGCAGCGGCGGGGCCGGCGGCACCACGAGGGCCGCCGGCCGGCCGGCGGGGCGGCACGCGTCCCGGCGCGCGGCGGGCCGCGTCGGCGACCCCGTGGCGGGACGACCCGCGGGCCGGACGCGACCGCTCCCGCGGCCTCCCCACCCGACGTCGACACCCCGCGCGACCTGCTCGGGAACGATCGCGGACCCGTCGACCGCGGACCTCGACCGCTCCTGCGTCGGAGAGCTCATCGGACACCTTCTTCCATCGCACACGCGTTCGATCGAACGCCTGTGCGATGTCTAGCACCGACCCCCGACAACGTCGACGGACCGACCGGCGTGTCCTTCGAACACGTGTTTGATCCTTCCCGCCGTCGGCGCTACCTTCTCGGATCAGGAGCACGCAGCGTCACCGGCACCGCCGTCCGCCGTCGGGTCGTCGTCGCCGGGGCTCACGCTGCGAACGGAGGAGGACTCATGGCTGGACGTCGACGCGAGGGAGCGACCGACCCGCCGGGCACGGACGACGAGGCGGCCGGGGTCGCCGCGGCCGTGACCGCGGAGGTGCACGCGTTCCCCGACCGGGAGCCCGAGCCCTCCGGCTCCGGCGCCCCGGGCCTCACCCCGCGCCAGCGCAAGGTCCTCGAGGTCATCCGCGACTACATGGACCGGGTCGGCTACCCGCCGAGCGTCCGCGAGATCGGGGACGCGGCCGGGCTGACGTCGACGTCCTCGGTCGCGCACCAGATGAAGGTCCTGGAGAAGAAGGGGTACCTGCGCCGCAACGCGAGCCGGCCCCGCGCCCTCGAGGTGTTCATGCCCGAGGACCTCGACCCGGAGCTCGGCGGCGGCGCCGAGACCGAGGGCGTGCGCGCCGACCGGCCCACGCCCTCCTACGTCCCCGTGGTCGGCCGGATCGCCGCCGGTGGGCCGATCCTCGCCGAGCAGGCCGTGGAGGACGTCTTCCCGCTGCCCAAGGAGCTGGTCGGCGAGGGCTCGCTGTTCCTGCTCAAGGTCGTGGGCGACTCGATGGTCGACGCCGCCATCACCGACGGCGACTGGGTCGTCGTGCGCCAGCAGCCGAACGCCGAGAACGGCGAGATCGTGGCCGCGATGCTGGACAACGAGGCCACCGTGAAGACCTACAAGCGCAAGGACGGCCACGTCTGGCTGCTCCCGGCCAACGAGGCCTACGAGCCGATCCCCGGCGACGAGGCGACGGTCCTGGGCAAGGTGACCGCGGTCCTGCGGCGCCTCTAGGAGCGCCGGCGCCACCACCAGAGCGAGCCCGCGGCCAGCGCTGCGGCGAGGACGACACCCGCGAGCACGCCGCCGAGGTCGTCCGCGTCCCGCTCGGCGGTCGCGGCGGGGGCGGCCGGGGTGGCGGCAGGCGCTGCCCGCGCCGGGGGCGGGCCCGAGGGCACCGCGACCTCGTGCAGGCGACCGAGCTGCCCGGACGACGACTCCCCCGCCGACAGCAGCGACCCGCCGTCGGTCAACGCGATCGCCTCGCCCTGCGGCTCACCGGGCAGCGGGACCTGGGTGGGGGCCGCCCGCAGCCCGGCCACCACGTCGTCGGCCGTCGGGCCGCCGACCGGAAACAGCCACGCGTCGGTGTACGTGCGCAGCGCGGCCGTCCGCCCGTCGGCGGAGAGCGCGCCACCCGTGATCAGACCGCGCCCGAGGAAGCTCGCCGGGCCGCCCTCGGTCGTCGACGACGGCAGCCGGACCTCTCCCTCCGCCCGCAGCGGGACCGGGCCCTCGCCGGCGTCGGTCACGGACGCGTCGGTCGTGTAGACCCGGCCGGTCCCGCCGCCCTCCTTCGTCACGACCACGGGGCGTCCGTCGTCGGGCAGCAGCAGCGCCTCGGCGTCGTGCGGGCCGTCCGGGTAGGACAGCCGCACCACCGCGCCCCGGCCCGAGGTGGGCAGCCGGAGGAGGGCGATCGTCGAGCGTTCCCGGTCGTTGTCGCCGATGTCCGCGAGCCACAGCGCGCCGTCCGCGCCCTGCGCGAGGTCCTCGACGTCGCGGCCCTTCACACCGACCGCGCGCGTCGCGGCCACCGAACAGTCCGCGCGCAGCGTGAACACCACCGTCGCGTTCCCACTGTCGTTCACGACGGCGGGTCCGGACGGGGTGGACACGAGTCCGGACACCTCGGCGAGCCGCGGGTCGGCCAGGGCGCAGTCGGTCCCCGGCAGGGCGACCAGCCCCGCCGTCAGGGCCGCCGCGAGGATCAGGGGACCGGGACGGCCACGGCCACCCGCTGCACGGCCGTGGCCAGCTCCGGCGCGACCCGGGCGTGCAGCACCGTGCCCTCCGCGACGTGGCGCTCGGCGAGGACCTCGCCCTCGGCGTGCACCCGCGCGACGAGGGCGCCCTCGGTGAACGGCAGCACGACCTCCACCTCGACCTCCGGACGCGGGAGCGCCTCGGCGATGCGGCGGCGGAGGAGGTCGATGCCCTCGCCGGTGCGGGCGGAGACGAACACCGCGCCGGTCAGCGTGGCCCGCAGCTGGGCGAGCGCCATCGGGTCGGCGTCGTCGACCTTGTTGACCACGAGCAGCTCCGGCGCCGTCGGGAGCGCCCGCTGCGGGTCGTCCCCGCGCGACGGCGGCCGCGGCTCGTCGGGCCCGCGGCCGATCTCCGCGATCACCTCGCGCACCGCGGCGATCTGCTCCGTGGCCGACGGGTCCGAGCCGTCGACCACGTGGACGATCAGGTCGGCGTCGCCGACCTCCTCCAGCGTCGAGCGGAAGGCCTCGACGAGCTGGTGGGGCAGGTGCCGGACGAAGCCGACGGTGTCGGTGAGGGTCGCGACCCGGCCGTCGGCGGTCTCCCACCGGCGGGTGGTGGGGTCGAGGGTCGCGAACAGCGCGTCCTCGACGAGCACGCCCGCGTCGGTGATCGCGTTGAGCAGCGAGGACTTGCCGGCGTTGGTGTACCCGGCGATCGCCACGGCGGGGACGTCCCGACGGCGGCGGCGGTCGCGCTGGGTGTCGCGCACGGTCTTCATGCCCTCGAGCTCGCGCCGCAGCTTCGCGATCCGCTGGTGGATGCGCCGCCGGTCGGTCTCGAGCTTGGTCTCACCGGGCCCACGGGTCCCGACGCCGCCGCCTCCGGCGCCACCGCCACCTCCGGCGCCACCGCCCTGCCGGGACATCGACTCACCCCACCCGCGCAGGCGCGGCAGGAAGTAGCGCAGCTGGGCCAGCTCGACCTGCGCCTTGCCCTCCCGGGAGCGGGCGTGCTGGGCGAAGATGTCGAGGATCAGCGCGGTCCGGTCGACCACCTTGACCTTGAGCTTCTCCTCGAGCTGGCGCAGCTGGCCGGGCGAGAGCTCGCCGTCGGCGATCACCGTGTCGGCGCCGGTGGCCTGGACGGTCCCCCGCAGCTCGGCGACCTTGCCGGAACCGACGAACGTGGCGGGGTCGGGCGAGGAGCGCCGCTGGACCAGACCGTCGAGGACCTCCGAGCCCGCGGTCTCGGCGAGCCGGGCGAGCTCCACCATCGAGGCGTCGGCGGCTGCAGAGGTCCCCGAGGTCCACACCCCGACGAGCACGACACGCTCGAGGCGCAGCTGCCGGTACTCGACCTCGGTGACGTCGGTGAGCTCGGTGGACGCCCCGGTCAGACCCGGCACCCGACGGAGCGACGAGCGCTCCTCGAGTTCCAGGGTGCCGGTGGTGGGGTCGTCGTCCTCCGGATCCAGGTGGATCGGGCGTCCGAGGGGACGGGGGTCGGGGGACGCGGGGCGACGAGCGGGTGCAGGTTCAGTCATCTTGACGTCCACTGTCCCACGACCCGGACCGCCTCACCACGTCTTATCGACGGCTGCTACGCGCGAGCCGCCTCCGCCACGCGGGTGCACGCGTACGGCTCGTCGGCCGAGCCCGCGAGCTCGACCTCGCCGCGCGCGATCAGCACGGCCGGGCCGGTCAACGTCGTCGTCGCCGGGGTGACGCCGACCCGCAGCACGCCACCCGGCGTCGTGACCGTGACCGTGCCGGTGGTCCCGCCCGCCGCGCGGAGCCCCGCGACCGCCCCGGCCACCGTGCCGGTGCCGCAGGACCGGGTCTCCCCCGACCCGCGCTCGTGGACGCGCAGCCGCGTGGTCAGTGTGTCGGTGAGCGGGGTGAGGAACTCGACGTTCACGCCGTGCGGGAAGAGCTCGGGATCGTGGCCCGGGGCGACCGTGAGGTCGAGGGCGTCGACGTCGGCCGACGTCACGCAGGCCAGGTGCGGGTTCCCGACGTCGACGGCCACCCCAGGGAACGACGTCACCGACCCGACCGGCCCCGCCGTGGACGGCACGATCGCGGTCGACTCCGCGCCCACGACCGCGGGCCCCATGTCGACGGTGACCTCGCCCGCGTCCCCGACGACGACGGACCGCAGGCCGGCCCGCGTCGCGACCGCGAACTCCGTGCTCGTGACCAGCCCCGCCTCCACCAGGTAGCGGGCGAACACGCGGACGCCGTTGCCGCACATCTCGGCGAGCGAGCCGTCGGCGTTGCGGTAGTCCATGAACCACTCGGCGCCCGGGACCTCGGACGGCGCGACCCGCAGCACGCCGTCCGCGCCCAGCCCGCGGCGGCGGTGGCACAGGGCCCGGACCGTGGCCGGGGTGAGGTCGAGCCGGCCCTCGGCGTCGGGCAGCAGCACGAAGTCGTTCTCCGTGCCGTGGCCCAGGACGTACTCCATGGGGTCCACCCTACGAACGCCCGTCCACCAGGGTCAGGACCTCGTCGACGAGCGTGGGCGACGCCGCGTCGAGCCACACCACACGCGCGTCGCGGCGGAACCACGACCGTTGACGGCGTACCAGCCGCCGGGTCGCGACGACGATCCGGCGTCGGGCCTCGTCGAGGTCGTCGGGGAACTCCAGGATCTCCTTGTACCCGACCGCGCGCGAGGCCGTCTCGCCCTCCCGCAACCCGCGTGCGACGAGCGCGCGCACCTCGTCGACGAGCCCGGCGTCGAACATCGCGTCCACCCGCTCCTCGATCCGGGCGTCCAGCGCGGCGGTGTCGCGGTCGAGGCCGACGAGCAGGGCGTCGTGCCGCGGACGGCCGGGACGCGGGAGGCTCGCCGCGAAGGGCCGGCCGGTGATCTCGACGACCTCGAGCGCCCGCACGATCCGGCGTCCGTTGCCGGGCAGGATGGTCGCCGCGGCCTCGCGGTCGACGCGGGCCAGCCGGTCGTGCAGCGCGCCCGGGCCGACCTCGGCCAGCTCGCCCTCCAGCCGCGCCCGCACCGCCGGGTCGGTCCCGGGGAAGTCGAGGTCGTCGAGGAGGGCCTGGACGTAGAGGCCCGACCCGCCCACCGCGATCGGGGTCCGTTCCCGACGGCGGATCGCGTCGAGGGCCGCCCGTGCGTCGCGCTGGTAGGCCGCCACGCTGGCCGTCTCGGTGACCTCGAGGACGTCGAGCAGGTGGTGCGGGACCCCGCGACGCTCGGCGGCCGGCAGCTTGGCCGTCCCGACGTCCATCCCCCGGTAGAGCTGCATGGCGTCGGTGTTGACCACCTCGCCGTCCCGGCGCAGGGCCAGCTCCAGCGCCAGGTCGGACTTGCCCGTGGCGGTGGGCCCCACGAGCGCGATCGGCCTGGTCATCGAGGCCATGGTCCCGTGGGGTCGGTGTGCGGTCGTGGGGCGGGTGGGGTCGCCGGGTCCGGGTCGTCGCAGGTCGGGGGTGCGGCACCGCCGGGATTGCTGTTTGAATGCCCGGACGATCGAGCGGGAGGTGTGCGGCGCATGGCCGACGAGCAGGCCAACGGGGTGGCCGGCGCGGTCCCGACAGCGGACGGGGCGACGGACGACGTGACGGACGACGTGACGGAGCAGCAGCCGACCATCGACGGGACGCTCGAGGAGCCCGTCTCCGCCTCCCCCGCCGCCACGGCACCCGACCCGGACCCGGCTCCGGCCGACGAACCGCAGTCCGCCGGCGCGACCGACGTGGCACCGGACGAGCTGGTCGCGGCCTCGCCGGCGGCGACCGCGCCGGACCCGGAGGACGCCGCAGACCCGGAGGATGCCGGGACTGCGGAGACCGTGACGTCCGAGACGCCCGAGACGCCCGAGGAGCCGGTCTCCGGGTCTCCCGCCGCCACGGCACCCGACCCGGACCCGGCTCCGGCCGACGGGCTCGACGCGGTCGACGACACCCCCGCGCCCCCGGTGCCCGCCCCTGGACCGGGCCCGGCCGCGGCCGACCCGTCGTCGGGAACGTCCGCCGAGGGCACCCCCGAGCCGACCCCGGCCGCTCCGGCGTCCGACGTCGCCGAGCTGCCGACCGTGCCCGCCGCGACCGACGACCCCGCGCAGTGGGGCCGGGTCGACTCCGACGGCACCGTCTACACCGTCGCCCCCGAGGGCGAGCGCGCCGTCGGCTCGTGGCAGGCCGGGGACGCCACGGAGGGCCTCGCGCACTACGCGCGCCGTTTCGACGACCTGCGCACCGAGGCCGACCTGCTCGTCCGCCGGCTGAGCTCCGGCCGTGACGCCGCGGGGGTCCTGCGCAGCGCGACGGTGCTGCGCGAGCGGCTGGACGTCGCGTCCGTCGTCGGGGACCTGCCCGGCCTCGTCGTGCGCCTCGACGCCGTCATCGGGGCCGCCGAGCAGGCCGGCAAGGCGGAGAAGTCCGCGAAGGCGGGCGCCCGCGAGCAGGCCGTGGCCCGCAAGGAGGCCCTGATCGGCGAGGCGGAGACCCTCGCCGAGGAGACCACCCGCTGGAAGCACGCCGGCGACCGCTTCTCGGCGATGCTCGAGGAGTGGAAGACGGTCCGCGGGATCGACCGCAAGACCGACGACGCGCTGTGGAAGCGATTCGCGAAGGCCCGCGAGACGTTCACCCGCCGTCGGGGGGCGCACTTCGCCGAGCTCGACCGCGCCCGCGCGACCGCCAAGGCCCGCAAGGAGGAGCTGGTCGTCGAGGCGGAGTCGCTGCAGTCCTCGGACGACTGGGGGGCGACCGCCGGGCGCTACAAGGAGCTCATGACGGAGTGGAAGGCGGCCGGGCGGACGTCCAAGGACGCCGACGACGCCCTGTGGGCCCGTTTCCGCGGCGCGCAGGACGCCTTCTTCTCCCGCCGCTCCGCGACCTTCGACGCCCGCGACGCCGAGTTCACCCAGAACGCGACCGCCAAGGAGGCGCTCCTCAAGGAGGGCGCGGCGATCGACCTCTCCGACACCGACGCGGCCCGCTCCGCCCTGCGGTCGCTGCAGGAGCGGTGGGACGAGATCGGCAAGGTCCCCCGGGAGCGGGTGCGCGAGTTCCAGAACCGGCTCAAGGAGATCGAGGACCGCGTGCGCGCGGCCGTCGACAAGCGTTGGTCGCGCACCGACCCGGAGAAGGAGGCCCGCGTCGGGCAGTTCCGCGAGCGGGTCGCGTCCTACGAGGCCCAGGCGGCCAAGGCCCGCGCGGCCGGCGACGAGCGTCGGGCGAAGGAAGCCGACCAGCAGGCACAGACGTGGCGCGAGTGGCTCGCGGCGGCGGAGCGCGCGACGGGCTAGTGCCCGTCGTCGGGCGTGCCGGGCGCCACGAAGATGCAGAACGGGTGCCCCGCCGGGTCGGCGTACACGTAGAGCGGTTCGTGCTCGTCGTCGGACCGGTCCAGGAGCATGGTCGCGCCGAGGTCGAGGGCGCGCGCGTGCTGGCGCTCCAGGTCGGGCGTGGTGGGCACCGTGAGGTCCAGGTGCACCCGCTGGTACCCGTGGGGCCAGTCGACCGGAGGGAGCGTCTCGACCGGCTGGACGGCCAGCACCGGCATCCCGTGCGCGTCGCGCAACGCGAGCCACTCGGTGGCCTGCCGGTCGGGTGCTCCGTCGGTCGGCGGCTCGTCGCCGATGCGGTAGCGCAGGCCGAGGAGCCGGCGGTAGAACTCGGCGATCCCGCGGGCGTCCACGGCGTCGAGCACGGTCTGGCGCAGGACCGGGAAGTCGACCATGGCGCCCACCATGCCCCGGGGGTCTGACATCGTCGATCCGTGGGCACCACCCGGACGGCGGCGACGCTGATGCTGACCTGCGGTCTGCCCGGCTGACGACACTGCGATCGAGCCGCAGGACGTCCTCCGCGAGCTCCCGCTGTGGACCCGGCTCGAGCGGGACGAGCTCCTGAGCAGGGCCCGATCCCTCGGCGTGCGGGTCGAGCTCCATGTCACGGACGCGCCCGTCGACGAGCTCTGGTGCCGGATCGAGGCCCGCAACGCCGAGCCGCCCTGGGACCGGGAACCGATCACGCGCGCCCGCCTCGACCGGTGGGTCGAGCAGTTCGAACGGCCCGGGCCGGAGGAAGCGGCACTGTTCGACGGGCCGTGACTGTCGGACCTCCGTACTAGTGTTCGAATCGTGGCCGCAGTGCTGGAGACTGAGACCCCCGGCGGGGACCCGTTCGCGGGCATCCCCGCCGGCCCGGAACTCGCGGTCGCCCTGGCCGCGGTCGAGGTGGCCGAGCTGCCCGGCCAACAGGTCGCGGCCTGGATGCGCGCCACCTTCCGGCAACGCAACCACGACGACGCCGTCCTGCTCGACGCCATCCGCCAGGCCTGCCGCTCCCGCGCCGACGACTGCCGCCGCGTGTACGACGACGGCTTCGCCCCCCGCATCGCCGCGGCCAACCTCGGCTGGTCCGCGGTCACCGCCTCCGCGCGCTACGGGCTGGCCTGCTTCGTTCACGACGCCCAACCCGCCCTCGGCGCCGCCATGCACTCCGGGGAGTTGGAGGAACGCAAAGCCGCGATCTTCGACGCCGCCACCGAAGGCCTCGATGACAACCAGATCACCGAAGTCGTACGCATCGTGCTCCCCGAAGCCCCCGGCCTGGCCTACCAGGCCCTGCGCGAACGCATCCTCGAAGTCGCCCGCGCCCTCGACCCGGCGTGGGCCGCCGGCCGGCTCGCCGCCGCCGTCGCCCGCGCACGGGTTGCGGCCCGACCCTCCCCGTCGGGCGCGGTCGACCTCGTCGGCTACGACCTGCCCCCCGACCTCGCCCAGGACGCCAAAGCCCACCTCGACGCCCTCGCCCACCGCGTCCAGGCCCGCATGGCCGACCTCGGCGCCGACCTCGGCGTCGGGTTCATCTCCGCGCGCATCTTCACCCGCCTGCTCGACGGCACCCTGACCGGCCTCGACGACCCCGCCATCACCGACGCCATCGTCACCGAATTCTGCAGCGGCCGCCCCGACGACGGGCCCGATGACAGTCCGCACGACAACGGGCCCGGTGACGGTCCGCACGACGACGGGCCCAACGGGCCCGACGGTCCCGACGAGGGCCCCGACGACCCGGACAGCGGCCCGAATGCCAACGGCCCCAACGGGCCTGACGGGCCTGACGGACCGACCGGCCCGACACCCGATGACGGCCCGCACGGCCACCGACCCGACGGCGACCCCGCCGGCGACCAGCCGGACCGGTCGAGACGAAAAGGCTCTGCTGCCACAGGGCCCGCACCGGACCGCTCACGCGCCGATGAGCCGGCCCGCGAGCCGGTCGTCGAGCCCTACCCGGCCGAGGTCGCGCTACGGATCCGCCTGTCGACCCTGCTCGGCCACGACCGACACCCCGCCGAACTCCCCGGACTCGGCGGCACCCTCCCCGAGATCGCCCACCGCCGCGCCCGCGAACTCGGCGCCGCCACCTGGCAGATCCTCGTCCACGACCACCACGGCCGCCTCCAACACCTCCTCGGCCTGCGCGCCCCACCCGACGCCGCGCGCCACCCCCGCCACCGCCGACGCACCGTCCAAATCACCGCCCCGGCGGCACTGCTCGACGCCCTCGGCCACACACAACAGGACGAGCCGTGGCTCGCCGGCCTGCTCGCCGCCTACCACCGCTCCCGCGACCGTCCACCCCACGAACACCCCGCCACCACCGACCGGGACGCCGACCGCCGCCTGCCCGGCGCTGCCCTCGCCCGCTGGATCGACGCCCGCGACCCCACCTGCATCGCCCCCGGCTGCTCGGTGCTCGCGAAGCGCTGCGAACACGACCACACCCTCGACTGGCACCACGGCGGCCGCACCCGCGCCCAGGGCCTCGCCAACCTCTGCAAGGCCGACCACCGCGCCAAACACCTCGCGCGGTGGCTCTACGAGCAACCCGAACCCGGCCGCTTCCAGATCACCGACCCCACCGGAACCGTCCACCACACCGCGAGCCGCGTCGTCCGCCCACTCCCCGACCCCGTCGCACCCCACAGCCCCATCCCCGCAGCACTGCTCGACCCCCACCGACCCACCGACGAATTCCTCCTGGCCACCCGCCCCACCCGACGAGCCGCCACACCCCCGCCCGAGGAGGACGACGACCCACCCTTCTAACGAGCGATCAGGTCCACCAGGCCGTCGGGGTAGAGGACGGCCCGTCCCGCCACGACATCGGCGAGCGGCAACCACCGCACGGGCGTGCCCGTGTCGAGGACCGGTCCCGGGTCGGCACGCTCGTAGAAGCCCGGGTCGGCGATCGACGCGGTGTAGAGCACCACGATCTCGTGCCCCGGGACGCCCTCGTACTCGAAGACGTTCTCCAGCACGCCACAACGCGCCACGTCGGTCAGCTCCACCCCGAGCTCCTCGCGGAACTCGCGGTGCAGCGCCTGCTCGGAGAGCTCCCCGAACTCGATGCCCCCGCCGAGGAGCCGGTAGAAGGTCTGCTGCTTCACGGAGTCGTGTCCCTCGAGCACCAGTAGCTCGTCGCCCCGCCGCACCACGCCCAGCACGAGGGGACGGATCACGACCGCCGTCCGACCGCTCGCGCGACCAGGTCCGAGTACAGGGCCGGCAGCTCGATCCCCGCCGCTGCGGCCATCACCGCGACAACGCTCGACGGCGAGAACGAGCAGTACGGGCCGGCCTCCAGGAACCAGGGCCGGCCGTCGGGGTCGATCCGGAAGTCGAACAGCCCGTAGTCCCGGCACCCCAGCGCCGCGTAGCAGAGCCGCGACGCCGCCCACACGGCGTCGACGACGGGGTCGGACGGATCCACGATCCACGCCCGACCCTCCCCCTTCGCGACGAGACCGAGGTCGCCCGAGTCGTTCCGGGCGAGCTTGTCGGCCTGCCCGCGGATCGGGGCGAGGTCGCCCACCGGGTACTCCTCGAGCGGCAGGCACTCGAGCCCCTGCCCGCGGTCCAGCACGCCGCAGCGCACCTCCCGCCCGGCCGGCACGAACCGCTGCACCAGCGCCCGGTCCGAGTGTTCGAACGCCGCCGCCAGCGCGTCCGGGTACTGCCCGGCCGCACGCACGAGCGTCGTCCCGACGGAGTTGTCGGCGTCGGCCGGCTTCACGACGACGGGTGGCGCGAGGCGGGGCGACTCCCCCGGCACCAGCACCTCCGACTCCGGCACGTCCACGCCCGCCGCCCCGACCAGCGCGTTCGCCCGCGGCTTGTCCATCGACGCCGCCATGACCTCGGGCGGGTTCCCGACGTACGGCACGCGCAGCACGTCGAACAGTGCCCGGTACGACGTCATCCCGGCCGGGCAGAACATCTGCGGCAGCATGACGTCGGGCGCCGTCCCGGCCAGGTGCGCGACGGCTCCGGCCAGGTCCACCGACGGTGCGGCCGCCAGCGACTCCGGGGACAGATCCCGCGGGAACGACCACCGGCCGTCCGGCGACACGTGGGCGACGACGTCGTCCGGCGACCCCACGGCCGCGAGCGCGCCCCGCGCATAGAGCCGGGACAGGTCGGCGAAGAACTCGTCGGTGGGCGACCCCACCAGGTGGATCGTCCTAGTCACCGCCCGGCTCCACGAGCTTGCCGATGTTGACGTCGATCTTCACCCAATCCCGGCCCGCGAGGAGGTTCGCCCAGAGCAGCGACGGGATCTGCAGGTGGTGCACCAGTAGGAACGGCAGCGGGTCGTGCACGGAGAAGATCGCGTCGGTGCCCTCCCACAGGGTCCGCAGCCGCTCCCCCACCGACGCCGGGTCGGTCAGCAGCCGCCACAGCTCCTGGTAGAGCCAGTACGTCGGCCGGCTCTCCGGCGTGGGCCGCAGCGTCCCGCCGTCGTCGGACAGATAGGCCGACGCCAGCGCGGGGCCCTGGTCGTAGAACATCGTGATCGCCGAGTGCGTGCGCGGGTTGCACTCGATGGCACGGACCGCGCCGTCCCGCGCCACGATGAAGTCGAACGAGTACTGCCCGGTCAGCTTCTTGTCGGCGACGAAGCGCGTCACCCACGCCTCGATCTCCGGGACGTCGACGTGGGCGTAGTTGAGCTGGAACGCCGACGACTCGCAGCAGCAGTACACGGTCAGCACGCCGTCCCGCGCGGTGCCGTGCGTGCAGTACTCGGTACCCGGCACGAATTCCTGCAGGATCCACGGGCGGTCCTCGGACATCGGCTTCGACGCCGCGAACGCCCGGGTCTCGTCGACCGACCCCCGCGGCAACGGCGTCAGGTCCAGCCGGTTCACCGCGTCGTAGGGGATCGACTTGAGCACGTACGTCGCGTGCGGCGGGAAGTCGAACGACGCGACGGAGTCCGCCGAGGTCACGCGGTGCGTGTCCGGCACCCCCAGGCCGGCCTCGCGGGCCGCCGTCGCGAACGCGCCCTTGTCGTCCACGGTGCCGATCGCCTCGGCGTCGCCGTGCACGACCTCGCAGTACTGCTCCAGCAGCGGCTTCGCCAGCGCGTCGTACCAGCTCGACGCCGGGCTGCACACCGGGACGTACACGTCGACGCCCTCAGCACGCACCACGTCGACGAGTGCGTCGGCGTAGCGCGGGGAGTCCGGCGGCGGCACCACGTGGAACGCGTCCACCGCCCTCGAGAACCGGTGCCCGGTGAACCGGTACTTCGCTGCCTCCACCAGCACGACCCGGTGCCCCGCGGCGTGGAACGCCCGCGCCAGCGCGAGCGCCTTCGTCATCTTCCCGCCGCTGATCATGACGGTGCGCGGCCGCTCCGGGCGCTCCCGGTCGGGCGTCCCGACGACGGCGCCCCACGCCAGCGAGCCGGCCGTCACCGCGAGGTTCGCCGGCAGCGCCGCGGCGAGCAGCGCCTGCATGCCGAGCGTGCGCAGCACCCGGTGCATCAGACGACCCGGATCAGCGTGATGCCGTCGCGCAGCGGCACCACGACCTGCTCCACCCGCGGGTCCGCCGCCACCGCGGCGTTGAAGTCGGCGATGGCCCGGCCGTTCGCCGTGTCCGGCCCCGCCCACGGCTGCCCCTGCATCAGGGTGTTGTCCACGCAGATCAAGCCGCCCGGGGCGAGCAGACCCGTCGTCAGGATCGTCTCCAGGTAGTCGGCGTAGCCCGCCTTGTCGGCGTCGACGAAGATGAGGTCGAACCGGTCGCCGGCCAGCGCCGCCAACGAGTCCGCGGCCGGACCGACCCGGACGTCGATCCGCCGGCCCGCCGCCGACCCGGCGAACTGGTCCTCGGCGAACGCCGCCACCGAGGCGTCCAGCTCCAGGGCGACCACGGACCCGTCGTCGGGAAGGGCCTCCGCGAGGGCGAGCGCCGAGTAGCCGGTGAACATCCCGACCTCGAGCACCCGCCGGGCGCCCGTCGCGTGCGCGAGCATCGCGAGGAACCGCCCCTCGACGTGCCCGGAGAGCATCTCCTGCTCGAGGGCCCCGGACGCGTCCCGCCAGTCGTGCGCCGCGGTGGCGGCGGCCAGGCGGTCCAGCGCCTCCGACGACGGCGAGGTCATCGACTCGACGTACGGGTCCAGCCCGACGGCGAGGTCGCGCACCGCGCGCAGCTCGTCCTCGAGCCCCGACCCGGCCGCCCGCTCCACGAGCGCGGAGAGGCGGACCGCCAGGATCGACGTGGGCGTGACCGGCCGCGCCGCGCCCGGGGCGGTCTTCATCAGGCCTCGCCCGGCACGACGAACATGTCCTCGCCCTCGCCCTGGCGCGGGTAGGACTGCACGACGCGCTGGTGCGTCTCGACGGTCTCGGTCAGCTCGTCGGCCGTGAGGTCGTTGATGAAGAAGCACGTCCCGATCGGCCGCGGGACCGCCGCGCGCAGCTGCCCGTTGCGGGTCTGGGTGATGGAGTCCGTGGCCTTCGCGAGCAGCTCCGGCGTGAGGTACGGGCTGGTCAGGGTCAGGCCGATCCGGCTCACCAGCCAGAAGATGCGGTCGCGCTCGCTGACCGATATGTACCCGCGGCGCTCGGCGAGCGTCGTGGACAGCGCCATGTCGATCGAGATCGCGTGCCCGTGGAAGTAGGGCAGCTCGGGCGTGAGCTCGATCGTCGGGCTCCAGGTGTGGCCGAACGCGATGACGCGGTCGAGGTCGAGCTCCCAGAGGTTGGGCACCTCGAGCTCGAGCATGGTGCGGATCGCGTCGTAGGTCAGCCGGTGGGCGATCTCGCGCAGCTCCGGCGTGCCGTCGAGGTGGCCGAAGCGGGTGTGCAGCAGGTCCTCGCCGTACTTCTCGAGCAGCTCGAAGATGCCGGCGTTCCCGACCGTCGAGATCTTCACCAGCTCCGCCATCCCGTTGCGGACCTGGTCGACCGGCAGCGTCCGCAGGAACGAGAAGTCGAGGATCACCTGCTGCGAGGCGTGGAACGCCCCGAGGCGGTTCTTGTTCTTCCCATGGTTCACCGCGACCTTGATCGCGACCGAGGCGTCGATCAGGCCGATCAGCGTCGTCGGGATGCGGATGTATGGCGTCGAGCGCCGGAACATCGAGCAGGCGGTGCCGGTGACGTCGGTGATCAGGCCGCCACCGACGACGAGCACCGGCTCGGTCCGGTTGAGCCCGAACTCCCCGAACGCGTCGACGATCGTCTCGACGGTGCGCAGCGTCTTGTCCGGCTCGCGGATCAGGACCGGGAAGGTCGTGAGCTCGAGGCCGTGGTGGTCGAAGTAGGCCTGCATCTGCTCGCCGTAGAGCTCGTGCACCGTGCGGTCCACGATCATCAGGGCGCGCCCGTAGGGCCGGTAGGTGTCGGCGAGCTGGGTGTTCGCGGGGTCGAAGACGCCGTCGACGTACACCAGCGAGTAGTCGATCTTCTCGTAGGCCTCGACGTGGAAGGCGGTGTCGGTGGCGGTCAGCGTGGGCTGGGGAGTCGGCTGCGGGGCGGCCATGGCGTGGGCTCCTGGGTGGTTCGGGCAGGTCGGAGGGCGGCCCGGCGCCTGGCCGGGCCGCGGGGCCGGAGGGGGTCCTCCGACCTACGCCAGGGCGCGCAGCTCGGCGAGGTTCAGCGCGTCGACGCGCGTGTCGGCCGCGGCGAAGTCGTGTCCCGCGGTGTTGGCGTTGGGGAACGCCACGGTCGTGATGCCGGCGTCCTTGGCCGACCGCACACCGCCGACGTTGTCCTCGATCGCGACGGCGTCGCCCGGCTCGATCCCCAGCTCGCGCAGCGCGGTGCGGTAGGCCTCGGGGTCGGGCTTGACGTTCTGCACGCGCGAGGTGTCCTCGACGACGTCGAAGTCGGCCTCGCGGATGTCCGGCTCCAGGGCGGCCAGCAGCGCGCGGACGTTGTCCCGGCTCGTCGTCGTGACGAGGCCCAGCTTCAGGCCGGACTCCTTTGCGCCGCGGACGACGTCGACGACGCCCGGCCGCGGCTCGGTCGGCCCGTCGGCGAGGGACTGCTGGAAGATCGCCGACTTGGTGGCGTGCACGGCGGCGGCGTCCACCTGCTCGCCGCGCTGCTTCGCGTAGTCGGCGACGCGGTCGGCGCCGCCGTTGCTCTGCAACATCGAGAGGTACTCGTCGCGGTCCCACTCCCAGCTCAGGCCGTGCTCGGCGAACGCACGGTTGAAGGCCTGTCGCTGCAGTTCGGAGGTGTCGACGACGGTCGAGATCGAGCCGAAGAGAATCGCGGAGGTCACGGAACGAGGGCTACCCGGGGTTCTCCGGCCCTAACGTGCGGACTCGGCCACTCCGCGCGCCAGCGCGAGGCCCGCGACCAGCGCCAGCACCGCGACGGGCAGCCACAGGTTGTACGGGTGCGGCAGCAGGGCCGTCGCCACCGCGACCGCCACGGCCCCCCAGAGCACCGCGAGCACCCGGCCGAGGGTCGGCGCGTCCCCCGGGCGCCGGGCGGTGCGGCGGTAGCCGGACAGGATCGCCTCGAACTCGTCCTGCTCCCGGGCGTCCAGCGGCCGCTCGCCGTCGTGGGTCACGTCCGGCGGTTCGTCGCGGGCACGGCCGCCGGTTCGGCCCGGAACCGGACCGTCTCCCCCGGTCGGAGCTGACCCGCGACGTCGGTGTCCGCGTCGAGCACCACACCGATCACCGGGTAGCCCCCGGTCACCGGGTGGTCCGCGAGGAACACCGTGGGCCGGCCCGACGGCGGCACCTGCACGCTGCCCCGGACGACGCCCTCGCTGGGCAGCTCGGCCGCGGCGTACCCCTCGGCCCGGGCGAGCTCCGGGCCGTCCAGCCGGAACCCGACGCGGTCGGCGTCCCCGGTCACGGTCCACGTGGTCCGCAGGAGGGCCGCCGGGTCGGCGAACCAGTCGTCGCGGGGCCCCAGGACGACGCGCAGCACCCCGTCCGTGCGGGGCGGCGGGGCGAGGTCGACCCACGGCACCGGGTCGGCGGGCTCCGGGCCGACCGGGACCTCGTCGTCCTCGGCCACGACGGCGGGACCCAGGCCGGCGACGACGTCGGTCGAGCGGCTCCCCAGCACCGGCTCGACCGCGATCCCGCCGCGCACGGCCACGTAGGTGCGCAGGCCGGTCGACGGCGTCCCGAGGCGCAGCTCCGACCCTGCGGGCACGACGACGGGGCGGAACGGGTCCGCGGCGCGTCCGCCGACCCAGACCGGCGCCGGCGCCCCCGTCACCGCGACCACCCCCGTCGTCGGGAAGGTCGCGGCGAAGCCGCCGAGGGTGACCTCGAGGCCCGCGGCGTCGGCCGGGTTGCCGACGAGCCGGTTCGCGAGCGCCAGGGCGCGGCGGTCCGCCGCCCCGGACACGCCGACGCCGAGGTCGGCGCGGCCGGGCCGTCCGGCGACGTCCTGGACCGTGGTGCGCGGACCGGTCGCGAGCACCCTCACGCGACCACGAACCGGATGCGGGCGCCCGGGACGAGGACGGCGGGCGGGTCGTGGTCGAGGTCCCACAGCACGTGGTCGGTGCGGCCGATCAGCTGCCAGCCGCCGGGCGAGGACCGCGGGTAGACGCCGCTGAACTCCCCCGCGAGGCCGACCGCGCCGCCCGGCACCCGGGTCCGCGACGACTCGCGCCGCGGCACGTGCAGCCGGTCGTCGGACCCGACCAGGTAGCCGAACCCGGGGGTGAAGCCGGCGAAGGCCACCGTCCAGAGCTGCCCCGTGTGCGCCTCGACGACGGCGTCGCGGTCCAGGCCGGTGTGCCGGGCGACGTCGTCGAGGTCCTCGCCGTCGTAGGTCACGGCGATCTCGACGACGCCCGCCTCCTGCCTGCGGTCGACCTGCCGGCCCTCCCGCGTGCGCAGGTCGTCCGCCACCGACGCCAGGTCGGCGGCCGACGCGACGCGCACCAGCACCGTGCGCGCCGCGGGGACGAGGTCGACCGCGCCGGGCGGCGGGTCCGCGGCCAGGGCCGCGTGCAGGGCGAGGACGTCCTCGAGCGAGTCCAGCTCGACGAGCAGGCCGGTGTCGCCGCAGGGCCGGAGGGTGCGCATCACTGGAAGATGGTGGGGATCCTCGCGACCGACTGCACGCCCGCCACGACGGTGAACACGAACGCGATCGCGCCGATCACCAGCAGCCAGGCCGGTTGGCGCAGACCGGCGAGCAGGTCGCGGCGGCGCCAGCCGATCCACAGCAGCAGCGCGAGCCCGAACGGCAGGATCAGCCCGTTGAAGGCGCCGGCGAACACCAGCAGCGCGGACGGGGCCTGCCCGAGCAGCAGGAACGCGATCGTGCAGACGGTGATGAAGGCCGAGATCGTCAGGTTGAAGCGCCGGTCCACGAACCCGGACAGGGTGCGCAGGAACGTCGCCGAGGTGAACGACGCGCCGATCGTGGAGGTCATGCCGGCGGTCCACAGGACGACGCCGAAGAGCACCAGCCCGACCGGCCCGAGGGCGAACTCGAAGGCCGAGCCCGCCGGGTCGGTCCGCGAGAGCTGGGCCCCGGCCGCCACCGCGCCGAGGATGCCCAGGAACAGCAGGATGCGCAGCACGCCGGTGACGAGAATGCCGTTGACCGAGCCGCGGCTGATCGTGCGCAGGTTCTCCGGCCCCGTCGTCCCGGACTCGATCAGCCGGTGCGCACCCGCATAGGTGATGTAGCCGCCGACCGTGCCCCCGATCAGCGTCAGCACCGGCAGGAAGTCCAGCCCGACCGGCGCGACGGTGCGCAGCGCGGCCTCGCCGACCGGCGGCGCGGTGACGACCGCGACGACCGCGATCAGCCCGATCTTGAGCACGCCGAGCACCAGGACCGCGCGGTCGATCGTGCCCTCGAGCGCCCTATAGTTGAAGATCGCGATCGCGAGGACCGCGCTGATCACGGCACCGATGCGGATGTCGAGACCGAACACGTCGTGCAGGCCCAGGCCCGCGGCGCTGATGTTGCCGATGCCGAACACCAGCCCGCCGACCACCACGAGGAACGCGAGCACGTGCCCGGAGTACGGCACCACGCGGTTGGCGAGGTCCTGCGCCCGCATCCCGGAGAGGCCGATGATGCGCCAGACGTTCAGCTGGATCGCGACGTCGATGAGCACGCTGGCGACGATCGCCGCCGCGAACGACGCGCCGTACTGCGCGGTGAAGGTGCCGGTCTGGGAGATGAACCCCGGCCCGGCGGCGGACATCGCCATGAGGAACATGGCGCCCGCGACGGCGAACGTCCGCTTGACGTCGACCTTCGGCGTCGACGTGTCGTTCTCCTCCGGGACCGTCATCCGCCCAACGTAAGGATCGTTCAACAATCCGTCAACGGGCTGTCAGGTGCGGGAGAACGCCCAGCCCGCCCAGCGGCCGGTGAGCACCACCATCGCGAGCAGCGCCAGGACGAGCCCGAACCCGGGACCGCCGCCGGGCACGGTGTTCTGCGACCACACCGCCCACACGCCGGTCACCGAGGTGACGGCGCAGCCGGCCGCCGTCACGAACACGACGACCCAGCGGCGGGTCATCACCGAGGCGACCGACGCCGCGACGCCGAACACGAGGGCGAGGACCGAGAACAGCCGCGGCAGGGCCGTGACCCCCGGGTCCCCGGCGACGACCTGCCATCCGGTGGCGCCGGACGCGGTCCAGCGCAGGATCGCCGCGACGAGCAGCACGAAGATCGCGATCGCGACGACGAGCACCTGGGGCCCGAAGTCGACCTCGCGGGAGATGGAGGGGCGGGCGGGCTGCGCCTCGGTCTCGGTGTCGTGGTCGAAGGGGTTCACGCGGGGCTCCCGACGGTGCTGTTCTCGACGCCGCATCCCGAGGTGGCGGGCAACGGCTCCGGCTTCCCCATCGCCGGCAGCCCCAACCCGACGCGCGGGGTCGTCGGGCGGGTGCCCGCCTCGTGGGCGTCGCCGGCGCGGGTGCGGCGGTGGTGCAGGACGTCGCCGTCGGCGACCACGTGGTGCGGTGCGCCGTACGTGGCGCGGACGGTGACGACGTCGCCCGGGCGGATCTCCTCCGCGACCCCGGTCGGGGTGAAGTGCACGAGCCGGCCGTCGCGCGCGCGCCCGGACATCCGTCGGGTCGCGGCGTCCTTGCGCCCCTCACCGGTCGCGACGAGCAGCTCGAGCTCGCGCCCGACCTGCTCGCGGTTGCCGGCCAACGACATCTCCTCCTGCAGCGCGACCAGCCGCTCGTAGCGGTCCTGGACGACCTGCTTGGGCACCTGGTCGGGCAGCGTCGCGGCCGGGGTCCCGGGGCGGGGCGAGTACTGGAAGGTGAACGCCTGGGAGAACCGGGACTCCTCGACCACGCGCAGCGTCTCGGCGAAGTCCTCCTCGGTCTCGCCCGGGAAGCCCACGATGATGTCCGTGGTCAGCGCCGCGTCGGGCATCGCCTCGCGGACCTCGGCGACGATGTCGAGGTAGCGCCGCGCCCGGTAGGAGCGCCGCATCGCCTTGAGCACGCGGTCCGACCCGGACTGCAGCGGCATGTGCAGCTGCGGGCAGACGTTCGGCGTCTCGGCCATCGCGGTGATGACGTCGGAGGTGAAGTCCCGCGGGTGCGGGCTGGTGAAGCGCACCCGCTCCAGCCCCTCGACGTCGCCGCAGGCCCGGAGCAGGTCCGCGAACGCGGTGCGGCCGGTGGCCCGGTCCTCGAAGCCCACCCCGTAGGCGTTGACGTTCTGGCCGAGCAGGGTCACCTCGAGGACTCCGTCGTCGACCAACATCGCTATCTCGCCGAGGATCTCACCGGGACGGCGGTCGACCTCCTTGCCGCGCAGCGACGGCACGATGCAGAACGTGCACGTGTTGTTGCAGCCGACCGAGATCGACACCCAGCCCGAGTAGGCCGAGTCCCGGCGGGCGGGCAGGTGCGACGGGAACGTCTCGAGCGCCTCGAGGATCTCGACCTGCGCCTCGCCGTTGTGCCGGGCGCGCTCGAGCAGCGCCGGGAGCGACCCGACGTTGTGCGTGCCGAACACGACGTCCACCCACGGCGCCCTCGACGTGACGGTGCTGCGGTCCTTCTGCGCGAGGCAGCCGCCGACCGCGATCTGCTGGTCCGGGCGCGCCGCCTTCACCGGCGCGAGACGCCCGAGCTGGCCGTAGAGCTTGTTGTCCGCGTTCTCGCGGACCGCGCAGGTGTTGAACACGACCAGGTCGGCGTCCTCGACGGCCTGCCCCTCCGGCGCCGGCTCCCAGCCGGCCTCGACGAGGACGCCCGCCAGGCGCTCGGAGTCGTGCACGTTCATCTGGCATCCGTGGGTGCGGATGGCGAAGGTCCTGGCGCCGTTCATCGGTCCCCAGGGTAGGCGCGGTAGCTGCGACGATGTCCGGGTGGACCCCGTCCTCGGCCGACGCGCGGCGCTCGTGGGCGCCCTGGCGCTCGGGGCCGCCGCGTGCACCCGCGGCCCGGCCGGGACACCGGTCGCGCTCGCGAGCGGCAACCCGGTCGGGGTCTACCACCGGCTCGGGGCGGCGCTGGTGGACGTGTGGCGCTCCGACCTCGGCGCGGCGACCACCCTGCTCGACAGCCAGGGGTCGGTGGACAACGTCGGCATGCTCGCGTCGGGCCTCGCCGACGTCGCCTTCTGCGCCCTGGACGTGGCCGCCGACGGCGCGGTGGACGGCGCCCGCCCCGACCGGCCGCTGCAGGCCCTGGCGCGGATGCACGACGACGCGATCCACGTCGTCGTCCCGGCGGCCTCCGACATCCGCCGGCTGGCCGACCTGCGGGGACGGCGGGTCTCCGTGGGCGCCCCCAACTCCGGGGTGCTCGTGATCGCGCCGCGGCTGCTGGCCACGGTGGGGCTGTTCCCGGAGACCGGCCTGTCCGCGGTGCAGCTGGGCCTGGGCGAGTCGGTCGAGGCGCTGCGCGCCGGCCGCATCGACGCGTTCCTCTGGTCCGGCGGGGTCCCGACGGCGGGGGTGGAGGACCTGGCGCGGACGCTCCCGCTGCGCCTGCTCGACCTCACCGCGGAGGTCGACGCCCTGCGGCGGGCCTACCCCGTCTACGACGTCACGACGGTCCCGGCGCGCACCTACGGCCTGCCCGACCCGGTCACCACGGTGGCCGTGCGCAACGTGCTGCTGGTGACGGCGGCGATGGCGGACACGACCGCGCGCGACCTGACGCGCGTGCTGCTCGACCGCGTCGACGCCCTGGTCGCCGCCGACCCGGCGGGCCGCTCCGTCGACCCGCGCACCGCCATCGGGACGCAGCCGGTGGCGCTGCACGCCGGCGCGGCCGAGGCGTACCGGGCGCTCAAGCCCTGGTCGTGACCGCCGGTGCTGGCGGGAACCACCGCAGCACGACCCGCAGCCCGCCGTCCTCGGGCAGCTCCAGCGTCAGGTCCGCACCGGCCCGCTCCGCGCCGCGCGCCGCGATGGCCAGGCCGAGCCCGGACCCGCCGTCGGGACCGGCGCGCCAGAAGCGCTCCGTGGCGTGCCCGAGTTCCTCGGGGGGCAGCCCCGGCCCGTGGTCGCGGACACCGATCTCGACGGTGCCCTCGACGCGGCTCGTCGTCAGCTCGATCGTCGACCCGGCGGGCGAGTACTTGACGGCGTTGTCCAGGACCGCGTCCAGCACGGTCGTGACCGTGACCGGGTCGGAGCGGACGACGAGGCCGCGGGCGCCGGCGCGGTGCAGGTCCAGGCCGGCGTGGTCGGCGAGCACCGACCAGGTCGCGACGCGCTCGTCGAGGACCCGGTCGAGGTCGACCTCGACCGGCGGGGCCACGCGGCCCTCGGTGCGGGCGAGCGCGAGCAGCGCATCGAGCACCGCGGCGAGGCGGTCGATCTCCTCGATCGCGACGCCCGGGCCGTCGCGGACCTCGTCGGGCACCGGGGCGTCCGCGAGGTCCTCGGCGTGGGTCGCCAGCCGGAGCCGGAGCGCGGTCAGCGGGTTGCGCAGCTGGTGCCCGGCGTCCGCGACGAACGACCGCTGCGCCTCCAGCGTGGCGCTCACGGTGGCCGCCATTGCGTCGAAGTCGCGGGTGAGGCGGCGCAGCTCCGGCGGGCCGCGCTCGCCACCGACCGGGTCCGCCGGGCGGCCCGCGCGCACGGCGGCGGCGACCCGGGCGGTCCCCGCGTCCAGCTCCTCGACCGGCGCCAGGATCCACCGCACGAGCGGCAGCGCGGCCAGCGCCGCCGCCGCGAGCGCGACCAGGCCGGCGAGGGCGAGCCCGCCCCAGACCAGCAGCACGCCGGTGCGCAGCGCGCCGGTCGGCGAGACGGTGACGGCCGCCCCGCGGACCTCCCCGCCGACCAGGACCGGCTCCGCCAGGAGCATCGGGCGGGCGTCCCACGGCCAGACCGTGTCGACCGGCGGCGAGCGGCGGCCGGCGAGCGCGAGGGCGATGCGGGCGTCGTCGTCGGGCGCGGCGGCCAGGGCTCCCGGCCGGGAGGCGACCAGGACGTCGCCCTGGCGGTCGAGCACGGCGGCGGAGGCGTCGTAGAGCTGGTCGTAGCGGGCGAGCTCCGCGCCCAGCGCGGTCGTGTCCGAGTCGGTGACCGCGCGCTGCGCGAGCGCGGCGAAGCGGGTGGTGTCGCCCAGCCGGTCGGTGAACACCTCCGCCGTCGAGCCGGCCGCCGCCGACATCGCGAGCGGGATCCCGAGGCCCACCACCACGGCCACCACCAGGACCGACACGACGACGAGCAGGCGGGTGCGCACGGGCTCAGCGGCTGAGGCGGTAACCGACCCCGCGGACCGTCGCGACGAGGTCGGGGCGGCCCACCTTGGTGCGCAGCGTGGCCACGTGGACGTCCAGCGTGCGGTTCGCGCCCGGCCAGGTCCGGCCCCACACCTCCGCGACGATCCGGTCGCGGGTGCACACCGCCCCGTCCGCCCGCGCAAGCAGGGCGAGCACCGCGAACTCCTTGCGGCTCAGCGGCAGGGCGGAGCCTCCCGCCCCGTCGTCGCGGACCTCCCGCCGGGCGAGGTCCACGACCAGCCCGCGCCCGAGGTCGACGACGTCGGCGGCCGGCTCCGGGCGGCGGCGCCGCAGCACGGTGTGGATGCGGGCCAGCAGCTCCCCCGCGTCGTAGGGCTTGACCAGGTAGTCGTCCGCGCCGGAGTGCAGGCCGAGGATGCGGTCGTCGACCTCGCCGCGGGCGGACACGACGATCACGGGGGTGTCGCCGGCCGCCCGGATCCGGCGGCACACGTCGATGCCGTCGACGTCGGGCAGGCCGAGGTCGAGCAGCACCACGTCGATCCCGGCGAGGTGGGCGACGACGTCGCGGCCGGTCGCGAGGCGCTCCACCTCGATCTGCTGGCGGCCGAGGGCGGTGCGCAGGGCGGCGGCGACGCGGTCGTCGTCCTCCACCAGCAGGATGCGCACGCGTCACCTCGTTCCGGTCATGTGACGGCAACCCTAAGCCTTCCTCAAGAGGCCTGGTCGCCGCGGCGGGGCGTGGGCACAGTTCACCTCCGGCCCGCATCGATGTGAGGAGGACCACTCATGACGCCGATGGTGCGCCTGGCCGGGGTGAACAAGCACTTCGGGGACCTCCACGTGCTGCGCGAGATCGACCTGGAGATCGCTCCGGGAGAGGTCGTCGTCGTGCTCGGCCCGTCGGGGTCGGGCAAGTCGACGCTGTGCCGCGCGATCAACCGGCTGGAGCCGATCGACGAGGGCACGGTCGAGATCGACGGGAAGCCGCTGCCCGCGGAGGGCCGCGACCTCGCCGCGCTGCGCAGCGACGTGGGGATGGTGTTCCAGCAGTTCAACCTGTTCGCCCACAAGACCATCCTGGAGAACGTCACGCTCGCGCCGCTCAAGGTGCGCAGGACCTCGAAGGCGGACGCCGAGCAGCGGGCGAGGACCCTGCTCGACCGGGTCGGCATCGGCAACCAGGCCGCCAAGTACCCGGCCCAGCTGTCCGGCGGTCAGCAGCAGCGCGTGGCGATCGCCCGGGCGCTCGCGATGGACCCGAAGGTCATGCTCTTCGACGAGCCGACCTCCGCGCTCGACCCGGAGATGGTCGGCGAGGTCGTCGAGGTGATGGCCGACCTCGCCCGCGACGGCATGACGATGGTCGTGGTCACGCACGAGATGGGCTTCGCCCGGCGGGCCGCGCACCGCGTGGTGTTCATGGCCGACGGCGAGATCGTCGAGGACTCCACCCCGGACGCCTTCTTCGCCCGCCCCTCCTCGGACCGGGCGCGCGACTTCCTCGGCAAGATCCTCACCCACTAAGGAGATACGGACATGAGACGCGTCGGCGTCATCCTGGTGGCCCTCGCCGCCCTCGTCCTCGCCGGCTGCGGCCGCGAGGGTGCACCCGGAGCGGCTCCGACGGAGCAGCTCAGCTACCCGGTCGCGCAGAACGTACAGGTGCCGGGCTCGGCGACCTTCGCGAAGATCCAGCAGGCCGGCCGGATCAAGATGGGCGTCAAGAACGACCAGCCCGGCCTCGGCGTGCAGGACCCGACCACGGGGCAGTACACCGGCTTCGACATCGAGATCGGCCGCATGATCGCCGCCGGCCTGGGCGTCCCGGCCGACCGCATCGACTACGTGGTCGTCCCGTCGGCCGCCCGCGAGGACGCGATCTCCCGCGGCGACGTCGACTACTACGTCGGCACGTACACGATCAACGACAACCGCAAGCAGCGCGTCGGCTTCGCCGGGCCCTACTACCTCGCCGGCCAGGACCTCCTCGTCCGCGCCGACGACCCGTCGATCACCGGCCCCACGACCCTGCAGAACAAGCGGGTCTGCTCGGTCACCGGCTCCACCCCGATCCAGCGCGTGCGCCAGCAGAACCTGACCCAGCCGCAGAACGTGGTCGAGTTCCAGAACTACTCGCAGTGCGTGGACCAGCTGATCGCGGGCCAGGTCGACGCCGTCACCACCGACGACGCGATCCTCAAGGGCTTCGCCGCCCAGGACCCGCAGCGGCTCAAGGTCGTGGGCCAGGTCTTCTCGCAGGAGCCCTACGGCGTGGGCGTCCCGCGTGACGACGTCGCCTTCCGCAACAAGGTGAACGACCTGCTCCAGCAGGCCGAGACCGACGGCACCTGGCAGCGCATCTACGACGCGACGCTCGGGAAGTCGGGCACGCCGGCCACCCCGCCGGCGATCCAGCGGTACTGATCGTTCGGTGACGACGGGGCCCGGTGCGAGCCGGGCCCCGTCGCGAGCGGAGGTCTGACATGAACGTCCTGATCGACAACCTCGGCGAGTTCGGCACCCGCTTCCTCGGCACGATCGAGCTGTTCGTGCTGTCCGCGATCGCGTCGCTGGTCCTCGGCACCGTGCTCGCGGCCATGCGGGTCAGCCCGGTGCCCGCGATGCGGATCGCGGCCACGGCCTACGTGACGCTGCTGCGCAACACGCCGCTGACCCTGGTCATGTTCTTCTTCGCGCTGGGCTTCCCGCGCCTGGAGATCGTCGACCTCTCCTACTTCACCCTCGCCGTCGTCGCCCTGTCGCTCTACACCGCGGCGTTCGTCTGCGAGACGGTGCGCGCGGGGATCTCGACCGTGCCGCCCGGCCAGGCCGAGGCCGCCCGCGCGCTCGGGCTCGGGTTCGGGCAGTCGCTGACCCTGGTGATCCTCCCGCAGGCGATCCGGGCGGTCGTCCCGCCGCTGACCAGCGTGCAGATCGCCCTGATCAAGAACACGACGGTGGCGGCCGGGTTCTCGGTGGTCGAGGCCGGCGGCATCTACTCGACGCTCTCCGAGCGGGGCTACTCCACCCTGGTGGGTCTGCTCTGGGTGGCCCTCGGGTTCATCGTCCTGATCACCCCGATGACGCTGCTGCAGCGCTCGCTGGAGCGCCGCTGGGCGGCGTCGTCGGGCGGAGTCCGAGTGGGGGCCCGATGAGTGCACCGACCGCCGTCCTGTTCGACGTCCCCGGCCCGAAGGCGCGGGCCCGCAACGGCGTCCTGGGCGTCGTCGCGGTCGTCGTCGTCGCGGCGCTGCTCGCCTTCGTGATCGTCCGGCTGGCCGCGACCGGCCAGTTCGACGGCGCGGTGTGGGAGTGGATCCTCTACGAGAACATCCAGCTCGCCCTGCTCGAGGGCCTGGGCAACACCCTGCGGGCGTTCGCGGCCGGCGCGGTACTGGCCCTGGTGTTCGGGGCGGTGTTCGCGCTCGGGCGGCTCTCCGACCACGCGTGGGTCCGCGGGATCTCGACGGCGGTCGTGGAGTTCTTCCGGGCCGTCCCGCTGGTCGTGCTGATGTTCATCTTCTACTTCGGCATGCCGTCCGTCGGGGTCACGGTCTCGACCTTCACCGCGGTCGTCGTCGGCCTGACCCTCTACAACGGGTCGGTGCTCGCGGAGATCTTCCGCTCCGGGGTCCAGGCCGTGCCGCGCGGGCAGTCGGAGGCGGCGTACGCGCTGGGGATGCGCAAGTCCGCCGTCATGCGGTTCGTCCTGCTGCCGCAGGCGATCCGGTCGATGCTGCCCACGATCGTCAGCCAGCTCGTCGTGCTGCTCAAGGACTCCGCGCTCGGGTTCCTGATCCTCTACCCGGAGCTGCTCTACCAGGCCCGGGTGCTCGGCTCGTCCGGTCAGCTCGGCCGGCCGCTGCTGCCGGTGGCGTTCGTGGTGGCGGTCGTCTACATCACGCTGTGCCTGCTGCTCACCCTGCTCGCCAACCGGCTGGAGGCCCGCACCCGCCGCTCGGCGGCCGCCACGCCGGTCCCGGTCGACGGGGGCGCCTGAGGTCGGGCCAGCTCACCGGGCCAGGTCATCGGGCCAGGTCGAGGACCTCGTCGAAGCCCGCGGCGAGGTCCTCGGCGAACCCGTCGAGGTCGGTGATCGCGGCCGCGTCCAGGTTCGCGGCCACGCAGCAGGCGTCGCCGTGGGTGATCATCGCGATCATCGCCGCGCACCCGGGCAGGGGCGCGAACGGGTAGCTGCGCCGGATGCGGGCCCCGGCGAGGTAGACCTCGCCCTGCAGGCCGGGGATGCTGCTGGCCTGCAGGTCGTTGGCCCCGGTGGTGCTGCCGCCCGCGCGGGCGACCACCGCCCCGGGCAACCGGATCAGCAGCGGCGCCACGACCTCGACGCTCTCCAGTGCCGGTTCGGCGCGCGCCGCCCGGACGCGCTCGTGGACGTCGGCGATGCGCGCCGCGGGGTCGACGAGGCCGACCGGCGCCGAGAGCCGGGCGGGCGCGAAGTGGTTGCCGCCGGCCTCGTGCTCCTCGCGCCGCACCGACACGGGCATCGTCACGGGCATGAGCCGTCCCGGGGGCAGCGGGTCCCCGCACCGGGCCGAGTAGCGGCGGAACGCGCCGAGCAGCGCGGCGACGTAGGCACTGTTCACCGAACCGCCGGCGGCCCGGCCCGCGGCGCGCAGCTCATCGAAGGGCACGTCGAGGGTGCGGAAGCGCCACGACGGGCTCCGATCCGCCAGGACCGCCAACGGCGCGGCGGGCGGCGGCGAGAGCACCCGGACGGCCGAGGCGATGTAGCCGAGGGCGTCGCGGACCGCGCGGTCGGGCCGCGTCGCCGCGAACGCCAGGACGCCCCGGGCGGCGCTGCCGAGCAGGGCGAGATCGGTGGCGGCCTGCCGGGCCAGGGCCCGGCCCGGACCGAGCGGGGCCGCCGCGGGGGCCGCGGGCTGGGGCTTGTCCGGCGTCGGCGCGCGGGTGCGCGAGTGCAGCCCGGCGAGCAGCTGGGCGATCCCCATGCCGTCGGAGAGCACGTGGCTGAGCTTGAACAGCAGCGCGGCTCCGCCGTCGGGCAGCCCGCCCACCACGGTCGCCTCCCACAGCGGCCGGGACGGGTCGAGCGGGGTCATCGCGACCTGCTCGGCGAGCTCGAACAGGTCACGCTCCCCCGCGCCGTCGTGGAGGCGGAGCCGGCGCAGGTGGTAGTGCAGGTCGAAGTCGGGGTCCACCGACCAGAACGGCGTGCCGGCGCCGAGGAAGGGCGCGACGATCCGTTCCCGCAGGCGGGGCACCACCCGGGAGGCCCAGTCGGTCGCGGCGACCATGCGGTCCCAGTCCGGGGCGCGGTCGAGGATCTCGACGACGACCACCGTCGAGCGCATCCGCGGGTTCGCCTCGACCCGCCACATCAGGGCCTCGAACCCGGTCAGCTCCGCCGACCGGGACCACAGCAACCGGCCGTCGGGGCCGCGCGGCGGCGCAGGATCGACGCTCACGCGGCCCCCTCCCGGGTCGTCAGGTGCCGACGGGGCCGATCGAGTCGGCCGGCAGCGGCGAACCGTTGTCCGGGCCGGCGTCGTCGAGCGAGCGCTTGCCGGTGGCGTCCTTGCGCTCCAGGTCCTCCCGCTTGAAGATCTTGCGCCCGAGCCACACCAGCGGGTCGTACTTCGTGTCGACGACGCGCTCCTTCATGGGGATCAGCGCGTTGTCGGTGATCTTGATGTGCTCGGGGCAGACCTCGGTGCAGCACTTGGTGATGTTGCAGTAGCCCAGCCCGTGGTCCTCCTGGGCGGCGTCCTTGCGGTCGCGGACGTCGAGCGGGTGCATGTCGAGCTCGGAGACCCGCATCAGGTAGCGCGGGCCGGCGAACTCCTCCTTGTTCTCCTCGTGGTCACGCACCGCGTGGCAGGTGTTCTGGCACAGGTAGCACTCGATGCACTTGCGGAACTCCTGCGGCCGGTCGACGTCGACCTGGCTCATCCGGTACTCGCCCGGCGCCAGGTCCTCCGGCGGGGCGAAGGACGGGATCTCGCGCGCCTTGACGTAGTTGAAGTCGACGTCGGTGACGAGGTCCCGGATCACCGGGAACGTCCGCAGCGGCGTGATCGTGACCGTCTCGGCCTCGTCGAAGGTCGACATTCGCGTCATGCACATCAGCCGCGGGCGGCCGTTGATCTCCGCCGAGCAGCTGCCGCACTTGCCGGCCTTGCAGTTCCAGCGCACCGCGAGGTCACCGGCCTGGGTGGCCTGCAGCCGGTGCACGATGTCGAGGACGACCTCGCCCTCCTCGACGTCCACGTCGAACGGCTGGAGCGCGCCCTCCCCGGAGGAGTCGCCGCGCCAGACCTCGAACTTCGCCCGGTATCCCATGGCTCACATCCCCTGATCCGCGCGGTGGGCGCCGAGCTCGTCACCGGTGTAGTACTTCTTCAGCTCGTCGAGCTCGAACAGGTCGAACAGGTCGGACCGCATCGCCGGCTGCGGCTGGTGGGCCAGCTCCACCTGCGGGCCCTCGGGGCCGTCGACCAGCGAGCAGTTCAGCAGCTCCCGCCGCCAGTTCTCGTCCATCGCCGGGTAGTCGTCGCGGGTGTGCCCGCCACGGCTCTCCTGGCGCTCCAGGGCCGCCATCGCGATGCACTGGCTGACCATGAGCATGTTGCGCAGGTCCATCGCGAGGTGCCAGCCCGGGTTGTAGGCCCGGCCGCCGGTGACGCCGACCCGCGGGATCCGGTCGCGCAGCTCCGCGAGCCGCTTGAGCGCCATCTCCATCTCGTCGGCCCGCCGGATGATGCCGACGAGGTCGTTCATCGTCTGCTGCAGCTCGGCGTGCAGCGTGTAGGCGTTCTCCTCGCCGCGCACCGAGAACGGCTTCTCGGCCTCGGCCAGCGCCGCGTCGACCCCCTCGTTCGTGACGACGGGTGTGCCGGCCAGGCCGTCGAGGTAGTCCGCGGCCCCCGCACCCGCGCGGCAGCCGAAGACCAGCAGGTCGGACAGCGAGTTGCCGCCGAGCCGGTTCGAGCCGTGCATGCCGCCCGCGACCTCACCGGCGGCGAAGAGCCCGGGGACGATCGTGGACGCGGAGTCCGGGTCGACCTCGACGCCGCCCATGACGTAGTGGCAGGTCGGGCCGACCTCCATCGGCTCGGCGGTGATGTCGACGTCCGCCAGCTCCTTGAACTGGTGGTACATCGACGGCAGACGCTTGCGGATGAACTCGGTGGTCCGGCGGCTCGCGATGTCGAGGTAGACCCCGCCCGACGGCGACCCGCGGCCCTCCTTGACCTCGTTGTTGATCGCCCGGGCCACCTCGTCGCGCGGCAGCAGCTCGGGGGGCCGACGGTTGTTGTCGGCGTCGTCGTACCAGCGGTCGCCCTCGTCCTCGCTGGTCGCGTACTGCTCGCGGAACACGTCGGGGATGTAGCGGAACATGAACCGCTCGCCCTCGGAGTTCTTGAGGACGCCGCCGTCGCCGCGCACGGACTCGGTGACGAGGATGCCCTTGACGCTGGGCGGCCAGACCATGCCCGTCGGGTGGAACTGGACGAACTCCATGTTGATCAGGCGGGCGCCGGCGCGGAGCGCGAGGGCGTGCCCGTCGCCGGTGTACTCCCAGGAGTTGCTGGTGACCTTGAACGACTTGCCGATCCCGCCGGTCGCCAGCACCACGGCGGGGGAGTGGAAGCACAGGTACTCGCCCGTGGGGCGGCGGTAGCCGAAGGCGCCGGCGATGCGGTCGCCGTCCTTGAACAGCTCCGTGACCGTGAACTCGTGGAAGACCTTCAGGTCCGACTCGTAGTCGCCGGTGCGGGCGTGGTCCTCCTGCTGCAGCGAGACGATCTTCTGCTGCAGGGTGCGGATCAGCTCGAGGCCGGTGCGGTCGCCGACGTGGGCGAGGCGGGGGAACTGGTGCCCGCCGAAGTTCCGCTGGCTGATCTTGCCCTCGGGCGTCCGGTCGAACAGGGCGCCGTAGGTCTCGAGCTCCCAGACGCGCTGCGGCGCCTCCTTGGCGTGCAGTTCGGCCATGCGCCAGTTGTTGAGGAACTTCCCGCCGCGCATGGTGTCGCGGTAGTGGACCTCCCAGTTGTCGCGGGGGTTCGCGTTCCCCATCGACGCGGCGATCCCGCCCTCGGCCATCACCGTGTGCGCCTTGCCGAACAGCGACTTCGACAGGATCGCGACCCGCTTGCCGCGCATCCGCGCCTCGATCGCGGCGCGCAGACCCGCGCCGCCCGCGCCGATGACGAGGACGTCGTAGGTGTGGTGGACGACGTCCGGCATGCTGGTGTCGGCCATCAGTTCACGATCCTCAGGTCGGAGATGGTGCCGCTCGCGACGAGCATGATGTAGAGGTCGGTGAGGATCAGCGTCCCGATGGTGATCCACGCGAAGAGCATGTGCCTCGTGTTGAGCGCCGAGACCCCCGTCCAGACCTTGTAGCGCACCGGGTGTCGCGAGAAGTGCTTGAGCCGCCCGCCGGTGATGTGCCGGCAGGAGTGGCAGGACAGCGTGTAGAGCCACAGCCCGATCACGTTGACCAGCAGGATGACGTTGCCGAGCCCGATCCCGAACCGGGCCGAGCCGTCCGGGGCGTCGCTCTGGAACGCCACCACCATGTCGTAGGTGTTGATCAGCGAGATCAGGAACGCCATGTAGAAGAAGTAGCGGTGCGCGTTCTGGAGGATCAGCGGGAAGCGCGTCTCGCCGGTGTACTTCCCGTGCGGCTCGGAGACGGCGCACGCCGGCGGCGACATCCAGAACGCCCGGTAGTACGACTTGCGGTAGTAGTAGCAGGTGAGCCGGAAGCCGAGCAGGAACGGCAGCGACAGCAGCGCGAGCGGGATCCACGGCGGGAACTCCGGCAGGAAGGTGCCGAAGTGGCTCGACCCCGGCACGCAGCTCGCCGAGAAGCACGGCGAGTAGAACGGCGAGAGGTAGTGGTAGTCCGCGACGTAGTACGCGGACCCCCAGAACGAGCGGATCGTCGCGTACACGACGAACGTCATCAGGCCGAGGGCGTTCACCAGCGGCGCGAGCCACCAGCGGTCGCGGCGAAGGGTTCGGGCCCGGATGTCGGCCCGGCCGGGGTTATCGGCCGAAGGCGCTCCGGGGTCGTGCGCTGTGGTGGTCACTCGCACCGGTCCTCGTCGACGGGGCTCGCGCGACGGCCGGGTCCGGCTGCTCGGACGTGGTGGAGAGCGCCTGACCACGGCGTCACGCCGTGTGGTGCGCAGCACACTACGACGCGGTGTTCCCGGCTGTCGTCCGGGTCACAGGTGATGTTGCCGTGATCCCCATCACCCGCTCGGTGGCGGAGCGTGACCCGACCGGTCAGACCTCGTCGTCGTCCGGGATCTCGCCGTCGAGCTCCGCCCCGCGATTGGCCATCTCGGTCCGGACCACCTCGTAGGCCAGGCCCGCGCCGTACCCCTTGCGGGCGAGCATCCCGACGAGCCGGCGGGCCGCGGCCTGCGGCTCCGCGCGGTCGAGCGACGGCAGGCGGCGCCGGACGAGCTCGACGGCCTTGGCCCGCTCGGACTCGGGGTCGAGCTCGTCGAGCGCGGCGTTCGCGACCTCGGTCTCGACGCCCTTGCGCCGCAGCTCCTGCGACAGCGCCCGCCTGCCCAGCCCCCGGTGGCGGTGCCGCGAGTCGACCCACTGCTCGGCGAACGCGGTGTCGTCGAGCAGCCGGACCTCCTCGAGGCGGTCCAGCACCGTGGCCGCCACGTCGTCGGTGACGTCGCGGCGGGCCAACTCACCCGCGAGCTCGGACCGGGTCCGCGCGCGGACGGTGAGCAGGTTCAGGCAGATGGTGCGTGCCACCGACTCCGGGTCGGCCGGCGGGTCGGGCGGGGCGTCCCGCTCCGGTTCCTCCCGGGCACGGCGTCGAGGCCGCTGCCCGAGCGCCATCAGAAGTCGACCGGGGCCGGGGCGGGCTCGGTCTCGTCGGCGTCGAGCTTCGGACCGACGCCGAGCTTCTCCTTGATCCGCTTCTCGATCTCGCCGGCGACGTCCGGGTTCTCCTTGAGGAACTTCCGGGCGTTCTCCTTGCCCTGGCCCAGCTGGTCGCCGTCGTAGGTGTACCAGGCACCCGACTTGCGGACGAGGCCCTGCTCGACGCCGACGTCGATCAGCGAGCCCTCCTTGGAGATGCCGTGCCCGTAGATCATGTCGAACTCGGCCTGCTTGAACGGCGGCGCGACCTTGTTCTTCACGACCTTGACGCGCGTGCGGTTGCCGACCGCGTCGGTGCCGTCCTTGAGCGTCTCGATGCGGCGGATGTCCAGGCGCACCGACGAGTAGAACTTCAGCGCGCGGCCACCGGTGGTGGTCTCCGGCGAGCCGAACATGACGCCGACCTTCTCGCGCAGCTGGTTGATGAAGATCGCCGTGGTGCCGGAGTGGTTCAGCGCGCCGGTGATCTTGCGCAGCGCCTGGCTCATGAGGCGGGCCTGCAGGCCGACGTGGCTGTCGCCCATGTCGCCCTCGATCTCGGCGCGCGGCACGAGCGCGGCGACCGAGTCGACGACGATGATGTCGAGCGCGTTCGACCGGATCAGCATGTCCATGATCTCGAGCGCCTGCTCGCCGGTGTCGGGCTGGGCGACCAGCAGGGCGTCGGTGTCGACGCCGAGTGCCTTCGCGTACTCCGGGTCCAGCGCGTGCTCGGCGTCGATGAACGCCGCGACGCCGCCCTGGGCCTGGGCGTTGGCCACGGCGTGCAGCGTCACGGTCGTCTTCCCGGAGGACTCCGGGCCGTAGATCTCCACGACGCGGCCGCGCGGCAGGCCGCCGACGCCGAGCGCGACGTCCAGGGCGATCGACCCGGTGGGGATGACGCTCACGGGCGCCCGGCCCTCGTCGCCGAGCCGCATCACCGAGCCCTTGCCGAACTGCTTGTCGATCTGCGCGAGGGCGAGCTCGAGCGCCTTGTCGCGATCCGGGGCCTGAGGCATTCGGGGTTCCCCCTCGGGACGGGTGTGGTCTTCGGCGACGACGTTAGGACAGGGGTCCGACAACGTCGTACGAGCTTCTCCGGCGGCTGTGGACAACTGCGGCGGCCGGTGCCGGTGGGGACGGCCGCCTACGGCGTTCAGAGTAGACGAACACGTGTTCGATCCCGAAGGGGGACACGCCGGTCACCGTCGCGAGACCGGCACGTCGAACTCGGCGCACACGGCGCGCCACACGTCGCGCGGTTCGTCGCCGTCCTCCAGCGCCTGTTCCACGGTGCGGCCCGCCAGGGCGGAGAACACGTGGTCCCGCGCGATCGAGGACGCCCGCACCGCACCGAACTCGTCCTCCATCAGCTGGCGGAAGTGGGTCAGGCGCACGCCGTCGAGGGTAGGTCCCGACCGGTCGTCGGGAACCAGCCCCTCAGGAGACGTCGAGGTGGCGCTCCCGGTCCCAGATCGCCGACCACGGCTCCTGACGGCCGGTGAGCAGCCACAGCTGCGTGCTGTCCGGGTCCCGGGCGTCGCCGAGCGTGGCCACCTGCCGGGCGGCGGCGAACGACCCCCGGAGCGGCCCCGGCCCGGTCCCGATCCAGAGCGCCGCGTCCAGCTCCTCCGACGGCGGGGCGAAGTACCCGTAGCTGCGGTTGAGCGAGTGGGCCCCCGGGGTCCCGAGCCGCGCCGAGTACACGTCGACGTAGGTCGCGTAGATGTAGGACTCGCCGACGATCGCCGTCCGGTCCCGCAGCCCCGCGGGCAGCGCCGCGTACGCCGCCGCCGTCCCGTCCGCGACCCGCTCGGGCACCTCCGGGCTCGCACTGCCCGCCCCGAGGTGCAGCACGACGGCCGCCAGCGCGACGCTCAGCACCGACGCCGGCCACGCCACCCACCGCCACCGCGTGCGCCCCGCCTCCCGGCGCCGCTGCAGGCCGACCGCCCCGGCCGCGGCGAGGAGCCCGTAGAGCCCGGCGAGGTAGTACGGCCGCCCGCCGGTCGCGACGAAGAAGACCCCGAGCGCCACCGTCGTCACCCCCAGGAACCGCAGGTCGGGGCGCCGGAGGAGACGCACGAGGCCGTAGCTGCCGAGCACGGCGCCGAGCAGGCCGGCCCCGACGACCATCTGGACGGCCACCCCGGGCCGGCCGCCGTAGAGGTACTCGGCCTCACCGGCCACGACCGGGCCCATGGCCAGCTGCGGCCACCCGTGCAGCGCCTGCCAGACCAGCGTCGGCGCGGCGATGACCGCGGCCAGCAGGACCCCCACCCACAGGGCCGGGCGCCGCAGGAGCGCCCGCGGGCCGCACACGGCGACCGCCACGACCAGCACCGCGCCCAGCAGCAGCACCTGGAACTTGGTCTGCGCCGCGACCCCCGTCACCAGACCGAGGGCGACCAGGAGCCGGTCGTCGCGCACCCGCACCCAGCGCACCACCAGCCACGCCAGTGCCAGCCACTCGACGGGCTCCAGCGCGTAGGACGTCAGCCAGTGCCCGTAGAAGGCGGCCCAGATCCCGGTGGCCTGCGCGAGGGCCGTGAGGGTCTGGGCGCGGCCGTCGCCCCCGAGCTCGCGGGCGATCAGGCCCGCCAGCAGCACCGCGCCCGCCGTCGCGAGGACCGCGGGCAGGCGCATCAGCCACTGCTGGTCCGGGGCGAGCGAGTCGGCCGCGGCGGCGAGCAGCGGCGCGACGGGGGGCTGGTCGGCGGAGCCCCAGTCGAGGTGGTGCCGGCCGATCGCGAGCATCAGCATCTCGTCGAACCAGCGGCCGTCGGCGAACGACAGCACGAGGTGGACGAGCCCGACGACGCCGGCGACGGCTCCGACGGACCTCGCGAGGGGCGCGACGCCCCACCCGGCGACGGGTCGGGGCGACTCGGGCGCGGACGTCTCGGTGACCATGACGACGAGCCTGGTCCGGGCGGGCCGGTCCGCGCCTCCGGTGTTCGTCCCCGGTCGGGTCGACCTTCGGCCATCGGGAGGTCGACCTTCGGACGAGGCGGACCGTCGGGGGGCGGCGCTACGGTCCGTGCCGTGACGGACACCGGTGCACGCCGTCGACTGGCGGACGTCGGCGCGCTCGCCGTCGCGCTGCTCGGCGTGTGGATGGTGCTCGGTCCCTACTCCCCCGTCGTCCCCGTCGAGGCACCGGCCTGGTGGTGGGTGGACCTCGTGGGCGGGCTGGTGGCGGCCGCGCTCCTCCTGGCCCGGCGCCGCGCCCCGCTCGCGGTGACGGTGGCCGTGTCCGTCCTGGGGCTGGTCGTGACGACCGCGTGGCTCGCCGGCCCGGTGGCGGCCTTCGCGCTCGCCCTCCGGCGGCCGTGGTACGTCGCCGCCGTCGTCATCGCCGTCTCCCTGGCGGCGAGCCCCCTCCAGTGGACGTTCCGCGCGCTCACCCCGGCCGAGTCGTCCTGGGGATCGCTCGCCTACGCCGCCGCGATCTCCGCGGCCGTGATCGGGACCGGGGCCGCGGTGCGCGCTCGGCGCCAGCTGCTGGACTCCCTGGTCGAGCGGGCCGAGCGGGCCGAGCGGGAGGCCGCCCTGCGGGCCGAGGCGGCGCGCACCGGCGAGCGCACGCGGATCGCCCGCGAGATGCACGACGTGCTCGCCCACCGGCTCTCGCTGGTGTCCATGCACGCGGCAGCGCTCGCCCACCGCCGCGGTGGCGGACGCTCGGTCGACCCCGCCGAGCTCGACGACGCGCTCGACGTCATCCGTCGCGGCGCGCAGGACGCCCTGGGCGACCTGCGGACGATCCTCGGGGTGCTCCGGGCCGACACGGACGAGCTGGACTCCGCCGGCCGGGCGCCCCAACCGACGCTCGCGGACCTCGACCGCCTCGTCGAGGGGGTCCGCGCCGCCGGGGCCGACGTGGCGCTGCACGACGACCTCGACGGCGGGGCCGCCGCCGTGCCCGCCGAGAGCGGGCGCACGCTCTACCGCATCACCCAGGAGGCGCTGACGAACGCGACGCGGCACGCCCCCGGCCGGCCGATCGAGGTCCGCCTGCGGGGGCGCCCCGGGGCCGACGCCGAGCTCGACGTCGTCAACCCGCTCCCGGTCCCGACGTCGGGCGGTCGCCCGACCGCGGGGGCGGGCGCGGGCCTCGTCGGGATCAGCGAGCGGGTCGAGCTCGCGGGCGGCCGGGTGCTCTCCTGCGGTCCCGACGGCGGGTCCTTCCGGGTCGCCGTGCGGGTGCCTGGCGGGCAGGAACGTGACCCGCGTGACCCGCGTGATCCGCGTCCTGATCGTCGACGACGACGCCCTGGTCCGGTCCGGGCTGCGTCTCATGCTCGGCGGCGCCGACGACCTCGAGGTGGTCGGCGAGGCGGCGGACGGCGACGAGGTCCCGGCCGCGGTCGCCGAGCACGCCCCGGACGTCGTGCTGATGGACCTGCGGATGCGCCGGGTCGACGGGGTCCGCGCGACGGCCGGCCTCGCCGCGCGGGCGGACGCCCCCGCCGTCCTGGTCCTGACCACGTTCGAGTCCGACGACGACGTCCTGGACGCGCTGCGGGCGGGCGCGGTCGGCTACCTCGTGAAGGACACCGCCCCCGCGGAGATCGAGGACGCGGTGCGGCGCGCCGCGCGGGGCGAGCCGAGCCTGTCGCCCGGGGTGGCGCGGCGGGTCATCACCGCGGCGACGGGCGGCCCGAACCCCGCCCGGGAGGCCACCGACCGGCTCGCCGCCCTCTCCGAGCAGGAGCGGGCCGTGGCGGCCGCCGTCGGGCAGGGCTGGGGCAACGCGCGGATCGCGGCCGAGCTCCTGCTCTCGCTGTCCACGGTCAAGACCTACCTGTCCGGGGCGCTCACGAAGCTGGACCTGGAGAACCGCACGCAGCTGGCCCTGCTGGCCCGCGACGCGGGGCTGGAGGTGCCGGGCGGCCGGTAGTCTCGGTGTCGTGGATGTCGTGTTCGCGCAGATCGGTATGCCGACCCCGGCGGGCTACGAGTGGCTCGGACCAGTCCTCGCGGTGCTCGGCCTGGTGGCGGCGCTCGTGGTGCTGCTGCGCTGGTGGTTCTCGCAGCGCCGGTGATCGGCCGGTGGCTGTCGGACCCCTGGGGTATCCATGACGTTGTGACCGTCCTCGACCGCTTCTCCCCCGCCACGCGCGACTGGTTCACCGGCGCCTTCGGTGAGCCCACCGCCGCGCAGGCCGGCGCGTGGGACGCGGTCGCCGACGGGGAGCACGCGCTGGTCGTCGCCCCCACCGGCTCGGGCAAGACGCTCGCCGCGTTCCTCTGGGCGCTCGACCGGCTGGCGGCCGAGCCGGTGCCCGACGAGCCGCAGCGCCGGTGCCGGGTGCTCTACGTCTCGCCGATGAAGGCGCTGACGATCGACGTCCAGCGGAACCTGCGCTCCCCGCTGGCCGGTCTCCGCCAGGCCACCCACCGCCTGGGGCTGCCGGAGCCGGACATCACGGTCGGCTCGCGCACCGGCGACACCCCGGCCGACGAGCGGCGCAGCTTCAACCGCACGCCGCCCGACGTCCTCGTCACCACCCCCGAGTCACTGTTCCTGCTGCTCACCTCGGCGGCGCGGGAGTCCCTGCGCGGGGTGGACACCGTGATCGTCGACGAGGTGCACGCCGTGCTGGCGGGCAAGCGCGGCGCGCACCTCGCGCTGTCGCTGGAGCGCCTCGACGCGCTGCTCGACGCCCCGGCCCAGCGGATCGGGCTGTCGGCGACCGTGCGGCCGGTCGAGGAGGTGTCGACCTTCCTCGCGGGCGGGCGCCCGGTGCGGGTGGTGCAGCCCGAGTCGACGAAGGTCGTGCAGGTCGGCGTGGTGGTGCCGGTCGAGGACATGAGCGCCCTCGACGCGGGCGACAACGCGAGCGGGCCGGGGGTCGAGGAGGAGGTCGAGGGCTCCGCGGCGGGGGCGGCGCAGCGGGCGTCGATCTGGCCCGCGGTGCAGGAGAAGGTGCTCGATCTGGTCGAGGCCCACCGCTCCACGATCGTCTTCGCCAACTCCCGGCGGCTGGCCGAGCGGCTGACCGCGCGGATTAACGAACTGGCCACCGAGCGGGCGGCGATGCAGGCCGCGGAGGCCGAGCCGGTGGACCTCGACGACGAGGCCGACGAGATCGCGCCCGTGGTGGGCCGGGTCGGCCCGTTCCCGGCCGAGGCGGTGGGGCAGTCCGGGGTGGCCGAGCCCGCCGAGGTGATCGTGGCGCGGGCGCACCACGGGTCGATGAGCCGCACCCAGCGCACGCTCGTGGAGGAGGCCCTCAAGTCCGGGCAGCTGCCCTGCGTGGTCGCCACGTCGAGCCTGGAGCTGGGCATCGACATGGGCGCGGTGGACCTGGTGGTGCAGGTGGAGGCGCCCCCCTCGGTGGCGAGCGGGTTGCAGCGGGTGGGCCGGGCGGGCCACCAGGTCGGGGCCGTCTCCGAGGGCGTGGTGTTCCCGAAGTACCGGGGCGACCTCGTCTCGTGCGCGGTCGTGGCCGAGCGGATGGCCGGCGGGAAGATCGAGGCGATGCGCTACCCGCGCAACCCGCTCGACGTCCTCGCCCAGCACGTCGTGGCCATGACCGCCATGGAGAACTGGTCGCTCGCGGACCTGACGGCGCTGGTCCGGCGGGCGGCCCCGTTCTCCGGGCTGCCCGACTCGGCGATGGCCTCGGTCCTCGACATGCTCGCCGGCCGGTACCCGAGCGAGGACTTCGGCGAGCTGCGCCCCCGGATCACGTGGGACCGGGTCACCGACGAGCTCGCGGGCCGCCCCGGCGCCCAGCGGCTGGCCGTGACCTCGGGCGGCACGATCCCCGACCGCGGGCTCTACACCGTCGTCACCCCCGGCTCCGGGGAGAACGGCACGGGCGGGTCGCGGGTCGGCGAGCTCGACGAGGAGATGGTCTACGAGTCGCGGGCGGGCGACACGTTCCTGCTCGGGTCGACCAGCTGGCGGGTCCTGGACATCACGCGCGACCGCGTGATCGCCGAACCCGCACCCGGCGTCCCCGCGCGGATGCCGTTCTGGAAGGGCGATGCGCAGGGCCGCCCGCTCGAGCTCGGCCGGGCGCTGGGCGCGTTAGTCCGCGAGGTCGCCGCGGCCGACGACACCGCCGCCCGCGAGCGGGCCGCCGCCGCCGGGCTCGACGCCTGGGCGGTCGACAACCTGATCGGCTACCTCGGCGAGCAGCGGGAGGCGACCCGGCACGTCCCCAGCGACCGGACGATCGTCGTGGAACGGTTCCGCGACGAGCTGGGCGACTGGCGGATCGTGGTGCATTCACCGTTCGGCGCCCAGGTCAACGCGCCGTGGGCGCTGGCGATCGCCGCGCGGTTCCGCGAGCAGCGGGGCCTGGAGGTCTCGGCGGCGTCGGCCGACGACGGGATCGTGCTGCGGCTGCCCGACACCCTCGACGAGGCCGGCGCGGAGATCCTGCCCGGTGCGGAGGACGTGTTGCTCGACCCGGACGAGGTCGACCAGCTGGTGACCGCGGAGGTCAGCGGCTCGGCCCTGTTCGCGGCCCGGTTCCGGGAGTGCGCGGCGCGCTCGCTGCTGCTGCCGCGCCGCGACCCGACGCGCCGCACCCCGCTGTGGCAGCAGCGCCAGAAGGCCGCGCAGCTGATGAGCGTGGCGTCGAGATACGAACAGTTCCCGGTGGTGCTGGAGACCTTCCGGGAGTGCCTGCAGGACGTCTACGACGTGCCCGGCCTGGTCGAGCTGATGCGCGACGTGCGGTCGCGGACGGTGCAGGTGGTCGACGTCGCCACGCCGTCGGCGTCGCCGTTCGCGCGCACGCTGATGTTCGGCTACGTGGGGATGTTCCTCTACGAGATGGACGCCCCGCTGGCCGAGCGACGGGCCGCCGCGCTGTCGCTGGACTCCACGCTGCTCGCCGAGCTGCTCGGGTCCGAGGCGATCCGCGAGCTGCTCGACGTCGACGTGCTCGCCGAGGTCGAGTCCGGCCTGCAGCGCACGGACCCGGAACGGCACGTCCGCGACGCCGAGGGCACCGCCGACCTGCTGCGCTTCGTCGGCGACCTCACCACCTCCGAGGCGGCCGCCCGCGGCGTGCGCGAGGAGTGGCTGGAGTCGCTCGAGTCGTCGCGGCGGGCGCTGCGGGTGAAGATCGCCGGCGAGACGCGGTGGGTGGCGATCGAGGACGCCGGCCGGCTGCGCGACGCGCTGGGGGCGGGCCTGCCGGTCGGGGTGCCGGAGGCGTTCACCGAGCCGGTCGCCGACCCGCTGGGCGACCTGCTGGCGCGCTACGCCCGCACCCGCGGCCCGTTCCCGGCGGCCGCGGCGGCGCGCCGGTTCGGGCTCGGTCCGGCCGTCGTGGCGTCAGTGCTCGAGCGGATGGCGGGCGCCGGACGGCTGGTGCGCGGTGAGCTGCGGCCGACCGATGCGCCGCCGGTGCCGGGCGAGAGCGGATCGCCCGAGGGCGGCATCGACTTCTGCGACGCCGAGGTGCTGCGGCGGATCCGCCGCGGGTCGCTGGCCCGGCTGCGGGCCGAGGTGGAGCCGGTGGAGCCGGCGGCACTCGGGCGGTTCCTGCCGTCGTGGCACGGCATCGGCGGGCGGCGGCGCCGGTCCCCGACGCCGGACGACGTGCTGAACGTGATCGAGCAGCTCGCCGGCTCACCGGTCCCCGCCAGCGCGTGGGAGTCGCTGGTCCTGCCGACGCGCCTGCCCGGCTACACCCCGGCGCTGCTCGACGAGCTGACCAGCGCCGGGGAGGTGACGTGGACCGGGTGCGGCACGCTGTCCGGCGGCGACGGGTGGCTCGCGGTCGCCCCGGCCGACGTCGCCGACCTGATGCTGCCGGACCCGGAGTCGGAGCTCGCGGAGTCGCCGCTGCACCGCGCGCTGCTGGAGGCGATGGAGGGCGGCGGGGCGCTGTTCTTCCGCACGCTCGCCGACCGGGCCGGCACGATCCTGCGCGACGCCGGCGAGTCGCTGCCGGACGACCCCACGACGGTCGAGGCGCTGTGGGACCTGGTGTGGGCGGGGTTCGCGACGAACGACACGCTCGCGCCGGTCCGCGCGCTCGTGTCGGGGGGCGGGGGCCGGTCGAAGGCGGCCCACCAGAAACGGCGGGCGCCGTCGCGCGGGCGCTACGCCCGGGTCGGGCGGCCCCAGATGCCGTCCCGCACCGGACCGCCGACGGTGGCCGGGCGGTGGTCGCTCGTGCCGGAGCGGGAGCCGGACGCGACCCGGCGGGCGCAGGCGCGGACCGAGTCGTTCCTCGAACGGCACGGCGTGCTGACCCGCGGGGCCCTCGACACCGAGCGGGTCACCGGCGGGTTCGCCGGCATCTACCCGGTGCTGCGGGCGATGGAGGAGTCCGGGCGGTGCCGGCGCGGCTACGTGGTGGAGGGGCTCGGCGCGGCCCAGTTCGCGGTGCCGGGCGCGATCGACCGGCTCCGCGCGACCTCCCGCGACGACGACGCCTCGGCCCGAGGGCAGGCGGCGCTGGTCCTCGCGGCCACCGATCCCGCCCAGCCCTGGGGCGCCGCTCTGGAGTGGCCGCCGACCCGGGCGTCGCAGGACGGCACCACCGGGCACCGTCCGGGTCGCAAGGCCGGCGCGCTGGTCGTGCTGACCGACGGCGAGCCGACCATCTACGTCGAGCGGGGCGGCAAGTCGCTGCTCTCGTTCACCGACGACGCCGACCGGCTCACCGAGGCCGCGAACGCGCTGACGGCCGCCGTCCGCGACGGGTCGCTCGGCGGGTTGTCGGTGGAGCGCACCGACGGGTCGAGCGCCCTCGACGGTGTGCTCGCCGAGGCCCTGTCGGAGGCCGGGTTCCGCAACAGCCCGAAGGGCCTGCGCATCCGGGCGTGATCCCCGGGACCGTGCGCGGGCCCGACGGCGGCCGGGCATGATGGGGCACGGCATGGCCGCCCGAGGAGGGAGACCGATGGCGCTGGCGTGTCCGAGCTGCGAGGCCGCGGCCGCGGAGTACGTCGGGATGGCGGACGACGGCCGCAACGAGATGCGGTGCACGGCGTGCGGCCACCACTGGATGCTCGGGGCGAAGCCGGTGTCGCCGCGGGCGGTGACACCGAAGCCGGTGAAGACCCCCACGCCCCGGGCGGCCCGGGCGCCGAGCACCCCGCGGGCCGTGCGGACCGCCCCGGCCGCGTCGGCCGCGTCTTCCGTGGAGGCCGCCCCCGTCGTCCGGCGGTTCCCGACCCTCGACGACGTGCCCGACGAGAAGCTCCGCCGGCTGGCGGCGCTCAAGGCGGCCTGGCCCCGCGAGCGCCCCCGGCCCGACCCCTACGCCGCGGACTTCCGGCGGCTCTACGAGCTGATGTTCAGCCGCGCCGGGCTGCCGCACGCCGAACCGGGCCAGCTCAAGGACTTCGTCACCTCCGACGTGCTGGCCCTCTCGGGGAACACGTCCTCGTTCTCCCGCGAGTGGCGCAAGCTCGGCGACCGGGACGCGTCGCGGCGGTTCCGGGACGCGGTCGAGTACCTGCTGCGCGGCGAGAGCGGCGACGACGAGCAGTCCCCGGACGACCCGCCGCTCGAGGACCGCTTCACCGCGCTCGCCGACCAGACCAGCCCGCACGCGATGCCGGGCGCCCGCGAGGCCGTGCTCACGCACGTGCTGGCCGTCGCCCGCCCGGAGCGGTTCCTGCCGGTCCTCACCGTCGACGGCGGGTCGGGCGGCGAGGGCAAGCGCGAGCTCGTCGCGTCGGTACTCGGCCTCGAGCTCCCCGCGGTCGACCGGACCCGGCACACGATCGGCCGGGTCGCGTGCGGCTCGAACGACCTGCTGGTGGACGCGCTCGGCGCCGGGTTCTCCGACCTCGACGACGCGGCGGCCTTCCTGCTCCGGGCGCACGCTCAGGGCTGAGCGGCCCAGGCGGCCACCTCCTCCCGGAGCTCGGCCCGACGGGTGTCGTCGACGAAGGCGGCCTCGACCGCGTTCGACGCGAGGGTGTGCACCTGCGCCCGCGTGAGGTGCAGCGCTTCCATCACGGCCCGGTGGTTGTCGTCGACGTAGCCGCCGAAGTACGCCGGGTCGTCGGAGTGCACGCTCACGGCGAGCCCGGCGCCCAGCATCAGCGGCAGCGGGTGGGCCGCCAGCGTGCGCACCGCCCGGAGGCGCACGTTCGACAACGGGCAGACCGTCAACGGCACCGCCTCCTCGGCGAGGCGTGTGACGAGGGCCTGGTCCTCCAGGGCCCGGATCCCGTGGTCGACCCGCTCCACGCCCAGCACGTCGAGGGCCTCGCGCACGTACGCGGCCGGACCCTCCTCCCCCGCGTGCGCCACGAGCCGCAGCCCGGCGGCCCGCGCCCGCGCGAAGACGTCGGCGAACCGGCCGGGCGGGTTCCCGGCCTCGGCGGAGTCGAGCCCGACGCCGAGCAACGGGACCCCGCTCGCCAGCAGCGCATCGAGGACCTCGTCGGCCTCCTCGGCGGGCCGGTCGCGCAGGAAGCACGGGATGAGTCCCGTCGTCATGCCGGCCGGCGCATCCGCCAGCCCGGCGGACACCCCCTCCAGCACCACCGGCACCCCGACGCCCCGGGCCAGGTGGGCCTGCGGGTCGACGAACAGCTCCACGTGCCGCACCCCGGCCCTCGCCGCCCGCTCCAGGTAGGCCCGCGTCATCGTCGCGAAGTCCTCCGCCTCCCGGAGGACGGCCATGTTCGCGTAGTACAGGTCGAGGAAGTGGGAGAGGTCGGTGAACGCGTACCGGGCGCGCAGGTCGTCGAGGTCGGCGTAGGGCAGCTCGACCCGGTTCCGCTCCGCGAGCGCCATGATCAGCTCGGGTTCGAGCGTGCCCTCGACGTGGACGTGCAGCTCGACGGCGGGCGGGGTGGCGGTCATGGGTCCGGATCCTGGCTCACGCCTCCCCGGCCGAGTCCCGCGGCACCGGGACCATGCGCACGGTGCCGCGTTCCGCGGGGTCGCAGCCGACGCGGTAGAGCCGCTGGGTCACCGCGCCGGGGGTGCGTCCGAACCGGTCCCCCAGCTCGTCGAGCACCGCGGTGCGGGTCTTCTCCGGGTCCGCCGCGAGCCACGCCTCGCGCAGGGCGGCGTCGTCCTCGGCCGACCACGGCAGTCCCCCGTTGACCGGGCGGGCCCGGCGCCAGGGAGACCGCGGGAACGGGACGAGGTCGCCGGGGGCGCGGTCGTCCTCCGGCCAGTCGTCCCGCCAGCCGAAGCGCAGCCGCTCCTCGGTGTACGGGTCCTCCTCGGGCTCCGGCTCGACGGCCGGCCACAGCGGCGGGTCGAGGGGGCCGTACGCCCCGAACTGGTCGTCGGCCCACGCGGCCCGCAGCAGGGCGTGCAGCCGCCGGGCCGGGAGCGACACCGTGAGGCCCGGGTCGGCGTCGTCCGGGTCCTCGTCCCGGCCGACCGGCACCACGGCGACGTACGCCCGGGCGTCGACGACCTGGATCCGCAGTTCGTGGTCCGCCTCGCGGACCGTGATCATCTCGCGCATGGCAGCCAGGGTCGGGCCGACCCGGCGGCCACGGCAACGAGCCCGCGGGCCCCTGTGGACAGGCGCCGGTGATCCACAGGAGCCGCTGCTCCGAACGCCCTCGTCAGGCCACCTCGTGGGCCTCCGGGACGGCGGAGAGCCCGCCCGCGGGGTCGGACCGTCCCAGCTTCGTGCGCACCCACTCGTGGAACGCGCCGATGTGGTGCTCGGTCGGCACCAGCACCCCGCCGTCGGCGTAGACGCGCGACGACATCCCGTGCTGGCAGCGCTCGCAGGCGTCGAAGTCCTGCCGGTTCACGCGGTCGAAGAGCTCGACCGAGCGGGAGACGTCCGTGCCGGCCGCCACGACGGCCGGGTCGACGAGCCAGTCGCACTCGATGACCGTCCGGTCGACCGCGAGGGGGAACATGCGGTGCACGATCACGTGGTCGGGCACCAGGTTGACGAAGACCTGCGGGGCGATCGTCACCGCGAAGTAGCGCCGGTCCTGCTCGTCGGTGACGCCGGGCAGCCGCCCCAGGCCCGCGGACCCGTCGACGGTGAAGCCCTCGGTGCCCATCACCGCGCCGAGCCCGACGTTGGTCTGCGCCGCGTAGCCGCCCGCGAACTCCGGGAGCACCTCGGTGAGCTCCGGGTGGATCGTCGCGCAGTGGTAGCACTCCATGAAGTTCTCGACGACGAGCTTCCAGTTCGCGGCCACGTCGTAGGTGATCCGGCGGGCGAGGGAGAGTCCCTCGATGCCGTACGCGTGCACCGCCTCGCGGGACCCGAGACGCTCGCCCACGACGTCCTCGACGGTCTCGGCGAACGACGGCGGGTCGTCCGCCAGGCAGACCCACACGTAGCCGAGCCACTCCCGGACGGCGATGGTGCGCAGGCCGTGGGCGGTGCGGTCGAGCCCGGGCATCGACGACAGGTGCGGCGCGGAGACCAGCGAGCCGTCCAGCCCGTAGGTCCACGCGTGGTACGGGCACTGGAACGACCGGCGGACGGTGCCGGACTCCTCGGTGCACAGCCGGGCCCCTCGGTGCCGGCACACGTTGAAGAAGGCCCGCACCTGACGGTCCCGGGACCGGGTGAGCAGGACGGACTCGCGCCCGACGGTGACGGTCCGGAAGGACCCGGCGTCGGGGAGGTCGGCGGAGGCCACGGCGCAGAACCACGAGGCCTCGAGGACGTGCTCGCACTCGGCGGCGTGGGCGGCGGGGTCGACGTAGGCCGAGCCGGGCAGCGTCGGGAGCAGGGACGGGTGGGACGGTGCGGTGGTCATCGTGCGTGCTCCAGCGGACCGGTGGGGTGCAGGGCGTGGGGGAGGTCGGGGGTGCTCGGGTCGGGGGTCATCGGACCTCCCGGTCCACGACCCGGCCGGGCAGTCGGCGGCCGAAGTACTCCACCGACAGTGCGGTGCCGGGCTCGGCCAGCCCGGCGGGGACGACGGCGAGGGCGAGCGAGACGTCCTCGGTGGCGGAGGCCTCGGCGACCGCGACGCGCCCGACGCAGTCGTCCCCGGCCAGCACCGGCTCGTCGCCGACGACCACCTCGCCGGGGTCGTCGAGGGCGAGGGTGACCAGGCGGCGGGACGGTGTCGTGGCCGTGAGGGCGGCCTCCCGCCCGAGGAACGGGCCCTTCGCCGGGTCGACGAGGTGGCCGAGGCCGGCCTCGGCCGGGGTCAGCGAGGCGTCCACCCCGCTGCCGAGGGTGCGCAGGCCGGACTCGACGGCGAGGCTGGTGACCGCGCGGGCCCCGGCCGCGACGACGCCGAGCGTGGCGCCGGCGTCCCAGAGCACGTCCCAGAGTGCGGCGCCCAGGTCGGCCGAGGTGCGCAGCTCGACCCCGTCCACGCCGATCGGCGTCCCGCGCAGCGCGAGGGCCGGGACCGGGCCGACGTGGGTGTCGGCGACCGTGGCGGTCGCGGTGCCGCGGCGGCGGGCGACCGGGTCGGTGAGCCGGGAGAGCAGGACCCCCGACGCCGGGCCCCACACGCCCAGCGCGCACGTACCGGCCGAGACGTCACGCACGCTCACGTCCCCGAGCACGTGCTCGTCGATCCAGCGCGCCTCCAGGCGGGTCCCGACCGCGACCGTGAAGCGCTCCGGGCCGAGCCGGGCGACGTCGAGGTCGGCGCGGATGCGGCCGGCCCCGTCGAGACACAGGGCCCGCGTGCGCGACCCCACCGGCCGGTCCAGGTCCACCGTCGCGAGCTGCTGGAGCAGGCCGAGCGCGCCCGCGCCGGTGATCTCGAGCCGGTGCGCGCTGGTGAGGTCCACGAGGGCGACCGCCCGGCGGACGACGAGGGCCTCGGCGCCGGCGACCGGCGACCAGTGCCGCCCCGCCCACTCGCGGCGCGGCCGGACCTCGCAGACCTCGGGGAGGTCGGCGTTGTCGGCGAACCAGGCCGGGACGGCCCAGCCGTCGCGCTCGGCGACCACCGCGCCGAGCTCGCGGTGGCGGGCGTCGAAGGGTCCCGTGCGCAGCGGGCGCGAGGACGTCGACAGGCCCTGCGGGTGGGCGATGTCGTAGACCTCGTCGAAGGCGGTGCAGGCCCGGCTGCGCACCGTGGACGGGGCGAGCACGGCCGGGTCGAAGCGGTCGTGGTGGGCCGCGGAGACGTCGACCGGGTCGGCCGCCCCGGAGCCGTCCAGCGCCGGCAGCGACGGGACGCCGTCGACCATCCAGCTCGCCACGGCCTGCGCGACCCCGGCGGAGTGGGTGATCCACACGGCCTCGGCCAGCCAGAAGCCGGCGACCGAGGTCTCGCCGAGCAGCGGCAGGCCGTCCGGGGTGAAGGAGAACAGGCCGTTGACCCCCCGTTCGACCTTGGCGTCGCCCAGCGCGGGCAGCAGCGCCTGGGCGGCGGCCCAGCTGGGCTCGAAGTCCAGCTCGGTGAACGCGCGCTCGCTGGGCATCTCGCCGCGGTCCGGCCCCGAGCGGTCCAGGCCGGTGGGGTCCGCGGGCATCGCGCGGTGGCCGTAGGCGCCGACGCCGAGCCGGTCGCCGTGCTCCCGGAAGTACAGGTCCGCGTCCTGGTGGCGCAGCATCGGCAGCACCGCCCCGCCCGGGTCGACCAGGCCGCGGAGCTTCTGCAGCACGTCCAGCTCACGCAGCGGCGTGGTCCAGGCGTACTGGTGGGCCATCGGCGAGAGCGGGACCCCGACCCCCGCCATCGCGCCGAGCAGCGGTCCCCACATCCCGGCCGCCGACACCACCACGTCGGCCGCCACCGGGCCCTCGGAGGTCTCCACGCCGCGCACCCGGCCGCCGCGGACGTCGACGCCGGTGACCCGGACGCCGTGGCGGAAGGTCGCGCCGCGGGCCGTGGCCGCGCGGGCCTGCGCCTCGGCCGCCCCGAGCGGCACGGCGAGCCCGTCGGACGGGATGTGCAGGCCGCCCAGCACCACGTCGCGGTCGATCAGCGGGTGCAGCGCCGCGCACTCGCCCGGGTCCAGCAGGTGCGACTCGATCCCGGCGGCCGTAGCCCAGCCGTGCCGGCGGCGCAGGTCGGTCAGCCGTTCCCGGGTCGCGGCGACCTCCAGCCCGCCGACCGGCCGGAAGCAGGCCCGGCCGTCGATGCGCAGGGCGCCGTACTTGGTGGCGGTGGCCCGGGCGAACCGGGTCATCGTCGGGTGCCCGGTGGTCTGGAAGACCAGCCCGGGAGCGTGCGAGGTGGAGCCGCCGGTCCGGACCGGTTCGCCCTGGTCGAGCACGGTGACGCGGGTCCACCCGCGTGCCGTGAGCTCGTCCGCGAGGGCGCAGCCGACGATGCCGGCTCCGACGATGACGACGCGAGGTCCCATGGGCGTCTCCCGGTCGGCCGAGTCGAAAGACTCGTGTTGCGCATTGCGCACCGTGTTTTGCGTACCGCAACACCGTGGGATTTCTGCCCGAGCCCTGTCAAGGGGTCGCCGGGGGTGGGTCGGCAGGCGTAACCAGGCTGTTTCCCGACGACGGGAGTACTCGCGGGTAGTCCGGGGTGGTGGAGAGGCGCGTCAGCGCAGCGCGCTGCCCGACCCCGGTTCGACCCAGCCGAGCTTCGCCGAGAGCTCGCGGGCGGCCTCGCGCATGTCGGCGACGATGGCGCGGGCCCGGCGGCGCGGGAGCCGGTAGGACGGCCCGGAGGCGGACAGCGCCGCGACGACGGTGCTGTCGTGCGCCCAGACCGGCACGGCGACCGCGTGCAGGCCGACCTCGAGCTCCTCGAACGAGCGGGAGTAGCCCTCGTCGATCACCCGGGCCAGCTCCGCGCGCAGCGCCGCGGGCTCGGTGATCGTGGCCTCGGTGTAGCGCGGGAGCCGCCGGCGCAGCAGGGCCCGCTGCTCGGCCTCGTCCATGTGCGCGAGCAGGACCTTGCCCGCCGAGGTGGCGTGCAGCGGGGTCCGGCGCCCGACCCAGTTCTGGGTGCTCACCGTGGACGTCCCGAACTCCTGGGCCACGTTGATCGCGGCCTCGCCGTCGGACACCGCGATGTTGACGGTCTCGCCGACGACCTCGGCCAGGGCCTGGCACGTGGGTTGCCCCAGCCGTGCGAGGTCCATCCGACCGGTGGTGGCGGCGGCGAGCCGCACGATGCCGAAGCTGAGCGCGTACTTCCCGCGGTCGCCGAGCTGTTCGAGCAGGCCACGGCGCTGCAGGGCCGAGACCAGCCGGGACGCCGTGGACTTGTGGACGCCGAGTTCCTCGGCGATCTCGGTGATCCCGGCCTCACCGCGCGCAGCCAGGATCTCGAGGATCGTGACGGCGCGGTCCACCGACTGGACGGACGAGCGCTCCCCCCGGTCACCGTCCGCCCTCGACACGCCCGGAAGTGTAGGCGTCCCGCGCGCCCCGCACGCCACCCACGCACCCGCGCCTCTTGACGCGATCCCGGAATACGTCCCACGCTGTTGCGTATCGCGCCCACCGTTCCCCTGTGCGCAACAACCCCTCGATCCGGAGTGTGGCCCGATGCTCGTCCCCGTCCGTCCCCTGTCCGACCTCTCCCCCGGCGACGCGGTCCGCCTCGAGCCGGAGCACACGCTGGACCCGACCGGCCCGGGCGTCGCGATCTTCTGCACCGACGACGGCGAGCTGCACGCCATCGAAGACTCGTGCACCCACCAGGACGCCGCCCTGTCCGACGGCTACCTCGAGGGCTGCTTCATCGAGTGCCCCCTGCACGCCGCGCTGTTCGACCTGCGGACGGGGGAACCGGACGGGCCGCCCGCGTCCGTCCCGGTCCGGACCCACCCCGTCGTCGTGATCGAGGGCTGGATCCACGTGGACCTCGGCGGAGCGACCGAGATCGCCGCCTGACGGAGGACCCGCTCACATCCGCGGGTCCCTCCGTCCGGGTCGGTACGCGAGGGTCCAGACTGAGAGCCGTGTCCGAGACGCGGGTCGACGCCGAGCCCTCGCGCGCCGACCCCGCCCAGGAGCACGGCACCCATCCGCGGCCGCCGGCCGCCCACGTGGTGCACCGCGGGCCGGGTCCCCTGGACCGTGCGGGGCTGCGCTGGCTGCGCGTCGACGGCCTCGGCCTCGCGGTCGGGGTGGCGTTCGGCTCGCTGGCGATGACGCCGTCGCTGATCCCGCGCGACTGGTTCGTGCAGGGGCTCGCGACCGGCCTGTCGGCGGCGGTCGGCTACGGCGTGGGGACCGTGCTCTGGTTCCTGATGCGGCGCACGCGGGTGGGCATCCGTCTCTTCGCGCGGGCCCGCGCGCGCGTGCCGGCCCGCGTGCGCCTCGCCGCGTGGCCGATCCTGCTCGTCGCCGCCGCGGTCGTCGTGCTCGTCATGCTCGTGGCCGGGGCGCAGTGGCAGCGCGACATCGCCCTCCTCGTCGGCATCGAACCGCCGACGCTGCTCGGCTACGCGCGGGCGGTCCCGCTCGGCGTGCTCGTCGCGGCGGCGCCGATCGCGGTCGTCCGCCTCGTGCGCCACGCCGACCACCTGCTCGTCCGGGGCCTGCGCCGCTACGCCCACCTGCCACGCCGGATCGCCGGCGCCGTCGCGGTCGTCCTGCTCGCGATGGTCATCGCCGCGGTCGTGAACCAGATCGTGCTCCGCGGCACACTGACGGTCGTCGACCAGGCCTTCTCCGGCGTGAACGACGAGACCTACCCCGGGTTCGACCGGCCCACGAGCCCCACGCGCTCGGGCTCCCCGGCGTCGCTGGTGCCCTGGGAGACCCTCGGCAAGGAGGGACGCCGCTTCGTCGCGGCCGGTCGCGACGCGGCCACGCTCGCGGCGGCGGGCGGACGTCCGGCGGTCGAGCCCGTCCGGGCCTACGTCGGCCTCGAGACCGCCACGGAGCCCCAGGCGCGCGCCGACCTCGCGGTGCGGGAGCTGGAGCGCGAGGGCGCGTTCTCCCGGCCCGTCGTCGCGGTGGTGACGACGACGGGCACCGGCTGGGTGGACGACCCGGTCGCGGACTCGCTGGAGGCGCTCTACGCGGGCGACTCCGCGATCGTGGCCACCCAGTACTCCTACCTCCCGAGCTGGCTGTCGTTCCTCTTCGACGGGCCGCGGGCCGAGGAGGCCGGGCGGCTGCTGATCGACGCGGTGCACGCCCGCATCCAGGCCATCCCGCCCGGTGTGCCGCGGCCCCGCATGATCGTGTTCGGCGAGAGCCTGGGCTCGCAGGGCTCGGAGGGCGCGTTCTCCTCGCTCGCGGACGTCCGCGCGAACACCGACGGGGTCCTGTGGGTCGGCCCGCCGAACTCGAACCGGCTGTGGTCGCAGATCGTCACCCGCCGCGACCCGGGCTCGCCCGAGGTCCTGCCGACCTACTCCGACGGGCTGGTGGTCCGGTTCGCGGGCGGGCCCTCGACGGCCGCCGTGGCGCAGAACCCGTCGACGCCCTGGATCGCGCCGCACGTCCTCTACCTCCAGCACCCGTCCGACCCGGTGGTCTGGTGGTCACCGGACCTGCTGTGGGAACGCCCGGACTGGCTCGTCGAGCCGCGTGGCTCCGACGTCGTCGGCGCGATGAGCTGGTACCCGGTGATCACGTTCTGGCAGGTGTCGATCGACCTGGTGAACGCGGTGAACGTGCCGCCGGGGCACGGGCACGTCTACACCGACGAGATCCTCGACGGGTGGGTCGCGGTCGCGGCGCCCCCGGGATGGACGGCCGCCGACACCGCGCGCGTGCGCCAGGCCCTGGCGGGCTGACCCCTCACGGCACCCCCACGGCCCCGGATGGCACGGTGGAGGCGATGACCGTCCCCGCCGCCGCACCGTCCGCTCCCCGCCGGGTCCCCGCCGCCCTGGTCCTCTCGGCCGTCGTCGCGGTGGTCGCGGCCGGGCTGGTGGCGTGGAACAACCTGCTGGTCCCGGCGCTGCCCGCGGACCCGGTGGTCCGGATGATCGCGAACGTCGCCGGGGTGCTGGTGCTGGTGCTCGCCGCGCGGGCCGGTGGGCTCACCTGGCGGGACCTCGGGCTCTGCCCGACGACGTGGAGTGCGGGCCTGCGCTGGGGTGGCGCGGCCGTCGGGGTGGCGGCCCTGGGCTACGGCGTCGCGTTCCTGCTGCCCGCGACCCGCCCGCTGCTCGAGAACCCCGGCGTCGAGTCCAGCCCGACGTCCGCGCTCGTCCTGCGCGCGCTGCTGCTCATCCCGGTCGGCACCGTGCTCTGCGAGGAGCTCGCCTTCCGCGGCGTGCTCCACGGCCTCACCGAGCGGGCCTGGGCCGGCCGGCTGTGGGCCGGGCGCGGCGTGGTGTTCGCGGTCGCCTCGGCGTTCGCCGTCTGGCACCTCGCGGGGGCGCTCGCCGCCCCCGTCGGGGGCGTGCCGGTGTTCGGCGTGCTGGTCGTGCTCGGCGTGACCGCGCTCGGCGGCGTCCTCATGTCGGTGGTGCGGCGCCGCACGGGCTCGCTGTTCGCCTCGATCGGCATCCACCTGGGCACGAACGTGGTCGGCCTGGTGGCCGTCCTGCTCGCCACCCGCTGAGGGTGAGATAGGGAATATCCGGGCACCGGGAGCCGTTCCGCACGTCTAGTGTTTCGTTGCGCAATACACGAAACCGGGTGGAATCGGAGGACGGGTGGCGCAGGCTGAGATCGGCCGGACGGAGACGAAGCCGGCGCTGGTCGTGGCGGTCCTCTCGTCGGTCGGCCTGATCGCGTCCCTCTGCATGACGCTGGTGGTGCCGATCGTCCCCCAGCTCCCGGCCCTGCTGGGCACCACGCAGGCCAACGCGTCGTGGGTGATCACCGCGACCCTCCTCGGCGGCGCGGTGGCCACCCCGATCGCGGGGCGTCTCGGGGACATGGTCGGCAAGCGCCGGGTCCTGGTCGCGACCCTCGTCCTGCTCGTCGTCGGCGCCCTCATCTGCGCGGTCACCTCCTCGCTGGTCCCCGTCCTGGTCGGCCGGTCCCTGCAGGGTGTCGCGGTGAGCGCGGTGCCCCTGGGCATCAGCCTCATGCGCGACGCCCTGCCGCCCGAGCGGCTCGGCTCCGGCATCGCCCTGATGAGCGCGACCCTCGGCATCGGTGGCGGGCTCGGTCTCCCGCTCTCCGCCCTGATCGTGCAGGTCGCCGACTGGCACGCGTTGTTCTGGACGGCGGGTGCGCTCGGCGCCGCCGGCGTCGTGCTGATCCTCGCGGTGATCCCCGAGTCGGCCCAGCGCTCCGGGGGCCGGTTCGACGGCGTCGGCGCGGTCGCCCTGACCGTCGGGCTCGTGCTCGGGCTCCTCGCGATCTCGAAGGGCGCCGACTGGGGCTGGACCAGCGCCACCACGCTGGGCTCGGCGGTCGGCGCCGTGATCGTGCTCCTCGCGTGGGGGGCGTGGGAGCTGCGGGTCACCGACCCGATCGTCGACCTGCGCATCTCCGCCCGCCGCGCGGTGCTCGTGCCGAATCTGGTCTCCGTGCCGGTCGGCGTCGCGATGTTCACCGGCATGGTGACCTTCCCGCAGCTGCTGCAGGCCCCGACGTCGTCGGGCTACGGCCTCGGGCTGTCGCTGCTCGCCGCGGGCCTGGTGCTCGCCCCCAACGGCGTCGTCATGATGGTCATGTCGCCGGTCACCGCGCGGGTGTCCGCCCGGTTCGGGCCACGGACCTCGCTGCGGATCGGCCTGGTGATCATCTCGGTCGCCTACGTGCTCGGCGTGTTCCTGCTGTCGGCGCCGTGGCACGTCGCGCTGGTGATCTCGCTGGTCGGCGCCGGGGTCGCCCTGGCCTACGGCTCACTGCCCGACCTGATCATGCGGGCCGTGCCGACGGACCGGACCGCGGCGGCGAACGGGCTCAACACGCTGATGCGCTCGGTCGGCACGTCGACCGCCTCGGCGGTGGCGGCGGTGGTCCTCTCGGCGATGACCATCCGCGTCGGACCGGCCACGGCGCCGACGTTCGCGGGGCCCTCGCTCGCCGGGCTGCAGACCACGCTGTGGATCGCGGCCGGCTGCGGGCTGGTCGCGCTGGCGGCGACGGCGCTGATCCCGGTGCTGCCGCGGTCGCGCTCGGTGGACGAGGTCGTGATCGACACCGCGAACGCGGCGCCGGACGACGCGGCGCCTGGCCCGGCCGTGCACGGGCACGTCCGGCTGGCCGGGGGCGCCCCGGCCGCGGAGGCGCACGTGACGCTGGTGGACCTGCAGGGCCGCCAGCTCGCCGTCGTCCCGGTCGACGCCGACGGCGCGTTCTGCGCGCCCGTGGACCACCCGGAGACGGTGCTCGTCATCGCGAGCGGCCCCGGCGGCCGCCCGACCGCCGAGCACGTGTCCGTGGCCGACCGCTCCGCGCCGCGGGCCCTGGTGCTGGCCAGCTGAAGCGTCAGGTCGGCGGCAGCTCCGTCGACCACAACGACGCCCCGGTGGCGTCGCGCAGGTCGACCCGCATCCGACCGCCGCTGATCGACACCTCGCCGAAGTGCTGGAACCCCTCGGCCGGGGAGACGTTCGACGTCGTCGGGGCGTGCACGAACACCTGCTCCGGTCCGAACGTCGGGTCCAGCGGGCTCGCCGGGAAGGCACCCGCGTGGGCCGGGCCGGAGACGAACTCCCAGAACGGGTCGGCGGCGATCCCGGTCCGCTCGGGGGTGTAGCGGTTGGCCGCGGTGTAGTGCACGTCCGCGGTGAGCCACACGGTGTTGCGCACGCCGCGCTCGCGGATGCCCGTGAGGACCCGGGCGATCTCGGCCTCCCGGCCCGCCGGCGCCCCTGGCGCGTTGTTCGCCACCGCCTCGATCCCGGTGTCGCCGTCCTTCACGACGATCCCGAGCGGCATGTCGGCGGCGATCACCTTCCAGGTGGCACGGCTGGCCGCGAGGCCGTCGAGCAGCCACGCGACCTGCTCGTCGCCGAGGATGCGCGACGCCGGCGCGGTGAGCGCCTCGGGGTTGGAGCCCCGAAACGTGCGCATGTCGAGCACGAAGACGTCGAGCTGCGGCCCGTAGGGGACCCTGCGGTAGACCCGCTCGCCCTCGATCGGCATCCACTCGCGGAACGCCTGCGCGGCCCGGGCCGTCAGCACGTCGACGCGCTTCTCGGTCGCGTACTTCGCGTCCGTGAGGACCTCACCGGGGTACCAGTTGTTGGTCACCTCGTGGTCGTCCCAGCTGGCGATCGTCGGGACGGCGGCCTGGAAGGACCGGTAGTGCTCGTCGAGCAGGTTGTACGCCCACTGGCCGCGGAACTCGGCGAGGGTCTCGGCGACCTTCGCCTTCTCCGGCGTCACGACGTTGCGCCAGGTCGAGCCGTCCGGCAGCGTGACGGTCTCCTCGACCGGCCCGTCCGCGTAGACCGTGTCGCCCGAGTGCAGCAGGAAGTCCGGGTCGCGGCCCTGCATCGCGCGGTACAGCGCCATCCCGCCGCGGCTCCCGTCGATCCCCCAGCCCTGCCCGACGACGTCACCGGTCCACACAACGCGGACGTCCTCGGTGCCCGACGGCGGGCGGCGGAAGGTCCCGACGACGGGCTCCGAGCCGTCGGCGGAGACCCGGTAGAAGGTGGTCCGGCCGGGAGCGGCGGGCACACGGAGTCGTCCGGTGAAGTCGGTGTCCGGCGTCAGCGGCGGGCCCTCGAGGCGCCGGGCGTTCCCGAACGACGGGTCGGAGGCGACCTCGACGACCATCCGCGCGGGCCGGTCGGCGCGCGTCCACACCAGCGCCGAGTCCGCCGTCACCTCGCCGGCCTGCACCCCGTGGGTCAGCACCGGGCGGTCGGAGCGCACCAGGCCCGGCCCGGTGCTCCCCGCGCACGCGGCGAGCAGGCCACCCCCGCCGAGGACGAGCCCGGCCCGGAGGACGTCACGACGGTTCGGCATCGTCGGAGATCATGACCCGACGACGTGAACGGCCGGTGGCGGCGGGTGAGACGGACGGTCATGATCACGTCGGGGGGACCACGATGGCCCGCCGGTAGATCGACATCAGCCAGGACCGTCCCCTCGTCGTGATCATGAGCCGTCCCGGCGACGGATGGAGTCGCCGCCCGCAGGGCACCATGGGGACATGCCCGAGGGTGACACCGTGTTCCTCGCCGGCCGGCGCCTGGACGACGCGCTGGCCGGGAAGGAGCTGACCCGCGGCGAGCTGCGGCACCCCCGGCTGATCCAGCACGACCTCGCGGGCCGGACGGTGGAGCAGGTCGTGTCCGTCGGGAAGCACCTGTTCACCCGGTTCGACGACGGGCGGAGCCTGCACAGCCACTTCCGGATGGACGGGTCGTGGCACCTGTACCGGCCGGGGCGCCCGTGGCGGGGCGCCGACCACGACATCCGGGCCATCCTCGCCACCGAGGAACGGGTCGCGGTCGGCTTCCGGCTGCACGACCTGGAGCTCCTGCCGACCGACGAGGAGGACCGGTTCGTCGGGCACCTCGGCCCGGACCTGCTGGGCGACGGCTGGGACGACGCGGCGGCCGCGGAGGTGCTGCGCCGGCTCCGGGCGAACCCCGACCGGGAGCTCGGGACGGCGCTGCTGGACCAGCGGGTGGCGTGCGGGGTCGGGAACCTCTACAAGGCCGAGATCTGCTTCCTGCTCAAGGTGTCGCCCTGGACGAAGGTCGGTGACCTGACCGAGAAGCAGGCCGTCGACGCCGTGACCTGGTCACGCAAGCTGCTCCTGCGCAACGCGTGGCGCCCGGAGCAGTCCACGACCGGCGACCTCGGAGAAGGCGCCCAGCACTGGGTCTTCGAGCGGGGCGGGCGCGGGTGCCGGCGCTGCCGCGACGTCGTCGCCGTGGCCCGGCAGGACGACGGGACGAAGGACGCCGAGGACCGCGTCGCTTACTTCTGCCCCACCTGCCAGCCCGGGCCGCACCCGGAGCTGCCGCGGGGCCGGGGAGGGCACGGCGGGCGGCGGCCGCAGCAGCAGACGGGGCGGCGGGCCCGCTACTAGCGCGGCTGCCGCTGCGCGCGGGGCGGGACGCCGTCGGGGCCGGTCAGGTCGAGGGCGTAGCCGCCGATGACGGCGGCCATCGCCCGGGTGTTGCGGTCGAGGGCGACCCGGTCGACGTTGCGGAGGTCGTCGCGGGGGCTGTGGTAGTTCGGGTCGAACGCCTGGCCCGCGGTGCCGCCCCACCGGGCCGCCTGCTCCGGGGTCTTGACCTCCTCCGCCCCGGTGAACAGCCCTCCCGCGGGGATGCCGGCCTCGATGAACGGCCCGTAGTCCGAGCGCCCGTCGAAGTCCGTGCCCGACCCCTGCACCCCGACCTGGCCGAGCGCGGCGAGCATCCGGCGCTCGATCGCGTCGGACCCGGGCGGGCCGGCAGGTGCCCCTTGCCGGTCGGAGTCGTCGCCGTCGTAGGCCAGGTAGCCGGCGTTCGGCGAGGCGACCATGTCGAAGTTCAGCAGCATCGCGATGTCGCGGCGGCGCTCCGGGTCCAGGCCGGCCACGTAGGCCGTGGACCCGATCAGCCCCTCCTCCTCGGCGCCCCACCAGGCGAAGCGGACCGCGTTCGTCACGGCGGGGGCACCCCCGAGGCGCAGCGCGGTGTCCAGCAGCGCCGCGGAGCCCGAGCCGTCGTCGTTGATGCCCGGGCCCTCGGCGACGCTGTCGAGGTGGGCGCCGGCCATGACGACCTCGTCGGTGCGCCCGGTGGTCGTCTGCGCGACGACGTTGCGGGTCGTGCGGCTCTCGGCGCGGGTGTCGAGGACGAGGGTCGCGGCGCTCCCGCCGCGCGCGAACAGCGGGTCGCCGTCCGTACGGGACAGCCCCGCCGTCGGGATGCGGGACTCGGCGACGGAGCCCACCGTCCCGTTCAGGGGGCCGGGCTCGGTGTTGACGACGACCATGGCGGCCGCGCCGGCGTCGGCGGCGAGGGCCTGCTTCTGGGCGAACGGGCACACGCCGCGGCGGGCGACGACGATCGCACCGCGCGTCGTGGGCGGGAAGTCCGTGGCCTCGCAGGCCGGGGTGGCGTCGGCCGGGGCGTCGGGCAGGACGACCAGCGGCGCGGTGACGCCGCCGGGCGGGGTGGGCCGGGAGTAGGTCAGCGCGACGGCGTTCGGCACCGGTGTGCCGGCCACGACCAGGGTCTGGGCGCCCGCGGAGAAGAAGTCGAACGGGACCGTGGGCGTCTCCACCTGGAACCCGGCCCGGCGGGCCTGGTCGGCGACGTAGTCGACGCTCTGCTCGTGGCCGGGCGACCCGGAGGCGCGGTTGCCGCCGTTCCGGTCCGCGATGCCCTGGAACTGCTGCAGGTGGACGAACGCCCCGTCGCCGGAGACCTGCTGGGCGAGCGCGGCGGGAAGCGCCGGGTCGGGCGGGGGCGGCGGGGGCGGCGGCGTCGGACCTCCGCAGGCCGCCACCATCGCGAGCACGAACACGACGACCAGCCCCGAGCGCACCATCCCCGGGGACTCTAGGACCCCGGGGACGGTCGCGCTGTGCTCGTGGCGGTCAGTTCTGCTGCGGCGGCGCGTACTGCTGGGTCGGCTGCGCCGGGGCGGGCTGCGCCGGCTGCGTCTGACCTGCGGCGGGCTGGCCCTGGGTGACCTGGCCCGTCCCCTGCATCGACGCCCGGATCTGGTCGAGGCGGTTCTGCCCCGCGTAGTCGGTGGACGCCTGCTGCACCTCGAGCATGCGGCCCTGCACGCTGTTCTGCGCCAGCTCCGCCTGACCGAGGGCGGTGGTGTACCGCTTCTCGATCTTGTCGCGGACCTCGTCCAGGGACGGGGTGTTGCCGGGGGCCGCGACCTCGCTCATCGAGCGCAGCGAGGCGGACACCTGCTCCTGCATCTTGGCCTGCTCGAGCTGGCTGAGCAGCTTCGTGCGCTCGGCGAGCTTCTGCTGCAGCACCTGGGCGTTGCGCTCGACGGCGCCCTTGGCCTGCTGCGCCGCGCCGATCGACTGGTCGTGCAGGGTCTTGAGGTCCTCGACGTTCTGCTCGGCGGTCACCAGCTGGGTGGCGAACGCCTGCGCCGACTGCTCGTACTGCTGCGCGGCCTGCTCGTCGCCCTTGGCCCGCGCCTGGTCGGCCATCGTCAGCGCCTGCCGCGCGGACGACTGCAGCTTCTCGATGTCACCGAGCTGGCGGTTCAGCTTCATCTCCAGCTGACGCTGGTTGCCGATCACCGAGGCCGCCTGCTGCGACAGCGCCTGGTGCTGGCGCTGGGCGTCCTCGATCGCCTGCTGGATCTGCACCTTGGGGTCCGCGTGCTCGTCGATCTTCGACGAGAACGCCGCCAGGAAGTACTTCCAGGCCTTCACGAAGGGGTTGGCCATCTGCTCCCGCCCAACTCGTCACCGTCCGCACAGGCCAACTGCGCCGACCTGGTCTCGCGCTCCATCGTGTCAGCTCTCCGCGCACTGTTCCACCGAGGCCCGGCCTCGGCGCGCAATCGGTGATCGCGAGCGCCGAACGGTCAGGCCGCCGACGGCACCGGGTCGCGGGCGAGCGTGACCAGCTCGACCAGGCGCAGCTCGCCGCCCGACGCCACCGTGTCGTCGGCGTCGTCCGTGTCGACGTCCGCGTCGGGCGCCGGCGTCTCCTCCGCCAGGTCGACCACCGTGGCCTCGCTGCCGTCCGTGGCCACCGCGGCGTCGTCGGAGGCCGGCCCGGGCTCCGGCGCGGCCTCGGTGGAGCCCTCGAACGCCTCCTCGACCGCCGAGCGCAGGGCCGCGTCGACGGAGATCTTCCCCGTCGCTCCGCTCGCCCCGACGAGACGCCGGTCCGCCAGACGTGCGGGGACGCGGGGAGCGACCGGCTCGGGCCGCATGGTCGCGGCGACGTCGTCCAGCAGGTCCGGCAGCGGCAGCGCGAGGGCCTCGCAGATGGCGGCGAGCAGCTCGCTCGACGGCTCCTTGCGCCCACGCTCGATCTCGGACAGGTAGCCCAGGCTCACCCGTGCGTCCCGCGAGACGTCTCGCAGGGTCCGTCGACGCTCGGTGCGGGCGCGGCGGATCGTGCCGCCGATCGCCTCGCGCAACAACAGCGCCATGTGAGCACCTCCCGGCCGCACCCGCCGTCGGGAACTCGCGGCCCCGACCAGAGCCCGGCATCGATGACCGTTCCGACCACGGTACCGATTCGCCGGCGACCGCGTCGGGGCCGAGCACCGCGTTCACCGTGGGCGAACGCGCCTGCTCACCGCATCGCCGCCCGGCGCAGCCGCACGGCCTGCGCGACGTAGTCCAGCCCCGTCACCACTGTCACCACGACCGCGAGCAGGAACAGCGTCGCGACGGCGGGCTCGGCCACCGCGGGCAGCGGCATGATCGCCAGCCCGAGCGCGAAGGTCTGCAGCACCGTCTTGAGCTTGCCCCCGCGGCTGGCCGGGATCACCCCGTGGCGCAGCACCCAGAAGCGCAGCAGGGTCACGCCGAGCTCCCGCACGGCGATCACGATCGTCACCCACCACCCGAGCTCGCCGAGCAGCGACAGCCCGACGAGAGCCGCCCCGACGAGGGCCTTGTCCGCGATCGGGTCCGCGATCTTGCCGAAGTCGGTGACCAACTCCCAGCGGCGGGCGAACTCGCCGTCGAAGGTGTCCGTGACCGAGGCGAGGGCGAACACGCCGAACGCGATCCAGCGCCACCCGGCGTCGTGCCCCCCGGCCGCGAACAGCGTGACCAGGAACACCGGCACCAGCACCAGGCGCACCACGGTGAGCGCGTTGGCGATGTTCACCAGGGGGACGACGCGCTCCACGGCGTCCTTCCCGTCCACGGCCTGCTGGGTCACCGCGCACCCGCCGCGGCGGGCACCCGGTCGGTCCCGGGGGCGAGCACCTCGAGCGCCTCGACGACCAGGTCCACCCCCTCGGAGGCGACGACGCGGCCGCGGACCATCGTCCCGCGGGTCAGGTCCGCCAGGAGGTCGTCGGAGCCGGTGAGCAGGCACTCGCCGTCGACGTCGGGGCCCTGGTGGGCGGCGCGACCGATCCAGACCAGGTCGCCCGGCTCGGTGTCGGCGGCCTCGGCGGCCTCGTCGGGCTCGTCGTCGGCGAACTCCACCATCGCGGGGTCGGCGTCGAGGCCCAGGTCGGCGAGGTCCAGGTCCTCGACGTCGGCGAGGTCCGGGTACTCCGCCGCGGCCGCCTCGGAGAGCTCCTGGCGCTCGACGAGCACCTCGACCTCGGTGCCCACCCGGCGGGCCGCGCGGTCCGCGGTGAGCACCTCGACCAGCGAGGTCACCCGCTCCACGCGGGCGGCGACCTCGGCGGGGTCGATCTTGTCCGGGAGGTCGGCGGCCTCGGTGCCGTCCTCGTCGGAGTAACCGAAGACCCCCACCGCGTCCAGCTCGGCCTCGGCGAGGAAGGCCTCCAGCTCGGCGAGGTCCTCCTCGGTCTCCCCCGGGAAGCCGACGATCACGTTCGACCGGATGCCGGCCTCGGGCGCGAGGGCGCGGATCTCCGCGCACAGGGCCGTGAACGACGACCGCGACCCGAAGCGGCGCATGCGGCGCAGCAGCGGGGCGGACGCGTGCTGGAAGGACAGGTCGAAGTAGTCCGCGACCCGGTCGGTGCGCGCGATGGCGGCCAGCAGCGGCGGGCGGACCTCGGCGGGCTGCAGGTAGGACACCCGCACCCGCCGCATCCCGGGGACCTCGGCGAGGTCGCCCAGCAGCCGCTCCAGCGCCCCGCCCGCGGCGCCGCGGGCGTCGATGTCCTTGCCGTACGACGTGGAGTTCTCGCTGACCAGCGTCACCTCGGCCACGCCGTGGTCGGCGAGCCAGGCGGCCTCCGCGACGACGTCGGCCGGGTCGCGCGAGACGAACGCCCCGCGGAACGACGGGATCGCGCAGAAGGCGCAGCGCCGGTCGCACCCGGAGGCGAGCTTCAGCGGGGCCACGGGCGCGTCGTCGAGCCGCTTGCGGGGGATCTCGGGCAGCCAGTCGTGGCCGGGGATGCTGCCGTCCCGGACCGCCTCGGGGCGCTTCACGGGGCTGAGCGGGAGCAGCGTGCGGCGGTCGGCCGGCTGGTGGGAGGCGAGGGGCCGGCCGGCCAGGACGTCGTCGAGCCGCTCGCCGATCGCGCCGTAGTGGTCGAAGCCGAGCACGGCCGTCGCCTCGGGGAGGGCCTCCGCGAGCTCGGCGCCGTAGCGCTCGGCCATGCAGCCGACCGCGACGACCTTGGAGTCGGGCCCCCCGGCGGCGAGGACCGCGTCCACGGAGTCCTTCTTGGCCTGCTCGACGAAGGTGCAGGTGTTGACCAGCACGACGTCGGCCGACCCGTCGTCGGCACCCGAGATCTCCCAGCCCTCGGCGGCGAGCCGCCCGGCGAGCTCCTCGGAGTCGACGTCGTTGCGCGCGCAGCCGAGGGTCACGAGCGCGACGCGGCCAGGGTTCCCGGATCGCTGCGGCACCCGTCCAGGGTAGACGCACCGGCGCCGTGCCCCGGCGTCGGCGGTGCCTAAGGTGGCACTCCGTGACATCCGCGTCGACATCGCCGCCGACCTCGCCGATCCTGCTCCGCCGCGCCCGGACGGCCGACGTCCGCGGGATCAAGGCCCTCGTCGACTCGTTCGCCGACGACAACATCCTGCTGCGCAAACCCCTGGTTACCCTCTACGAGACCGTGCAGGAGTTCCGGGTGGCGGTGCGCGGCCGCGAGGTCGTCGGGTGCGGGGCCCTGCACGTGCTCTGGGAGAACCTCGGCGAGGTCCGCACCATCGCGGTGGACCCGTCCACCCAGGGCGGCGGCGTGGGTCACACCCTGGTCGACGAGCTGATCGCGCAGGCGCGCGCGCTCGGGCTCGCCAGCCTCTTCGTCCTCACCTTCGAGGTGGACTTCTTCCTCCGGCACGGCTTCCGGGAGATCGACGGCTCGCCGGTCAGCGAGGAGATCTACCTGGAGATGATGCAGTCGGCGGACGAGGGCGTCGCGGAGTTCCTCGACCTGGCCTACGTCAAGCCGAACACCCTCGGGAACACGCGGATGCTGCTGGACCTGTAGGGACTCAGGCGGCCTGCGCCGGACCGGCCTCCGGCGTCGGGGCGACGGTCGGGGCGGACGGGGCGGGCGGGGCTGCGACCGGGCGGACGACCTCCGGGCGGGTCCCGGTCGGCAGCACCACGCGGACCGCGAGGGCGCCGGTGGTCGAGGTCACCTCGACGGTCCCGCCGAGCAGCGCCGCCCGCTCCTGCAGGGCCGGCGGGACCTGCGCGGCGCGGGACCCGGGCAGGCGGCCCCGTCCGCAGGTCACCTCGAGGGCCAGGGCGTCGGCCCGGTGCTCCACGGACACGCCGGCCGCGACCGGTCCCGGGCGCGACGCGACCTCGGTGACGAGTTCCGCGAGCAGGCGGGCGGCCAGCAGCCCGACCTCCGGGCGCTCCGTGGCGGGCACCCCGCACACCAGGACCGACGGCGGACGGCCGGTCCGCGGCGCGGCCTGCTGGGCGGCGGCCACGAGGACCGCGACCCGGCCCTCGTCGAGCACGCCGTCCCCCGGGGTCGACGGCCCGGGCGCCAGGTCCACCGCGGTCAACGCGGGGAGCACCCCGTCCAGGCGGTGGCGGGCGACCCGCACCCGGCGGGCCTCGGCCTCGCCGGACGCGAGGACGGCCAGCTCGGCGAGCAGGGTCCGGTGACCCGCCGTCGAGAGCCCCAGGCGGGCGTGGGCACCGCACCGGCCGTGGGCGTCCACGGCCCCGAGCCAGCGGCGGCGACGGTTCGCGACGGCGGCGCGGCGGCGGTGGAGCCCGACGCCCCAGGCGACCGCGAGCACCACCCCGAGCAGCAGGCAGGCGCCGGACTCCGGCTCGGTCCCCACCGGGAGATCCACGGTCCCGGCGATCGCCCCGGCCGCGGGGGCGGCCGTCGTCGCGAACGGGGCGGCGGCGGCGAGGACGCCGAGGACCAGGGCGAGGGCGGCGCCGGAGGCGGCCGGCGGGGCGTGGCGGGCGGTCACGGCGATCGCGACCGCGAGGCCGAGCACCAGCAGCGGGCCGGCGGCGACGGAGGCGGGGAGCAGGACCACGACGAGCGCGACCAGGGCCAGCACGACCGACCCGGCCGCGGTCGCGAGCAGGACGAGCGGCCAGCGCACGCCGTGCTCCGGGGACCCGACCTCGGGCAGCCCGCCGAGGGCGGCGGCGCGCTCGGTGGCGTCCAGGGCGGCGGCCGCGTACCGCGGGGCCTGCTCGTCCCCGGCGGCCTCGAGGTCGTGCAGGTGGCCGACCACGACGGCCCGCAGGTCGGCCGCGACGCGCTCCCGCTCGTCCCGCACGAGGCGCGTGGCGTCCTCGTCCGTCCCCGACTCGTCACCGATCATGTCCGCCACTCCCGACCCCCGTAGGACGCCAGCGGGAGGCAGCCTGGCAGACCACGCTCCGTGGCCTGCCGGGACACGCGGGGCCTCGTCAGGCCTCCACCCGATCCGGGTCCCCGTCCTCGGCCGGGTCCGCCCCGTCGGTGCGGGGTGCGGGGGCCGGCTCACCGCGCAGCGAGGCCAGGAGGTCGGGCAGCTCGTCGGGCTTGAACAGCACGTCACGGGCCTTGGAGCCCTCGCTGGGCCCCACGACGCCGCGCGTCTCGAGCAGGTCCATCAGCCGGCCGGCCTTGGCGAAGCCGACCCGCAGCTTGCGCTGCAGCATCGAGGTCGACCCGAACTGACTGGTCACGATGAGTTCGGCCGCCTGCACGAGCAGCTCGAGATCGTCGCCGATGTCCGGGTCGATCTCCTTCTTCTCCGCCGCGGCCTCGGTGGTGACGGCGTCGTCGTAGTCCGGCTCGGCCTGGGCCTTGGTGAAGTCCACCATCGCCGAGATCTCGTCGTCGCCGACGAACGCGCCCTGGAGGCGGTTGGTCTTGCCCGCACCCATCGGCAGGAAGAGCGCGTCGCCCATGCCGATCAGCTTCTCGGCGCCGGGCTGGTCGAGGATGACGCGGCTGTCGGTGAGCGAGCTCGTCGCGAAGGCGAGCCGGGACGGCACGTTCGTCTTGATCAGGCCGGTGACGACGTCGACCGACGGGCGCTGCGTGGCGAGCACGAGGTGGATGCCGGCGGCCCGCGCCTTCTGCGTGATCCGCACGATCGCGTCCTCGACGTCGCGCGGGGCGGTCATCATCAGGTCGGCGAGCTCGTCGACGATCGCGAGGATGTACGGGTAGGGCCGGTAGACGCGCTCTGAGCCCGGCGGTGCGGTGATCTTGCCGGAGCGCACCTGCTCGTTGAACACGTCGATGTGGCGCACCCGGTTGGCCTGCATGTCCGCGTACCGCTGCTCCATCTCCTCGACGAGCCACTGCAGCGCGGTCGCAGCCTTCTTCGGCGAGGTGATGATCGGCGTGATCAGGTGCGGGATGCCCTCGTAGGGCGTCAGCTCGACCATCTTCGGGTCGATCAGGATCATCCGGACCTCGTCCGGTGTCGCCCGCGCCAGCAGCGAGACCAGCATCGAGTTGACGAAGCTGGACTTACCGGAGCCGGTGGAGCCCGCGACGAGCAGGTGCGGCATCTTCGCGAGGTTCGCCAGCACCATCTGGCCCTCGATGTCCTTGCCCAGGCCGATGACCATCGGGTGGGTCTCGCGGCGCGCGGTGGTGGACGTGAGCACGTCGGCCAGCCGGACCATCTCGCGGTCGGTGTTGGGCACCTCGATCCCGACGGCGGACTTGCCCGGGATCGGCGCCAGCAGCCGCACGTTCTCCGTCGCCGCGGCGTAGGCGAGGTTGCGGTGCAGCTGGGTGATCTTCTCGACCTTCACCCCGTGCCCGAGCTCCACCTCGTACCGGGTGACCGTCGGGCCGCGCACGAAGCCGGTGACCTGCGCGTCGATCTTGAACTGCTCCAGGACCCCGGTGATCGCGTCGATCATGGCGTCGTTCGCCGCGGAGCGGGCCTTCGGCGGGTCGCCCGCGGTCAGCAGGTCCGGCGGGGGCAGGTGGTAGTCCTGCTCGCCCTCGGGGGTCTCGCGGTGGCTGGAGAAGGACTGCGCCGCCCGCGGGTCGGTCTCGGTCTCCTCGACGACGGGCGGCGTCTCGGGGATCTCGGCCGCGGGCACCTTCTTCCGCGGGGCCTTCTTCTCGACGGCGGGTGCGGCCGGTTCCGGTTCCTCGGCCGCGGCGGGGGCGGCCTCCGCGTGCTCGCGGTGGCGGGCCGGGTGGGCGTCCGCGTCGAGTTCCTCGCCCTCGCCGGCGGCCTCGTCCTTCTTCCGGCGGCGCCGGGGCTTCTCGATCACCTCGGTGGCCGCGACGTCCTCGTCGACCTCGTCGGCCGAGCCCCACTCGTCGTCGTACTCCTCGTCGAAGGCCTCCCCGGTGACGAGGGCGCGGACCCGGTGCGGCACCTCGCGGACCGGGGTGCCCGTGAGCACCAGCAGGCCGAACGCCGCGACCAGCACCAGCACCGGCATGGCGAGCCAGATGGTGACGCCGGCGGTGAGCGGGTCGGCGACCCACGCGCCGATCACCCCTCCCCCGGCCTGGCGCCCGGGGAGCGGCCCGGGCGCGCCGACGGACAGGTGCCAGGCGCCGAGCACACCCACCGCGAGGAGCAGGGCGCCGACGACGGTCCGCGGACGGGTCTCCGGGGAGGGGTCGGTGCGCATCAGCACGAGGGCGATCCCGAGCAGGATCACGGGCAGTGCGAGGGCGAGGGACCCGAGGACGGTGCGGACGGCGATCTGCAGCCCCGTCCCGACCGGCCCGCCGGCCCCGAGCCACAGGCCGGCGGCCGTGACCAGCGCCAGCACGACGAGGGCCAGCGCGATCCCGTCCCGACGGTGCGCGGCGTCGATCTCCCGGCCGCGGCCGATCGTGCGGGCCACCGACCCCAGTCCGCGCGCCGTCAGCGTCCAGGCACCGCGCACCCCGCGGGCGAGCGGGCCCGGCCCGGAACGCCGCGGGGCGGGCTTGCGCGCCGTGGCACGACCGCGTCCCTTCGCCGGGGCCCGTCGGCCGTTCGAGCGCGACGGCGAGGCGGTCGCGACCGTGCGCTCCGGCGTCCGCCCGCCGGTGAGGGGGCGGCTGCGCTGCGAACGCGTGTCGGTACGGGCCATGGCGGACACGGTAACCGCGCCGCCCCACGCGTCCCGGCAGCCACACGCGTCCGGCCGGGTGTCGGGCGGATCGCAGCACTCCCCGCCTCGCCCCGACGAGAGGTCCCTCATCGGGCTCCGGCGGTACCGCCCGGCCCGATGAGGGACCTCTCGTCGTCGGGCGGGATCAGGCCGGACGCGTGGCCCAGCGGCGGACGACCAGCGGTGCCGCGCCCGCCGCGACGGCGGAGAGCAGCCCGAGTGCGAGGACCGCCGTCGACAGGCTGCCCAGCGGCGCGGACGCCGCGAGGAGGACCAGCGGGCAGAAGAACTGGCCGATGAACATCGCCGCGGTCCACATCCCCGTGCCCCGGCCGCGCTCGGCGAAGCCCAACCCGGAGAGGGCCCAGGTCAGCAGGGTCGGCAGCAGCAGACCGGTGCCCGCCGAGGCGATCACGGCGCCCACCGCGATGACCGGCACCGCCGACGAGACGCCCATGACGACGAGCCCGACGCCGGCCAGGCCCAGGGCGATCGGCAGCAGCACCCCGGTCCCCCGGCGTGCGACCCGGCCGAAGGTGAAGCCACCGGCCGCCGTCGCGAGCGAGGCGATGGCGCTGAGCAGCCCGATCGTGGCCGTCGAGGTCACGCCGACCGAGGCCAGGACCAGGGAGAGCTCCGCGATCGGCGTGTAGAAGACGATCCCGCCGAACAGGGTCACCGCGCACGGGACCGCGATCAGGCGCCACGGCACCGGCGGCAGCGCCGCGGCGGGCGTCCGGCCGGTGTTGCGCACGAAGACCGCGGCGAGCACGGCGATCACCAGGCTGGACACGTACAGCACGAACGGCGCCCGCCAGCTGACGGCGCCGAGCGCGCCGCCGAGGCCGAAGAACACCGTGGCCGCGAGCGTCGTCGCGATGGTCTGGCGCGCGAACCAGCGGTCGCGGGCGGTGCCGTCGAAGAGGTCGGCGAGCAGGGTGGTGCAGGCGGTCATGATCGCGGCCTCGCAGATCCCGACGCCGACCCGGCTGGCGACGATCGCGCCCAGGGAGGAGAGGTAGAGCGGCGCGGTGCCGAACAGCGCGTAGAGCACCAGGGCGACGAGCAGCACCCGCTTGCGGCCGGCCGCGTCGACCAGGCGGCCCGCGACCGGGGCGAGCAGGCCGATCATCAGCGCCGGCGCGGTCAGCACGATCGGGACGAGGACCGAGACCCCGGCCGTCGTCGCGAACGCCTCCGCCATGCGCGGCAGGACCGGCGCGAGCAGCACCGAGCCCAGGATCGGCAGGCAGCTCCCGGCCAGCAGGATCGCGCCCTGCCCGACCGGCGGCCGCGTGCCCGCCCTCCGGCCCTGGTCCTGGTCCTGGTCCTGGTCCTGCGAGTCTCCGACGACCGTCACGGCCGACCTCCCTGTCGCCTCGTCGAGGGGCCGTGATCGGCACCACACGTTCCGCGGAAGTGTCGAGGCGCGGACGAGGTGATCGGAAATCACTCCGGTTGGGGGGCACCATCCATCGGGCTGATGGTCGGGAGGTTCGCACCCACGTCGGCCAGCAGGGCCCGCAGCCAGCGGTGGGCCGGGTCGGCGTCGTAGGTGGGGTGCCACCACATGGCCTCGACCAGCTTCGAGGCCGCGAACGGGCACGGCAGCACCCGCAGCCCGTCGTCGGGACGCAGGCGCGCCGCGAGCCGGCCCTGCAGGAGGGCGACGCGGTCCGTGCCCGCGACGAGGTCCGGGATCGGGGCGAACGACTCCACGACGACCTGCGTCCGCGGCTCGATCCCGTGCGCCCGGAGCTGCTGGGCGGCCGGGGTGAACGCGGTCGGCCGGTGGTAGACGGTGACCCACGGCAGCGCGGCGAGGTCGTCGAGGGTCACCGTCTCGCCCACGCGCTCGTTCGACGCGGCGACCAGCACCACCCAGTGGTCGGTGTAGAGGTCCAGGTAGGGCAGGTCGTCGACGAAGCCGTGCGGCACGAGCAGCCCGTCCACGCCACGGAGCCGCTCGGCCGCCCCCGCGACGTCGTCGGGCCGGTGCGGGGAGAGCCGGAGCCGGGCCTGCGGGGCCGCGGCGGCGAAGGCGGCCGCCAGCGGCGCGCCGAGCACGCCGGTGGCGTAGTCCGAGACGAGCAATGTGAACTCGCGGGTCGTGGCGGCCGGGTCGAAGTCCGGGGCCGCGGAGAACACCCGCTCGATCCCGGCGACCGCGGTCTCGGTGCGGTCGACCAGCAGCGCGGCGAGCGCGGTCAGCTCGTAGCGGTTGCCGACCCGGGTGAGCAGCTCGTCGCCGAAGTGCCGGCGCAGCCGCGCCAGGGCCGCGCTGACGGCGGGCTGGGACAGCCCGAGGGCGGCGGCGGCGCGCGTGACGTTCCGCTCGGCGAGCAGCGCGCGCAGCGAGAGCAGCAGGTTGAGGTCGAGGTTGACCAGGCGGGCCGCCCCCGCCCGCTCCTCCTGCGGCGGCCCCGCCCCGGTGCGCATCGCACAGGCTTACCGCATCGGAGCCCTACCGCGGGCTCGCGACCTCGCGCCGTACGTGGTCCAGCAGCTCGGACAGGTCGTGGGCCACGTGCTGCGCGCCGGCCTCGACGAGCTCGTCGTCGGAGAACCCGCCCGTGCGGACCGCGAGGAACGGCACCCCGGCGCGGACGCCGGCCTGCCCGTCCCACACCGAGTCGCCGACGAGGACCGCGTCGCGCGTGTGCTCCCGCTCGAGGGCGAGCTCGATGAGGTCCGGCGCCGGCTTGCTGGCCTCGACGTCGCCGGAGGTGATCACGTCGTCGGCGTAGGACCGGCCGTCGATCAGGTCGAGGAAGTGCTCGGCGTGCTTGCTGCCGCCCGACGTCGCGAGGACGAGACGCAGGCCCTGCTCGCGCAGGCCGGAGAGCAGCGCGTCGGTGTCGGCGAAGGCGGCGACCTCGTCGATGAGGACGTCGAACTCCTCGGAGTGCTGCGCGCGCAGGTCGTCGCCGTGGGCGTCCTCGACCTCCTGCCCGGCCACGTGGGCGACCAGCTGGTCGCCGCCCATGCCGATCGCGCGGTGCAGGTGCCAGACGGGGACGGTCACGTCGTACCGGCGGAAGGCCCGGTACCACGCGAGGGCGTGCTGGTAGTTCGAGTCCACCAGGGTCCCGTCGACGTCGAGGATGACGGTGTCGGCCATGGCCCGGCGGTTGCCCGGTCTGCGGGCCCGGTGAATCGGGCACCTCGCGCGGCCCGATCGGGTGATTGGAACTTCGCCGGGTGGGCAACCCGGCCCCGGGTCCACCACGGCGGCCGTCGTCCGCCGGGCCCACGCCCATCCCGTCGTCGACCGGAGGGGACCCGTTGTCCGACCTCACGCTGGACCTCGCGTCGTGCCGCGAGCACGGCGACGAGATCGCCGGGCGCTACCAGCTCGGTCCCGCCCTGCGCACCACCGCACACGGCTGCACCCATCGCGCGTACGACGAGTTGCTGCAGCGGGACGTGAGTCTCACGTTGGTGGAGGCCGGCGGGGAGACGTCGGACACCCTCGCACTGCCGGAGCAGTCGTGGCAGGGCCGCGAACCCGACGCGGCCGAGCTCTTCGACGGCGGTCGGGAACGTGACCGGGTCTTCTACGTGACCCACCACCCGGAGACGCCGACGCTGGCCGAGACGACCCCGCCTGCGGGCCTGCCCGCGGTCGGCGTGCGCGACCTCGGGGTCGCCGTCGCCACCGCCCTGCTCCCCCTGCACCGCCAGGGGCGCGGCCACGGCGGGCTCGGGGCCAGCACCATCTCGTGGTCGCCGCACGGCGCGACGTTCTCCGACGTCGGTCTGCTCCCCTGGCTCGCGCGGTGGTCGGACCTGGATGTGGCCCCGCCCTTCCCCGCCCCCGAGCAGGACGGGAGCGCCACCGGATCGGGCCCGGCGACCGACGTGTACGCCCTCGGCCGGCTGCTGCGCGAGGTGTCCCCGCCGCAGGGCCTGCACCGGGACGTCCGCAGCCTGCTCACCGACATGACCAGCGCGTCCCCCGAGGCACGTCCCGGGCTCGAGGAGGTGCTCCGTCGGCTCGGTGCGGGGCCCGCCCGGCCCCGCCGGCTGCGGACTGCGCTCACGCCGGGTCCGCGCGGCCGACGGGTGGCGGCCGTGGCCGCCGCGTGTGCCGTCCTCGCCGCCGGACTCGGGCTCGGCGCCGCGGCGACCTCGACGGCGTCCGGCGCGACCGAGGACGGCGCCGCGGTCGTGGCCGGGGACGCCGGCGTGCCCGGCGTGCCGCTGCTGCCCGAGATGCCTGCGGCGCCGCCGGACCGGGACGGTTCCGGCGCCGCCGGGAGTTCCGCGGGTGCGGGCGCCGAGGCCGACTCCGACGGGGGTGGCGACGACGGGGCCGGTGAGGTCCGCGTGCCGTCCGGTCGGACCGGCGTCACCACGGCGTCCGACGACGAGGGCGGCGCGCACGGTGGCCAGGGCAGCTCGCACCGCGCGTCGTCCTGGTCGCCCCCGAGGACGTCCGAGTCGTCCGAGTCGTCCGAGCCCTCGGAGCCCTCGAAGACCTCGGAGCCCTCCTCCGGCGACGACGACCACCGGGACGGCACCGAGGACCGTCGGAATCAGGAGGCCGACGACGACGGCTCGTCCCGCGAGCAGGCCTCCGACCGGGACGAGGACCGGGACGACCGGGACCGTGCCGGATTGCTCGGCCGCCTCGTCGACCGTCTCGACGGCGACTCCGGTCGGGACGCGGACCGCGGCTCGGACGACCGGCAGCACCGCGACCACCGTTCCCCGGAGCGAACGGACTGAGTTCCGGGTGGGGATCGACCTCGTGGATGCCCACCATCAGCAGTTCGGCCTTCCGGCCCCTGCCCCTGCCCGCGCAGAGTCGTGTGGACGACACCGACTCTCACCGCGGAGGGCGCATGATCAGGCTGGGGACGTTCTCGCGCCCCGGGGACGACCGACGGTTCGCGGGGCTCGTCACCGACGCCGGCACCGTGGTCGACCTGGGCACCACCACGCGGGACCTGCTCGCCGACTGGGACACCGCCCTGGCCGGGCTCGACGCCCGGACCACCGAGGACGGCACGCCGCTCGCGGAGCTCACCGTGCACGCGCCGCTCGAGCCCGGGCAGATCCTGCAGTCCGGGGCGAACTACCGGACCCACGTGATCGACCTCGCCGCCGCCCACCACGGTGAGCGGGGCACCCGTCCGGACGACGAGATCCGGGCCGAGGTCGCGGAGCTCATGGACCGCCGCGCCGCCGAGGGCACGCCGTACCTGTTCGTCGGCCTGCCGAGCGCGGTCACCGGGCCGGACGACGACGTCACGATCCCGCCGTGGACGCAGCAGTTCGACTGGGAGCTCGAGCTCGCCGCCGTCATCGGGCGCGAGGCGTTCCGGGTGGGCCGCGACCGGGCTCTCGACCACGTCGCCGCCTACACGATCGCCAACGACCTCACCGCCCGCGACCACGTCTTCCGCCGCGACATGCCCGAGATCGGCACCGACTGGTTCCGCGCCAAGAACGGTCCCGGCTTCACCCCGCTGGGTCCGTGGCTGGTCCCGGCGCGCGACGTCGACCCCGCCGACCTGCGGATCCGGCTCGAGCTCAACGGCGAGGTGATGCAGGACGAGACGACCAAGGACATGCTCTTCGACGTCGCGGCCCTCGTCGCCGCGGCCTCCGAGGTCACGCCGCTGCGTCCGGGTGACCTCGTGCTGACCGGCAGCCCGGCCGGCAACGGCATGGCCCGCGGGCGGCTGCTGCGCGACGGCGACGTCATGACCGGCTCCATCACCGGCCACGGCGTCGACCTCGGGACCCAGCACACGCGGACGGTGGCGCCGTGACGAGCACCGACACCAGCGCCGTCGTCGCCGCCGGGTACGACCCGGCGAAGCCCGAGGAGGCCGTCGCGGCCGCCGTCGCCCGCGTCTCCCGCTGGGGCCGCTGGGGTGCCGACGACGTCCTCGGCTCGCTGAACCTGCTCACCCCGGCCAAGCGGCTCGAGGGCGCGGCCTGCGTGCGGACGGGCACCACGTTCTCGTTGTCGCAGGCCTTCGACATGGACGGCCCGCAGTCGGGCTGGCGGCGGCGCACCAACCCCGTCCACACGATGCTCGACACCGGCCGCGAGGCCCTGGACGGCGTGTTCCCGCACGGGATCGGCGGGGCGGACGACGTCATCGCGATGCCGCTGCAGTGCTCCACGCAGTGGGACGGGCTCGGCCACATCTTCGACCACGGGAAGGCCTGGAACGGCCGGGACGCCGCGGCGGTCGTCACGAGCGGCGGCGACGCCGTCACCGGGATCGAGACCGCGGCGGCCCACCTCGCCGGGCGCGGCGTGCTCCTGGACGCCGGCCGCGTGCTCGGCGACGAGCGGGGTGAACTCCCCGACTCCTATCCGATCACCCCCGAGGAACTGGACGAGATCGCCCGGCTCCAGGGCGTGGACGTCCGGTCCGGGGACATCGTCTGCGTGCGCACCGGCCAGTACGCCCGGACCCGCCGGGAGGGCTGGGGCGGGTACGCCGGCGGTCCGGCGCCCGGCCTGTCGTTCACCACGCTGGACTGGCTGCACGACTCCGACGTCGCCGCGATCGCCACCGACACCTGGGGCGTGGAGGTCCGGCCGAACGAGTTCGAGGTCGCGTTCCAGCCGCTGCACCAGGTCGCCATCCCGCACCTGGGCCTGTTCCTCGGCGAGATGTGGGACCTGGACGGTCTCGCGGCCGACTGCGCGGCCGACGGGCGCTACGACTTCTTCCTGACGGCGGCCCCGCTCCGGATCACCGGCGCCGTCGGCTCCCCCGTCAACCCGATCGCGGTGAAATGATGATCTCGTCGACTCTCGTCGTCGGCGGCGGTGCCGCCGGAGCGGCCACCGCCATCCTGCTCGCCCGCGCCGGGGTGGCCGTCGACCTGGTCGAGGCCACGCCCGACGTCGGGACCGCCGGCTCCGGGATCACGCTGCAGGGCAACGCGCTGCGGGTGTTCCGCGAGCTCGGCGTCCTCGACGCGATCCTCGCCCACGGCTACGCGTTCGACGAGGTCGGCCTGCGGGCCCCCGACGGGACCGTCCTCGCCGTCATCCCGGACGCCCGCACCGGCGGCGACGACCTTCCCGCCACCGTCGGCATGCCACGCGCCGTGATGGCCACGCTGCTGCTGGAGGCGGCGACGGCGGCCGGCGCGAAGGTGCGCACCGGCACGCGGGTCACGGAGGTCCGCCCCGACGGCCGCGCCACGCTGGACGACGGCACGACCGGTACCTGGGACCTCGTCGTCGCCGCGGACGGGCTGAACTCCGGGGTGCGCGCGTCGCTGGGGGTCGAGACCCGTCCGGAGCCGGTCGGGATGGGCATCTGGCGGGTGTTCACGACCCGGCCGGAGAGCATCACCCGCACCGACCTCGTCTACGGCGGCGCCGCGTACATCGCCGGCTACTGCCCCACCGGCGACGACTCGATCTACGCCTACCTCGTGGAGGACGCCGCCGATCGGACCGGGCTGGACCCGGACGCCCGGCTCGCGACGATGCGCGACCTGGCCGCGCACTACGGCGGGCCGTGGACGGAGATCCGCGAGCGCATGACGGACGCGGCCCGCGTCAACTACACCTGGTTCACCCACCACCTGGTCGACGGGCCGTGGCACCGGGGGCGGGTCGTGCTCGTCGGCGACGCCGCGCACTCCTGCCCGCCCACCCTCGCCCAGGGCGCGGCAATGGCGCTCGAGGACGCCTCGGTCCTCGCCGAGCTCGTCCGCGACACCGGCGACCTGGACGCCGCGCTCGCGAGCTACGCCACCCGCCGTCGGGAACGGGCCGGAGCGGTGGTGGCGGGCTCGGTGCAGCTCGCGCGCTGGCTGCTGGACCACGACCGTACGGCCGACGTCCCCGGGCTGATGGCCCGCACCTCCGCGCTGCTCGCGCAGCGCCCCTGAGAGGACCAGACATGGACCGCCTGATCACCCACCTCCGGCACGTCGACCTCGCCGTGCCCGACTTCGACCGCCAGCTCGAGTTCTACCGCGACCTCTGGCAGCTCTCCCCCGAGACCACCGACACCGGCATCGCGTTCCTGGCCGCGCAGGGCTCGCCCGAGCAGTACCAGGTGCGGCTCCGCGCGGACGCCGAGAAGCGCGTCGACCTCATCGCGTTCGGCGCCGATACCCCGGCCGACGTGGACGCGCTCGCCGAGAAGCTCGGCCGCGAGGGCGTCACGCTCGTGTCGACGCCGGACAAGCTGCAGACCCCCGGCGGCGGCTACGGCTTCCGCTTCTTCGACCTCGAGGGCCGCACCATCGAGGTCTCGGCCGACGTCGCGACCCGCGTGCACCGCAAGCTGGAGGAGGGTGAGTCGGCGCCGGTCAAGCTCTCGCACGTCGTCATCAACTCGCCGCAGCCCGAGGCGCTGGTCGCCTGGTACGACCGCCACCTCGACTTCACGCTGTCGGACACGCTCTTCTCCCCGCACATGGGCGAGATGATGTGGTTCCTGCGCTGCAACCCCCAGCACCACTCGCTCGCGATCGCGCGCTGCCCGCACGTGTCCCTGCACCACGCGAGCTTCGAGCTGCGCGGCATCGACGAGTACATGCGCGGGACCGGGCGGCTGCTGCGGGCGGGCGTCGAGAAGGTGTGGGGCCCGGGCCGGCACATGGCCGGCAACAACACGTTCTCCTACTTCCTCGACCCGCACGGCAACACCGTCGAGTACACGACCGAGCTGGAGTGCCTCGACGAGGACACCTGGCACCCGTCGCTCTACGACTTCACGAACCCCGAGGTCTCCGACCAGTGGGGCACCGCGAACCCGATGAGCGAGTTCGTCGCGAAGAAGTCGTTCAACGACCCCGACCGCGGCGTCTTCGTCGCTCCCCCGGTCTGATGCGGATCGCCACGGCTCTTCTCGACAGAGCAACTGAGCACGCCGATAGGGGGTCGGTGCGGGTCGGGCGGGTGGTCGGAGACCCTGCCGACGCCGTGCACCTGCTCGACTCCCCGGTCACCGTGCTCGACCTGCTGCGGGACGGGACCCTGCTCGACGCGGGCCGGGACGCGCTGTCCGTGCGGCCGGTCGCCCTGGACTCCGTGCGCCTGCTCGCGCCGCTGCAGCCGCCGACGGTGCGCGACTTCGTCTCGTTCGAGGAGCACGTCGAGGGGATGCGGAACCTCACCGGCGTGCCCGAGGCCTGGTACGCCGCGCCCGCGTTCTACTTCTCGAACCCCTACGCGACCCTCGGCCCATCCGACGACGTGCCGATGCCGCCCGGGTCCGCGGTGCTGGACTTCGAGCTCGAGGTCGCCGCGGTGATCGGGCGGACCGGGCGCGACCTCACCCCGGAGCAGGGCACGTCCGCGATCGCCGGGTTCACGATCCTCAACGACTGGTCGGCGCGCGACCTGCAGTTCGCCGAGATGCAGGTCGGCCTCGGCCCGGCGAAGGGCAAGGACACGGCGACGACGCTCGGGCCGTGGCTCGTCACCGCGGACGAGTTCACCTCGGACTCCGAGGGCTTCCTCGACCTGGCGCTGACGGCGTCGGTCGACGGCACGGTCGTGGGCAGCGACCTGCTCTCGAACATGGGCTGGCCCTTCGGCGACCTCGTCGCGTACGCCTCGCGGGGCACCGAGGTCCGGCCCGGCGACGTCCTGGGTTCCGGCACGTGCGGCCACGGCGGGTGCCTCGGCGAGCTGTGGGGCCGCGGGGTGTCGCGCGACGAGCTCCCGCCGCTGGGCCCGGACAGTGTGGTGACCCTCGAGGTGGAGGGCATCGGCACGCTCACCAGCCATGTCGTCGCGGGCGCCGAACCCACGGCGATCCCGCCCGCCCGTCGTCGTCCTCGAGCACGTCCCCGTGCCAGCAATGCGTCACTGCTTGCACTGGACGCCAGGAAAGCCACATTGTCGGGAGCGACACCGTGAGCCCCACGACCGACGTCCACGCCCACCTGCTCGTGCCCGCGGCCGAGGGCCTCGTCGCGGACCGACCGGAACTGGGCGCCGCCCGGGCCGTCGAGGCGCGCGCGGCGGGCGAGGCCAGCAGTCGGGTCAACCGCGAGCAGATCGCCGCCCTCGGACCCGCCCTGACCCGCCTCGACCACCGCCTCGCCGCCATGGACGCCGCCGGCATCGAGGTGCAGCTGGTCAGTCCGATGCCGATCCACCACCCGTGGGCCGACGAGGACCTCGCCGCGCGATACGCCGCCGCGGTCAACGGCGGACTCCTGGAGCACTGCGCCGGCGCGCCCGACCGCCTCCTCGCCCTCGGCACTGCGCCCCTGCAGCACCCGGACCTCGCCGTCGAGGTGCTGCGGCAGGCGGTCCGCGACGGCCTGCGCGGTGTCGAGGTCTCCACCCACGTGACCGGCCCGGACGGCCGTCGTCGGGAACTGGACGACCCGGACCTCGCCCCGTTCTGGGCCGCCGCGGCCGAGCTCGAGGTGGTCGTCTTCGTCCACCCGTGGGGCTGCACGCTCGGCGAGCGGCTGGACGTCGGGTACCTGTCGAACAGCGTCGGGAACCCGGTCGAGACGACGGTCGCGCTCTCGCGGCTCGTCGCAGCGGGTCTTCCCGACGACGGCTGCCGGTTGCTCGCCGCGCACGGCGGCGGCTTCTTCCCGTACGGCACCGCCCGCCAGGACCACGCCTGGCACGCCCGCCCCGGCGACCGCGCGGCCACGGCGCCGCCGAGCGAGGCGCTGCGCCGGATGTGGTTCGACGCACTGGTCTACACCCCGGAGGCCCTGCGGCACCTGGTCGCGGTGGCCGGGGCGGACCGGGTGGTGCTCGGCACCGACTATCCCTTCGACATGAGCGTCACCGACCCGCTCGACCGGCTCGCGGCCGCGGGCCTGGACCCCGAGGACGCCCAACGCATCCGGGGAGGGAACGCGGCCGAGCTGCTGGCGCCCGTGCGGTCACCCGCCTGATCAAGCTTCGAGCCGGACGAGCGACCGGTCGAGGACGGTCACGAGCAGGAACACCACGGCCGCCCCGAGCATGACGAAGGCCAGGACGTGCAGGCCCTGCGTGGTCGCGCCACCGGAGTAGGCCAGGCCGCCGGTGGTGCCGGCGACGATCGCGCCGAGGTAGAAGAAGGTGCGCATCAGCCCGGCCGACGACGCGACCCGCGCGGGGTCGGCCTGGCGGTACACCGCGTTCTGCACCGCGAGGTTGTTCAGCCCCTGCGGGACCCCCGCGACCAGGGCCACCACCACGAGCAGCCAGATCGGGCTGGCCGAGGACAGGAACAGGAGCAGCACGGCCAGCACGACCTGCCCGCCCGCGCCGACGAGCAGCTTGCCGCGAATCTCCCGGCGGCGGCCGGTCAGCGCCGCGACCCCGATGCCGGCCACGAAGATCGGCAGCAGGGCGAGGCCGGCCGCCGACGCCGAGAGCCCGCGGCCCTGCTCGAGCCACTGCGTGTAGCCGTAGAGGACCGCGTAGGACACCGTCGCCCCGAGCAGGGCCCGCAGGAACGTCAACAGCAACGGGCCGTTGCCGGCGAGCACCCGCAGGTCGAGGAAGGGGTGCCGGGCCCGCAGCTCCCACCGCACGAGCGCCGCCCCGGCGACCACGGTGACGGCGGCGAGCGGCCACCACGACGGCCGTTCGAGCACGAGCAGCAGCGACACCAGCGTGGCGGTGAACAGGCCGATGCCCAGCGGGTCGACGAGAGAGACCACGGAGTCGCTCGAGCGCTCCCGACCGAGCGCGCGGGGCATCGCCCACCACCCCACGGCCAGCGCGACGACGGCCAGCGGCACGTTGACCGCGAACGTGGTGCGCCACCCGCCGAGACCGATCAGCAGGCCGCCGAGCGTCGGGCCGATCACCGCGATCGTCTGCGTCGACACCGACAGCACGGTGAGCACCGATTCCGGGCTGTCCCGGCCCGTCCGGTCGGCCTCCCGGCGCACCAGAGCCATCGCCGCCGGGTAGCCCGCGCACGTCCCGAGCCCGATCACCACGCGCGCCGCGGTCAGCGTGCCGATGTCGGGCGCGACCACCCCGAGCACGCCCCCGATCCCGACGAGCGCGGTCCCGACCAGGTACAGCGGGCGCGGCCCGTAGAGGTCGACGAGCCGCCCGGTCACCGGCTGGCCGACCGCGGTCGCCAGGTACAGGCCGGACACCAGCCACGCGGTCTGCGAGGCCGGCGCCCCCAGGGCGATCCCGATCGGCACGAGGGCGACGGCGATCAGCGACGAGTTGACCGGGTTGAGGATCGAGCCGAGCACCATCGGGGCGAGAAGGCGGCGGTCGAACGCCGCGGCCGGGTGCGGCCCGGTCACCGCCGGGCGACCGCGAAGATGCGCCGGAACGGGAACCAGGTGGAGCCGTCGACGTTCGCCGGGTACGCCTCGCGCAGTCGAGGGGCGAGGTCGGCGGTGAAGTCGCGGTACGCGGCGTCGGACAGGGCGTCGCGGACCGGGCGCAGCGCGGTGCCGGAGATCCAGCGCAGCACCGGGTCCTCGCCGGTCAGGCGCTGCAGGTACGTGGTCTCCCAGACGTCCACCGACGACGCCGCGGCCAGGTCCTCGGCGTACCCGGCCGGCTCGGCGACCGTGGCGGCGTCGCGCAGGTCGACGTCGAACCGGTCGGCCACCTCGCGGGCGAGCTCGTGCGACGGCGCGCTGAAGTTGCCGGGGACCTGCATGGCGAGCCACCCGCCGTCGGGAAGGGCCTCCAGCCAGCGCCGCAGCAGCGCGCGGTGCCCGGGGACCCACTGCAGGACGGCGTTCGTGACGACGACGTCCCCCTCCGGCGCCCAGTCGGTCACCGACTCCTGCACCGCGTCGATCCCGCGCTCGCGGGCGGCGGCCACCATCTCGGCGGAGGAGTCGAACGCGGTGACCCGGGCGCCGGGCCAGCGCTGCGCGAGCACCTGCGTGAGGTGGCCCGGACCGCACCCGGCGTCGACGACGTGGCGCGGGGCGCGGGCCCCGACGCGGGCGAGGAGGTCGAGGAACGGGCGGCTGCGCAGGTCGTCGAAGTCCAGGTAGAGCGCCGGGTCCCACGTCGTCATCACAGGGACGCTACTCCCGCGATGATCAGCACGAGCCCGCTCACGCCGGCGCCGAGGAGGCCCCCGACGACGACCTGGGCGAGGTCGTGCGCGGTGAGCCGCAGCCGCGCCCACCCCACCGCCGGGACCGCGAGCCACGACAGCGCCCACCACCCGCCGCCGAGCAGGGTCAGCACGCACGCGGCGGCCGCGACCACGGCGACGTGGAAGCTGACCTTCCACCACAGCGTGACCGTGGTGGCGACGACGGTCGTCGCGAGCACCGCCACCTGCAGGGCCACGATCGCGCGGGGAGCACCGGCGAGCCACAGCACACCGAGGCCGACCAGCACCGACAGCGCGGCCAGCCCGAGCGGGACCGCGCGCTGCTCGCGGCGGGAGAGGTGGTGGTCGGTGTAGCGGCCGCGCCGAACGCCCACGTCGACGATCGCCGCGGGGATCACGACCGTGAACACCATCCCCAGCAGCGACCACGCGATCCCGACGGGACCCGCCGCGAGCGCACCGACGACGGGGTAGAGCACGGCGAGCAGCAGCGTCGGGGAGGTCACCGTGCTGATCCGGGTCGCCGCCGTCGCCGCCGTCGTCACCGGTCCAGTCTCTCCTCACTCCCCCGTCGCATCGCAGTTCACCCCTTCGTGGGCTCACGCGGCGGCGCGTCGTGGCGACATGGTCAGCGACTGCGTCCGAAGGAGTGGCCTTGCAGGTCGAGTACTACCCCGCCCCACCGCCACCGGGACCGCGCGTCGCGGGTCTCGAGCTCGACGCGATCCTGGCCAGCGCCGCGGACCTGGAGCTGCCGAACTACGCCCGCACCGTCGATGCCCTCCTCGGGGGCGGCGCCAACTTCGCCGTCGACCGCGCCGCCGCCGCCGAGCTCCGGCGCATCGACCCGCTCGTCGAGGCCCGCGCGCGGGCCAACCGCGCCTTCGTGCGTCGGGCCGTGCGCCACGCCCACGCCGAGGGCATCGACCAGTTCCTCGACCTCGGATGCGGCATCCCGTCGATCCAGTCGGTGCACGGCGTCGTCCACGCCGTGAACCCGCACGCCCGGGTCGCCTACGTCGACCTCGACCCGGTGGTGGTCGCCCACGCGCGGGAGCTCGTCGCGGACCTGCCCGAGGTGTCCGTCACCTGGGCCGACCTCCGCTCCCCGGGCTGCGTGCTCGACGCCACCGAGATCGCGGGCCGCCTGGACCCGTCGCGCCCGATCGCGTTGCTGGCCTGCGGGGTGCTGCACTTCGTCCACGACGACCTCGCCGCGCTGCTCGCCGGCTGGCGTGAACTCCTCGCCCCCGGCAGCGTCGTCGCCGCCACGCACCTGACGGCGCCCCGGACCGCGGCCCGGTCCGCCGCCGTGACGACCGTCGACCGCATGTACTCGCGGGGCCTGGCCGGGCTCGCCCTGCGGGACCCCGCCGAGGTCGGCGATGCCCTCGCGGTCGTCGGACCGGTCGTCGACGTCGTCGACTGGCCCCACGCCGGGGCCGGCGGCCGGCACCGGATGAACTACCTCGGCGCGGTCGGCACCGTCTGACCCGCCCCTCGACCCGTTCGGGTAGGAAGACCGCATGAGCCGCGGCAGCCACCTCGTGCTCGCGGTCGTCACGGCCGCGCCGGGCGTGCTGCTGCTGCACCGGCCCGGCGAGACGCCGCCCGCCGTGCTGCCGGGCGGGCGGCCCGAGCCGCGCGAGTCGGTCGGCGCGACGGCGGAGCGCGGCTGCGCGGAGGAGACCCGGGTGCGGATCCGGGCGGGCAAGGTGCTCGGGCGCGACGTCGTCGACGGGATCGCGACCACCTACGTGGCCGCGCGTCCCGTCGTCGAGCCGGCCCCGGGCGACGCCGCGGTGAGCCTGCACGTCGCCTGGTACCGCCCGGAGCAGGTCGACCTGGTGCTGCCGGACCTGCCGTCATTCGTCACGGGGTGGCTGCGCCCGGGCCGGTGAGCCGCCTCAGGCGCCCGGCGGGTACTCGTCGTGGAACCGCAGGCCCGGCCCCCCGGCGTGCAGGCCGAGCGCCTCGGCCCGTCCCGCCGGTTCCTCCCAGGCCTGCTGCCGACCCAGGGCCGTCAGGTCGAGGTACGCGCTCGTCGTGCCGGTGTCCTCGAGCGCGCGGGCGAAGCCCGACCACGTGTGGAAGACGCGGTCGCCGTCCCGCAGGAAGGCGCTCACCCCCGGGTGGTCGCCCCGGCGGTGCGGTCCCCACTCGATCCCGGCCGCGGCGAGCTCGGGCTCGGGCTCGGAGCGGAAGTTGAGCAGGACCGGGGCGACCCGGTCGTCGACGGTGGACCAGAAGTCGTAGCCGAAGCGGGAGCCCTGCGACGAGTACCAGGGGAACGTCCAGCCCATCCGCTCGCGGAAGGCTGCGATCGTCGGGTAGGGCGCCCGCGTGACGGCGGCGAGCGTGGTGTTCGCCGCGTGCAGGTGCTCGAGGCGCCCGATGTCGTCCGCGGTGGCCGAGCAGCTCGGGCAGCCGGTGTCCTTCGGGTGCTCGACGCCGTCCTCGTCGACCTCGTGGTCCCACATGAACTGGTGCAGCACGAGCTGACGGCGGCCCTCGAACAGGTCGACGAGGGTCAGCGGGCCGTCGGGTCCGGTGAAGCGGTAGTCCTCGGTCACCTCGACCATCGGCATCCGGCGCCGTTCGGCGTTCACCGCGTCGCGGGCCCGGGTCAGCTCCTTCTCCTTCGCCAGCAGCGCGCGGCGCGCCACCAGCCACTCCTCGCGGGTGACGATCTCGGGCAGGCTCATGCGGAGAGCTCCTTCCGGGCGGGCAGGAACGCCGCGGCGAGTGCGCCGGCGGCGACGACGGCGGCGCAGACGCCCATGGCGGGGGCGAAGCCGGCGAGGAAGGCGGCCGGGTCGGCGTAGCCGCCGTGACCGGCGAAGACGGCGACGAGGACCGCCAGGCCCAGGACCCCGCCCAGCTCGCGGACCATCGACGTGACCCCGCTGGCAGCGCCCACGTCCGCGGGGCCGACCCGGGCGAGCACGGCGCTCGCCAGGGCCGGCATCGCGCCCGACCCGCCGACCGCGGACAGGACGAACGGCCCGATCAGGTCCGGGTAGGTGACGCCCGGCTCGGCCACCAGGGCGATCCACGCCGTCCCCGCGGCCGCGAGCACCAGACCGGCGACCCCCACGGGCCGGTTCCCGATCCGGTCGGCCAGCCGTCCGGCCAGCGGGCCGAGGACGAACAGCGCCGACGTCCAGGGGAAGAGCCCCAGCCCGGCCTCCAGGGGCGTGAAGCCGAGGGAGACCGCCAGGAGCTGGGAGTAGAAGAACACGCCGCCGAAGATCGAGGCGTAGAGCCCGATCGTGGCCAGGTTCCCGGCCACGAAGCCCCGGACCCGCAGCAGGTGCGGGGGGATCACCGGGGCCGCGACCCGGGCCTGGCGGCGCAGGAACAGTCCGAGCAGGAGCAGGCCCACCAGCGCCGCCCCGACGACCTCGGGCGCCGACCACCCCACCGGGTTGCCGCGCGAGAGCGCCCACAGGAGCCCGAGGGCGGCCCCGGTCACGAGCAGCACGCCGGTGACGTCCAGCGGCCGGGACTCGTCGTCGTGCCCCTCCCCCGCGGTGCGCAGCACCACCGGCAGCAGGAGCAGGCCGATCGGCACGTTCAGCCAGAAGATCCACTCCCAGCCGAGGGTGCTGGTGACGAGCCCGCCGAGGCCGGGCCCGGCCAGCACCGCCAGTCCGGTGACGCCCTGCAGCACGCCCAGCGCGGCGCCGCGGCGCTCCGGCGGGTAGGCAGCCGCCACGAGGGCCATGCCCAGGGCTGTGACGAGCGCGGCACCCGCGCCCTGGACGGCGCGGGCCAGGGCGAGCAGGGTCGCGTCCGGCGCGAGGGCGCACACCGCCGAGGCCGCGACGAACAGGCCCAGGCCGGCCGCGAACATGCGGCGCCGCCCGTAGCGGTCGCCCAGCGACGCGGCGGGGACGAGGAGCACGGCGAGCGCCAGGTTGTAGGCGTTCACCGTCCACTCCAGCGCCTCCACCGAGGCGCCCAGGTCCAGGCGGATCGTCGTCAGCGCCGTCGACACGACCAGCGTGTCCAGGGCGCACATCAACGAGGCCACGGACGCGACGGCCAGCAGCACCCGTCGTCGGGATTGCGTCCGGTGCTCGTCGGTGGCGCAGTTCTCCGTCTCGCAGACGGTCATGGCCGGTCCCTCCGGCTCGGGGCGGGGCGTCTCCCCGCCGTCAGGAGGACCGACGAGCTCAGCGGCGCGGATTCATCGGTGCGTCGGGCGGGAGTTCCGCCGGCATCCCGCACCGGGCCACGTGTTCCGGGCCGATGAACGCCGTGACCTGCGCGATCCGGTCCTCGCGCAGCGTCAGGACGTCGAGGACGTAGGCACGGAACACTCCGTCGTCCTCATCGCGCTGGTAGCCGACGACGGCGGGCTGCCCGTTCGCCGTCGTGAACCGGTGGCGCCAGGCGCGGGACAGCGGCTGGTCGAGCAGGAAGTCGGTGACGGCGTCGAGCCCGGCGTACCAGTGCGGCAGCGGCGGCATCGACCAGGTCACGTCCTCGGTGAGCAGCCCGACGAGGCCGGCGGCGTCCCCGCGCTCGAGGGCGGAGGCGTAGCGGCCGACGATCTCGTGGAGCCGGGCGTCGCCCAGCGCGCGCAGCGTCCGTTGCTGGGACGGGTCGGGGACCTTCTCCCGGACGACGGCCCGCGCACGCTGCAGGGCGCTGTTCACCGAGGCGCGGGTGGTCGCCATCTGATCGGCGATCTCGTCCGCGCTGAACCCCAGCACCTCGAAGAGCAGGAGGGCCGCGCGCTGGTTGCCGGGCAGGTGCTGCAACGCGGCGACGAACGCGAGCTCGACGGACTCGCGGTCCTGGACGCGGTCGTCGGGTCCCTCGGGCCACGGGCCGAGCCAGGCGATGTCGGTCGCGGGCTCGCCCCGCTGTGAGCGCTCGCTGGACGGGCCGAGGTCCATCGGGAGCGCTCGACGGCCGCGGCGCTCGATCGCGGTGAGGCAGACGCGGGTTGCGATGCGGTGCAGCCAGGTGCGCACCGAGCTGCGTCCCTCGAAGTCCGCGAACGAGCGCCAGGCGTTGACCAGCGTCTCCTGGGCCGCGTCGTCGGCGTCGGCGGCCGACCCGAGCATGCGGTAGCAGTGCGCGTGCACCTCGCGGCGCCACGGCTCGACGACGGCGGCGAAGGCCGTGGCGTCGCCCGCGCGGGCGCGGGCGACGGCCTCCTCGGTGGTCATGCGGCCGGAGCCTAGTGAGCCCCCGTCGTCCGGAGGGCCTCCGAACTCGACCGGGAACTCAGACCGGCAGGACGGTCGGCACGATCATCGGCCGGCGACGGTAGGTCTCGCCGACCCACTTGCCGACCACCCGGCGCACCGACTGCGCGATCCGGTGGGTGTCGGTGATGCCCTCGGCCTCGGTGCGCGAGAGCTCCATCTCGACGAGCGAGACGACGTCCTCGAGCGCCTTCGGGTCGTCGGAGAACCCGCGACCGCTGATGCGCGGCGGCGCGACGGCCCGACCGGTCGCCGCCTCGACGGCCACCGTGATGGCGATGAACCCGCCCTCGCCGAGGACCAGGCGGTCCGACAGCGTCGTCTCGCCGACGTCGCCGACCTGGTTGCCGTCGACGTAGACGTGCCCGACCTCGACCCGGCCCGCGATGGCGGCCTTCTTCTCGACGAGGTCGACCACGACGCCGTCCTCGGCGATGACGACCCGGTCGGACGGCACCCCGGTGCGTTGCGCGATCGCGGCGTTGGCCCGCAGGTGGCGCCACTCGCCGTGCACCGGCATGACGTTGCGCGGGCGCAGGGCGTTGTAGAGGAACAGCAGTTCGCCGGCGCTGGCGTGCCCGGAGACGTGGACCTTCGCGACGCCGGAGTGCACCACCTCGGCGCCGAGCCGGGTGAGCCCGTTGATGACGGCGAAGACCGCGGTCTCGTTGCCGGGGATCAACGACGAGAGCAGGACGACCGTGTCGCCCGGCGTGATCGTGATCTGGCGGTGGTCGCCGCGCGCCATCCGGCCGAGCGCGGAGAGCGGCTCGCCCTGCGACCCGGTGGAGACCAGGACGACGTCGCGCTCGGGCATCGCCAGAGCGTCGTCGAGGTCGACCAGCAGGCCCTCGGGGATGTCGAGCAGGCCGAGGTCGGCGGCGATCCCCATGTTCCGCACCATCGAGCGCCCGGTGAAGCAGACCTTGCGCTTGTGCTGCTGCGCGGCGGTGAGCACCTGCTGGACGCGGTGCACGTGGCTGGCGAAGCAGGCGACGATCAGCCGGCTGGGGGCCTTGCGGAACACGTCGTCGATCACCGGCGCGATGTCGCGCTCCGGGGTGACGAAGCCGGGGACCTCGGCGTTCGTCGAGTCGACCAGCAGCAGGTCGACGCCCTCGTCGCCGAGCCGGGAGAACCCGGCGAGGTCGGTGAGGCGCCCGTCGAGGGGCAGCTGGTCGAGCTTGATGTCCCCGGTGTGCAGCACGGTGCCGCCGGGGGTGCGCACGGCGACGGCCAGGGCGTCGGGGATCGAGTGGTTGACCGCGAAGAACTCGCAGTCGAACGTCCCGTAGTGGCTGCGCTCGCCCTCGCGGACCTCGAGCAGGCGCGGGGTCAGGCGGTGCTCCCGGCACTTGGCCTCGACCAGCGCGAGCGTGAAGCGCGACCCGACGATCAGCAGGTCGGGCTTGAGCCGCAGCAGGAACGGCACGGCACCGATGTGGTCCTCGTGGCCGTGGGTGAGCACGAGGGCGTCGACGTCGTCGAGGCGGTCCTCGATGGTGCGGAAGTCGGGGAGGATCAGGTCGACGCCGGGCGAGTCCTCGGACGGGAAGAGCACGCCGCAGTCGACGATCAGCAGCCGGCCGCCGTACTCGAGCACCGTCATGTTGCGCCCGACCTCGCCGACGCCGCCGAGCGCGACCACGCGCAGCGCGCCCTCGGCGAGCGGCTTCGGGAGCGCCTCGGCGTCCCGCGGGACCGACTGGGTCGGGGTCCCGGTGCCGCCGCAGTCGTGCTGCTGGGACTGCTGGTGTTGCTGCTGCTGGCCGCCGTTCTTGCGGCGCGACGCGGTCGATCGGCTCACCGGGCAGCTCCGGTGGTGTTCAGGTGGGAGATGGGTTCCTCCTGGTCAGGGGGCGGCGCCCGGCACACGCGTTCGTGACGCCGGGTGCGCGGGCAGCCGCCCGCGGGTGCGGCTGCTCGGCAGCCGCGGGAAGTCTCGGGTGGCACGCTGCGGGGTCGCGCCTCGTCGGCCGCTCCGGGCCGGGGTCCACGCTCGCTGTCATGCCGGGTTCAGCGTACCGCGCCCGGGCTCCTAGAGGCCGCGGTCGGTCGCCTTCGTCGCGGCCACGTCCGCGGGCTCGCCGTCGAAGGAGACGACCGCCTGCTCGCGCCCGCTCGCGTAGACCACCAGCTCCCCCGGCTCGCCGGTGATCGTCACCGTGCGCGGGCCGGACTTCACCGCGTGCTCCGCGCCGTCCGGGCGGCGCAGCGTGACCCCGACCGGGCTGGAGCGGAAGGCCAGCTTGCCCAGCATGCCGAGCTGGGACCACAGGATCGCGTCGCGGGCCTCGTCGGCCGGCCGCGGCGACCAGCCCTCGCGGGCGCGCCGGACGTCCTCGTGGTGGATGAAGTACTCCTGCACGTCGACCCCGACGAGGAACGGCAGCGCGATCGGGCTCCACAGGGGCGGGCCGCTGCGGATCAGCGCGATGTTGGCGCCGTAGTCGCGGTCGGCGGCCTGGTTCTGCACTCGCTGCGTCCAGAACGACAGCGGCTTGACCAGGATGCCGGGCGCCGCGTCGGGTCGGCGCTCGCGGATCACGAGGTGGGCCAGCAGGTCGCGCGTGGTCCACTCCCCGCACAGGGTGGGCGCGTCGGGCCCCTCGCGCAGGAGCGAGTCGGCGAGGGCGTTGCGCTCGGCGGCGGCGACGGAGGCTCCACTCATGCGCGTGTCCTACCCACGGTGGCGGGAGACGAAGCGCAGCAAAGCTCGACCCGGGCGTACTGCCCGGTCACCCTTCGGCGACGAACGGGCTGGACGCGACCCGGGAGCCGTTCGGCAACTCCGAGATGACGAAGTCGGCGAACACGTTCGGCACCTCGGCCTGCAGCGCCTCCAGGCACAGGATCGCCAGGTCGCGGATCTCGACGTCGGCGTGCTCGGAGGCGCGCATCGCGACGAAGTGCCGCCACGCCCGGTAGTTGCCGGTGACGACGATGCGGGTCTCGGTGGCGTTCGGCAGCACCGCCCGCGCGGCCTGCCGGGCCTGCTTGCGGCGCAGCGTGCGGTTCGGCTCGTCGGCGAACCGCTCCTCCAGGCCGGCGAGGAGCTTCTCGTACGAGGCCAGCGCCGCGGCGGACGCCTCCTCGAACAGGGCGTGCAGCTCCGGGTCCTCCGCGATCACGGTCGGCTCGACCATGGCCGCGTCGGTCTCCGGGACGTAGCGCTGGGAGAGCTGCGAGTAGGAGAAGTGCCGGTGGCGGATCAGCTCGTGGGTGAGGCTGCGCGACATCCCGGTGAGGTAGAAGCTCACGGTCCCGTGCTCGAGCACCGACAGGTGGCCGACCTCGAGGATGTGCCGCAGGTAGCCCGCGTTGGTGGCCGTGGCCGGGTTCGGCTTGCTCCACGACTGGTAGCAGGCCCGGCCCGCGAACTCGGCCAGCGCCTGCCCGCCGTCCGCGTCGGTCTCCCACGGCACGTCGGCCGGCGGCACGAACGCCGTCTTCGCGATGAGCTGCACCCGGGGCGTCACGGTCTCTGCCACGCGGCCACGGTAACCGGCACCCCCGACAGCCACGGCAGACACCGCGTGGTGTCGTTCTCCGACAGCAGAACTCCTTGCCGTGGTGTCGTCATGGTGTCACTGTGGTGCCCATGGACCTCACGCCCTACGTCACCGCGCTGCGGGACGACCTCGCCGCCGCGTCGTCGGTGGGCGACGAGCAGACCGCCCGGGCCGGCACCGCGCTGGCCGGGGCTCTCGAGCCCGCCGTCCGCCTCGCGCTGCAGAACGCCCTGTCCGACCTCACCGCCGAGATCTCCGAGAAGCTCGACGACCACGCGGTCTCCCTGCGCCTGCGCGGGCGGGAGGTGGAGGTGGTCGTGGACAGGGAAGGACCCGCGAACGCCGGCTCCGACGAGCAGTCCGGCTTCTTCGCCGGCCCCTCGTCCAGCCCGTTCGCCGGTCCCGGCGGACCCTTCCGACGGCCCGGCGAGCAGCCCGGCTTCACCCCGCCCGGCCGACCCGGCGCGGACATGGGCGACATCTCCCGAATGACGCTGCGCCTGGTCGACCAGATCAAGGGCCAGGCCGAGCAGGCCGCGGCCTCACAGGGGATGTCGTTGAACTCCTGGATCTCCCAGGCCGTCCAGGGCGCGCTGCGCGACAACCTGGGTCACGGCCACGGCCGCCGTCGGTGGGAGGGGTCCTGGGGCCCGGACGAGCGTCCCGAGCGGCCGGAGCGCCCCTCGGAGGGCCCGAAGGGCTCCTCCTCCGACGACGATCCCGACGACGAGGGCGGCTCCGGCGGCTCCGGGGTCTCCGGGTGGGTGCGGGGATGAGCGCGCCCGAGGAGATGCGCCGGTCCGAGCGGTTCCCCACCACCGGGCCCGCCGAGCTCGTGGTGGAGATCGACGCCGGCCGGGTGGACGTGCGCCTCGACGCCACCGCCGGCGCCGACACCGTGTCGGTCGAGGTCGCGGCCGACGCCGAGGGCGCTCCGGGCTGGGTGCGCGGCCTGGCGGGCCTGGTCGACGCCGCGAGCGGGCTCGAGGCCCGGTTCGGGGTCGACCTGGGCTCCCTGGCCGGGCTGGGCGTGCGGCGCGACGAGTCGCCTGAGGAACGGGCCGCGCGGGCGGTCGCGGAGACGACGATCGCGTGGGAGGCCGGTGCCCTGCGGGTCCGCTCGCCGCAGGAGGTCGCGCTGCGCACCGTGCCCCTGGCCGTCGTCGTGCACGCCCCGGAGGGCTCCGCCGTCACGGTGCGGGCCGGGGCCGCGCCGGTCGACGTCGCGGGACGGCCGGGCACGGTCGAGGTCGCGACCACCGGTTCCGTCTCGCTCGACCGCACCGCCGAGCGCTCGCGCATCCGCTGCGGCGCCGGTGACGTGACCGTCGGCCGGGTCGAGGGCCCGCTGCGGGTCAAGGGCGGCGCGGGCGACGTGTTCCTCGACGGGGTCACCGCGGGCGTCGAGGTGGTCACCGGCAGCGGGTCGGTCACCGCCGGCCGGGTCGCCGCGGACCTCGCGGTGCGCTGCGGCAGCGGGAACGTGACCGTCCGAGACGCCTCGGCGGGCGACCTGGACCTCTCCACCGGGGCCGGGACGATCCAGGTCGGCGTGCACGCCGGGGTCGACGCGTCGGTGGACCTCCGCTCGGCGGCCGGGCGCTCGACGTCGGACCTGCCGGTGTCCGCCACCCGGAGCGAGCACGACCGGTCGTCGGGAACGGTCCGCATCCGCGGGCGCGCGGCGGCGGGCGACACCCGGGTGGTGCGCGCCGGGGCCTGAGGTCGCCGTCCCCCTCGCGGAACGAACGACCCGTTCGTGCAGATAGAGGCCACGAACGGGTCGCTCGTTCCGATCGACGGCCGAGGCCCGGTGCACGCACCAACCCGGAACCACGAACGGCCCGTTCATCACGGAAGATCGTGACGAACGGGCCGTTCGTGCGTGCGGGACGGACCTAGTCGCTCCGCGCCCCCGCGAGGGTGGCGCCGAGGACGTCGTGGTTGAGCTGCGAGATCGACGCCAGCGGGATGCCCTTGGGGCAGACCTCCGCGCACGCGCCGACGTTGGTGCAGCCGCCGAAGTCGAGCTCGTCCTGCTTGGCCAGCATGGAGATCGCGCGGGTCTGGCGCTCGGGCTGGCCCTGCGGCAGGAGCCCGAGGTGCGTGATCTTGGCGGCCGTGAACAGCATCGAGCTGCCGTTCGGGCAGGCCGCGACGCAGGCGCCGCAGCCGATGCAGGTCGCGGCGTCGAACGCGTCGTCGGCCGAGACCTTGTCGACCGGCGTCGCGTGCGCCTCCGGCGCGGACCCGGTGTTGACGCTGACGTAGCCGCCGGACTGGATGATCTGGTCGAAGGCCGACCGGTCGGTCACCAGGTCCTTGATGATCGGGAACGCCCGCGCCCGCCACGGCTCCACGTCGATCGTGTCGCCGTCCTTGAAGTGCCGCATGTGCAGCTGGCAGGTCGTCGTGTTCTTCTGCGGGCCGTGCGGCTGGCCGTTGATGACCATCGCGCACGAGCCGCAGATGCCCTCGCGGCAGTCGTGGTCGAACGACACCGGGTCCTCCCCGGCGAGCTGGAGCTGCTCGTTGAGCACGTCCAGCATCTCGAGGAACGACATGTCCTCGTCGACGTCGTCCAGCTTGTACTTGACCATCTTGCCCTTGGCGTCAGCGTTCTTCTGACGCCACACGCGCAGTGTGAGCTTCACTTGTAACTCCGCTGACTCGGGTGGACGTAGGAGAACTCGAGGTCCTCCTTGTGCAGGACCGGCTTGCCGCCGTTCCCGTACTCCCACGCGGCGACGTAGGAGAAGTTCTCGTCGTCGCGCTGCGCCTCGCCGTCCTCGGTCTGGTGCTCGACGCGGAAGTGCCCGCCGCAGGACTCCTCGCGGTGCAGGGCGTCGGTGCACATGAGCTCGGCGAGCTCCATGAAGTCGGCGACGCGGCCGGCCTTCTCCAGCGACTGGTTGAACCCGTCGCCGGTGCCGACGATCTTGACGTCGCGCCAGAACTCCTCGCGCAGCGAGGGGAGCCGATCGAGGGCCTTCTCCAGGCCCTCCTTGCTGCGGGCCATGCCGCACTGGTCCCACACGAGCTGGCCGAGCTCGCGGTGGAAGGAGTCCACGGTGCGGTTGCCGTTGGCCGAGAGCAGCGTGTCGATGCGGTTGCGGGTCGCCTCGACGGCCTCGACGACGGCCGGGTGGCTCTCGTCGATCGGGTCGAACGGCCCGTCGGCGAGGTAGTTCGGCACCGTCGTCGGCAGCACGAAGTACCCGTCGGCCAGGCCCTGCATCAGCGCGGAGGCGCCGAGGCGGTTCGCGCCGTGATCGGAGAAGTTGGCCTCGCCGCCCACGAACAGGCCCGGGATCGTCGAGCGCAGGTCGTAGTCGACCCACAGCCCGCCCATCGTGTAGTGGATGGCCGGGTAGATGCGCATCGGCGTCTCGTACGGGTCGTCCCCGGTGATGCGCTGGTACATCTCGAACAGGTTCCCGTACTTGGCCTCCACGGCGTGCCGGCCGAGACGGCCGATCGCGTCCTTGAAGTCCAGGTACACGCCCAGCCCGCCCGGGCCGACGCCGTGCTCGGCGTCGCACATGTTCTTCGCGGCGCGCGAGGCGATGTCGCGCGGCACCAGGTTGCCGAAGCTGGGGTACTGCCGCTCCAGGTAGTAGTCCCGCTCGTCCTCGGGGATCTGGTTCGGCGGGCGCGAGTCGCCGCGCTCCTTCGGCACCCAGACGCGGCCGTCGTTGCGCAGCGACTCCGACATCAGGGTCAGCTTCGACTGGTACTCGCCGGAGACCGGGATGCAGGTCGGGTGGATCTGCGTGTAGCAGGGGTTCGCGAACAGCGCCCCCCGCTTGTGCGCCCGCCAGGCGGCCGTGACGTTCGAGCCCTTGGCGTTCGTCGACAGGTAGTAGACGTTGCCGTAGCCGCCGGTGCAGAGCACCACGACGTCCGCGAGGTGGGTCTCGATCTGCCCGGTGAGCACGCTGCGCGTGACGATGCCGCGCGCCCGGCCGTCGGCGACGATCAGGTCGAGCATCTCGGTGCGCGGGTGCATCTCGACGGTGCCGGCCGCGATCTGGCGCTCCAGGGCCTGGTAGGCGCCGAGCAGCAGCTGCTGGCCCGTCTGGCCGCGGGCGTAGAACGTCCGCGAGACCTGCGTGCCACCGAACGACCGGGTGTCGAGCAGGCCGGAGTACTCCCGCGCGAACGGGACGCCCTGCGCCACGCACTGGTCGATGATGTTGACCGACGCCTCGGCGAGACGGTGCACGTTCGACTCGCGTGAGCGGAAGTCGCCGCCCTTGACGGTGTCGTAGAACAGCCGGTGCACCGAGTCGCCGTCGTTGCGGTAGTTCTTCGCCGCGTTGATCCCGCCCTGCGCGGCGATCGAGTGCGCGCGCCGCGGCGAGTCCTGGAAGCAGAAGGACTTGACGTGGTAGCCCGCCTCGCCGAGCGTCGCGGCGGCCGCGCCGCCCGCCAGACCGGTCCCGACGATGATCGCGGTCATCTTGCGGCGGTTGGCCGGGTTGACCAGCCGCGCGGAGAACTTGCGGTCGTTCCACCGGTCGCCGATCGGGCTGTCCGGTGCACGGTTGTCGGCGATCGGGTCACCGAGCAGCCAACGCCCCTCGCCCTGGACCGCCGTGGGCTCGTCCTGCAGCTCAGACATCTCTCACCTCACCAGACCGATCATGACCGACACCGGGACGATCGCGAATCCGACCGCGATCACGACGCCGACACCGATGGAGAAGGACTTCAGGGCGTGCTGGCGGACCGCGCTGTTGCCGCCGAACGTCTGCGTGGCCGACCACAGCCCGTGGCTGATGTGCAGGCTCAGCGCGACCATCGCGAGGATGTAGAAGATCGCCACGACCGGGCGGTCGAAGCTCGCGACGAGCTTGTCGTAGGCCGTCGCGTCGCCGTCCGCGGGGTTCACCGTGCCGGTCGTGAGGTCGAGGATGTGCCAGATCACGAACAGCGCGATGATCACGCCGCCCCAGCGCATGGTGCGGGCGGCGTAGCTGCCCTGGTGGCCCTTGTGCTGGTAGCCGACCGGGCGTGCCTTCTTGGCCCGGTACCAGAGGCTGAACGCCGCGACCATGTGCAGCACGACCGAGGCCAGCAGCACGACGCGGATGCCCCACAGCACGCCCTCGTAGCCGAAGATCTCGGCGCCGAGCGTGCGCAGGTGCTCGGAGTAGGAGTCGAACGTCTCCTGCCCGAAGAAGATCTTCAGGTTGCCGATCATGTGGGCGATCACGTACAGCAGGAAGATCACGCCGGTGACGGCCATGACGAACTTCTTGCCGACGGACGTGCCCCACGTCCTCGTCACGATGTTGCGCTGCTGGGTCAGGACCACGACGACACGCTAAGCCCGGGAACACGCCGACTGCCAATGCATGCAAGACGGTTCAGCGATGCACATAAGCTATCGGAGTGACCCTCAAACAGCTCAGGTACTTCCTCGCTGTGGCGGACACCGGCCGGTTCGTGCAGGCAGCGGCGGATGTGCGCGTCGCGCAGCCCACCCTGAGCCGCCAGATCCAGGCCCTCGAAGATGATCTCGGTGAGACCTTGTTCACCCGGGGTCGCGATCACGTCACACTCACCTCGGCGGGTGACACCCTGCTGCCGCTCGCCCGCCGCATCGTCGCCGACGTCGAGACCGCCCGGCTGGAGATCGCCGAGCTCGCCGACCTCCGCCGCGGGCGCCTCCGGCTCGGTGCCACGCCCTCGCTGTGCGTCAGCGTCGTGGCCGACGTCCTCGCGGTGTTCCACGCCTCCTACCCCGGCATCTCGCTGCAGATCTCCGAGGGCGGCTCGCAGGACCTGGTGGCCGACCTGGAGGACGGCCAGCTCGACCTCGCCCTGCTCATCCACCAGGCCGACCGGCTCCCGACGGCGGCCCTCGCGCTGACCCCGGTGCTGCGCGAGGAGCTGGTCGCGGTGTCGGCGACGGCGGGGCAGACCCCGCTCGACGAGGTGCTCGGCGACCACGCGGGCATCGCCGAGATCGCCCGGCACCCGATGGTGCTCAACCGCCCCGGCTACGAGCTGCGCGAGGCGGTGCTCTCGGCGTGCGCCGCGGCCGGGGTGACGCCGCGCATCGCCGTCGAGGGCGGCGAGATGGACGCCGTGCTGCGCATGGTCGAGCGCGGGCTCGGGGTCGCGATCGTGCCCAGCCTGGTGCTGGCGGGACGCTCCGGGCTGCGCCCCACCCGGCTGGACGGCTCCGGGTGGACGCACCGCACGATCGCGCTCGCGCACCGCACCGACGTCTCCCCCACCCGCGCCGCGGAGGCGTTCCGGGAGACCCTGCTCGCCGTCCTCGCGCGGACCTCCCGCACCGGCGGCCTCCCGCCGGGCGTGCGGTTCATCCACCCCGCGTGAGCCCACCGAGCACCTCCCGGGCAATGCCGCCGGCGCGCAGCACCTCGGCGGGCGCCGCGCCGAGCGCGGCCCCGGCGTCGTCGTCGGAACCGAACTGGAACGGCACCTGCGTGACGTAGCAGCACGCCGCCGCGACCTTGCGCTCCAGCACCGACGCCACGTCCACCGCGACCTCGCGCCCGGCCACGTGGTCCATCGGCACCGCGTCGGGGCGGCGGAGCACGTAGGGGGTGTCGCGCCACCACGCGACGCGTGCGGGGTCCACGAGTTCGGACACCACCGCGGAGACCCACTGGTGGTCGACGTGGTCCCCGAGCGCCTGCGGGGCCAGCACGACGTCGGCGTCGGCGAGCAGCGGCGCCAGGGCCTCGGCCAACGGACCGGCCACCACGTCGTCGTCGTGGCGGCCCGCGAACAGCTCGGGGGCGGAGTCGTACCCGCGGTGCGGCGCCTCGAGCAGCCCCAGGTGCCGCCCCGTCACCCCGAGGGTCTCCAACGCGCGCCGGTCCTCCTCGCGGCGCAGCGCCATGTAGTCCACGTCGGCCGCCAGTCCCTTGTCCAGCTGCGTCGACAGGCCGAACGGGGTCACGACGGCGGGATCGGTCGAGCCGGTGAAACACGTGACGACGAGGGTGTCGGCCCCCAGCCGCGCGAGCGTGCCGCCGACCGAGAACACGGCGTCGTCGAGGTGCGGGCTGACCGCGATCACCGTCATCCCCCCGTCGCTCCGCTCGCCTCCGGTCACAGCAGGTGCGGGGCCGCGCGGAACCGGCAGGACGGGTCCACGGGTGGGTCGGGGACGGCGGGGACCGGCACGTCGCGGACTCGTCGGGAAGCACCGTCGTAGACGTCGGTGACCCGGTCGGCGATCACCGGCCACGACCACACGGCCCGCACCTCGTCGAGCGCGCGCCGGGCCATGCCCACCCGCAGCCCGTCGTCGTCGAGGACCCGGGCGATCCCGGCAGCCAGTGCGGCCGGGTCCTTCGCCGGCACCAGCACGCCGTTGTCGCCCGGCCGCACGCAGTCCCGGACCCCGACGACGTCCGTGGAGACCACCGGCAACCCGGAGGCCATCGCCTCGAGGATCGTGTTGGAGAACCCCTCCGCGTAGGTGGGGCTGACGAAGACCTCGCCGCGCCCGTACACCTCGTGCGCCTGCTCGTAGGGCGTGTAGCCGAGCTGGTCGACGTGGTCGTCGAGGCCGAGCTCGGTGACGCGCTCCGCCACCAGCGCGGTGTCCGGCCCGATCCCGGAGACGACCAGGCGGACCGTGCGGCCGGCGTCGAGCAGCATCCGGTGCGCCTCGAGCAGGTCGAGCACGCCCTTCCGGGCGTCGACGCGACCGTGGTAGAGCAGCACGGGCTCCGCGGAGAGCGCCCCGGGGTCGTGCGCCGGGGTGAACCGTTCGGTGTCGGTGGCCCCGGAGACGATCGTCCAGCGCGCCGGGTCGACCTCGTGGCGGGCGGACACCTCGGCCGCGAACGACGGCGAGCCGATCACCAGCGCCGGCGCGTGCGTGAACACCGCGCGGACCAGCTCGCGGTGGGTGGTGCAGCACGTGCCCACCCAGTGGCCGTCGCCGCCCTGCACGCTCACGACGGCGGGCAGGCCCAGCTCGTGCGCGGCGCGCAGCACGGCCAGGCCGTTGGGGTAGGCGTACTGGGCGTGCAGCACGTCGAACGGGCGCTGCGCGTGCAGCCGCGCGATCGTCGCCCGCATCGTCTCGACGTCGGCCTCGAAGTCCGCCGGGCGGCCGGCGGCGACCTCCTGCTCGCCGAGGGCCTCGAGCGCCACCACCTCGACGCCGTCGGGCACCCGCTCCGGTGGCGGCGGTCCGCCGCCGTACACTGCGCGGCCCTCCGGGTCGCCGCGGTACTGGGAGATCATCGTGACGTCGTGGCCCGCCCGGACGAGGTGGCGCAGCAGGTTCTCCGCGTACGCGCTCATCCCCGAGACGGCCGGCCAGTAGCGGCGCGAGACGAAACAGATCCTCATGTGTCCTCCTCCCCGTTCTCCAGCGCCCGCAGCGTCGCGATCGCCTCCGGCACGAGCCGGTCGGCGCGGTGGGAGTCGCGGGAGAGCTCCAGGCTGACCAGCCCGCGGTGCCCCACGTGGCGCAGCGCGCCGACGACGGCGCCCAGGTCCATGTCGCCCTCACCGGGGGCGCGGTGGTCGTGCACGCCGCGCGGCATGTCCTCCACGGCGACCGCCCCCAGGTGCCCGGCGAACGCGCGCACCGCGGCGGCGGGCTCCCAGCGGCCGGAGACGATGCAGTGGCCGGTGTCGAGGGCCAGCGTGATGTCGGGGACCTCGGACTGCAGCGAGGTCCAGTCGTCGAGGTCGTCGACCAGCATCCCGGGCTCCGGCTCGACGGCGACGGTCACGCCGCGGCGCCGCGCGTGCTCGGCGACCGTCGCGACGCCGTGCACCAGGTGCTTCCAGGCGTCGTCCGCGTCCAGCTCCGGCGCGAGTACCCCCGCCCAGAACGACACCGCCTCGCTGCCGAGGTCCGCGGCGACGTCCACGCACAGCCGCAGGAAGTCGATGCGGCGGGCCCGGTCCGAGGCGTCGGCACTGACCAACGTGGGGTGGTGCTTGCGGCGCGGGTCGAGCAGGAACCGGGCGCCGGTCTCGACGACGCTGCCCAGTTCCAGGTCGCGCAGGCGCTCGGCCAGGGTCGCGGTGCGGGCCGCGAGGTCGGGGGCGAACGGGTCGTGGTGGGCGACGTCGAGGGTCAGCGCGACCCCGGCGTACCCGTGGTCGGCCAGCATCTCCAGGGCGTCGTCGAGCCGGTGGGACGTGAGGCCGTTCGTGTTGTAGGCCCAGCGGATGGTCATCCGAACCGCACCTCCTCCCCCGCGGCCACGCGGGCGACGGCGTGCCGGGTCGGTTCGCGGTAGAGCGGGTAGAGGTCGCCGACCACCCGGTCGACGCGGTCGCGGTCCAGCCAGGCGCGGTCGCTGCCGCGCTCGTCGGACAGCCGCGCCGCCTCGTCGTCGGGGAGCAGGACCGGCAGGGCCGCAGCGTGGGGTGGGTCGCCGAGCCCGACCAGCCCGAAGGCCGGGTCGTGCGGGTCGCTCGCGCGGTCGAGCAGCCGGTCCACCCCGCGGCGGCCGATCCGCCCGTAGGACATCGTCTCGACCTCCAGCCCCGGGACGATCACCTTGGCGACACAGGCGCCGTCGTCATCGGCCAGCACGGCGAGCACGTCGAACTCCCGCAGCCGGCCCATGAGGTCGTCGAGGAGCGCGACCGGGGTGTGCACGGGCGTCGTGGGCAGCTCGTCGAACCGCACGCGCGAGTGTTCGGCCAGCACCGGTTCCAGCAGGTCGCGCAGGTCGTCGGCGCGGCGCCCGGCCCAGTCCTGCATGGCGCGGAAGGCGCGGGCCTCCTGCGGGGGCAAGGGCTGGGCGAACTCGCGCTCCCAGTAGCTCGCGGGGGCGAGCGGGCGCACCGTGTCGAGGTCGGCGTGCGCGAACGTCTTGCGCACGCGGGCGGAGCAGAACTCCAGCACCGCCTTCTGCAGCGCGACCTCGCGGTCGGGGTGGGCGGCCTCGCCGCAGGCGGTCAGCGCGATCGGGTGCGGCGGGTCGCCGGCGACGTCGTACCCGACGACGTGCAGGTCGGTGACGCCGAACGCGGTCGAGGCCAGCTTCGGGACGACGCGCAGCCCGGCGTCGCGCAGGCGCCCGAGCAGCGCGCGGGTGTCCGGGTCGGCGACGAGCTCGTCGTCGCGACCGGTGTCGATCACGAGGCCGCGGTCGAGCGCGCGGAACGCGGTCGCGTTGCCGTCGCGCTGGAGGAGCTCCCCGAGGGCGTGGGCGAGCGCGCGCTCGACGGTGTCGCCGGCACCGCAGCCGTTGGTGATGACGGTCGTGAGCCGCTCCGCCGGGTCCTGCCACGGCAGGTCGACGGGGTAGGCGGCGGCGAACTCGGCCGGCACCAGCACGGTCTCCCCCGTCCGCACCCGCGTGGCCGGCAGCCACCAGCGCTCGGCGTCCGGGTCGTAGCGCGTCCCGGCGGGCAGGACGAGGCGGACCGGGTCGACCACCCGGGCATCGCCGAGGCGGGCCCGCAGCGCGGTGTAGGAGTCGCGGGTGCGCGCCAGGGTGCGCAGGTGGCGGGAGAGCAGCATCTCCTCGGCGAGCTCCGCGCGGGCGGCGACCCGGGCGCGGTCGGCGGTGAGCCCGTAGCCGAACGCGCCGGAGCGGGGCCACTCGCCGGAGGGGTCGGCGAAGTCGGCCGCGATCACGTGCACCCCGGTGTGGTCGACCGACCCGAGGGCGATCTCGTCGGTCTCCCCCGACGGCAGGGCGTCCGTGTAGGCCTGCGCCACGGCGTCCAGGTCGGCGTCGAGGGTCACGAGAGCTCCGCCAGCGGGATCGGACCCGCGACCGGCTGCGCGGACAGCAGCCGGTCGTAGAGCGCGAGCACGTGGGCGGTGGTGACGCCCTCGACGAACTCGAACGGCGTGGCGACGGCGTCGAAGTCCAGGGAGCCGATGATCTTGTAGGCGTCCCGGATCTCCTGGTGGGAGAGCGGGATCTGCGCGTGGTAGGCCTTGTGGGCGGAGAGTCCGGTCGCCCGGCCCTCGTCGTCGAGCGCCGCCTTGAGCATGTCGCCGCAGAACAGCACCCGCCGGCGCTCGTCGTGCAGCACCATGTGGCCGTCGAAGTGCCCGCCGGTGCGGTGCGCGACCAGGCCGGGCGCGAACTCGTGGCGGTCGTCGAGCGGCCACGTCACCCGGAACGTCTTGGTCCACTCCAGGTCGCGCACCCCGATCGCCATGACCGGCGGGTCCAGGGCGTCCTGGAGCTGGAACAGCGCGCCGTACCCGTGGACGTGGCTCGCGGCCAGTGCGATCAGGCCGCCCCGGCGACGGATCTCGGCGAGGCCCTCGTCGGGGTAGAAGCCGGCGCCCTCCCAGCCGACCAGCCCGTCGTCGGTCTCGATCACCCACCCGCTCGTGCCGAGCCCGACCTGCGGCTCGCACCAGAACCCGGTGATCCCCGGCCGCACCTCGGCCCAGCGCGCCTCGCGGCCTCGCGCGATCTCGTCCAGCGGCCGGAAGTCCCACCCGTCGTCGGGCAGGGCGTTGCGGACGTCGGTGCAGACCGGGCAGGCCGGCGGGACGGCGAACCAGCGCTGCCAGTGGCCGCAGTTGGTGCAGGTCCAGGGGCTCAGGGGCACGTCGACTCCTCGGGTCGGTCTGCGCGGGCGAGTGCGTCCAGCAGCAGTTCGTGCAGGGCGAGGTCACGGGCGAGCGGCCAGGGCCACGGGCGTTCCCCGCGGACGGCGGCGCCGAACGCGGCGATCTGCCGCTCGAACGGGCCGTCCGGGTCGAACGTGACCGACTCCGCGGCGCCGGTGGCGGCGTCGTGCAGCGTCAGGGTGCCGCCGGCGACCTGGCCCAGGGTGTCCTCGGCGACCAGCTGCCCGCGCGTGCCCACCAGTTCCAGGCGCCGCCGCGGCAGCGCGTCGGGCAGGCAGAAGCTCACGTGGGCGTCGAACAGCGTCCCGGACGCGGTGGCGCCGACCAGCACGGCGCCGTCGTCGGCGGCGGGGTCGGCGTAGTCGTGGACCCGGCGGCGGGTCAGCGCGGTCAGGCGGGTGAGGTCCTCGCCGAGCAGGGTCCCGACCAGGTCGATGCCGTGCGGCGCCAGGTCGATGGCCGCCCCGCCGCCGGCGAGCGCGGTGTCGACGCGCCAGTTGGTGTCGTCGCGGGTGTGCGGCGGCCGCCACGACGGCGGGAGCCAGCAGCCGTAGACGATCCGGGCCGCCGTCACCGTGCCCAGGCGGCCGTCGGCCACGAGCCCGCGGATCGTCGCGTGGGCGGGGTGGAAGCGCTGGTCGAACGCGGTCGCGACCAACCCGTCGCCCGCCGCGTCCACCATGGCCCGCGCGTCGGCGACCGTGTGCGCCATCGGCTTCTCACACAGCACCGGCAGCCCGGCCGCGGCGAGGGCGGACACCAACGGCCGGTGCGCGTGGTTGGGGGTGGCGACGTAGACCGCGTCCGGGCCGGCGTCGACGAGCGCGGCGAGGTCGTCGGTGGCGAGGACACCGTCCGGCAGGTCGGCGAGCGCGCCCGGGTCGCGGTCGCACACGCCGACCAGGCGGGCGTGCGGGTCGGCGGCGATCGCGGGGAGCACGTGGTCGCGGGCCACCCACCCCAGCCCGACCACGCCCCACCCCGTGCTCACCAGCGCTCCGGGAGCTCGACGAGCACGCGTCGCCGCGCCGCCTCGTCGTCGGGAAGGTCCTCGGGTCGGTGCTCGGGGAGGTACTCGGCGGCGCGCGCGCCGTACTCCTCGCCCCACCGCGCGTTCGGCCACTCCCGCACGCCGTCGCGGTAGAGCGGGTTCGGGTGCAGCGGTGCACCCGGGGACGGGTCGAGCAGGCCCGCCCGCGGCGTCGCGTCCGCGTGGTCGAGGGCGAGGGCGACCGCCTCGGTGGACCGCAACCCGTTCCCGACGGCGGGTCGGGCCGGGCGGCCCGCCAGCGTCGCGTGCGTCAGCTCCTCCTCGGCGTAGGTCAGGGCGTCCGGCAGCAGCGCGGCCCAGGCGTCGACCGTCAGCGGGTGCCCGGCGGCGCCGAGCGGGTGCTCGGCGTTGTGGCAGTGGGCGGCGAGGACGGCGCCGCCGGGGCCGGCGAGCGCGACGGCGCGGTGCAGCACGTCCGCGGGGTCGTCCAGGAAGTACAGGGCGTCGTGGCAGCAGACCCAGCGGTCGCCGTCGGGCTCGATCGGCCACGTCGCGCGCAGGTCCGCGCAGACCAGAGCCACCTCGGCATCGGCCGGCAGGACGAAGCGCCGGGCCAGCCAGAGCTTGCCGAAGACGACGTCGACCCCGGTGGCGGGCCCGACCTCGCCGGGCTCGAGGACCAGGCGGCGCAACAGGTGCCCGGCGCCGCAGGCGAGGTCGACGACCGGTCGCCCGGCCGGCGGGTGCGTGGCGACCAGCGCGGTGACGGCGAGGCCGGACGGGTCGTGGTCGCGGTGCAGGAAGTAGTCCCCGACTCGGCCCAGGCCCAGCCCGCGGACGGCGTCGCGCAGGGTCGTCGCCGGGTCGGCCGCCGCCTCGTACAGCGCGGCCAGCCGCTCCGGCGGTGGCGGCGGCTCGTCCCACCAGTCGTCGTTGTCGGCGAGGAGCACCGCGGCCGCGTCGCCCGGCCGCCCGTCGTCGAGGGCCGCGAGGGCCCACTCGACGACCTCGTCGCGGTCCACCCGCAGGTACGGGATGCCGTCGAGCACGGGCCAGCGCCGCCGACCGTCGGTCAGCGAGTGGTCGGTGTCCGCGTGCAGGGGGCGGCCCGAGAGGGGGTCGATCACGGCAGCAGGCCCGCCTCGGTGAGGACGGCGTCGTGGTAGGCCGACACCGGGGACACGTGGACGAGCTCGAGGTCGACCAGCGCGTCCTTCGCGGTGAACGCGGCTGCGCGAGCATGGTGGTGGACCTGCAGCACCCGGTCGAGCACGTCCGCGGCGTGGAAGGCCCGGCCCAGCGGGGTGTCGGCGTCCGAACGGGCCGCGAGCAGCGGCCGCAGGCGGTCGGCGAGTGCGGTCGGCAGCGTGGCCAGCTCGCGCTCGGTGAGCCGCTCGAGCACGGGCTCCAGGTGGTCGCCGAGCAGGATCTCCCCCGCGAACCCGGCGTCGGGCATGGCGACGTTGTGCAGGTGGTGGGCGAGCCCGAGCAGGAACGCCTCGCCCCGGTCCGCGCCGTGCTGCTCGGCCAGCAGGGCGCCGTAGACGGCGACCGCCCAGCAGTGCTCGCCGTGGTCCTCGGGCGGCTCGACGATCAGCCGGGGCCGCCCGGGAGCGGTCGCGCCGGCCCGGGGCTGGTCGACGAGGACGGCCGCGAACGCCGGGGCGTGCGCGAGGTCCTCGACGGGGTTGGGGGCGTCGACCAGGCGGTGCCGCGTGTCGTCGGGGAGCGCCGCGCCGACCTCGGCGATCGCGCGGGCCCGGACCGCGCGGGCCTCGTCGTCGTGAAGACCCGCGTCCCGGAGCACGCCGGCGTCGAGGCCGGCGAGCCGGGCGCCCGCCACCGCGGCCGCGCACTCGGCGTCGGCGACGCTCGTCGGGTCGGCGCCTCCGGCCAGCGCCGACCACGCGCGCAGGAAGGCGTGGTCGGCGATCGAGCCGGGCCGGCCCGCGACGTGCACCCGCTTGAGGTCGCCGATCTCGCGGAGGCAGCCGACCAGGTCCACGAGCGTGCTCGTCATCCGAGCCACTCGCGCAGGACCTGCTCCTGGCGGTAGAGGGCGTGCACCGGCTCGGAGCCGTCGCGTGTGATCGGCGCCTTGAAGAAGTAGCCGAGCTGCTCCTGCGCCCCGCCCTCCTTGCGCCGGGCGGCCTCGTCGACCATGCGCGCCAGCTCGAGCACCAGCGGCGCCGCGAGGATCGAGTCGCGGCACAGGAAGTCGACCTTGATCTGCATCTTCTGACCGAGGAAGCCGGTCAGGTCGACGTTGTCCCAGGCCTCCTTCTCGTCGCCGCGGGGCTTGTAGTAGTCGATCCGGACCTGGTGGTCCTCGACGTGGTAGCCGAGGCACTGGTCGAGGACGTTGCCCTTGGTCTGCAGCTTCGCCTGGAGGGAGTCGGCGTCGTCGAGGACCTGGCCGTCGCGGTTGCCGAGGATGTTCGTGGAGTACCACCCGTCGACGTGGAGCGAGCGGGACGCGAAGGCCGGCGCCAGCACCGTCTTGATCATCGTCTGGCCGGTCTTGCCGTCCTTGCCGGCGACCGGGACGCCGCGCTGCAGGGCGAGCTCGAGCAGGGCCGGGATGTCCGCCGAGGCGCTCGGGGTGAAGTTGACGTACGGCGAGTCCGTGGTGATCGCGGCGTAGGCGTACACCATGCTGGGGCTGATCACCGGGTCGTCGGCGTCGACGGCCTGCTCGAAGGCCTCCGGCGTCTGCAGCGCCGGCAGCGTCAGGTCCGGCCAGCGCTCGGTCGACGCGAGGTTCACGACGACGACGCGGTCCAGGTCCTGCTCCGTGCGGAACCGCTCGATGTCCGCCCGGACGTGGTCGATGCGACCACGCACCGACGAGATGGGCACGACGTTGGCCCCCACGGCGTTGCGGCAGTACTCCGGGTCCGCGACGGCGGGCCACGGCGCGACGGCGGCGAGTCCCGCACCCGACGCCTCGATGACGTTCGGCTCGAGCACCCGGTGCAGGTGGGCGGCCTTCGCGAGGTCGTCGCCGTCGAGGTCCCAGCCGCCGAACACCAACGACGTGTAGGGCACCAGCGAGGTGACGTCGGCGAACGGCAGACCGTCCGTCCCGCACGCACCGACCTTCAGCAGCTCCACCCCCGCGATCGCGGTGGTCGACACCGCGCCGCCGACCCCGACGACGGCCACCCCGACCTTGCGCTGCTCGTCCGACACCCGACGTCCTCCTCGTTGCCAGGCCCCGGCGCGTCCGCGGGCCGACTCCCTGAGTGCTCCCCGGCCGGTCCTCGTCGGCAAACGGCAGCTTCTCCGGGACGTCCGGTCGGTGTGCGGCGGTGTGCCGTCGCGCCGAGCGGGTAGCCGCGCCGATGCACCTGCTCGTCCTGGGTGGCGGCGGCTTCCTCGGCCGCCACGTGGCCGCCGCCGGACTCGCCGCCGGGCACGACGTGACCGTTCTCTCCCGGCGCGGGTCGGCCCCGGTGGAGGGGGTCGAGGCGCTCGCCGGCGACCGGCAGGGCGACCTCTCCGCCCTGGACGGCCGCCGCTTCGACGCGGTGCTCGACACCTTCTCCGACCCCGGCGCGGTGGCGCGGACCGCGGCGCTGCTCGACGGAGCGGCGGGCGCGTACGGCTACGTGTCGGGCATGAGCGTGTACCACCCGGAGGGCCCGGCGGTGCCCGGCGCGGGGGACCCGGTGCGACGTCCCGGCGACTCCGACGACGCGTTGCAGGAGCGCTCGCTGGAGAAGCTGGGGGCCGAGGCGGCGGTGGCCGGGCACTTCGGCGGGCCGGCGCCCGTGTTCCGGGTGGGGATCATGGTCGGGCCGCACGACCCCACCGACCGCTTCACCTGGTGGCCGGTGCGCCTGGCCCGGGCCCTCGTCGGGGAGGCGGACCGTGAGGTGTTGGCGCCGGGCGACCCTGGTCGCGTGGTGCAGTACAGCGACGCCCGCGACATCGCGGCGTTCATGGTCTCGGCGCTGGACCGGCGCTTGGACGGTGTGTTCGACACCGTGGGCCCGGGGCGGGCGCAGCCGCTGTCGGCGGTGCTCTCGGAGTGCCTGCTCGGGGTCGGGGGCCGGCCGGAGGACGTCTCGTGGGTGTGGGCCGGGGAGCAGTACCTGCGGGAGTCGCTGGCCGACGTCGAGGAGGAGGCCCGCCCGCTGTGGTTCCCGGAGGACCAGATCCCGCAGGACGCGATCGACTCCTCGTCCGCGATCACGGCGGGGCTGCGCTTCCGGCCGGTCGCCGAGACCGCGCGGGACGTGCTCGCCCGGGTGCGCGAGGAGGGCCGGACGGAACTCGCGGCGGGTCTGGACCCGTCGTTCGAGCGCGCCCTGATCGCCGGGCGGTGACGGCCCGGGCGAACTGCGTCCTCGAGTGCGACACCACGCAGGATCCGGGGCCACCGGACCTGCGCCACGTAGCACTCGGCGGGCTCAGACGGGCTGCAGCAGGGCGCGTGAGAGCTGCGGCGCGAGCGGGCCGCCCTCGACGACCACGTCGTCCAGCCCCAGCCACGCCGCCATGTCGCGCAGCGCTCCCGCCAGCTCGGCGGCGACCCGGGCCTCCTCCGCACCGCGCTCGATGCACTCCGGCTCCGCGAAGGCGGCCGGCACCCGCAGCACGCCGGCGGCCCGGTCGGTCTTGAGGTCGACCCGCCCCACGAGCTGCCCGTCGAGCAGGAACGGGAAGACGTAGTACCCGTGGGTGCGCTGATCGGCGGGCGTGTAGATGCCGATCCGGTAGGTGAAGCCGAAGATCCGTTCGGTCCGCGGGCGGAACCAGATCAACGGATCGAACGGCGCCAGCAGCGCGCGCCCCGTGATCCGCCGCGGCACCCGCAGGCCGGGCAGGCGGTAGGCCGGCGCGCCCCACCCCGCGACCTCGACCTCCTCCAGCTCGCCCGCGTCGAGGAGCTCGGCCACCGCCACGCGGCTCTCCGCGGGCGGCAGCCGGTAGTGGTCGCGCAGGTCGGGCTCCGTGGCGACCCCGTGCGCCGCGGCCGCCCGCAGCGTCAGCGCCCGCATCGACTCCGCACGGTCGGGCTCGCGGGCGTGGATCCCCGGCGGGATGACGTCCTCGGCCACCGAGTAGGCACGCCGGAAGCCGCGCCGCGTCCCCGTCGTCAGGACCCCCGTCGCGAACAGATGCTCGCAGGCCACCTTGACGTCGGAGCGGTGCCACCACCCGCCATGGGCGCGGGCCTTGCGCTCCCCGCCGTCGCCGAGCACCTCCTCGACCTGCCGGGCCTCCAGCGGGCCGTGCGCGGCGACCGCGTCGTGCACCGCGTCCAGGATGTCCGGCCGGTGGTCGAGCGCGGTGCCCAGCCAGCGGCTCGTGCGCGCGGTGTTGTCCCGCATCCGCCAGCGCAGGAGCGGCCAGTCCTCCACCGGGATCAGGCTCGCCTCGTGCGCCCAGAACTCGACGAACGCCCGCCGCCGGCGGTCGGCCGCGGTCTGCGGCCAGGCGAGCGCGTCGAGAGCGTCCCGGTCGTAGCCGCCGAGCCGGGCGAACACCGGTGCGTAGTGCGCCCGCACCGCCACGTTGACCGAGTCCAGCTGCAGCAGCCCGAGGTGCCGCACGAGCCGCGTCAGATGGCCCCGGTTCGGTGGGCCCGACCGCGGCGGCGCGTCCAGCCCCTGCGCGCCGAGCACCGCCCGGCGCGCCGCCGCCGCACCCATCCGCTCCGGTGACCCCACGCCGGCGATCGTGCCAGCCACCCCCGACAACCACCGGAACAGGAGCGGCCACACCGGCGTTGACCAGGGAGAACACTGAAGGAGGACCCATGATCGGAGATCGCGTCGAGATCGTCGTCGACGCCGGCGGCACCACCCGCAGCTGGGACGTGGAGGCCACCCGTGCCGGTCGCCGGGTGGAGATCGCGCACGGGCGCGGCGTCGTCGAGGTCAGCGAGGTGACCCGCGGCGGCACCCCGGTGCGCACCGCGCGCTTCATGTCCTCGCGGGTGCTCGCCCTCGTCGAGCACCCGGCCTCGGCCACCGTCCGACTGGCCGACGACGAGCCGCCCGTGCTGCCCCTGCCGCGCCCGGCCTGATCAGGCCAGCAGCGGGGCGAGCCGCCGGGCGGTCTCGCCCGCGCGGCTGACCGTCACCAGGTGGACGCCGTCCACGAGCCCGGAGTCCCGCAGCGCGACGACGTGCTCACAGGCGGCGTCGACCCCGGCGTCGGGATCGTCGTCCAGCGCGTCCAGCAGCCCCGCGGGCAGCTCGAGGTCCGGGATCGCCCGCGCCACCCCGTCAGCCATCCGCGGCCCGGTCGGCACCAGCACGCCCGCCCGGACCGGCACCTCCACCTGCGCGTGGGAGCGCCACCGCTCCACCGCCTCGACCGAGAACGCCGGCGGCAGCCACAGCACGTCGGCCGCCCGCTTCCACCGCGCGAGCGGCTTCCCCAGCGGCGCCACCACCCCGACCCGCAGCGCCACCTCGTGCTCGTCGGCGAACGCCCGGGTCTCGTCCAGCATCGCCCGCACCCCGAGCGGGCCGTCCTCGGCGTCGTCGTCGGGCGGGTCGCCGCGCAGCAGCAGCACCTCGCCCACGCCCAGCGCCACCAGCCCGAGCAGGTCGCGGCGCAGCCCGAGCCGGTTGCGGTCGCGGGCGTTCAGCACCGCGGTCACCCGGGCGCCCGCGGCGCGGGCCGCCGCGGTCACGGCGACACCCGACACCGCCGCCCGCCCCGTCGGGTTGTCGGGGGCGAGGACGTGGTCGGTCAGCGGGGCGAGGTCGGCGACCTGCCGCCGGACCGGGTCGAGGTCCGGGCGGTGCGGGACGTCGATCTCGGCGACCACGTCCAATGTCACGACACCTCGGTCAGCGTGCCCGCGTCGACGTCGTAGACGAACCCGCGCACCGCGTCGGTGTGCAGCAGGAACGGGCTGGAGCGCACCGCGGACAGCGAGTCGCGGACGTCCTGCTCGGTGTCGGAGAACGCCCCGGGCCGCCACGCGGGCCTCTGCCCGCAGTCGTTCTCCAGCTCGCCCACGAACTCGTCGTCGTCGAACGTCGCCATCCCGCACTTCGTGTGGTGGACGAGCACGACCTCCGTCGTACCCAGCTTGCGCTGGCTGATGGTGAGCGAGCGCAGCACGTCGTCGGTGACGACCCCACCGGCGTTGCGGATGACGTGCGCCTCGCCCGGGCCCAGCCCGAGGGTGCGGTAGACGTCGAGGCGGGCGTCCATGCAGGCCACGACGGCGACGTGGCGCGACGGCGGGCCGGGCTGCCCGCCGTCGGTGAAGCCGGCGGCGAAGGACTCGTTGGCGGCGACGAGCTCGTCGGTGACGGACAACGGGTGCTCCCTGTCTGGTCGGCGTATGCGTCGGAACTGATCATTCCCGACGGCGGGTGGGGTCGACGTCGGGGCGTGACCGGCGTCCTACCGCCGTGATTAGTGTCGGGGCATGGCGATCGCGCACGTCCGCCCGGCCACCCCCGACGACGCCGCCGCCGTCACGGCGGTGCAGCGGGAGGTCTGGACGACGGCGTGGGCCGGCTTCCTGCCGCCCGGGCTGACGGAGGGTTTCGACGACGAGGCCGTGGCCGCGGCCTGGTCGCGCGCCGTGGACGGCCTGCTCGTGGCCACCGAGGGCGACACGGTCGCCGGCTTCGCGCTGGCCGGTCCGGCCCCGGCGGAGGACCTCGCGGACGCCGTCGGGGCCCTGCCCGAGGACGCCGGGTCGGTCGGGCTCGTCGCGACGCTGCTGGTCTCGCCCCGCTGGGGCCGCCGCGGGCACGGCGGGCGGCTGCTCGTGACGGCGGCCGCGGCGCTGCGGGACGCGGGCGCCGTGCGTGGGGTGACGTGGGTGCCGGAGCGCGACCCGGCCTCGCGCGCCTTCTACGCCCGCGCCGGGTGGGAGCCGGACGGCACCGTGCGCACCCTCGACGCCGGCGGGCGCCCGCTGCGCGAGGTGCGGCTCGGCGGCCCGCTGGACCTGGAGTTCGCCGTCCGCCCGACCGCCGAGGACCTGGGCCTGCCGCTGCTCTGAACGGCGGCACCCCGCAACCCACGAACGGGCCGTTCGTCACGATCTACCGTGACGAACGGCCCGCTCGTACGGATCGGGAGCGGCCTCAGTCCAGGTCGAGGACGGACTCGAGCCCCACCGTGAGCCCCGGGCGCGAGCCCACCGAGCGGACGGCCAGCAGCACGCCCGGCATGAAGGAGGCGCGGTCGAGCGAGTCGTGCCGGATCGTCAGGGTCTCCCCCGCGCTGCCGAGCATGACCTCCTGGTGCGCGACCAGCCCCGCCATCCGCACCGCGTGGACGTGGACGCCGTCGACGGTGGCGCCGCGGGCGTGGTCCGGGTCGTGCGTGGTGGCGTCCGGTCCGGGACCGAGCCCCGCGGCGGCGCGCGCCTCGCCGATCATCTGCGCCGTGCGGGTCGCGGTGCCCGACGGCGCGTCCGCCTTGTTCGGGTGGTGCATCTCGACGATCTCGACGGAGTCGTAGAACCGCGCCGCCTGCGCCGCGAACCGCATCATCAGCACCGCGCCGATCCCGAAGTTCGGCACCACCATCAGGCCGAGCCCGGGAGCCGCGTCGAGCCGGCCCCGCAGCTCGTCGAGGACCTCCGTCGTCATCCCGCTGGTCCCGACGACGCCGTGGATGCCCTGCTCGACGAGGTACCGGACGTTGTCGGCCACCGCGGTCGGGTGGGTGAAGTCCACCGCCACCTGCGTGCCGGCGTCGGCCAGCGCGGAGATGGGGTCGCCCTCGTCGACGGCGGCGACCAGCTCGAGGTCGTCCGCCTCGGAGACGACCCGGCACACCTCGGACCCCATGCGGCCCCGGGCGCCCAGCACGCCGACACGGGTCATTCCGCCACCTCGCGCACCTCGTCGGGAAGATCGTCGGCGTCAGCGTAGGGCCCGACGACGGCGGCCGTGACCGGCGCGTCCAGCAGCTCCGCGGCGAGCGACGAGACGTCGTCCACCGACACCGCCGCCACGCGGGCCAACGCCTCGCCGAGGTCGAGCGGGGTGCCCGGACCGTCCAGCTCGCGGCGGCCGAGCCAGCTCATCCGCGACGACGTGTCCTCGAGCCCCAGCACGTACTCGCCCCGCAGCTGCCCGTGCGCCCGCGTGAGCTCCTCCGGGGTGACGCCGTGCCGGGCGAGGTCGGCGAGCTGCGTGCGCAGCACCCCGGCCGCGGTGCCCAGGCGGTCCGGGGCGCAGCCGACGTACACGCTGAGCACGCCGAGGTCGGAGTAGCCCGTGGCCGCGGAGTACACCGAGTACGCGAGTCCGCGGCGCTCCCGGACCTCCTGGAACAGCCGCGAGCTCGTCCCGCCGCCGAGCACGGTGGAGAGGACCAGCTGGGCCTCCCACCGCGGGTCGCCGCGGCGCACCGACGGCACCCCGAGCATCAGGTGTGCCTGCTCGGTGTCGTCCTCGCGCACGGAGAGCCGCTGCGCGGGAGCCGGCACGACGACGGGGGTGTCCGGCCGGTGCCCGGCCGCGGCGGCCGCACCCGTGAGCCGGCCCGCGAACGCGGCCGTGACCGCGTCGAGGACGTCGGCGTGCACGACGTTGCCCGCCACGGCCAGCACGGAGCGCTCCGGCGTGTAGTGCGCGGCGTGGAACCGGGCGAGGACCTCCCGGGACATCTCGGCGACCGACTCCTCCGAGCCCACCACCGGGCCACCCAGGGGGTGGTCGCCGAGCAGCAGGTCGTCGAAGTCGTCAGTGAGCAGGTCCTCGGGGTCGTCGTCGCGGCCCGCGATCTCGGAGAGCACCACGTCGCGCTCGATCTCGACGTCGGGCGCGGCCATGACGCCGTCGAGGACCACGTCGCACACCACGTCGACCGCGAGCGCGAGGTCGGAGTCGAGCACGTGCGCGTAGAAGCAGGTGTGCTCCTTGGAGGTGAACGCGTTCAGGTCACCCCCGACCGCGTCGATCTCCTCCGCGATCTGCCGGGCCGTGCGCCGCGAGGTGCCCTTGAACAGCAGGTGCTCGAGGAAGTGCGCGGCGCCGCGGGCGGCCGGGTCGAAACCCGGCTCGTCCCGTGACCCGACGTCCACCCACAGCCCGACCGACGCCGACCGGGCGCCGGCCACGTGCTCGGTGACCACCCGAAGGCCCCCGGGCAGCACGGTGCGTGCGACGCCGGGGGCCGGGTGCTCGGTCCCGAGGGACTCTGCCGTCCGTGCCGTCCGTGCTGCCGTGCTCAGGAACGGCCTCCACCGATGGCGCCGGTGGCGGCCTCCTCGGCGGGCGGGGCGCCCGCGCCCTCGGCGCCGGTGCCCTGGGGGGCACCGTCGGTGGCCGGGGCCGCCGCGGCGTCCGTGCCGTTCGCGGCCACGTCCTCCTCCTTGACCGGCAGGAGGCTGATCTTGCCGCGGTTGTCGATGTCGGTGATCTCGACGCGAATCTTGTCGCCGACGTTCACCACGTCCTCGACCTTGCCGATCCGCTTGCCGCCACCGAGCTTCGAGATGTGGACCAGGCCGTCGCGGCCCGGCACCAGCGAGACGAACGCGCCGAAGGCGGCCGTCTTGACGACGGTGCCGAGGTAGCGCTCGCCGATCTTCGGCATCTGCGGGTTCGCGATGGCGTTGATCTTGTCGACCGCCGCCTGGGCGCTGGGACCGTCGGCCGCACCGACGTAGATCGTGCCGTCGTCCTCGATGGAGATGTCGGCGCCGGTCTCCTCGGTGATCGAGTTGATCATCTTGCCCTTCGGGCCGATGACCTCGCCGATCTTGTCGACCGGCACCTTCACCGTGGTGATGCGCGGCGCGTAGTCGCTCATCTCGTCGGGCGCGTCGATGGCCTCGGCCATGACGTCGAGGATCGCGAGGCGGGCGCCGCGGGCCTGGGTCAGGGCCTTCGCGAGCACCTCGGAGGGGATGCCGTCGAGCTTCGTGTCGAGCTGCAGCGCCGTCACGAAGTCCTTGGTGCCCGCGACCTTGAAGTCCATGTCACCGAAGGCGTCCTCGGCGCCGAGGATGTCGGTGAGGGCGACGAAGGTGTCCTTCCCGTCGACCTCGCCGGACACCAGGCCCATCGCGATGCCGGCGACCGGCGCCTTCAGCGGCACCCCGGCGTTGAGCAGCGACATCGTCGAGGCGCAGACCGACCCCATCGACGTCGAGCCGTTGGAGCCGAGGGCCTCGGAGACCTGCCGGATCGCGTAGGGGAACTCCTCGCGGGTCGGCAGGACCGGCACCAGCGCCCGCTCGGCGAGCGCGCCGTGGCCGATCTCGCGGCGCTTCGGCGAGCCGACGCGCCCGGTCTCGCCGGTGGAGAACGGCGGGAAGTTGTAGTGGTGCATGTAGCGCTTCGTCGTCTCCGGGGTCAGGGAGTCGATCGACTGCTCCATGCGCAGCATGTTCAGCGTGGTGACGCCGAGGATCTGGGTCTCGCCGCGCTCGAACAGCGCCGAGCCGTGCGCCCGCGGGATGACCTCGACCTCGGCGGCCAGCGGCCGGATGTCGGTGACGCCGCGACCGTCGATGCGGAAGCCCTCGGTGAGGATCTTCTTCCGCACGGTCGACTTGGTGAGCGACCGGAACGCCTCGCCGATCTCCTTCTCGCGGCCCTCGAACTTCGGGGCGAGCTCGGTGACCAGGCGCTCCTTGACGGCGTCCTGGGCGTTGTCGCGCTCCTGCTTGCCCGCGATCGCCAGGGCCTTGTCCAGCTCGTCGCCGGCCGCGGAGGTCACGGCGTCGAGCACGTCGGACTGGTACGGCGGGAAGGTCGGGTAGTCCTTCGTGGTCGTCCCGAGGCTCGTGTAGAGCGCCTGCTGCGCCTCGCAGAGCGTGCGCAGGAACGGCTTCGCGGCCTCCATGCCGGCGGCCACGATCTCCTCGGTGGGCGCCTGGGCGCCGCCGGCGACCAGCGAGACGGCCTTCTCGGTCGCCTCGGCCTCGACCATCGAGATCGCGACGTCGGAGCCGTCGGAGGTGATCGATCCGGCGATCACCATGTCGAACACGGCGTGCTCGAGCTGGTCCCAGGTGGGGAACGCGACCCACTGGCCGTCGATCAGGGCCACGCGGGTGGCGCCGACCGGGCCCTCGAAGGGCAGGCCGGAGATCTGCGTGGAGGCCGACGCGGCGTTGATCGCGAGGACGTCGTACGGGTCCTTCGGGTCCAGGCTCTGGACCGTGACCACGACCTGGACCTCGTTGCGCAGGTTCGCCGCGAAGGTCGGGCGCAGCGGGCGGTCGATGAGCCGGCAGGTGAGGATCGCGTCGGTCGAGGGGCGGCCCTCGCGACGGAAGAACGAGCCGGGGATGCGCCCGACCGCGTACATGCGCTCCTCGACGTCCACCGTGAGCGGGAAGAAGTCGAAGTTGTCCTTCGGCCGCTTCGACGCGGTGGTCGCCGAGAGGAGCATCGTCTCCTCGTCGAGGTACGCCACGACGGAGCCGGCGGCCTGGCGCGCCAGGCGCCCGGACTCGAACCGGATGGTGCGGGTGCCGTAGGCGCCGTTGTCGAGCACGGCGGTCGTCTCGTGGACACCGGTCTCGGTGTCGACGACGGCGGGGGTGGCGGAGTTCGCCATGGGTGGTCCCTCCGGGGGATCGGGTGACGAGTCCCCGCGGCCTCCGCGGCTCCACCGACGTGACCGGTCTTCGATCGAAGCGCCCGGAACGCGTGTTCCGGGAGCCACTGTCGAGGACCGGGCCTGTTCGGGCGAGCCGCCGCGGGGCGGGGCTCGGGTCTTCAGGTGTCCGGATGTGGGTCGGGCCGCCCGCGCGGTGCGCGGGCGGCCCGGGTGGTCTAGCGGCGCAGGCCGAGACGCTCGATCAGCGACCGGTAGCGCGTGATGTCCACCGACGCCACGTACTTCAGCAGCCGGCGGCGGCGACCCACCAGCAGCAGCAGGCCGCGGCGGGAGTGGTGATCGTGCTTGTGCATCTTCAGGTGCTCGGTGAGCTGGATGATCCGCTGGGTCAGCAGCGCCACCTGGGCCTCGGGGGACCCCGTGTCGGTGGTGTGCACGCCGTACTCGGTGAGGATCGACTTCTTCTGCTCGGTGCTCAGGGCCACGTCGGTGGTGCTCCTCGTGAATTCTCGGTCGTACCCGGGCTCGTGATCGCCCGGTACCGTGTGCGGTCCCGGAGGGCCCGTGCGGGCCACGTCCGGCGGTCCGGCCGCCACGGACCGCAGCCGGATCGTGGTCCAGTCTACCGGCCGGGTCCGACACCCTCGTGCCCGCCCACCAGCGGGAACCGCGCGAGCACCCGGTAGGGGGTGCCGCTTGCGACGAGGACCATGTCGGCCGGGCTCCACGACGGTCCGTGGTGGCCCTGCAGCGCCTCCAGCGCCGGACCCCTCCCGCGGGCCACCGTCAGGTGGGCGACGTGCTCGGCCGGGTCGGCGCCGACCGCGGCCAGGAGGCGCTCCCAGCTCGCCCCGTCGTCGGGACGGACCCCGAGCCACAGCGCGCTGCCGAACATGCCGGCGCCGCCGCAGCGCAGGGTCGGGCGGTCCGCGGCGACGAGCCGGTGGCGCAGGTCGGCGGCCACCTCGTCGGGGTCTGCGTCCGGGTGGAACCGCAACGTGACGTGCCGACGCTCCCGGGCGACGGGGCGCCAGCGGGTGGGGTCGAGGCCGGCGAGGGCCTCGTCCGCCGCGGCGTTCACGGCCTCGTCCGGGAACACGGCGACGAACAGCCTCACGGGATCCCGAGCTGCTTCCGGGTGGTGGCCACGTCGCCGTCCATGGCGGTGATGAGCTCCTCGACCGAGTCGAAGCGCTCCATCCCGCGGACCCGGCCGACGAACTCGACGCCGACCCGCTGCCCGTAGAAGTCCTCGGAGTGGTCGAGCACGAAGGCCTCGACCGTGCGCACCTGTCCGGAGAAGGTGGGATTGGTGCCGACGGAGACGGCGGTCGGCAGCCGCTGCCCGTCGCGGATGAACCAGCCCGCGTACACCCCGTCGGCCGGGATCGCGGCGTGCGCGGTCGCGGCGACGTTGGCCGTCGGGTAGCCGAGCTCGCGGCCCCGCTGGTCCCCCTTGACCACGACGCCCTCCACCAGGTACGGACGCCCGAGCGCGTCCGCGGCGGCCTCGACGTCGCCCGCGGCGATGCAGCTGCGGATGTAGGTGGAGGAGTACGTCACCGTCCGGCCGCGGTCGCCGTCGGCCACGAGGTCCAGCCCCGTCGCCTCGAACCCGAACCGCTGCCCCAGCCGCTCCAGCTCCGGCACGTCGCCCGCGGCGCGGTGGCCGTAGGTGAAGTTCTTGCCGACCACCACGGCCGAGGCGTGCAGCCGGTCCACCAGGAGCTCGTGGACGAACTCGTCGGGCTCGACCCGTGCGAAGTCCGGGGTGAACGGCAGCACCCAGAACGCGTCGACGCCGAGTTCGGCGACCAGGTCGGCGCGCCGGGCCAGGGTGGTCAGCTGCGCCGGGTGCGTCCCCGGCCGCAGGACCTCGCTGGGGTGCGGGTCGAAGGTGATCAGCGTCGTGGGCAGGCCGCCGAGCTCGCGGGCGCGCTCCACCGCGTACCCGATCAGCTGCTGGTGGCCGCGGTGCACCCCGTCGAACACGCCGATCGTCACCACACAGCGGCCCCAGCCCGGGGGGACGCCGTCTCGACCGCGCCAGCGTTGCACGTGGGTCGCGCCTCTCCTGTGCGTGTGCGGTCTCGTCCGGTGCGCGCCCAGCCTACGGCCGCGCGCCCGGGGGTTCCCGGCGGCCGGTCCCGACTCACCTGCGCGTGCCCCGAGTGCGACACCTGGCAGCTCCGGGCGTCCCGGAACCTGCGTGACGCAGCACTCGGCGCGGCCTCATCCCGCCGGCGCCACCCCACGCCACCGAGTGCGACACCTGGCAGCTCCCGGCGCCCCGGAACCTGCGTGACGCAGCACTCGGCGCGGGCCTCACCCCGCCGGCGCGAGCACCAGGACGGGGCGGGCGCGGCCCTCGGTGTCGGCGACCAGGCCGACGACGTGCCCGTCGGGCCCGAAGACCGCCGCCGTGCCGGGCGTGCCGGTGGGCGGCAGCGGGCGGCCGTGGGCGAGGTCGTCGGCGCCCGCCGCGTCGACGTCGCGGCGCGGGAAGGCCGTGGCGGTCGCGGCGTCCAGGTCCAGCGACAGGCTCGCGCGCCCCGCCTCACCGTCGGCCTCCGCCACCAGGGTGTCGACGTCCCGCGCGTGCTCCAGGGTGAACGGCCCGACGCGCGTGCGGCGCAGCGCCGTGAGGTGCCCGCCCACCCCGAGGCCCGCGCCGAGATCCCGGGCGAGCGCGCGCACGTAGGTGCCCGACGAGCAGTCGACGAGCACGTCGAGGTCGAGCACGGCGTCGCCCGGGCGCCGCACCAGCACGTCGAACCGCCCGACGTGCACCGGCCGCGCCGCCAGCGCGACCTCCTCCCCCGCCCGCGCCCGCTCGTAGGCCCGGCGCCCGTCGACCTTGATCGCGGACACGGAGCTCGGCACCTGCTCGATGTCGCCGGTGAGCGCCGCGACCCCCGCGTCGACGGCGGCCTCGTCGACCCCGCCCGCGTCGGCCGTCGAGACCACCTCGCCCTCGGCGTCGTCGGTGGTGGTGGCGGCGCCGAGCCGGATCGTGGCGAGGTAGGTCTTGGTGTCCAGCGCGAGGTGGCCGAGGAGCTTCGTCGCGCGCTCCACGCCGAGGACCAGCACCCCGGTGGCCATCGGGTCGAGCGTGCCGGCGTGCCCGACCTTCCTGGTACCGACGAGGCGGCGCACCTTGCCCACCACGTCGTGCGAGGTCCAGCCGGCGGGCTTATCGACCACCAGCAGGCCGGGCGGCGGGGGCGGACTCTGTCGGCGCTGCGGGCCTCGGGCGTTCATCGCACGGCATCATCCCCGAGCGCACTGAACGGGATCGACACCGCCGGGACGGGGGCCGGGGCCGGCACGTCGTCCGGCCCGTGGCTCCATACCGGCGTCGCGGCCAGCCACGCCCGCCCGGGCGGCTCGGCGCCGTCCTCCCACGGCACCGCGAGCCAGCCCGCGGTGGTGGCCGTCGCGGGGTCACCGGTCCACACCAGCACCACGTGCCGCAGCCCGGCGGGCTCGTCGAGCGGGTGCCGGGGCGCGGGCAGGCCGTCGAGGGTGAGCTGCCCGCCCGCCGGGACGTAACCCGCCCCGTTCTGCTCGGCGGCGGCCGCGCGGACCTCGCCCTGCCAGCGCAGCACCGCCCAGTCGGGCGCCGGCCCGTGCTGCGGCGGCGCCTTCATCAGGTGCAGGGTGACGCCCTCATGGGCGAGCACCAGCGAGTTCCACGGCGCCGCGATCCGCACCTCGCGCTCCGCCCACTCCGGCGCCACCGCGAGCAGCCGGGAGCGCAGGTTCTCCGACGAGGTGAGCCCGAGCGTCAGCGCCGTGTCACCGGCGACCCGGGGGTCGTGCCGGGCGACGTTGCGCTCCCACACGGCCGCCACGGCGTCCTCGAGGAGCCCGAGCACCCCCACGGCCCGCCACCGGTCGCGCATCTCCCGCAGCCACGCGACCGCCCCGGCGTCTCCCCACCTCGACGGTCGAGCTCCGCTGCGCTCCGTCTCCCACGTCCCACTCACGGGTGCAGGAGAGCACGACCCCCCGACAGTCTCAGGTCTTCGGACCGCCCGCGACGTAGATGACCTGGCCGGACACGTAGCCGGCGCGCTCGTCGACGAAGAACGACACCATGTTCGCGATGTCCTCCGGGACCCCGACGCGCTGCACCGGGATCTCCTTCGCACGGGCGGCCTGCCACTCCTCCCAGTCCTGCCCGAGGCGCTCCGCGGTCGCCCTCGTCATCTCCGACGCGATGAAGCCGGGGGCGACGCAGTTGGCCGTGATGCCGAAGCGGCCCAGCTCGATCGCCAGGGTCTTCGTGAAGCCCTGCAGACCGGCCTTGGCCGCCGAGTAGTTCACCTGCCCGCGGTTGCCCAGCGCCGAGGTCGACGACAGGTTCACGATCCGCCCGAAGCCCTCCGAGACCATGTGCCCCTGGACCGCGCGGGTCATCAGGAACGAGCCGCGCAGGTGCACGCCCATGACCTGGTCCCAGTCGGACTCGGACATCTTGAACAGCAGGTTGTCCCGCGTGATGCCGGCGTTGTTGATCAGAACGGTGGGCGGGCCGAGCTCCGCGACGATCCGCTCCACCGCGGCGTTCACCGCGTCGGCGTCCGAGACGTCCGCGCCGACCGCGATCGCCCTGCCCCCGGCCTCGGTGATCGCGTCCGCGGTGCCCTTGGCGGCGGACTCGTCCAGGTCGATCACCGCGACGGCCATCCCGTCGGCGGCCAGGCGCAGCGCGGTGGCGGCACCGAGTCCGCGCGCGGCGCCCGTGACGACGGCGACACGAGTGGTGGGAGCGGTCATGGCAGGCGGACCTCCAGGAACTGATCGGTAGCCGCCCCATCCTGCACCCGCGGAGTTCGCGACGGCTGGTGGGCCGGGTCACGCCCTCCCGGTCACGACCCAGGCGTCGCCCCGCGCCCGGAGTCCCACCCCGACCGCCCGGCCCAGCATGAACAGCGACAACCCGGCCCAGACGCCGGCGAGCCCCCAGCCGAACGCGAGCGAGGCCCAGATCGCGGGCAGGAAGCCCACGAGCGCGCAGCTGAGCGTCAGGCGGCGCAGGAACGCCGCGTCCGCCGCCCCGAGCAGCACCCCGTCGAGCGCGAACACGAACCCGGCGACCGGCATCAGGGCCACGAAGAACCACCACGCGGCGGGGATCGTGGCCAGCACGGCCGCGTCCGGGGTGAACACCTGCGGCAGGACCCCCGCCAGCGCCGCGAAGACCACGCCGGCCACCACCCCGAGTGCCAGGCCGTACCAGGTGACGCGCCGGGTGACGTCGCGGAGCGACGACGTCGCCGACGCACCCAGCGCCGCCCCGACCAGTTGCTGGGCGGCGATCGCCAGCGAGTCGAGTACCGTCGCCATGAAGGTCCAGAGCTGCAGGACGACCTGGTGGGCCGCCACGGACGCCGTCCCGAACCGGGCGCACACCGCCGTCGCGGACAGGAAGCACGCCTGGAAGGCGAGGCTGCGCAGCAGCAGGTCGCGGCCCAGGCCCAGCTGGGCCCGCAGGTCGGCAGGCACCGGTCGCAGGGTCACGCCCAGGCGCACCGACTCGCGCACCAGGGCGGCGACGAAGAGCAGCAGCACGACCGTCTGCGCCCCGACGTTCGCGATCGCGGAGCCCTCCAGCCCCAGGCCGGCCCCGTGCACGAGGATCGGGCACGCGATCGCGGACGCCCCGTTGCCCGCCAGCACCACGACGACGGGGGCGCGGGTCGACTGCACCCCGCGCATCCAGCCGTTGCCGGCCATCGCGACGAGGATGCCGGGCGCGCCGCAGAGCGCGATCCGCATCCAGTCGACGGCCTCGTCGGCGAGCGCGCCGCCGCTCCCGAGCGCCTCGGCGACCGGCCGTGCGACGACCTGGCCGACGGCGATCACGACGACGCCGGCGAACACCGCCAGCCACGTCGCCGCCACGCCCTCGGCGATCGCCCGGTCCCGCCGTCCCGCTCCGAAGGCCCGCGCGGCGCGGGCGGTGGTGCCGTAGGCGAGGAACGTCCCCAACGACGAGACCTGGGCGAGCACCACCGCCCCGACGGCGAGCGCACCCAGCGGCAGCGCCCCGAGACGCCCGACGACGGCGGTGTCGACCAGCAGGTACAGCGGCTCGGCGACGAGCACGACGAGGGCCGCCGCCGAGAGCGACAGCACCCGGCGCGGCCCGGCGTCGAGCGAGGTCACGAGCGCGTGTCGAGTTCCTCGTCGTCCAGCGAGTCGTCCAGCGAGTCGTCCAGCTCGTCCAGCTCGTCGTCGTCCTCGTGCGGCTTGCGGTAGGGGTCCGCCTCGCCGGCGTAGGCGGCGCCGGCCGCGAGGGAGGCGACCTGCTCGTCCGCGGCGCGGGCCCCGGCCAGCAGCTCCTCCATGCGCGCGGCGCCCTCCGGCACCTCGTCGGCCACGAACGTGATCGACGGCGTGTGCCGGATGCCGGTCTGGCGGCCGACGGCCGTCCGCACGACCCCGGTCGCGCTGTGCAGCGCGGCCGCGGAGGCGTCGCGGTCGGTGTCGTCGCCGTAGACGGTGTAGAAGACCGTGGCCTCACGGAGGTCGGCCGTCAGGCGGGCGTCGGTGATCGTCACCAGCTTGAGCCGCGGGTCCTTGACCTCGTGCTCCAGCGTCGAGGCGACGATCTGGATGACCCGCTTGGCGAGGCGCCGGGCGCGGGGTGCATCGGCCATCTCGGCCTTCCTCCAGGCGATCGGATCAGTCGTCGTGCGGACCCAGCCACCGGGTCCGCGCGGAGAGCACCTGGAACTCCGGATGGGAGCTCACCAGGCGCTCGCAGTGGTCGAGCACGTCACCGACGTGCTCGGCGTCCGCGGCCACCACCGCCACGCCGATCAGGGCGCGGCGGTGGAGGTCGAGGTGTCCGGCCTCGGCGACCGAGACCGCGTACTTCCGCTTGAGCTCGGCGACGACCGGTCGCACCACGGAGCGCTTCTCCTTGATGCTCCCGACGTCGCCGAGCAGCAGGTCGAGCTCGAGCACACCTACGAACACGAGATCACTCGCGCGGCTTCTCCCGCATCTCGTAGGTCATGATCTTGTCGTCGACCTTGATGTCGTTGAACGACCCGAGCGTCAGACCGCACTCGTAGCCGTCGCGGACCTCGGTCGCGTCGTCCTTGAACCGCCGCAGCGAGGCGATGGTCAGGTTCTCCGCGATCACCGCTCCGTCGCGCACCAGGCGGGCCTTGGCGTTGCGGCGGATGATCCCCTCGGTCACCAGGCAGCCGGCGATCGTGCCGAACTTGGAGGAGCGGAACACGTCGCGGATCTCCGCGGTGCCGAGCTCGACCTCCTCGTAGATCGGCTTGAGCATGCCCTTGAGGGCCGCCTCGATCTCGTCGATGGCCTGGTAGATCACCGAGTAGTAGCGGATGTCGATGCCCTCGCGGTTGGCCAGCTCGGTGGCCTTGCCCTCCGCGCGGACGTTGAAGCCCATGACGATGACGTTGGACGCGATCGCGAGGTTGATGTCGCCCTCGGTGATCGCACCGACGCCGCGGTGCAGCACGCGCAGCTGCACCTCGTCGCCCACGTCGATCTTCGTGAGTGCGTCCTCGAGCGCCTCGACGGTACCCGAGTTGTCACCCTTGATGATCAGGTTGAGCTCGTTGGTCTCCTTGAGCGCGGCGTCGAGGTCCTCGAGCGAGATGCGCTTGCGACGGCTGGCCAGCTCGGCGTTGCGCTCGCGCGCCCGCCGGCGGTCGGCGATCTGCCGGGCCACGCGGTCCTCGTCGACGACCAGGAACGTGTCGCCCGCGCCCGGCACCGACGTGAAGCCGATGACCTGCACGGGGCGGGAGGGCAGCGCCTCCCTCACGTCCTCGCCGAACTCGTCGAGCATCCGCCGGACGCGCCCGGAGGCGTCGCCCGCGACCACCGAGTCGCCGACGCGCAGCGTGCCGCGCTGGACCAGGACGGTCGCGACGGGGCCGCGGCCGCGGTCGAGGTGCGCCTCGATCGCGACGCCCTGGGCCTCCATGTCGGGGTTGGCCCGCAGGTCCAGCGAGGCGTCCGCGGTGAGCAGGACGGCCTCGAGCAGCCCCTCGATGTTGATGTTCTCGCGCGCCGAGATGTCGACGAACATCGTGTCGCCACCGAACTCCTCGGCGACGAGGTTGTACTCGGTGAGCTGCTGACGGATCTTGGAGGGGTTCGCCCCCTCCTTGTCGATCTTGTTCACCGCGACCACGATCGGCACGTCGGCCGCCTGGGCGTGGTTGATCGCCTCCACCGTCTGCGGCATGACGCCGTCGTCGGCCGCCACCACGATCACCGCGATGTCCGTGGACTTAGCACCACGGGCACGCATGGCGGTGAACGCCTCGTGACCCGGGGTGTCGATGAAGGTGATGGCCCGCTCGACACCCTCGAGCTCGGTCTCGACCTGGTACGCGCCGATGTGCTGCGTGATGCCACCGGCCTCGCCCTCGGCGACCTTCGTCTTGCGGATCGTGTCCAGCAGACGCGTCTTTCCGTGGTCGACGTGACCCATGATCGTGACGACCGGCGGGCGCGCCTCGAGGTCCTCGTCGTCACCCTCGTCGGAGCCGTAGCTGATCGAGAACGACTCCAGCAGCTCGCGGTCCTCCTCCTCGGGGGACACGACCTGGACGTCGTAGTTCATCTCGCCGCCGAGCAGCTCGAGGATGTCGTCGGACACCGACTGGGTGGCCGTGACCATCTCGCCCAGGTGGAACAGCACCTGGACCAGCGACGCCGGGTTGGCGTCGATCTTCTCGGCGAAGTCGGTCAGCGACGCGCCGCGGGGCAGCCGGACGGTCTCGCCCTTGCCCTTCGGCAGGCGGACGCCGCCGACCGACGGCGCCTGCATGTTGTCGAATTCCTGACGCTTCTGCCGCTTCGACTTACGTCCGCGACGCGCAGGGCCACCGGGCCGCCCGAAGGCACCCGCGGCACCGCCGCCACGACCACGGCCACCGCCGCCACCGGGGCGTCCGCGGAAGCCGCCCGCGGGCGCGCCGCCGCCACCGCCACCGGGGCCGCCACCGCCGCCGGGACGGAAGCCACCGCCACCGCCACCGGGACGACCGCCGCCACCGGGACGGCCACCGGGGCCACCACGGCCGGGGCCGCCGGGACCGCCGCGACCGGGAGCACCGGCCGGACGGGCCGGCATCATGCCGGGGTTCGGGCGCGGGGGCATGTTGCCCGGGCTCGCGCCGCCCGTGCCGCCGGGACGCGGCGGACGGTCTCCTCCGGCCGGGCGCTCGCCGTCCCGCGGCGGGCGCGGCATCGGCGCCTCGCCGTCGCGCGGCGGACGCGGCGGGCGCTCGCCCTGCGCGCCGCCGCCGGGACGCGGTCCCTGCGGGCGGGGCGGGGCACCGGAGCCGACGCCGAACGGGTTGTTGCCGACGCGCGGGGTCTTCGGCCCCGGACGCGGGGCCTGCGGGCGCGGTGCGGCGGCGGTGTCGCCACCGGCCGACGCGGCCGCCGGACGCTGCTGCTGCTGGCCGGGACGCGGCGCGCCCTGACGGTCGCCGCCCGGACGCTCGCCACCGGGGCGCTCGCCACCGGGGCGCTCGCCACCCTGACGGTCGCCACCCTGACGCTCGCCGCCCGGACGGGGCTGGCCCTGCCCGGGACGGCCGCCGCCCTGACGCTGATCGCCGCCGCGGTCGCCGCTCGGACGCTGCGACCCCGGCTTCGGGATGCCGCGCGGACGGTCGCCGCCGGGACGGGGCCCGGGCCGGTCGGAGCCGCCGGACGGCGCCTCACCGCCGGGGCGCGGGGTGTCGGCCGGCTTCGGCGCGGCCGGGGCCTCGGGCGCCTCGGGGGCCGCCGACGCGGCGGGGGCCGCGGGAGCGGCCGGAGCCGCCGGGCCGGGCCGGGGTGCCGCGCCGGGACGCGGGCCGGGGGCCGGGGCGGACCCGGTCGACTGCCCGCTGCCGTTCCCCGAGGACGGTCCGCCGGAGCGGGCGCCGGGGCGCGGACCGCGGGACGAGCCGCCGTTGCCGCCGCTGTGCATGGAGTCGCGCAGCTTGCGCGCGACGGGAGCCTCGACGGTCGAGGACGCGGACTTCACGAACTCGCCGAGGGACTCCAACTGCGAAAGTACCTGCTTGCTGGTGACGCCGAGCTCCTTCGCGAGCTCGTGCACCCGGGCCTTGCCTGCCACTGATCTCCTCATTCTCGAGGTCGGCGGCGTGCCCGCGACCTCGTGTCCTACGCCTGCGCGCTCATCGCGAGTGCTTCACGGCTGGCTCATGGGGGTCGACCTGCTTCCTGGTTCTCCGACTCCGACGGGCGTCGGGGCCGTGGTCCGCGTCGGACGGTGCCGGCTGCGGGGCGAGCAGTGCGTGCAGGGCACCGAGATCCAACGGCCCCGGGACGCGCAGCGCCCGGGGGAACGCCGACCGGCGCTCCGCGCGGTGCAGACAGTCGGCGTCGGGATGCAACCACGCACCCCGCCCCGGCTCACGACGCCGTGGATCGGGCACACAGGTCCCGTCCACGGCCACCACTCGCAGCAGTTCCGACACCGGCCCCCGCGATCGGCACCCCACACAGGTGCGCACCGGTCCTTCGATCGGTGGAACCTCGTGGTGAGCCGGACGGGTCCGGGCCATGTCTGACTCTACCGCGTCGCGGGATCGCCGCCGAAGCCCCGTGCCCACCGTCAGGGCGCGACGAGGTCGGACCCGGGCTCGGCGTCCGAGCGGATGTCGATGCGCCACCCGGTCAGCCGCGCGGCGAGGCGGGCGTTCTGGCCCTCCTTACCGATGGCGAGCGAGAGCTGGTAGTCGGGGACGACCACCCGGGCCGCGCGGGCCCGCAGGTCGACGACCTCCACCGAGACCACCTTGGACGGCGAGAGGGCGTTGCCCACGAACTCGGCCGGGTCGTCCGAGTGGTCGATGATGTCGATCTTCTCCCCGTGCAGCTCGTCCATCACGCCGCGGACCCGCGCGCCCATCGGCCCGATGCACGCCCCCTTGGCGTTCAGCCCGGGCACGGTCGAGCGCACCGCGATCTTCGAGCGGTAGCCCGCCTCGCGGGCGATCGCGGTGATCTCCACCGCGCCGCTGGCGATCTCGGGGACCTCGAACGCGAAGAGCTTGCGCACCAGGTTCGGGTGGGTCCGCGAGAGCGTGACCGCCGTGCCCCGCGGGGTGCGCGAGACCCCGATCACGTAACAGCGGACCCGCTCGCCGTGTTCCAGCTTCTCCCCCGGCACCTGCTCGGCCGACGGGATCACGCCCTCGACCGTGCCGATGTCGACGACCACGACGCCGCGGGCGTTGGCCTTCGCGTCGCGCTGCACGACCCCCGAGACCACCTCGCCCTCGCGCGTGGCGTACTCGCCGTAGCTGCGGTCGTTCTCGGCGTCGCGCAGGCGCGCGACCACGACCTGCCGCGCGGTCGTCGCCGCGATCCGGTCGAAGCCGGCGGGGGTGTCGTCGACCTCCCCGACGGTCTCGCCGTCCTCGCCGGTCTCGGGCACCAGCACGCGGATCTCACCCGAGTCCCGGTCGACCTCGGCACGCGCGCCGGGCGTGTCGCGCCCGGTCTGGCGGTAGGCGGTGAGCAGGGCCGACTCGATCGCCGAGACCACCGTCTCGAAGGCGATGTCCTTGTCGCGCTCGATCGCGCGCAGGGCCATCAGGTCGACCTTCACCGTGTCTCCTTGTCGGTCCGGTCGGCGCGCAGGGCCTCCACCTGGGCGTCCGACGCCGGCTTGAACTCGACCTCGATGCCGGCCCGCTCGACGCGGTCCAGCGGGACCTCCTGCAGCCCCTTCCCGACGGCGAGCGTCACCGCCGAGTCGGTCACCGCCCCGACCCGGCCCGAGAGCTTCGTCCCGTCGTCCAGGGTGACCGCCACGCGGCGCAGCCACGCCTTCCGCCAGTGCCGCGGCTCGGTCAGCGGGCGGTCGGTCCCGGGGGTGGAGACCTCCAGGGTGTACTCGCCGAGCACCGCCCCGTGGGCCTCCTCGTGGGCGTCGACCGCCGCCGAGACGTCCCGGCTGATGGCGGCGACCGCGTCGAGGTCGACGCCGCCGGCCGGTCCGTCGTCGACGGCGGGGGCGTCGGGGGTGTCGACGGTGACGCGGACGACGTGACGGCGGCCGGCGGGGCGGACGTCGAGGTCGTCGAGCACGAAGCCGGCCCGCTCGACGACGTCGGCGACGACGGGCGTCAGGGCGGTCGCGGCGGCACCGGTGGGTGAGCCCACGGGCACGGGGGGTCCTCCTCCAGGGGGGCGGGAGCGGTGGCTCCAGGGTAGTCCCGGGGTCGGCTGGCACGATGAGCGGTGATGCGCACCGTCCGGCACCCCGTCGCTGCGCTCGCCCCGACCCTGTCCCGCCGTTCCTTCACCTTCCTGACGGCGGGTGTGGTCGTGTCGGGCGCCGCGGGGTGCGCACGCGACGAGGGCCCGGACGAGCTCGAGGCGCCCTGGGCCGCGGCCCGCGCGGACGCGGCCGCCGCCGCCGCGGCGGCCACCGCCTTCCCCGACGCGGCGGCCCGGCTGACCCCCGTGGCCGAGGCGCGCCGGGCCCACGCCGACGCGCTGGCCACGGAGATCCGGCGCGCCCGCCCGGACCGCTCCGAGGTGCTCGACGCGCCCGCACCCGCCGTCGGGACCCCGCCGTCGGCCGCCGAGGCGGTGACCGCTCTGCGGACCTCGGTGGGGGCGGCCAGGGAGGCCGCGTCGACGCTCGCGGTGTCCACCGCGCGCTACCGCGCAGGGCTCGTCGCGTCGGTCGCCGCCTCGTGCGCCGGCTGGGCGGAGGTGCTCGCCTCGTGACGGCACCCGTCGACGGGTCCGCGGGACTCGAGGCCGTCCGGGCGGCGCTCGGCGCCGAGCACGCCGCGGTCTGGTGCTGCGGCCTGGCATCGGCGTTCCTGCCCGCGGCCGCCGCCCAGCCGCTGGCGGACGCGGCGCTCGCGCACCGACAGCGGCGGGACGCCCTGATCGCCCGGCTCGAGGCGTCCGGGGAACGGGCCGCGCCCGCTGCGGCCGCCTACGCGACCCCGCGGCCGGTGACCGACGGCGCGAGCGCGGCCGCGCTGCTCGTCGTGGCCGAGGACGACGTCGCCGTGGCGTGGCGGGCGGTGCTCGAGCGCACCGACGACCGCGACCTGCGCACGACCGGTGTCGCCGCCATGACGGCGTCCGCGACCGTGGGGTGGCGGTGGCGCCGGCTCGCCGGGATCACCCCCGAGGTGCCGCCGCTGCCGGGGTCACGCTAGGGACGGAGCACGATCACGAGTTCGTGAGCGACACGCGCAAGCCCTGCTGCGACACGCTCACGAGGTCCTGACCGCCCTACTGCGACGAACCCTCCCGCAGGCCCAGCGCCGCCCGGGCGAGACGGTCGAGGCTGGACTCCGAGGCCGAGCCGGAGCCCGTGGCGTCGGTCTCGGCGATGACGACGGTCTCGCCCAGCTGCGTGGAGGAGTACCCGCCGCCCGCGACCCCGCTCGGCGCGCCGGGGTAGCCGCGGCCCTCACGGAGCAGGTCCGCGACGTTGCCCGTGCCCGACGAGTCGACCAGCGACTTCAGGGCGGCCGCGGAGGGCGCGTCGTGCATCCGCACCACCGCCACGGACGCCACGACCGGGGTGCCGCCCGACTCCGCGGTCCACAGCGCGCGGTCGAGCTGCACGCAGGGCCGCTCGCGGAGGAACTGCACGGCCAGGCCGTAGGCGTGGCCCTCGCAGGTGGGCTCGGTCGCGACGACGCGCTGGGTCCACGAGACGCCGTCGACGACCTGGACCGGCTCGGCGGCGATCTCCTCGGGCGCCGTGCCGGTGCTGCGCACGACCAGCACGGCCGTCCCCAGGGCGACCGCGAAGGCGGCGACGGCCGCCACGCCCAGGCCGCGCCACGTCGAGACCCAGCCCGGCAGGGCGACCTCGCGGCGACGCGCGCGGCGCCGTCGTCCGGAGCTCTCCGAGGCATCGGGGGTGCCGAGCCGCGGCGACTCCTCCGGGCCCCCGACGGCGAGCGCCGCGGTCGCCGGCCGCGCGAGGGGCCCGCCGGGGTTGGAGAGGGCGGCCGACCGTGCGGTGGGGACCGGGCCGGGTGGCAGCGAGCCGGGGAAGCCCGCCGTCACGAGGTCCGCGGGGGCCGGGACGAACTCCGCGAGCCGCCACGCGGCGAACAGCCGTCGCACCTCCGCGACGTCGAGCACGGTGGGGCCGGAGGAGGCGGTGAGGACGAGGCGGGCGGCAGTCGCGACGCCGACCTCGGTGTCCTCGTCGGTGCGCTCCGGGTCCTCGGGCACCACGCGGCCCGGGCGTCCGCCGGCGATCGGGAGGACCTGGCGCGGGGCCGTCGGGGTCGGGTCGGCGAGCGCGAGCAGGCGGTCGATCTCGGCCGCGGCCCGCTCCTGCGAGCCCCCGCCGGCGCCGGAGGGCACCGGGACGCGGTCACCCGCCGGCACGAGGCCGAGGACACCGTCCGGACGCAGCACCAGGGCGTCGAGCACGCCGTCCGGCCCGCCGGGCAACGCCACCGCCAGCCCCGGGGCCGTCGGCAGCCCGTCGAGCAGCCGCCGGATCCGGTGGATCCGGTGCGGCGCGATCCCGTGGCGGGGATCGGGGGCGACGAGGAGCATCCGACCTCCACGATCGGGTGACAGCGGGCGGCGCTCACGGTAGCCCGCGAGATCACGGAAGCGTCACGACCCCCGCCGTGTCGCGTCGATCACCCGCCCGGCCGACGCCGCTCGCCGATCCGGGCCACCATCGGGGTGAGCACCCGGGCCACTCCGGGCAGCACTCCCTGTGTCCGGGTGAGCCAGCCGCGCCAGGTCGGCAGGACGCGGAGCTGGCGCCGCGCGTCGAGCATCGCCATGCCGGCCGCGACGACCTCGTCGACCCCCAGCACCCGCGGCCCCGTGAACAGCAGCGCCGACGACGGCCGGTCGGAGACCGCGCGCAACAGCTCCGTCGAGACCGCGTCGGGGCACAGGGCGAGGCAGCGGATCGGCCGGCGGGCGCCACCGAGCTCGGTGTGCAGGGCCTGGGAGTACGACAGCGCCGCCGCCTTCGACGCGCCGTAGACGGCCAGCCCCGGCGTCGGGCCGAGCCCGGAGAGCGAGACGACGTTGAGGATGTCGCCCCGGCGCATCACGTCGACGGCGGCCCGGCACCCGTGGATCACCCCGAGCGTGTTGATCTCGACCGTGGCGACGACCTCCGCGTCGCTCGCCTCCCACACCGGCGCGGTGGACAGCACCCCGGCGTTGTTCACCCACACCGCCACCTCGCCCAGGTCGGCGGCGGCCGCGGCGACGGCGCGGTGGGCCCCCGGGTCGCGGACGTCGAGGGGCAGGGGCGTCGCCGGCCCTGGCAGCTCCTCCGCGGTGCGCCGGGCGGCGTCGCCGTCCACGTCGGTGACCACGACGTGCCGCCCCCGCTCGCTCAGGGCTCGCGCCAGCCCGGCCCCGATGCCCCGCCCCCCGCCCGTGACGACGGCGACGTCGGTCATGTGGTGCTCCTCCCGGTGTCAGCAGTGCGGCCATGCTGACGCTGGACGTCAGAAACGCCGTCAGTACGGCCGCGCAGTCTGGCGCATAGGCTGCACCGCGATGCACAGCGAGGAGATCGAGGTCCGGACCGGCGGGGGCGAGACCGTCCGGGACGTCACGGCGGAGTGCGAGCGCTTCCTGCGCGACGCCGGCGCGGACGACGGCCTGCTGCACGTCTTCGTCCCGCACGCCACGGCGGGCCTCGCGATCATCGAGACCGGCGCCGGGTCGGACTCCGACCTCCTGCGCCAGCTCCACGAGCTCCTTCCCGCCGACGACCGCTGGGGCCACCGCCACGGCTCCCCCGGCCACGGCCGCGACCACGTGCTGCCCGCGCTGATCGCACCGTCGATGAGCGTGCCGGTGCTCGGCGGGCGGATGGCGCTGGGGACGTGGCAGTCGGTGTGCCTGGTCGACACCAACGGCGACAACCCGTCGCGCAAGATTCGTCTCAGCCTGCTCGCGGGGTGAGTCCAGCAGGCATCCTGGGGGACGTGAACACCGACGTCCTCGTGGTCGGCGCCGGACCGGCCGGCTCGTCGGCCGCCGCCTGGGCCGCGCAGGCGGGGCACGACGTCGTCCTGCTCGACGCCGCCGTCTTCCCCCGCGACAAGGCCTGCGGCGACGGCCTGACCCCGCGCGCGATCGCCGAGCTGACGAAGCTCGGGCTGGGCGACTGGGTCCGCGGCCGCGGCGAGAACCGGGGCCTGCGGGCCGCCGGGTTCGGGCAGCTCCTGACGCTGCCGTGGCCGGGCGGGTCGCTGCCCGCGCACGGCGGGGCGGTCGCGCGCACCGAGCTCGACGCCCGGATCCGGTCCGTGGCACTGGAGCGCGGGGCGACCCCGGTGGAGGGTCGGCGCGCGGTCGACGTCGAGTTCTCCGGCGACCGGGTCTCCGCGGTCGTCCTCGACGACGGGTCACGGATCGGCTGCCGCTCGCTCGTCGTCGCGGACGGGGCCCGCTCGACGCTGGGCCGCGTGCTGGGCCGGGTGTGGCACAAGGACACCGCGTACGGCGTGGCCGCGCGGGGCTACATCCGCTCCGGCCGGCACGACGACCCGTGGATCTCCTCGCACCTCGAGCTCCGCGGCACCGACGACGAGGTCCTCTCGGGCTACGGCTGGGTGTTCCCGCTGCACGACGGGTCGGTGAACATCGGCGTCGGCACCCTCGCCACGGACAAGCGCCCGGCCAACGTCCGGCTGCGCTCCCTCATCGCGCACTACGCCGACCAGCGCCGGGAGGACTGGCAGCTCGACGGCGAGGTCCGCGACGTCGCGTCGGCGCTGCTGCCGATGGGCGGCGCGGTCTCGGGCGTGGCGGGCCGGAACTGGGCTCTGGTCGGCGACGCCGCCGGCTGCGTGAACCCGCTCAACGGCGAGGGCATCGACTACGGCCTCGAGACCGGCCGGCTCGTGGTGGAACTGCTTGGTACCGACGACTGGTCGCTCGCGTGGCCGGCCACCCTGCGTTCCCACTACGGCTCCGCCTTCTCCATCGCCCGTCGCCTCGCGAAGCTCCTGACGATGCCCCGGTTGTTGCCGCTGGCGGGTCCGGTCGGCATGCGGTCGAAGGCGTTGATGACGGTGGCCCTGCGCGTCATGGGCAACCTCGTCACGGAGGAGGACCACGACGTCGTCGCGAGGGCCTGGCGCCTGGCCGGCCGGGCGTCCCTACGCGCCGACGAGCTGCCTCCGTTCCCCGCCGCGGATCTGCGGACCCCTGTCCGCCGAGTGCGACACCACGCAGGATCCGGCGCTGCCGAACCTGCCTGATGTCGCACTCGACGTGCTCGCTCAAGGCGTGATGACGACCTTCAGCGCGAGGTTCGCCGCGGCGTTGCCGAAGACGTCGTAGGCCTCGTCGATCTGGTCGAACGTGAACGAGTGCGTCCCCATCTTCTCGGCGGGGATGCGCCCGGACGCGACCATCTTGAGCAGGGTCGGGATCGAGACGGTGTCGACCAGGCCCATCGTCATGGTCACGTTGGAGATCCACATGTCCTGCATCGGGATCTCGACCGGGGTGCCGTGCACGCCGACGTTCGCGATCGTCCCGCCCGGCCGCACGAGCGAGGCCGCCGTCAGCAGGGTCTCCGGGTAGCCGACCGCCTCGATGGCGACGTCGACGCCGAGGCCGTCGGTCAGCCCGACCACGTCGGACACCGTCCCCGGCCCGACCTCCACGGCATCGGTCGCCCCGAACTCCAGGGCCTTCTCCAGCCGGAACTTGTTCGAGTCGATCGCGATCACCTTGGAGGCGCCCCACAGCCCCGTCGTCAGGACCGCCGAGAGACCCACCGCCCCGGCCCCGACCACGGCCACCGTGTGGCCCGGCCGCACGCCGCCGGCGAGCACGCCCACCTCGTAGCCGGTGGGCAGCGAGTCGGCCAGGAAGATCGCCTGCTCGTCGGTGACCTCCGGCGGCACCGCGTAGAGGGAGGTGTCCGCGTAGGGCACCCGAACGAACTCGGCCTGGGTGCCGTCGATGAGGTGGCCGAAGATCCAGCCGATCCCGCCGACGGTCTGGCAGTGCGACGGCATCCCCCGCTGGCAGTACTCGCAGCGCCCGCACTTGGTGATCGCCGGGACGAGCACCCGGTCGCCCACCGAGAACCCGCGGACCGCGTCGCCGACCGCCGTGATCGTCCCGACGGCCTCGTGGCCCAGGATCCGGCCGTCGGTCACGGCCGCCACGTCGCCCTGCAGGATGTGCAGGTCGGTGCCGCAGATCGTCGTCGTCTCGACCTTGACGACGACGTCGGTGGGTTCGGCGATCGTCGCGTCCGGGACGTCCTCCCACGCCTTGCGTCCGGGACCGTGGTAGACAAGGGCCTTCATCGTGAGAACCTCCGCTGGTTCGCCGCCTCGAGCGTCCTCGACGCTAGTGGCGCAGCACACACCCGGACTGTCCGATATCGGGACGATCCGACCCGCCGTCGGGAAGGCACCTCTCCCCGACTGTCCCGGCCTCGGGACAGCTCCGGCTCAGGCGATGTAGCTGATCCCGAAGGCGTCGATCTTGCGGTAGAGCGACGAGCGGGCGATGCCGAGCATCGCGGCCGCCTTGTAGCGGTTCCCGCGGGTCTCGTAGAGCGCGTGGATGATCGCGTCCGCCTGCGCGGTCTCGAGCATCGTCAGGCGCGGGGCGCTGGTGAAGCACAGCGCGGGCAGGTCCGGCGGCTGCACGATCCCGACCGGCTTGCGCGCCACCACGTACCGCAGCACGTCCTCGAGCTCGGCGATGTTGCCCGGCCACGCGTAGCCCTCGAGCACCCGGACCACCTGGTGGGACAGCCGCAGCGAGCGCGCGCCGCTCATCGCCCGCAGCACGGCCTGCGCGATCCCGGCGAGCTCGTCGGAGCGGTGGCGCAGCGCGGGGACGCGCACCGTGTCGTGGAAGTGGCGCAGCAGCAGCCCGTACGGCCGGCCCGCGTCCACCGCCGCCGAGTCCAGAGCGCCGACCACGACCACCCGGCCCGGCATCGCCGTCAGCGGCCGCAGCGCCTCGTCGAGCCGGCGGGCCGCGACCGGGGTGAGCGCGTGCATCCCGTCGAGCAGCACCAGGTGGGCGTCCGGGCCGACGGGCCGGAGCCGCAGGTCGTCCAGGGGGCGCGAGCAGTCCACCGTCGTCGAGGTCCCGCGCGGGAAGAGGTGGGTGAACCGCTCCCGCGCGAGCGTCCGCTTCCCCACCCCGGTCTCGCCGACCAGCAGCAGGTGGCGACGGTGCCCGAGCGCGGCGGTGGCGTCGCGGCGGATGCGCTCGTAGGGGCCGAACAGGTCCTGCGTCGCCCGCCGACGGGCCTCCTCCCCCGTTCCCGACGACGGGTCGCGGTGCAGGTCCGCGGCGAAGTCGCGGCGGGCGGTCGGCGCGACGTGCGAGCCCTGCCGGCGGCGGGCTTCGCGCGCGGCCACCCCGACCGTGCCGACGGCGTGCGACGCCACCGGCCCGCCCGCGAGGACCGCGCCGAACACCTCGCCGTCCTCGCCGCGGACCTCGCGCAGGTCGACCTCGGCGCACACGCCCGAGGGGAGGTCGAGGTGGCGCGGCCCGCCGGTCTCGTCGAGCAGGACGCTCGCGGTGAGGGTGTCGCCGAGGGCCTGCCGGTCGGGGTCGGGCAGCGCGGCGACACCGCGCCCCAGCCACGTCTCGTCGCCGGTCGCGGCCACCACCCAGGGCACGCCCTCCGCCCGCAGGGCGCTCATCGCGTCGTGCACGGCGAGGACGCGGCGCCGGCGGTCGCGCTCGCCGTGGTCGGTCACCGCGTCCGCGAGGAGCCGCGCGAGGGCGAGCGACACCGGGTCGTCGTCGTGCGTGATCACGACGACGAGCCCTCCCGCCACGGGGGCGGCCGCCTCGCGCAGGACCCGCCACGCCGGGTGCAGGTGCTCGGGGCCCTCGACGACCGCGGCACGGCCCTCGTGCGCCGCGACGGCCGCCGCCGTCGTCCCGACCGCCGCCTCGTCGCACCGGTGGCCCGGGACGAGACCGGCCGCGTCGAGCAGCTCGCCGAGCACCGGGTCGGTGTCGTAGCGGACGCGGACGACGCCGTCGTCGCCGACGAGCGCGACCGAGCAGCCCGTCTCCGGGTTCTCGCGCACGAACCGGTGCAGCACCGAGTCCGCGGCCGCGACCAGCGGCCCGCCGTCGTGATGACCGACGAACGGCGGGTCCCCCGGCTCGGGCCCCGAGCGCTCCCACGACGCGACGATCTCCTCGCGCACCACGCCCGGCGACAGCGCCGCCCGTCCGCCGTACCGGAACCGGCCGCGGGCGGCGTCGAGCACCCGACCCGCCGTCACGCACCGACGGTAGGCCGACCGACCGCGCGTCCACCAGAAACCGGCCGCTGCGGCAGACCTTGCACGCGGCCGCTCAGGCCGGCGGGTCCCACGCCGGCATCGGCTCGCCGCGCAGCGAGGCCGCCAACCGGGCGAGGTACCAGGTCCAGCCGGCGGCGAGGTCGTCCCGGGGAACGGACCCGTCGAGGCGCTGCACGAGGACCAGCTCGCTGCCGTCCCCGGCCGCCGACAGGGTGAGGTCCAGGTGCCACGAGGTGTCGCCGGAGGGGAGGTCGACGACGAGGCGGTGGGGCGGCTCGCAGACCTCGATGGCCACGTCGACCGGGTCGTCCACCTCGCCGCCCGCGTCGACCTCGCCGGTCATGGTGAAGGTGACCGTGCCCGTCGTCGGGTCGCCGGTCCAGGTCCCGATCCAGCGGCCGAGCCGCTCGGACTCGGTGAGCGCGGACCAGACGTCCTCCACCCGGTCGGGGTAGGTGCGGCGGACCACGAGGTCCTCAGCCGGTGCGGTCACGATCGGTCTCCTCGTGTCGCCGGGCGCGCCGGCCGCGGCGCACCTCGGTGTCCAGGGCGTCCAGCCGGGCGGCCGGTCCCGTGAGCGGTCGGTCGTCGGAGGCCGCGCGGGCCAGGCCCTCGGCGCTCGTCACCTCGTCCAGCGCCAGCGCGACCGCACCGTGCAGCGCGGCGTCGGCGCCGTGGACGCCGTCGCGGACCGGGGTCGGCGCCGACCGGCGCCAGCTCATCAGCCCGGCACGGTAGGCCTCGTCGAAGGCGGCCCCGCGCAGCTGCGGGGCGAGGCCGCCCAGCACGACGACGTCGGGGTCGTGCGCGTTGACCAGCCCCGCCACGCCCCGTCCCAACGCCGCGCCCGCCGCCGCGACCGCCTCGCGGGCCGGGGGGTCGGTCCGGTCCAGCACGGACGCTGCGAACGTCCGGGGATCGTCCGGGGCGGGCAGGTCGAGCCGCCGGGCCAGGCCGTACCCGTCGACCTCCGGGCCCCAGCAGCCCCGGGCCCCGCACGCGCACGCCACGGCCGGGTCGCCGAACGGCAGGTGGCCGAACTCGCCGGCGGCGCCATGCGCCCCGGTCTGCGGGCGGCCGTCGATCAGCAGCGTCCCCCCGAGCCCGACCTCGACCAGCAGCGACAGCGCCGTCCCGGCCCCGGCCGCTGCCCCGGTGCGGGCCTCGGCGAGCCCGGCGAGGGTCGCGTCGTTGCCCTGCAGCAGCGGGACGGACGCTCCACCGACCACCCGGGCGAGGTCCAGCGAGGTCCAGTCCAGCTCACCGGAGCGCACCACCCGTCCGTCGGACATCGGGGCCGGGAACGACACGGCCAGCGCGAGCGGCGTGCCGTCGCGGTCCGCCACCGCCGCGGCGACCTCGTCGGGGCACTGCCGCACCCGACGCCCGGACGCGACCAACGCGGGCACGCCGTCGAGGCCCGCGACGCCGAGCCGCCAGTCCTCGTGGCGCAGGTCGAGGGCGAGCACGGTCGGGCCGCCGGCCGCGGGGGCCAGGCGGGTGGTCGGGCGACCGCGACCCGCCACCGGCGCCCGCTCCTCGGCCACCCAGCCGGCCTCGCGCAGCCGCGCCACGGTCTCCGTCGCCGTCGCACTGGAGAGCCCCAGGCGCTCGGCGAGGACGACGCGGGTCAGCCCCGGATCGCGGCGGACCTCCCCGAGCACGCGTGCCGCGGTGCGCCAGCGGTCCACGGCGGCCCGCGAAGGGCGAGCAGCATCACTGTGCCCGCGCTCGTCGTCGCTGCCCATCGGGAACACACGACCATTATCCTCGGTTGGCGAGGAAAAGCTGCGTCGAGATGAACGGAGGGGTGATGACGGTGGACGCGGTGCTGTTCGACATGGACGGCACCCTCGTGGACTCCGACGCCGTCGTCGAGCGGGTCTGGCGGGCCTGGGCCCGCGAGCACGACGTGGACGAGGACCTCGTCCTGACGACGATGCCCGGTCGCCCCGCCGCCGACACCGTGCGGCTCGTGCGCCCCGATCTCGACGCGGACGCCGAGGGCCGTCGCCAGCTGGAGAAGGAGTACGTCGACCTCGACGGCGTCGTCGCGACCCCCGGGGCGCTGGCGCTGACCGCCGAGCTCGACCGCCGCGGCACCCCGTGGGCCGTCGTCACCAGCGCGGACGCCCGGCTCGCGGCGTTGCGCCTGGGTGCCGCCGGCATCACGCCTCCGCTGCTGGTTACCCGCGACCAGCTCACCCACGGCAAGCCCCACCCCGAGGGCTACCTGCACGCCGCCGAGCAGCTCGGCGTCGACCCGACCCGCTGCCTCGTCGTCGAGGACACCGCGACCGGCGCCGACGCCGGCCGCGCGGCCGGCGCCCGCGTCGCCGGCCTGAAGGGGATCAGCGCCGATCTCCCCCTGACCACCCTGAACGACCTCCTGGAGGTGACCCGATGAGCACGGTGCTCGAGCCGACCACGACCACCGCACCCCGGCGCCCACGCATCCCCGCCGCCGTCAGCCTCGCCGCGCTCTCGCTCGGCGGCCTCGCGATCGGCACCACCGAGTTCGCCTCCATGGGCGTGCTCCCCGGCTTCGCGGCCGATCTCGGCGTCTCCGTCCCGACGGCGGGGGCGGCCATCAGCGCCTACGCCCTCGGCGTCGTCGTCGGCGCCCCGCTGATCGCGATCGCCGGCGCCCGCTGGTCCCGCAAGCGGCTGATCGTCGCCCTCGCGGTCACGCTGGTCGTGTTCAACGCCCTGTCCGCGATCGCGTCGTCGTTCCTGCCGTTCGTGGCCCTGCGCTTCCTCTCCGGCCTGCCCCACGGCGCCTACTTCGGGACGGCGGCCGTGCTGGGCGCGGCGCTCGTCGAGCCGGCGAAGCGGGCCCGGGCGCTGGCGACGGTGATGCTCGGGCTGACGATCGCGAACATCATCGGCGTCCCCGCCGCCACGTGGCTGGGCGAGACGTTCGGCTGGCGGTCGGCCTACGTCGCGGTCACCGTGATCGCGCTGATCACGGTCGCCGCCGTCGTGTTCCTCGTGCCGGACCCCCCGCACGCGCAGGGCGGCAGCATCCGCGGCGAGCTGACGGCCTACACCCGCCCGCAGGTCTGGCTGACCCTCGGCGCGATCGCCGCCGGCTTCGGCGGCCTGTTCGCGGTGTACAGCTACATCAACCCGATCCTGACGGCGAACGCCGGCATCGACCCCACGACGATCGCCCTGCTGCTCGGCGCCCTCGGCATCGGCATGACGGTCGGCAATGTGGTCGGCGGCCGGCTCGCCGAGCGGGCCCCGCGGGCGACGATCGCGGTCGCGCTCGGCGTCTACACCCTGGTGCTGATCGGGTTCGTGTTCGCCTCCTACCACGCGGCGACCGCCGCCGTCGGCCTGTTCCTGCTCGGTTTCGTCGGCCTGTCGGCCGGACCCGCGCTGATGGGCCGTCTGATGGACTTCGCCGCGGAGGGCCCGTCGCTGGCCGCCGCGAGCTTCCACTCCGCGTTCAACGTCGCGAACGCGATCGGCGCGGCCCTCGGCGGGGCAGTCCTCGCCGCGGGCCTGGGCTACGACGCCCCGGCGCTGGTCGGCGCGGCGCTGCCGCTGCTGGGCCTGGCGGTGTTCGGCGTGAGCGTCGCCCTGGAGCGGCGGCAGGCCTGACGCAGGACCTGTCGTCGGGAAGGCTCTTCCCGACGACAGGCCTCAGGCGCCTCCGGTCAGCGCCGTCACCACCTCGTCGACCGCCACCTCGCGCCGCTCGCCCGACCGACGCTCGGTCACCTCGACGACGGCGTTCGCCAGGCCGCGGCCGACCGTGATCGACGTCGGCATGCCGAGGAGCTCGGCGTCCGCGAACTTGACCCCGGGCGAGGCCTTGCGGTCGTCGAGGATCACCTCGAGCCCGGCCTCGGCGAGTCCGGCCGCGATCGTCTCGGCGGCCGCGCGCTGGGCGTCGTCCTTGCCGGCGATGACGATGTGGGCGTCGTAGGGCGCCACCTCGCGGGGCCAGACCAGGCCCTTGGCATCCGCGTGCTGCTCGGTGATCGCCGCGACGGCGCGGGACACGCCCACGCCGTAGGAACCCATCGTGATCGTGACGGGCTTCCCGTCGGACCCGAGCGCGGTCAGCCCCAGCGCCTCGGCGTACTTGCGGCCGAGCTGGAAGATGTGGCCCATCTCGATCCCGCGCGCGGCGACCAGGGGCCCGGCGCCGTCGGGCGAGGGGTCGCCCGCCCGGACCTCGGCGGCCTCGATCGTGCCGTCCGGGGTGAAGTCGCGGCCGGCGACCAGGTCGAACACGTGCCGGCCGGGCTCGTCGGCACCGGTGACCCACGCGGTGCCGGTGACGATCCGCGGGTCGACCAGGTAGCGCACGCCGTTCTTGGCCAGCCCGACCGGCCCGATGTAGCCCTTGGTGAGGAACGGGTTCCGGGCGAAGTCGGCGTCCTCGAGCAGCGCGACCTCCGCGGGCGAGACCGCCGCCTCGAGCCGCTTCATGTCGACCTCGCGGTCGCCCGGCACCCCGACCCCGAGCAGCTCCCACTCGGCCGCGCCCGGCAGCCGCGTCTTGACCATGACGTTCTTCAGCGTGTCGGCCGCGGTGTAGTCCCGGTCCGGCGCGATGTCGCGGGCGACGGCGACCAGCGAGTCGATCGTCGGGGTGTCCGGGGTGTCGTGGACGACCGCCTCCGGCTTGTCGTCGACCGACTGCGCCGGCGGGGCGGGGATGGACACCGCCTCGACGTTCGCCGCATAGCCCGACTCCAGGCAGCGCACGTAGGTGTCCTCGCCGCTCTCGCAGGGCGCCAGGAACTCCTCGGACGCCGACCCGCCCATCGCCCCGGACATGGCCGAGACGATCTGGATCTCCAGGCCGAGCCGGTCGAAGAGCTTCTGGTAGGCCACCCGGTGCGCGGCATAGGACTCGGCGAGGCCCTCGTCGGACAGGTCGAACGAGTAGGAGTCCTTCATCGTGAACTCGCGCCCGCGCAGGATGCCGGCGCGCGGCCGCTCCTCGTCGCGGTACTTGGTCTGGATCTGGTAGAGCGTGACCGGGAAGTCCCGGTACGACGAGGTCTCCCCCTTCACCATGAGCGTGAAGAGCTCCTCGTGCGTCGGCCCGAGCAGGTAGTCGGCCTTCTTGCGGTCCTTGAGCCGGAACAGCGCGTCGCCGTACTCGGTCCAGCGGCCGGTGGCCTCGTAGGGCTCCTTGGGCAGCAGCGCCGGGAAGTGGACCTCCTGGCCGCCGATCGCGTCCATCTCCTCGCGCACGATGCGCTCGACGTTGCGCAGCACCCGCATCCCCAGCGGCAGCCAGGAGTAGATCCCCGGCGCCACCCGGCGCACGTACCCGGCCCGCACCAGCAGCCGGTGGCTGATCACCTCGGCGTCGGCCGGGTCCTCGCGCAGCGTGCGAAGGAACAGCTCGGACATGCGGGTGACGCCTCGTGCCATGACGAGAGCCTAACGACGGCCCGCACCCCGGATTCCCGGGTCCCGTCGTTCGTCGCCGCGGGTCAGACTGCTCCCGTGTCGCGCCGGGTCGCCCTGCTCGCCCTCGCTCTCGTGCTGGTGGGGTGCGCCGGGCCGTCGGCGGTCTCCACGACCGCCTCGCCGGTCGCCGCGGCCCCGGTCCCCACGCGTCCGGTCGGCGTCGCCTGGCGGTGGACCTCCCCCGCACCGCTGCACGACGTCCTCCGGGCCGGCGCCGGGGTCGTCGCGGTCGACGACGAGGGCGTCACGGCCCTCGACGGGTCGTCCGGGGCGGAGCGCTGGCGGTACGCGGTCCCCGGTCGGCGGCTCACGGCGGCGCAGGCCGGTCCCGACGGCAGGTCGCTCGTGCTCCTGCACGACGGCGGGTCGGTCACCGTCCTCGACGCCCTCACCGGGGCGCCGCGGTGGGCCGACGAGGTCGACGGCGAGCCGGTCCCGCTGCTCACCGACACCGTCGTGGTGCTGGCCCGGTCCTCCGCGGGCGGCGTGGAGCGCGAGGCCCGCGACCTCGCCACCGGCGACCGGCTCTGGACCCGCGGCACCGCCCCGGGCTGCGAGGAGCGGACCGTCGACGCGCAGTGGTCGCTCGGGACGGTGCCGGCGGCCGCCCGGTGCGCCGGCCGCACCGTGCTGCGCGGGCTCGACGAGCGCACCGGGGACGACCGCTGGACCGTCGACGCGGAACCGTCGGAGGCGGCGGGCGGGGCGGGCCTCGCGTCCGCGACGGACGGGACGCTCGTCGTCGTGACCGGGCCGGAGCCGCGCCTGCTCGTCGACCCGCGGACCGGGTCCGTCCGGGCGCGGGTCCCGCGCGTGGCCGGGTCGCCGCTGCTCGGCGCGGGGCTGCCGCGCATCGAGCTGCTCAACCGGATCGTGCCGGCCGTCGCGGTCCTCGACCTCGCGAGCGGCACGGCCGTGCCCACCCCGCCGACGGCGTGCGCGGACCCCGCTCTGCTCGTGCTGCCCGCGACGACGGTGCAGGCGTGCTCGGACGAGCTGGGCGACTCCGCCGTCGTCGGCACCGGGCCACCGATCGAGCTCGGGGCTCTCGCTCCCGACGACGGGGCACCGCTGGGCCGCCCCGCCCGGACCCCGGAGGACCCGGTGCTCGTGGCCGCGCCCGGCGCCGTCGTGGTCGCGAACCGGTCGAGCCGGACGGTGGTCGTCGGGCTGCGCTGACCGGCTACTGGTAGGTGACCAGGTCCGGCGCGGGCGCCAGGGCGAGCGCCTCGGCCGGCATGAGGGTCGGCGTGTCCTCGTCGATGAACAGCTTGAAGCCCAGGTGGAGCTGCTGCGGGCGCTGCAGCTGCTGGTACTTGCCGATCTTGTTCGGCGGGGCGCCGAAGCCGTCGATGTGCTGCACGACGGCGAGCTGCGGCGGGGTCTGCAGCCGCTCCGGGTTGGTGATCATGTTCGACGTGAACTGGTGCACGACGAACAGCTTCTGCGGCAGGTTCGCGGTCGCGACGATGTTCGCGAGCCAGCTCGAGACCTGGTTGACCTCGTCGGCGGTGACCGTCCCGATCTGCTCGCCCGGGACCTGGCCGGGCCCCATCCGCCACTCCGGGTCGAGCGCGAGGCCGACGTCGGGCTCGCGCAGCAGCGCCTCCCAGGGGCGCACCGCGGTCATGAAGTCCGCCCGCCCGGGCTGCACGTCGATGATCATGACCTGCTGCTTCGCCCGCGCCGCCGCGAGGTACTCCCGGGCCTCGGCCTCGTCGATGTTGCTGTGGTAGGTCCCGTCGGGCCCGGGCGTGCTGTTCGCGATCCCGACGATGAGCTCCATCGCGGGCAGCACGGTCTTCCCCGGCGACGCGAACGGCGCCGCGGCCGCCTCGAGCTTCGTGGCCGCGTCCTGCGGCGAGCCCTCGCCGAGGATGCCGAGCGAGTCGGTCCCGGCGGTGCCGTAGTAGGCGACGACCCGGTGCTGCGGGAAGAACGTCGTGCCGCCCCGCGGGAGCTGCGGTGGGGCCGGCGGCGCGGCAGGACCGGGCGGGGGCACCGTGACCGCGGCGTTCGGGGCTGGGGCGGCGGCGGGCTCGTCCGAGCCGGCGTGGTCGGTGATGAGCGCGACCAGCCCGAGGAACGCCGCGAGCACCAGGGCCGCGAGGACGAAGGCGAAGAGCACGCGGCGACGACGACGGCGGTCGCGGACGACCCCCGGCCGCGGGCCCGCCGGGGCGGGCTCCTCGACCGGGGACATGACGTCGGTCCGGTCGGACGGCGTGATCTCGGTGCGCTCGGCCGCGGACTCGGGTTCGGACTCGGGTTCGGGCTCGGGTTGGACGGCCGGGGTGGGCTCGCCCCTCTCGACGGTGGTCGCCGAACCGTGTCCTTCGGACCCGGTTGCGGAGGTCGTCTCGTCGCTCCGGGTCCGGTAGCGGCCCGCGACCGCGCCCACGGCCGCCCCTGCGCCCGCCGCGGCCACGGCGGCCCCCGCGCCTCGACCGTCACCGTCGTCGTCCGCGTCGACCTTGCGGATCAGCCCGGTCTGACGGTCGTCGACCGACGCGGCGGGCTTCTCGGTGGCGGCCTTCTCGGTGGCGGCCTTGTCGGCGGCCGCCTTGTCGTCTGCCGCCTTCTTCTCGGCAGCCGCCTTCTCCGCGGCCGCCTTCTCGTCCGCGGCCTTCTTCTCGGCAGCCCTCTCGGCGGCGGCCTTCTCGGCGGCGGCCTTCTCCCTGGCGGCCTTCTCGTCCGCGGCCTTCTTCTCGGCAGCCCTCTCGGCGGCGGCCTTCTCGGCGGCGGCCTTCTCCCTGGCGGCCCTCTCGTCTGCAGCCGCCGTGTCGGCGGCGGCCTTGTCCCTGGCGGCCTTGTCGTCCGCAGCCGCCTTCTCGGCGGCGGCCTTGTCCGCGGCGGCCTTCTCCGCGGCGACCTTCTCCTGGGCCGCGACCCGCTCCGCGGCCGCCGTCTCGGCGGCGGTCGGGGCCTTCGCGGCCGGCACGGTGACCATCTCGCTCGGCGTCCGGGTACTCGCGGAGTCGTCGGCCGCAGCACCGGCGGCGCCCACGGTCCGCCACGGCGGGGTGCGCGGGGCGATGCCGGGTTCGGGGCGCTCGCGGGTCGGGGTCCGGGCCGGCGCCTCGGGCGGCGACGATGGCGCGGGGCCGCGGCTCCAGCCGAAGACGGAGCGCCGCGGAGCGGGTCCGTCGGGGCGGGTCGGGGCGTCCGGGACCGGCCGGGGCCGCTCCGACGAGGACGGCTCGTCGCGTGTCGGCGTCTCCGCGGGCTCGTCCGGAGCAACGTCGGTCGCCGCGGTCCCCGCCGGCTCGTCGACCGGCTCGTCGGCCGTCCCGACCGGCTCGGGGCGGTCGCCGCCACGGCCCCGTCGCGAGCGCAGGAGGGAGCGCCCGCGCTCCCGGCCCCGCGGCTCGTCGTCGGGAAGGTTCTCCGGGGATTCCCGCGGGGCGGGCGGCTCCATCGGCTTCAGCGTCACCTCGTCGGGACCGCCCCAGCGCATCACGCCCTCCTCCGCTCCCCCGGGCGCGACGGAGCGCCCACACCCGACGTCACACCGTAGGCAGCGGCGGCACATTTCGCGGCACATCCGCCCCGCGTGTCACATCCGTATCACCCCGGGGAGCCCTGTGCCCGTCAGGTCAGGCCGAGCACCGAGAGCGCCAGCCGGGCCGCCTCCCCGCCCTCGGACTCGGCGAGCGCCAGGGCCGTGGGCACGTCGAGGTCGTCGAGCAGGGCCGCGAGCACCGCGTCGGCGGCCGCCTCGCCGTCGACGTGGCGTCCGGCCGCGGAGAACAGGCGCTCGAGGCGGTCGGCCGCGGCCCCCACGTCGTCGGGGGCCACGTCCCAAGCCGATGCCCAGGGCCGGTCGAGGACGAGCAGCCGGACGGCGGCGGCCGGCCACGACTCGAGCAGGTCCGAGACCAGCACCAGGTTGCCGGCCGACTTCGCCATCTTCGCGCCCTCGACCTGCACCGTCCCCACGTGCAGCCGCGCCCGCGCGAACGGCCGCACCCCCGTCATGGCCTCGGCCATCGCCCCCATGGCCGTGTGGTGCGGGTGGCGCAGGTCGGCGCCACCGACGTGCAGGTCCACCGCCGGGCCGAGCACCGAGACCGCCATCGCGGCGCACTCCGCGTGCCAGCCCGGCCGGCCGTCACCCCAGGGGCTCGGCCACGCTGCCTCACCGGGCAGGGCGGGCCGCCAGACGGTCGGATCGGCCGGGTCGTCGGCGCGGGCCGAGGGCGCGACCTGCGAGGACCCGTCGTCGGGAACGTGTCCGTCCAGCCCGACCGCGGACGCGCGCAGCAGGATCTCGCCGTCCCGCTCGTAGGCCACGCCCCGGTCGAGCAGGCCCGCGGCGAGCCGGACGACGTCCTCCACGTGGTTGTGCGCCCGCGGCTCGTGGGCCGGCGGGCGGACGCCGAGGGCGGCCATGTCGCGGTCGAACCGGAACTGGCCGACCGCGGCGAAGCTGTCGAACCGGCTGCCGGCCCGTTCGGCCGCGGCGTCCAGGACGTCGTCGACGTCGGTGACGTTGCGGCAGACCTCGACCGACACCCCCGTGCGGCGCAGGACGCGGGTCGCGACGTCGGCCCACACGAAGGTCGCGGCGTGGCCGAGGTGGGTGGTGTCGTACGGGGTGATGCCGCAGACGTAGGCGCGGGCGTGCCCGACCAGCGGCAACGGCTCCCCGGCGAGGACGAGGGTTCCAGTCACGTCCCCATCCTGCCCGCCGGTTCAGCGCTTCCGCGTCGAGCGCCGCCACTGGATCATCCGCCCGAGCCCGGGGATCGCGAGGAGCAGCACGCCGGCGATCGCGGAGAAGAGCATCCAGATGCCGAGCGGCAGCTCCGCCTGCAGGCCGAGGAACTGCACCCGGGCCGGGTCGAGGTTCTGCAGGATGAAGATCAGCAGGAAGACCAGGACGACCGCGCCGAGGATCAGGCCGATCCACGCGCCGCCGATGCGGGTCCGGCCGGGGCCGGTCCGCGGCGTCGCGTGCGTCCGCGTGGGCGCCCCCGCGGTCCCGCCCGGCATGCGCTCGGTCTCGCGCTCGGCGGGCGGGGTGCTCTCCGGCCGGGTGACCGTCGAGTGCTCGACGGTGGGGCCGTCGGCGGGGGACGGCGCGGTGAGGTCGGGCGTGGCCGCCCCGTCCTTCTCGGTCATGCGGCACATCCTGGCGCCTCGGCGGCACGCTGGGGAGACGACGCGGCCGCCGAGCGCGGAACGTTCAGCCCGTCCCGACGGCGGGTCGGTCGGTCCGGGCCGCGCTGTCCCGCTGGGCGTCGACGACGTCGAGGCGGTCGGTGAGGGCATCGCGCATCAGCCGGTGGGCGTCCGAGCCGAGGACCAGGCGCCGGGGCGTGGTGGTCGGGGCGCGATCCTCGTCGGCGGCAGCGATCATCGCGGCGACGACGAGCGCCTGGTCGCCCGGCATGTCCTCGACCGCGACGCGCTGTCCGTGCACGTGCGCGTACTCCGGCCGCTCCGGGGCGTACTCGGCGGCGTCGAAGAACGTCGTCCGGATCATGCCGGGCTCGACGAGCATCGTCGCGACCCCGAGGGGTCCGACCTCGGCGGCCAGGGCCTCGTAGAACCCCTCGATGCCCCACTTGCTCGCGTGGTACAGCGAGAACCCGGGGAAGGCGATCTGGGCGCCCATGCTCGACATCTGCATCAGCAGCCCGCCGCCCTGCGCCCGCAGGTGGGGCAGCGCCGCCCGGGCGAGCTGGATCGACGCGGTCAGGTTGGTCGCGACGAGCCCGTCGATCTGGGCGTCGGTGAGCTCCTCGGCGGTGCCGAACACCCCGGAGCCGGCGTTCGAGACGACGACGTCGAGCCGCCCGAGGTCGGCGGTCGCCGCATCGACGACGGCTCGGAGCCGGTCGGTGTCGGTGACGTCGAGGGCGGCGCGCCAGAGCCGGCCGGGGTGGGCGGCGGCGAGGTCGTCGAGCTGTTCCGGACGGCGGAGGGTGGCGGCGACGCGGTCCCCCCGGGCGAGGAGCTGGTCGGTGAGCTCCCGCCCGAAGCCGCGGGACGCGCCGGTGACGAACCAGGTCTGCATGTCTCCATTCCGCGCCTCGACGGCCTGTCGATCAACGACTGTTCGCGCGGTGCTGTGACAGGCTCCGCCTGTGGAACTGCGACAGCTCGAGTACGTCGTGGCGGTCGCGGAGGAGCTGCACTTCGGCCGGGCCGCCGAGCGGGTCCACGTGCGCCAGCAGTCGGTGAGCGAGCAGGTGGCCCGCCTGGAGCGGGAGCTCGGCGGTCCGCTGTTCGCGCGGACCAGCCGCCGCGTCGAGCTGACCGCCGCCGGGGAGGCCTTCCTGCCCGAGGCGCGCGCGGTGCTCGCGGCGGCGGCCCGGGCGCTCGCGGCCGGACGACGGGCGGCCGGTGGGGTCCGCGAGCTGCGGGTCGGATACGCCGAGGACCTCGGCACCGAGCTGTTCACCCGGGCGACGGGCGTGCGGGTCGTGCCGGTCCCGATGTCGACGCCGGAGCAACTGACCGCGATCGCCGACCGCCGTCTCGACGCCGGGTGGTGCTGGGAGCCCGAGCTGCCGCCCGAGCTGGACGCGGAGGTCGTCGGGCGGGAGGCCGCGATGATCGTCCTGACCGCCGACGACCCCGCCGCCACCGGCCCGGTGGACCCGGCCTCGCTCGTCGGACGGTCGTTGGCGGTGGTGCCGCGATCGGTGAACCCGTGGCTGCACGAACGGTTCGTCGCCGGGCTGCGGTCCCGCGGCGCGGACGTCGTGGTCGCGCACGATGCGGTGCGCCTGGACCGGCTGGTGCCCCTGGTGCTCTCGGGGGTCGCCGTCGGGATCACCCAGCAGCGTGCCCTCGCCGGCGGGCTGCCGTCCGGGCTGGTCGCGCTCCCGCTCGTCGGCGACCCGCTGACCGTGGAGCACCGGCTCGTGTGGCGGCGCGAGGACGGACGGCCGCCGCTGTAGGCCGCACAGGTGCGGCACATCGCCGATCTCGCCGGTCCTCTGGCACAGCGTTGCGTCGTGCACACGGCCAGGCCGGGCCGCCCTCCCCCGACACCGCGTTGCGCCGCGCACACGGCCAGGCCGGTCGGCACTCCTCCGACACCGCGTTGCGCCGCGCACACGGCCAGGCCGGGCGGCACTCCTCCGACACCGCGTTGCGCCGCGCACACGGCCAGGCCGGGCGGCACTCCTCCGACACCGCGTTGCGTCGCGCACACGGCCAGGCCGGTCGGCACTCCTCCGACACCGCGTTGCGTCGCGCACACGGACCGGCTGGTCACCAGGCAAGATCTCGTTCTGCCGAGCGAAGTGGGGCGAGGACCGATCGGTCCGCTCCCGCGTTGAGGATCTTGCTCTCGCCGCGGGCTCCGTCCGGCCGCCGTTGCGGCACGCACACCACCTGCACACCGGTACGGCTCCCGCAGACCGTGTGCGGCACGCAACGCCGAGACGCACCGAGGCGACCTGCGCCGACCGTGTGCGCCACGCAACGTCGGCGCGTCCGACGGCTCACCGCGCGAGCGCCACCGTCACCATCCGCCCCCGCTGCTTCTCGACGACGAGTTCGCCCGCTCCTCCGAGCTCCCGCGCGGCCAGGATCGCGGCCGCCTCGGCGACCGACCCCGTGCCGGTGAGCCGGCGGACGACGGCCGACGGGTTCGGGACGTCCACGGCGTCGAGGTTGGCGGTGCCGTAGGCGAGGAGCTTCCGTCCCTCGGCGACCGCAGCGATCGACGGCTCGCCGAGGCGGCGGTCGACGGTCGCGACGGCGTCGTACTCCAGGCCCGCGACCGCCTCGACGAGGTACTCCACCGGAGTGCCGGGTTCGACGCCCACGCCGAGCACGATCACGGCGGGCCGACCAGTCCGGCCACGAACCGGCGCACCGCCTCCGGCCGCCCGGCGGGGTGGGTGTGCAGGTAGGAGGCGTGCACGTTCCCCTGGACGAAACCCTCGCTCACGTCGTCCCACCGCCACGCCGGGTCGGCGCCGGCCCGCGGGGTGGTCACCGTGCGGTGGAACTCGTGCCCGGTGACGACGTCCCCGCGGGCGGCGACCGGCGAATCCGCGAGAGCCGTGGCCGTCCGGTACCCCAGCGTCAGCCGCGGCCCCATCGCCGCGTCGGCGAGCAGCACCCCGCACATCGGCGACCCGTCGAGCGACCGGCCGAGGTAGAGCAGGCCGCCGCACTCCGCGTGGACCGCCCCACCGGCCGTCGCGAACGCGTGGACGGCGGTGCGCAGGGCGACGTTGGCCGACAGGTCCTCGAGGTGCTCCTCGGGGAACCCCCCGGGCAGGACGAGCGCGGCCGCGCGCTCGGGCAGCGCCTCGTCGCGCAGCGGGTCCACCACGACCACCTCGCCGCCCGCCGCCCGCAGCAGCTCCGCGTGCTCGGGGTAGCCGAACGTGAACGCCGGGCCGCCGGCGACCGCGACGACGCGGGGCGCGCGCCGGTCGGTCGGCCCGACCTCGAGCACCGGGTCCCACGGCTCGACGGGGGTCGCCGGAGCCGAGCGCGCGAGCCGCTCGACCGCGTCGAGGTCCACGTGCTCGGCAACGAGGGCCGTCATCGCGTCGACGGCCGCGCGGGCGGCCGCGCCGTGCTCCGCGGCGGTGATCAGTCCGAGATGGCGGGAGGGCACGGCGAGCTCGGCCCGCCGCGGCACCACCCCGAGCACCGGCGCCCCGGCCTCCGCGCACGCCGCCCGCAGCGCGTCCGCGTGCCGCTCGGTCCCGACGCGGTTGAGGATCACGCCCGCCGGCGCCACCGCGGGGTCGAACGTGCGGAACCCGTGCAGCAGGGCCGCGATGGACCGGTGCTGTCCCCGCGCGTCGACCACGAGGACCACCGGCGCGTCGAGCACCCGGGCGACGTGGGCGGTGGACCCGTCGTCGGGAGCCTGCTGCAACCGGCCGTCGAACAGGCCCATCACGCCCTCGACGACGGCGAGGTCCGCCCCGGCCGCTCCGTGCGCGACGAGCGGTGCCAGGCGCTCCACGCCGCAGAGCACCGGGTCGAGGTTGCGCCCGGGCCGCCCGGAGGCGAGGGCGTGGTAGCCGGGGTCGACGTAGTCCGGCCCGATCTTGAACGGCGCCGGGACCGTCCCGCGGGCCGCCAGCGCGCCCAGCAGGCCCGTCGTGATCGTGGTCTTCCCGCTTCCCGACGACGGGGCGGCGATCACCACCCTCGGCGGGAGCGCTACCACTCGATGCCCTTCTGACCCTTCTGACCGGCGTCCATCGGGTGCTTGATCTTGGTCATCTCGGTGACGAGATCGGCCGCCTCGACGAGAGCGGGCGGCGCGTCCCGGCCGGTGACGACGACGTGCTGGAAGCCGGGCCGGTCGCGCAGCACCTCGACCACCTCGTCGACGTCGATCCACCCCCACTTCAGCGGGTAGGTGAACTCGTCGAGGACGTAGAAGTCGTGCGCGGCGCCCTCGAGCCGCCGCCGGATCTCCGCCCAGCCCTCGCGCGCGGCCTCGGCGTGGTCCTCGTCGGAGCCCGGCTTGCGGCTCCACGACCAGCCCTCGCCCATCTTGTGCCACTCCACCGGGCCGCCCTGGCCGGTCGAGGCGTGCAGCTCGCCGAGGGCCTTCAGCGCCGTCTCCTCGCCGACCCGCCACTTCGCCGACTTCACGAACTGGAACACCGCGACCGAGTTGCCCGCGGTCCACTGCCGCAGCGCCAGCCCGAACGCGGCGGTCGACTTGCCCTTGTTGACCCCGGTGTGCACGACCAGCAGCGGCCGGCGGCGGCGCTGGCGCGTGGTCAGCCCGTCGTCGGGAACGGTGGTGGGGACGCCCTGCGGCACGGTTCCTCCTCGTGGTCCGACTAGACGCCGACGGCGGTCCGGGCCACCGACGCGACGCTCTCACCGGTCAGTTCGTCCAGGGTCACGATCGTCCCCGCGGCCGCCCCCGCGATCCGCCCCGCCAGACCGAGCCGCACGTGCCCGGACTCGCAGTCCACGACGACCGTGCTCATCGCCGCGCCCCCGCGGCCCGGCCCGGCCTCGCGGGCGAGCCCCCGGGCGGCGTCGAGGGCGGCGTCGAGGGGACGCGGCCCGCCGACGGTGGCGCGCCCGTCGGTCAGCACGACCAGCAGGCCGCGGCGGCGGGGGTCGCGGACCCGCTCCGCCCGCAGCACCCGGCGGGCGGTGCGGAGCCCGTCGGCGAGCGGGGTCCGGCCCCCGGTCCGCAGGTCGGCGAGCCGGGCGTGCGCGGTGTGGACGCTGCTCGTCGGCGGGAGGGCGAGCACGGCGCCGGGGCCGCGGAACGTCACGACCCCGACCTTGTCCCGCCGCTGGTACGCGTCCCGCAGCAGCGCGTCGACCGCCCCGGTCACCGCGGTCATCCGCTTCCGCGCGGCCATCGACCCCGAGGCGTCCACGCAGAACAGCACGAGGTTCCCCTCGCGGCCCTCGCGGTGGGCGTGGCGCAGGTCGTCCGGACCGGGCCGGCCGCGACGCCCGCTGCGGACGCTCGCGAGGACGGTGGCCGGGATGTGCGGGGCGGGCCCGGACTCCGGCGCCTCGGCGACCGCGCGGACCGTCCGGCCCCGACGTCCCCGCGCCCGCGACCGCCGCCCGGGCACGCCCTCGCCGACGCCGTGCACCTCGAACCGCCGCTGCTTGAGGCGGACGTGCTGCGGGGCACCGGCCGGGGTCGGCACTGCGTCACTGCTGTCACCGGACGGCAGGGAATCCGCATCGTCGTTGCCGCTGCCCGTTCCCGACGGCCGGTCGGGGCGGGTCGGCGGCGCGGGCGCCTCGGTCGGACCCTGTCCGTCGGACACGGTTCCGCCACCGCTCGGCTCACCGGCCCCCTCCTCGGGGGCCGCCGTCTCCGACCCGTCGTCGGGACCGGAGCCGTCGTCGGGACCGTCGGGACCCTCGGGACCGTCCGACCCCGGGCCGCCCGGGTCGTCGTCGGGACCGTCGTCGTCGGATTCGTCGTCGGAGTCGTCGTCGAAGTCCTGCACCGCCTGCTCGGCGGCCTGCATCGCCTTCTCGAGCTCGTCCTCGGAGAGGTGCGGCTCGTCGAAGGGGTCGCGACGGCGGCGGTGGGGCAGGGCGAGGCGGGCGGCGGCCCGAACGTCGTCGACGTCGACGGCGCCCGCGGACCGCCAGGCCGCGTGCGCCACCGCGGTGCGGGCGACGACCACGTCCGCGCGCATCCCGTCGACGTCGACGAAGGCGCAGACCGCGGAGATGCGGACGAGCTCGCGGTCGGTGAGGGACACGGCGCCCAGGCGGTCCCGGGCGGCGGCGATCTGCTCGCGCACGGCGGACTCGTCGGGGGCGAAGCGGGACTCGAAGCCGGCCGGGTCGGCGTCGTGGGCGAGGCGGCGGCGGACCACCTCGGTGCGCTCGGCGACGGCCCGGGACGCCTCGACGCGGACGGTGAGCCCGAACCGGTCGAGCAGCTGGGGACGGAGCTCCCCCTCCTCCGGGTTCATCGTCCCGACCAGCAGGAACCGCGCCGGGTGCGTGAACGACACCCCGTCGCGCTCGACGTGCGACCGGCCGGAGGCGGCGGCGTCGAGGAGCAGGTCGACGAGGTGGTCGTGGAGCAGGTTGACCTCGTCGACGTAGAGCACGCCGCGGTGCGCGAGCGCGAGCAGGCCGGGCTGCACCGAGCCGCGGCCGTGGGCCAGGACCTCCTGCAGGTCGAGCGAGCCGATCAGCCGGTCCTCGGAGGCGCCGACCGGGAGCTCGACGAGGCGCGCGGGCCGCCGCTCGACGGCCGTCCCCGGCGGGAACGGCCCGTCCGGCGACTCCTCACCGGCGTCGACGTCCACCCCGAACCGGTCGCCGGCCCGCACGTCGACCTCCGGCAGCAGCGCCGCCAGCGCCCGCACGATCGTCGACTTCGCGGTGCCCTTCTCCCCGCGCACCAGCACCCCGCCGATGCCCGGGTCGACCGCGGAGAGCAGGAGCGCGAGCCGCAGGTCCGGGTGGCCGACGACGGCCGAGAAGGGGAACGCCACGGGACGCGACCCTAACCCGCCGTCGACCGCCTCATCTCACGGACCGCTGAGATGTACGCCGCTCCCGGGTCGCAGTCAGGCGGCCACCCCGTTGCCCGCGCGCTTGTCGGCCTGGAACGACTCCTCGTCCATCCCGCGCCGCCAGTACCCGGAGATGGAGAGCAGCTCCTTGGGCAGGCCGCGCTCGTCGCGCAGGTGCCCGCGCAGCGCCTTCATCGACGACGTCTCGCCGTGCACGAACGCCTGCACGCGTCCGGCCGGCCAGTCCACAGCCCGCACCACGTCGACCAGCGACTCGCCCGCGTCGCGGTGCACCCAGCGCAGCTCGAGGTCGCCGGCGCAGGTCAGCGGCAGCTCGTCGGCCGGGCCGTCGACCTCCACGAACGCCAGCACCGGCACGCCCGGGGCGACCCGCTCGGCCGCCGCGGCGATCGCCGGCAGCGCGGCCTCGTCCCCGATCAGCACGTGCGCGTCGACGTCCGCGGCCGGCGCGTACGCCCCGCCCGGGCCCAGCAGGATCAGCTCGTCGCCCGGCCGGGCCGCGAGCGCCCACGGGCCGGCCACGCCGGTGTCGCCGTGCACCACGAAGTCGATCACCATCTCGCCGGCCGCGTGGTCGAGCGAGCGAACGGTGTAGGTGCGCGAGATCGGCCACTCGTCGCGGGGCCGTTCCGCACGGACCGCGCCGACGTCGAGCGGCTCGTCGTAGGTGACCCCGGGGCGCCGGAACGCGAGCTTCACGTAGCGGTCGGTGAAGCCGTTGTCCTCGATCCCCGCCAGGCCCGGCCCCCCGAGCACCACCCGCCGCAGGTGCGGGGTCAACTGCTCGCTGCGCAGCACCTCGAGCCGGTGTCCCTGTCCGCCCTTCGCCATGCACCTCACCCTTTCTCCCTCAGGTAAGGCTCACCTTACTTCACCGGGCGACGGATCGGCCTGCCCGCCGATCCGCCCCCGGTCCCCCGTCCGGTCTGCCCTCCGACCCGGGACGTCTCCTACGAGGCCACCTGCTTCGCGATCAGCGCCGCGTTGGCCCCGACCCGCGTGTAGTAGCCGGGCTTGCCGGCGCGGGCGCAGCCGTCGCCGTAGCTGGTGATGCCGATGAGCTTGCCGCCCGCCACGAGCGGTCCGCCGGAGTCGCCCTGGCAGGTGTCCACCCCGCCGGAGTCGAAGCCGGCGCAGGTGAGCAGCTCGGGGTCGTACGAGGACGCCGAGCCCTTGCAGTAGGAGTCCTCGCGGATCGGCACGGTGGCCCCCAGCAGGTAGCGCGACGGCGTGCCGTTCTCCGAGGTCGCCCCCCAGCCGTAGATGCGCGCGGCGGTCCCGGGCCCGTAGAGCGCGTCGTCGTCCGCGGTCGCGAGCGGGAGGGTCGGCGTCGTCACCGGCTTCTGCAGCGTCAGCACGGAGACGTCCAGGCCGTTGCCCACCGCGGAGAACGTCGGGCTGACCCAGGTCTTCGCCACCGGCACCGACTCGCCGCTCTTCGACTGCTTGTCGTCCCGCCCGACGACCGCGTAGATCTTCCGCTCCGGCGACGAGGCCGTGCAGTGCGCCGCCGTGACGACCTTGGTCGGCGCGACGAGGGTGCCGCCGCAGAACTGGAAGCCCGACGAGTCGGTCAGGAACACCACCCACGGCTCGGCGGCGGTCGTCGTCTTCTCCCCGCCGACGATCCGCGCCTGCGACACCCCGTCGCCGCCCGGCCCGCCGCCGTCCCCCGGGTCGCCGACCGAGCCCGTCGTCACCGCCGAGCTGCGCCCGCCGAAGCCGACCAGACCGACCGCCACCACCGCCAGGACCACGACGGCCGTCGGGACCAGCAGCGCCGCCCGCCGGACCATCGGACCCCGTGGCCGCCGCTCCACCACGGCGCGGTGCCGCCCGCCGGTTCCCCGCATCCCGCCCGCCTCCCGCTCACTCACCGCTGCTCCACGCCCCGCTCCCGAGGACCGTCCGGCGTACCGCTCACCGCCCGACGGAGCAGAACCTGACCAGAGGTCCCGGGGACCGGACAAGCCGAGCGGCGGGAGTTCGCCCCGCTGAGCGACGACGAGCGGTCGATTTCGGACGATAAACGTCACCGGTGGGTGAGCGCAGCGCGACGAGCGGTCGCTGATGACCGTTCAGCGTCCGTCACGGTGCGACGACCGGTTGCTCACCTTCCGTCACCGGCGCGGAGGAACGAGCCGTCGGCGGGCGTGCTCCATACAGTGGAGGTCGTGCCGCACCACGACCTCGTCATCATCGGCTCCGGATCGGGCAACTCGATCCTGGACTCGCGCTTCGACGACTGGGACGTCGCGATCGTCGAACACGGCGTCTTCGGCGGGACGTGCCTGAACGTCGGCTGCATCCCGACGAAGATGTACGTCTACGCCTCCGACGTCGCGGAGACCGTGCGCCGGGCGGGCACCTACGGCGTCGACGCGAGCATCGACAAGGTCCGCTGGACCGACATCCGCGACCGGGTCTTCGGGCGCATCGACCCGATCTCGGCGGGCGGCCTGCGCTACCGCGACCAGGAGAGCGCGAACGTCACCGTCTACCAGGGGCACGCGGTCTTCACCGGCGAGCGCGCGCTGGAGGTCACCCCGACCGCCGGGGGCGCCGGCGAGACCGTCACCGCCGACCGGTTCGTCATCGCCGCCGGCTCGCGGCCGACGGTGCCGGCGGTCATCGCGGACTCGGGGGTGCCCTTCCACACCTCCGACGACGTGATGCGCCTGCCCGACCTGCCGCGCCGGCTCACGATCCTCGGCGGCGGCTACATCGCCTGCGAGTTCGCGCACGTGTTCTCGGCGCTCGGGGTCGAGGTCACGGTCGTCACCCGCGGCCCCGCCCTGCTCCGCGACCAGGACGAGACGGTCTCCGAGCGGTTCACCCGGCTCGCGCAGGACCGCTGGAACGTGCACCTGAGCTCGGAGCCCACCGCGGCGGAGCAGCGCGCCGACGGCACCGTCGTGCTGACCTGCCCGCAGGGCGAGACGATCGAGGGCGACGCCCTGCTCGTCGCCACCGGCCGCGTGCCGGGCGGGGACCGACTCGACGTCGGGAGGACCGGGCTCTCCCTGACCGACGACGGCCGGGTCGAGGTCGACGAGTACCAGCGCACCCCGGTCGCGGGCATCTGGGCCCTCGGCGACGTCAGCTCGCCCCACCAGCTCAAGCACGTCGCGAACCACGAGGCGAAGGTGGTGCAGCACAACCTGCTGCACCCGGACACCCCGCGGGCGACCTCCCACCGCTTCGTGCCCTCGGCGGTGTTCACCGACCCGCAGGTCGCCACCGTCGGCGCCCGCGAGCAGGACCTGCGCGACGCGGGCACGCCCTACGTCGCGAAGGACCAGGCCTACGGCGACGTCGCCTTCGGCTGGGCCATGGAGGACACGACCGGCTTCGCGAAGGTGCTGGCCTCGCCGTCGGGCGAGCTCCTGGGCGCCCACCTCATGGGCCCGCAGGCCTCGTCGCTCATCCAGCTGCTCGTGCAGGCCATGGTGTTCGGCCAGAACGCACGGGAGGTCGCCACCGCGCAGTACTGGATCCACCCGGCACTGCCCGAACTGATCGAGAACGCACTGCTGGGGCTCCCGCTGTCGTCGTGAGCGTCCCCGCCGACGCCCAGAACGCCGTGAGGAGCTGCGCGGCCCGCACCGGGTAGCGGGCCGGCCACCAGTGGCCCAGCCCCTCGAGCAGTCCCTCCTGCGCGCCCGCCCGCGCCGCCGACCGGCGGCGCTGGGCCAGGGTGCCCCCGACGGGGTCGCCGGTCGCGACGACGGCGAGCCCGGGCCGCGCGGCCGCCCGCTCCAGGTCCCGCCCGGCGCGCGCCATCGCGGGCTGGGCCGCCGCCCGGTACAGCGCGAGGATCGCGTGGGCCAGCGCCGGGTCGTAGCCGTCGACGACGCGCTCGGCGACCGCGAGCGGCATGCCGCGCGCCGTCAGGCGGGCCGTCCAGGAGGCGCGGTCCGCGAGGCCGGCCACCTGCCGCTCCCCCGCGCCCGGCGTCTGCCAGGTCACCGCGAGCTCGTGCCACGCGTACCCGGGGTCGAACACGCCGAGGGCGTCGCTGACCCAGCTGCGCAGCAGGTCCGGGCGGTCCATCGCGACCCGGACGACGTGGATCCCGCCCCAGTCGTGCCCGACGAGGTCGACCGGGCCCTCGAGGCGCTCGAGCTCGCGCACCAGCCAGTCGCGGTAGCCCTCCGGCGTCACGTCGAACCCGCCCGGCAGGGGCGCCCCGAACCCCGGCGGGGACAGGCACACGACGTCCTCGCGGCCGAGCTCGGCGAGCAGCCCCTCCCACACGGCGGCCGTCATCGGGTTGCCGTGGACGAAGACAGCGGTCATGGTCCCTCACTTACTTGTCGGTTGACACGCAAGTTACCACGCTATGCTGCCGCGATGGAACGGCGAACCCAGCAGGAGCGGCGGGAGACGACCGAACGGGCCCTGCTCACCGCGGCGGCCGACCTCGTCGTCGAGACCGGTCTGCGGTCGGTCACGCTCGCGGAGGTGGGGCGGCGGGCGGGCTACAGCCGCGGCATCGTCACGCACCACTTCGGCTCGAAGCAGGCGCTCGTCTCGGCGCTCGTGCGGGCGAGCCAGGCCGGGTTCGTGCCCGGGGTCGACGAGGTCGCCCCGGGCCTGGAGCGCCTGCTCGTGCTGGTGGAGCGCTACCTCGGTGCCGTCGGGCGGATCGGGTCGCTCTCGCGGGCGTTCCTGGTGCTGTGGGCCGAGTCGGTGGCCTCACCCGAGCTCGGTCCGCTGTTCCGCGAGCGCGATGAGCTGTTCCGCGCGGACATCGTCGCGGACCTGGAGGCGGGACGGGCGGCGGGCGACGTCCGGTCCGACGTCGACCCGCCGGTGGTCGCGGCGATCGTGGTCGCCGAGCTCCGGGGCCTCGCGCTGCAGTACCTCGTGGCCCCGGACTCGATCGACCCGGCCACGGCCGGCCGCGCCCTGCGGGCGCACTGGCAGGCCGTGCTGAGCTAGTCCGCGCTGATCGGCGCTAGTCGGCGTGGGCCGCGGCCGTGTGCTCGCGCAGCGCGTGCAGGGCTTCCATCCGGGTCGCCTTCAGCACGTCCGGCGGGTCCCCCGGGAAGCGCTTGACCCACGCGTCGGTCTGTCCGTGGTCGCTGACGGCGAACCAGACCGTGCCGGGAGGCTGGTCGTCCTGCGGGTCGGGCCCGCCCGCGCCGCTCACGGCCACGACGACGTCCGCCCCGAACATCTCGGCCGCGTTCTCGGCCATCGCGCGGACCGCGGGCTCGGCGACGACGGGGCCGTCCGGGACGCCCAGGACCCCGTGTTTGGTGGTGCGGTCGTAGGCGACGACACCGCCGCGGAACCACTCGCTCGATCCCGGCGCCGCGGCCAGGTCGCTCGAGACGAGCCCGCCGGTCAGCGACTCCACCACCGCGATGCGGCGCCCGTCCCGGTCGGCGCCGTCGGAGATCTCCTTCGCGAGATCCTCCGGCGCCTCGTCCGGCGGTCGATCGGCGCCCTCGCTGCGTTCGTCCACCACCGCGTACCTCCGCACGTCCTCGACGACCGCGGCGGATGACCGCCCCGACCGGTCGTCGAAACGGCATGATGTGGGCTCCGCCCAGGTGAGCAGGCCACATCTACTCGGTCCGCCGGAACCGCGTCACGGCGAGCGCGAGCAGCAGGGCGCTGAACCCGATCGTCAGGAGGATCTCCAGCCACGTCGGGACCAGGAAGGACCCCCACCGGATGCCCGGGTCGTACCGCGCGAGGTCCGCGGCCGAGACGTCGAGCCGCGAGAACACGACGTGACGCAGCGGCTCGACGGCGTAGGTCATCGGGTTGACGTGCGTGAGCACCGTCAGCCACGTCGGCAGGTTCCCGAGCGGGAACAGCGCCCCGGACAGGAACATCAGCGGCGTGATGATCAGCTGCACCATCGGCATCGCGGTCTGCACCTGCTTCAACCGGGCGGCGAGCATGAGCCCGAGGCAGCAGATCATGAACGCCATCAGGAAGATCAGCACGAGCAGCTCGAGGAACATCAGCGGGTCGTAGGGCACGCCCACCAGCCCCGCGAGCGCGAGCAGCAGCAGGCACTGCAGCGTCGCCACCGTCGACCCGCCGACTGCCTTCCCGACGAGGATCGACGTCGTCGACACCGGCGCCACCAGCATCTCGCGCAGGAACCCGAACTCGCGGTCCCAGACGATCGAGATGCCCGAGAACGCCGCGGTGAACAGCACCGAGATCGCCAGGACGCCCGGGAACAGGAACGTCGGCAGCGCCACCCCGGACCCGCTCGACCCCAGCAGCGACCCGAGCCCGCTGCCCAGCACGAACAGGAACAGCAGCGGCTGGGCCAGCGACGACAGGATCCGCGCCCGGTCCTTGACGAACCGGATCATCTCCCGCTGCCAGACGACGGCGGCCGCGCGGGCCTCCGTCGCGAGCCCGCTCTCCGGGACCCGCACCGCCTCCACACGCAACGGCTCACGCAGCTCGGTCACCGCTACCGCCCCCTCATCCGCATCGCCATCGGGTGCAGGGAGGGACCTGCGGACCGCTCCGCGTCGCGCAGCGTCGTGCCGGTGTGGGCCAGGAACACGTCGTCGAGCGAGGGCCGGGTCACCGACACCGACCGGACGTCGACACCGGCCGCCGTCAGCGCCGCGAACAGCCGCGGCACGAACCCGGCGCCGTCGGGCACGGAGATCGTCACCGCCCCCTCGTGCATGCCGGCCTCGAGCCCGAACTCGCGGCGCACGGCGGCGATCGCGGCGTCGTCGTCCCCGGTCGCGACGACGACCCGGTCCGCCCCGACCTGCGCCTTCAGCGCCTCCGGGGTGTCCAGCGCGACGATCCGGCCCTCGTTCATGATCGCGATCCGGTCGCAGTTCTCGGCCTCGTCCATGTAGTGGGTGGTGACGAAGACGGTGATCGGCTGGGTCTCGTGCAGGCGCGCCAGGTAGTTCCAGATCGACGCCCGGGTCTGCGGGTCCAGGCCGATCGTGGGCTCGTCGAGGAAGAGCACCTGGGGTGAGTGGAGCAGCCCGCGGGCGATCTCGAGGCGGCGCCGCATCCCGCCCGAGTAGGTCGAGACCGGGTCCTTGCGGCGCTCGAACAGCCCGACGGTCCGCAGCACCTCCTCGCGCCGCGCGGCCGCGGTGCGCCGGTCGACGCCGTAGAGCTCCCCGTGGAAGCGCAGGTTCTGCTCGCCGGACATCGGCCCGTCCAGGGTCGGCTCCTGGAACACCAGGCCGATCCGACGCCGGACGGCCGCCCGGTCGCGCACCACGTCGAGCCCGGCGACCGCCGCCTCGCCCGCCGTCGGCTCGACCAGCGTGCAGAGGATGTTGATCGTGGTCGACTTGCCCGCTCCGTTCGGGCCGAGGAACCCGAACGTCTCCCCGCGTGCCACCTCCAGGTCGATGCCGCGCACGGCCTCGACGTCGCCGTAGCGCTTGACCAGTCCCCTGACCGATACGGCCGGTTCGTCCACCCGCGTCCCCCTCTAACAGTGTTAGAGTCACGCTACTCGGCCACGCAAGGAGGTTCCGACCGGTGGCGATCAGCCGTGACGCGATCGTGACGGCGGCCGTCCGCCTGCTCGACGAGGGCGGTCTCGCGGCGCTGTCGCTGCGCAAGGTCGCGGCCGAGCTCGGGGTCAGCGCGCCGACGCTGTACTGGCACGTCACCGACAAGCGCGCCCTGCTCGACCTGATGGCGGAGCGCATGGTCGCCGAGCACGCGCCGCCCGACGCCCCCGCCCCCGGTCAGCCGTGGTGGGAGTGGCTGGCGGAGTCCGCCCGCGTGCGCTACCGCGCGTTCACCGCCCACCGCGACGCCGCGCTCGTCGTCGCCGGCAACCGCCCGACGATCGCGTCGCTGGACCAGATCGAGCGCACCCTCGCCGTGCTCGTCGACGCCGGGTTCACCCCGTCGGAGGCGATGGACGCGGTGTTCGGCCTCGGCCACTACATCCTCGGCGCAGCGCTGGAGTACCAGGCGGAGGCGGCCCGCACCGCCGCCCCGCCGGACCCCGAGGTCCTCGCCCGCCTCGCCGAGCTGCCCCACCTGCACGCCGCGGCCACGACGCGGACCGACGCGACGGGCGAGGCCACGTTCGAGGTCGGGCTGGCGGCGATGATCGGCGGGTTGCGCGCCACACGCTCGTGAGCAGCTTGAACGGGCGGAGTGTGACCTGGATCATGAGCGGCTCGCACCGAGGCCAGGAGGCGCACCATGACCGCGACCGACGACCGCGACACGAAGCTGCGCGAGGCCGGGCTCGACGGGCAGAACCGGGCCACGCTCGGCCGGATGCTCGGCACCGGCGAGGTCGGCTACGCCGAGGAGGGCGACGACGGCGTCATGCGCGCCACCGTCCGCATCCCCGAGGACGAACTCGTCTGGGAGCCGGCGATCCTCGTCTTCCCGCACGGCGGACAGATCGAGCTCACGCTGATCAACGACGACAAGAACACCCACTGCGCGCTGCTGCCGAACAACGGCGACCCGAAGCTCATCTGGCTGGTCAACCACTCCAAGGGCATCGCTCGCCTCGATCTCGACGGCCCCGGCGCCTACTACTACGGCTCCACCACCGGCAACGACGAGGGCCGCGGCCTCACCGGCGCGCTCGTCATGGGCGGCGAGGTGCCCCAGTCGGCGAAGCTCGACCGCCCGCCACAGCCCCGCCCCTAGAGGCCGCAGGCACGTCCCGCCGTCCGGGCCACGTGCTCGAAGAACACGTCCCGGTCGGCCACGACGTTCTCGTACTGCCCGAACAGCTCGAACCCGACGGTCCCGAACAGCTGGGTGAACGCGGCGATCGCCGCCGGCGCCAGCGCGGGGTCGAGGTCGGGCAGCACCTCCGGCACGATCGCGTTCCGGACGGCGGGTCCGGGGTCCTCGCGCGCCCCGGCCCCGTCCGCCGCGATCCGCACGAGCACCGTCGCCACCCGCCCGGCCGCCGGCAGCGTGTCCGTCGGCGCCGCGTACCCGGGCACCGGCGAGCCGTAGATCAGCGCGTACTGCGCCGGGTGCTCGCGCGCCCACGCCCGCACCGCCCGCCAGACCGACACCCACCGCTCCAGGCCGGTCGACCCGGCGTCGGCCTGCTCGGCGGCCTCCGCCGCCTCCCCGACGGCGTCGTAGGCCTCGATGATCAGTGCGGTGAGCAGCTCGTCGCGGCTCGGGAAGTAGCGGTAGACCGCGGACGACACCATCCCGACCTCGCGCGTCACCGCCCGCAGCGACAACGCCGCCGCCCCGACCTCGGCCAGCTGCGTGCGCGCCGCGGCCAGGATGCGCTCGGTGGTCTCGACTCGGGCCTGCTCGCGACGGGTGGGCATGTGCGACAGCATGTCAGAGAGCACTGCTCTTGACAGCAGCGTTGTTGAGCGAGAGCATTGCTCTCACTGCAGAGAGCAGTGCTCACATCGAGGAGTCGAGCCATGACCGCCACCCACTACCAGCAGCCCGGCTTCGTCACCCGCCGCATCATGAACCCACTGGTCGCCTTCGCCACCCGCCGCGGCCTGTCCCTCGCCGGCTCGGCCGTGCTCGGGGTCCGCGGGCGGACCAGCGGCGAGCTCCGGACGACGCCGGTGAACCCGCTCCCCCTCGACGGCGAGCGCTACCTCGTCGCGGCGCGCGGGCAGACCCAGTGGGTGCGCAACATCCGTGTCGCGGGCGACGCCGAGCTCACCGTCGGCCGCCGCACCGAGCACATCACGGTCCGCGAGCTCACCGAGCCGGCCGAGGTCGTTCCGGTGCTCCGCGCCTACCTGAAGGCCTGGGCCTGGGAGGTCGGCGCGTTCTTCGACGGCGTCGGGGCCGACGCGAGCGACGACGAGCTGGCCGCGATCGCCGGCCGGCACCCGGTCTTCGTCGTCACCTCGGCGGAGCCCGCGCCGCGCCGCTAGCGTGCCCGCATGAGCGAGCGCGAGCACGACGTCGTCCTCTACGGGGCCACCAGCTTCGTCGGTGCCCTGACCGCGGACTACCTGGCGCGCCACGCCCCGACGGGCACCCGGATCGCCCTGGCCGGGCGATCGCGGCAGAAGCTGGAGTCGGTCCGCGTCGGCCTGCCGGCCCCGGGCAGCGACTGGCCCCTGATCGTCGCGGACTCCACGGACCGGGCCGCGCTCGACGCGATGGTGGCGTCCACGACGGCGATCGCGACGACCGTGGGTCCCTACGCCAGGTACGGGCTGCCGCTGGTCGAGGCGGCCGCCGCGGCCGGCACCCACTACGCCGACCTCACCGGTGAGGTGACCTTCGCCCGCGAGGCGATCGACGCGACCGACGGCGTCGCCCAGGGCACGGGCGCCCGCATCGTGCACTCCTGCGGGTACGACTCGGTGCCCTCCGACCTGGGCGTCCTGCTCCTGCACGCGCAGGTCCAGGCCGACGGCGAGGGCGAGCTGACCGACGTCACCGCGGTCGCCCGCGTCCGCGGCGGGGTCTCCGGCGGCACGATCGACTCGATGCGCGGGATCGCCGACACCGCGAAGGCGGACCGCTCGACGATGAAGCTGATGCGCGACCCCTACGGCCTCTCCCCCGACCGCGACGGCGAGCCCGACACCCGCCAGCCCAGCGACAACCCGGCCCCGCACCGCCTCCCCGACGGCAAGTGGGCCGCCCCGTTCGTCATGGCCTCGTACAACACCCGCATCGTGCGGCGCTCCAACGCGATCGCCGGCTACTCCTACGGCAAGGGCCTGCGCTACGGCGAGGTGATGGGCGCCGGCTCGGGTCCCGTGGGGGCCGTGACGGCGGGCGCGGTCACCGCGGGCCTCGGGGCCATGCTCGCGGGCTTCGCGACGCCGGGTGCGCGCCAGCTGCTCGACCGGGTGCTGCCCAAGCCGGGCGAGGGCCCGTCGGAGTCGACCCGGCGCAACGGGTGGTTCCGCCACGACCTGGACGCGGTCACGACGACGGGGGCCCGCTACACCGGGCGCGTCTCCGGTTCGGGCGACCCGGGCTACGCGGCGACCGCGGTGATGCTCGGCGAGTCCGTGCTGTGCCTCGCGCTCGACGGCGACCGCCTGCCCTCCCGCGCCGGTTCCCTGACCCCCGCCACCGCGATGGGCCCCGCCCTGGTCGAGCGCCTCCGCACGGCCGGGCACGTCTACGAGGCGTTGCGCGCCTCCTGACCGGCCGATCGGGCAGGGCCGAACGGCGTATCGCCCACGATTGGGACGTGCACGACAGGGGCACGCTCTTCGGTGCCGACCGGTTCGCCGACCCGGCGCGCCGGTCCCCCACCGACGTGGACGGAAGGACGATCGTGAGCGACCAGCAGCAGGTCACCAAGACCGTGGATGCCAGCCCGGAGCAGATGTTCGCGCTGCTCTCCCAGCCCGAGCGGCACACCGAGTTCGACGGTGCCGGCATGCTCCGTGGCGTCGAGCCCGGCTCGGAGAACGTCACCGGCACCGGCGACGAGTTCGTCATGAACATGAACAACGACGCGCTCGGCGACTACCAGATGAAGAACACCGTCGTCGCCTACGAGGAGAACCGGAAGATCGGCTGGGCGCCCACGCTCCACCCGATCGACGGCTACACCGACAAGCTCGGCGACGTGAAGGCCACGGGCCACACATGGACCTGGCAGCTGGAGCCGGCCGGCTCGGGCACGAAGGTGACGCAGGTCTACGACTGGTCGGGCGTGAAGGACGAGAACTTCCGCGGCTTCTTCCCGATGATCACCGAGGACCAGATGTCACAGACCATCGACAAGGTCGCGAACGCCGCGAAGTAGCTCTCACGGGGCGCCGGCCGGGGGCACCACGCGCAGTCCGGCCGGCGCGCCGCGCTCGATCAGTTCCCGCAACGCCGCCGTGTCGAGGTGCTGCGACACGAGGTCGGCGAGCAGGTCGAGCTGCGCGGTCCGGGCCGCGGCGAACGAGGTCGTCGTCGACACCCGGAAGTCGCGCCCGGTCAGGGCGGCCACGCGCTCCAGCACCCGCCGTCGGAACCCGTCGTTCTCCAGCAGGCCGTGCCAGTGCGTCCCCAGCACGGTCCCGACGTCGAGCCCTTCCGGGGCTCCGTCGGCCGTCGTCACCAGCGGCGACCCGCCGCCGCGCAACTCCCGCCCGTGGTGGATCTCGTAGCCGGTGACCTCCTCCCCGAGCGCGGTGCCCGCCGGGGTCCCGAGGTGCTTGTCGCGGTCGAAGACGACGTCGAACGCCCCGAGGCCGAGGCCCGTGTGACGGCCGGGCGCGGCCTCGACGCCGTCCGGGTCGTCGATCGTGCGGCCGAGCATCTGGTAGCCGCCGCAGATGCCGAGCACGGGGCGGCCCGCCCGCACGTGCGCGACCACCGCGTCGGCCAGGCCCGTCGATCGCAGCCACGCCAGATCCGAGACGGTCGTCTTGGAGCCCGGCAGGACGACGAGGTCGGCCCCGACGAGGTCGCTCGGTGCGGTCACGTACCGGACGGCGACGCCGGGTTCGCTCGCCAGCGCGTCCACGTCGGTGCCGTTCGAGACCCGCGGGAGCCGCACGACCGCCACCCGCAGCCAGTCGCGCCCGAGCGGCGGCGCGGGCCGGCCGACGGCACCGTCGTGGCCGAGCGAGTCCTCGGCGTCGATCCAGAGGTCGGACGCGAACGGGAGCACCCCGAGCGTCGGCCGTCCCGTCAGGCGCTCCAGCTGCGCGAGCCCGGGCTCCAGCAGCGCCGGGTCGCCCCGGAACTTGTTCACGACGAAGCCGGCGACCAGCGCCTGGTCCGCCGGTTCCAGCACCGCGAGCGTGCCGAACAGGTGCGCGAGCACCCCGCCCCGGTCGATGTCGCCGACCACGATCGTCGGCAGCGACCCGGCGCGGGCGAGGCCCATGTTCGCGATGTCGGTGGCGCGCAGGTTGATCTCCGCCGGGGATCCGGCGCCCTCGCAGACGACGACGTCGTGCTGCGCGCGTAGCCGCGCGAGACCCGCCGTCACGATCTCGAGCAGGGCCGGCTTGCGCTCGCGGTACGACATCGCCGAGACGGTGCCGTCCACGCGCCCGTGCACGACGACCTGGCTGGTGCGCTCCGACCCCGGCTTGAGCAGCACCGGGTTGAACGCGACGCTCGGCGCGAGCCCGCATGCCGCCGCCTGCAGCGCCTGCGCCCGCCCGATCTCCCCGCCGTCGAGCGTGACGACGGAGTTGTTGCTCATGTTCTGCGCCTTGAACGGCGCCACGTCGACGCCCTGCCGCGCGAGCCACCGGCAGATCCCGGCGACGAGGACGCTCTTGCCGGCGTCGCTGGTGGTCCCGGCGACGAGGAGGGCGCCCTGCACGCCCCGAGCCTAGGCGCGAGACCTGGGTCACAGGCCCTGGAGTGTGCCGCGACGGCACGGGGTCGCATGGCTGCCATGACGCAGACGACCACCCAGTCAACGGCCCTCCCCCGCCTCCGGGACGTCGAGGAGTACTTCGCCGACCCGGACTTCGCCCGCGCGACGATCTCGCCGGACGGCACCCGCCTCGCCTACCTCGCCCCGCGCCATGGCCGCACACAGGTGTGGGTGCGCGGCATCGACGAGACCCACGACGACGCCGTCTGCGTCACCGACGACCGCCGTCGCGGCGTGAAGACCTACTCCTGGACCGACGACGCCCGGTGGCTGCTCTACCAGCAGGACACCGACGGCAACGAGGACTGGCACCTCTTCCGTGTGGACCTCACCGCGCCCGAGGAGCCCGCCGTCGACCTGACCCCGCTCGAGCCGGGCTCCCGCGTGGTCGACGTGGCGCCGCTGCCGGACGAGCCGGGCCACGTCCTGGTGTGGATGAACCGCCGGCCGATGTTCTTCGACACCTTCCGGGTCGAGGTGGCGACCGGCGAGACCACCCTGCACCTCGAGCAGCCCGGTCCGACGTCGAACTACCTGCTCGACCGCGACGGCCGCCCCGCGTTCCTCTCGACGCTCACCGAGGACGGCCACTACGAGTTCTCCGCGGTCGACCCGGACACCGGCGCGACGCGCTTCCTGCGCCGCGTCGGCGGCGCGGAGCACCCGCTGGGCGTGCAGCCGCAGCTGGCGACGCCGGACGGCTCGGGCCTGCTGCTCGGGCTCTACCAGGACTCCGACGACCTGCGGCTGGTGCGCGTCGACCGCGAGACCGGCGAGGAGAGCGTGGTCGCCGCGGTCGAGGGCCGCAGCGTGGACACCATGGGGCTGTTGGCTCCGGGCCTGCCGTCCACCGTGTTCACCAGCGCCCGGACCGGCGAGGTGATCGCGGTGCGGTTCGTCGGCGAGCGGTCGACGATCGAGGTGGTCGATCACGACTACGACGACGTGTTCACCGCGCTCACCGGGCTGGCCGACGGGGTGCTCCGCTCGGCGTCGTCGGACGACGCGGAACGCCTCTGGGTCGCGAACCTCGGCGGTGACCGCGAGCCGGGCGGGACGTGGCTCCACGACCGCGAGACCGGGGAGAGCCGGCTGCTCTTCCGGCTGCACACGCACCTCGACCGCGCCGAGCTCGCGACGATGGAGCCGGTCGCGCTGACCGCCCGCGACGGGCTGCCGCTGCACGGCTTCCTCAGCCTCCCGGTCGGCGAGGAGCCGCGGGACCTGCCGCTCGTGCTCGTCGTGCACGGCGGCCCGTGGGCCCACGACGCCTGGGGCTACGACCCGGAGTCGCAGTTCCTGGCCAACCGCGGCTACGCGGTGCTCCACCTCAACTTCCGGGGGTCGTCCGGCTACGGGAAGCGGCACACCACGGCCGCGGTGGGCGAGCTGGCCGGCGCGATGCACGACGACCTCGTCGACGCCGTCCGCTGGGCCGTCGCGGAGGGGATCGCCGACCCGGACCGCGTGGGCATCTACGGCGGGTCCTACGGCGGGTACGCCGCGCTCGTCGGCGTCACCGTCACCCCCGACCTGTTCGCCGCCGCCGTCGACTACGTCGGCGTCTCGGACCTGCCGAACTTCATGCGCAGCCTCCCGGCGTTCAGCCGCCCCTTCCAGGCCACGAACTGGCTGCTCTACGCCGGCGACCCGGACGACCCGGAGCAGGAGGCCGACATGCTCGCCCGCTCCCCGATCACCATGGTCGACCGCATCCGCACGCCGCTGCTGGTCGCCCAGGGCGCCAACGACGCCCGGGTGGTCCAGGCCGAGTCCGACAACATCGTCGCGTCGCTGCGCGAGCGGGGCGTCCCGGTCGAGTACCTGCTCGCCGAGGACGAGGGCCACGGCTTCGCGAACCCGGAGAACCAGTTCCGGCTCTACCGCGCGATCGAGGCGCACTTCGCGGAGCACCTGGGCGGGCGTCGCCTCGAACGTTCCTGACGGCGGGTGGCGCGAGCCCGTCACCGACGGCGGTCCCCGCCGGGCAGCGCGGGGACCTGCTCGTCGAGGCGGGCGAGCCAGGCGACGAAGGCGCGGGCTCGCGGGGAGGGCGTCGGGTCGTCGTGGGAGCGCAGCAGGTAGTGGGCCTGCCGCATCGGGAAGGACCGCGGCAGGGCGAGGCCGACCCGGCCCTCGCGGACGGCGGACCGGACGAACCGCTCGGGCAGGACGGCGCTCGCGTCACCGGCGGCGACGAGTTCGAGGGCGGTGACCGTGGTGTCGACGGTCGCCGTCGGGCCACCGGGAGTGGGTGGCAGGAGGCGTTGCCACACGTCGTCGAACCCGAGCACCCGGATCCGCGGACGGTCGGCGAGGTCGGCGACGTCGCGCACCGGGCCGAAGCGGTCGACGTGCCGGAGGCCGACGACGACGACCGCGTCGTCGTGGTGGAGGAGCTCGGCGTGCACGCCCGCCCACGCGCCACGGCCCTGGTGGATGTCGACGTCGACCTCGCCCGGGACGAGGGCCTCCGACCACACCGCGGAGACCACGCGCAGGTCGATCTCGGGGTGCTCGGCCCGGAAGAGGTGCAGGTGCGGGGCGAGCCAGGTGGTCGCGTAGGACACCTGGGTCCGGACGGTGAGCTGCTCGCGGCGGGCCGGGGCGAACAGTCCGCCGGTGGCGGCGGCGAGGTCGTCGAGGCTCTCGCGGACCGCGGGCAGGTAGGCGCGACCGAGTTCGGTGAGCGCCACGCTGCGCGCGAGCCGTTCGAAGAGCGGCACCCCGAGGTGGGTCTCCAGGGACCGGACGCGCTGGCTGACCGCCGCGGGAGACAGGTGCAGCTCGGCGGCGGCCGCCGCGAAGCTCCCGAGCCGGGCCGCGGCCTCGAACGCCTGCACGCCGGGCAGGGGCGGCAGCGGATCGCGCACCTCGACGACCCTAGTCGCGCAACTCGGCGAGCCACACATTTCCGAGGCCTCAGGGGCCGTTCCCGTCGTTTGAGTTCGTCCTCGGTGGCGGCGACGCTGGACTTGTCCAGCGACCGCGACACCCACCCGAACACCCAGGAGACCTCTGGTGAGCCAGACACTCGACACGGCCGACGGCGCCCTCGCGCTCGACGAGAGGCACCTGAGCGTCGTGCTCGACGGGCAGCCCCGCCACTTCCACTACGTCTGGCTGCGCGACAACAGCTGGGCCGCCGACGACCGCATCGCCCAGAGCGGGGAGCGCAAGCTCTTCACCGGGTCGATCCCGGCCGACATCGCGCCGACCACCGCCGCCTGGGACCCCGACCGGGGCCTGGAGGTGCAGTGGAACGACGGCCGGGCCGCGACCTACTCGCCGGACTGGCTGCGCCGCTACGACTACTCCCCCGCCGCGCGCGCCGCCCGCCGTCGTCCGGCCACGCTCTGGCCCGAGGCGGCGGGCGAGCCGCCGCGCTTCGCGCACTCCGACGTCGTCGGCAGCGCCGACGGCCAGCTCGCCTACCTCGACGCCGTCCGCGAGTTGGGCGCCGCGATCGTCACCGGGGTGCCGTCCGAGGACCACGAGGTCGAGCGGTTCGCCGAGCACATCGGCCACCTCCGCGAGGTCGCCTTCGAGCGCGTGCACAACGTCCGCCACGACCCGGCCGGGTACAACGTCGCCCACACCCCGGGCGAGCTGAAGCCGCACACCGACCTGCCGAGCTACGACTGGCCCCCGTCGGTCCAGCTCCTGCACTTCCTGACGAACCGGGCCACCGGCGGCGAGTCCACGCTGGTCGACGGCTGGGCCGCCCTGGCCGAGCTGCGCCGCGACGCCCCGGCGCACTTCGACACGCTCGTCCGGGTGCCCGTGCCGTTCCAGCTGTTCAGCGACGACGAGGACACCTGGGCCGAGAACCCCATGGTGCAGCTGGGCACCGACGGCGAGGTCCGGCTCCTCCGGTTCTCCAACCAGCTCGCCCAGCCGCTGGCGGCGCCGTTCGACGAGGTCGAGGCGTTCTACGACGCCTACCGCCACCTCGCCCGGATCCTCGACTCCGGCCGCTATCGCGCCACGTTCACGGCCGCCGACGGCGACCTGGTCACGGTGCACTCCCACCGCGTCCTGCACGGCCGGCTGCCCTACGACCCCGCCAGCGGCGCCCGCCACCTGCAGGACGTCTACCTGGAGTTCGACGACCTCATGGCCCGCCGCCGCGTCCTGCGCGGCGAGCACAAGCCGCTGGCCGCCCAGCCGCAGGAGGACGCATGACCGCGGATCGCCCCACCGTCGGGTTCACCGCCATGGCCGACGGCACGGCCGCCGACTACGCCCTGCTCGAGCCCTACGAGCAGGCCGAGCTCGCCCGCTTCCCCGACCGCGTCCTGGGCTGGCTGCGCGCGATGGACGACCACACCGGCTACCGGGTCACGCGTCTCGAGCACAGCCTGCAGGCCGCCACCCGCGCGCACCGGGCGGGCGAGGACGAGGAGACGGTCGTCTGCGCCCTGGTCCACGACGTCGGCGACATGCTGGCCCCGGCCAACCACTCCGAGGTCGCCGCCGCGGTCCTGCGCCCGTACGTCTCCGAGCAGAACTACCAGGTGCTGCGCCACCACGGGGTCTTCCAGGGCGTCTACTGGTTCCACCACGTCGGTGCGGACCCGAACGCCCGGGACCGCTACCGCGACCGGCCGTGGTACCAGGCGTGCGTCGACTTCTGCGCGTACTACGACCAGAACTCCTTCGACCCCGACTACGATGCCGAGCCGCTGGAGTTCTTCGAGCCGATGCTGCGCCGCGTCCTTGCGCCCGAGCGCGTGCGGGCTCCCGACCTCGGCTGACTTCCGAACGCCTCACCGGGCGGGGTCGACGTCCTCCGCGACCGAGGGGGTGAGGTGCGTGGCCGTCCAGGACGCGAGCAGGGCGAGCGCGTCCGCGGAGGGCGTGGCGGGTTCGGGGCTGTAGACGGTGAGTTGCAGGCCGGGGTCGGCGGTGATCGGCAGGGTCTCGTAGCCCAGTTCCATCTCCCCGACGACGGGGTGGTGGAAGCGTTTGGTGCCGGTGCGGTGCAGCCGCACGTTGTGGCGGGCCCACCGGACGCGGAACTCCTCGCTGCGTGTCGACAGTTCGCCGACCAGGTCCTGGATGCCGCGGTCGTGGGGGTCGCGGCCGGCGGCGGTGCGCAGGTTGTTGACCGCCACGTCGGCCATGAACTCCCAGTCGGGGTAGAAGTCGTGCGCGGCGGGGTCGAGGAAGCAGAACCGCGCGAAGTTGACCGGCTGCGACCGGTCCGGGCGCTGCGGGTCGGGGTAGAGCGGGGCGTAGAACGCGTAGCCCAGCGCGTTCGCCGCGACCAGATCCTGGCGGGCGTTGCCGACGATGCCGGGGACGGTCAGCGCGTCGAGCAGGCGCTGCACGATGGGCCGCACCGTCGTCGCGCGCCTGGCCGGCCGACGCCGCTGCGGGCTGGTGGAGACACTGCGGTGGAGGTCGGCCAGGTGCGAGCGCTCGGCGTCGTCGAGCTGCAGCGCCGTCGCGATCGCCTCGAGCACCGACTCGGACACGCCGCCGGACTTCCCGCGCTCGAGCTGGGTGTAGTAGTCCACCGACAGCCCGGCCAGGGTGGCCACCTCCTGGCGGCGCAGCCCCGGGACCCGGCGCTTGGCGGCGTCGTAGACCGGCAGCCCCACCTGGTCGGGCGTGATCCGGGCCCGCCGCGAGGCCAGGAACTCGCCGAGCTCGACGCGGTTGTCCATGCTCCGACGGTACGACCGCCGCAGCGACGGTGAGGGGTGCTGCCGGCACCCCCCTCCCGGTACCCCTCCCGACCTCGCCTGTCACGACGATGGATCCGGGCGTTCCCTGGGACCCATGCGAGCCACCCTGATGTACGCCGCCGGCGACGTCCGCACCGAGACCGTCCCCGACCCCACCCTCGAGCGCCCCACCGACGCCGTCGTGCGCATCACCACCTCCTGCATCTGCGGCAGCGACCTGTGGCCGTACGCCTCGATGCCCGCCTCCGACGGACCCGCGCGGATGGGCCACGAGTTCCTCGGCGTGGTCGAGGAGGTCGGCGCCGAGGTCACGACGGTGCGCCCCGGCGACTTCGTGGTCGCCCCGTTCGCCTACTCCGACGGCACCTGCGCGTTATGCCGAGAGGGCCTGCAGACCTCGTGCGTGTACGGCGGGTTCTGGGACGAGCCCGGTCAGCAGGGCGGCCAGGCCGAGGCCATCCGCGTGCCCCTCGCCGACGGCACCCTCGCCAAGCTCCCCGGCGGCACGGACACCGCCCTCGCGCCCTCGCTGCTCACCCTCTCCGACGTGTTCGGCACCGGCTACCACGCCGCCGTGCAGGGACGGGTCGAGCCGGGCAAGACCGTCGCGGTCGTCGGGGACGGCGCCGTCGGGCTGCTCGCCGTCGCGTCCGCGAAGCTCCTGGGCGCCGAGCGGATCGTCCTCATGGGGCGGCACACGACGCGCACCGACCTCGGCGTCGAGTTCGGCGCCACCGACGTCGTCGCCGAGCGCGGCGAGGAGGGCATCGAGCGCGTCCGTGAGCTCACCGGCGGCGAGGGCGCCCACGTCGTCCTCGAGGCCGTCGGCGCCCGCCCCGCCTACGACCAGGCCCTCGGCATCGTCCGCCCCGGCGGGACCATCAGCCGGGTCGGCGTCCCGCAGTACGAGGACGCCCCCGTCGGGTTCGGCAGCCTCTTCGGCCCCAACGTCACCCTCACCGGCGGCCCCGCCCCCACCCGCGCCTACATCGAGACCCTGCTCCCCCACGTCCTCGACGGCACCGTCGACCCCGGCAAGGTCTTCGACCGCACCGTCGCCCTCGACGGCGTCCCCGACGGGTACCGGGCGATGGCCGACCGCGAGGCCCTCAAGGTCCTGGTCACGCCGTGAGCGACCGGTTCGACGGCAAGGTCGCCCTCGTCACGGGCGGCACCAGCGGCATCGGCCGGGCCACGGCCCTCGCCTTCGCCCGCGAGGGGGCCGCCGTGGTCATCGCCGACGTGGACGCCGAGGGAGCGGCCGCGACGGTGGGGCTCATCGAGCGGGCCAGCGGCCGGGCCGTGGCCGTGACCTGCGACGTCTCCCGCGCCGAGGACGTGGACCACGCCCTCGACGTGACCGTGGAGAGCTTCGGCCGCCTGGACCTGGCGTTCAACAACGCCGGTGTCGAGCAGCCGCAGAAGCCCCTCACCGACGTGACCGACGACGAGTTCGACCGACTGGTGGCGATCAACCTCCGCGGGGTGTTCCTGACGACGAAGCGCGAGATCGCGGTCATGTCGCGGACCGGCGGCGGCGCGATCGTGAACAGCTCGTCGGGCGCCGGCGTGACCGCGTTCCGCAACCAGGCGGCCTACGCCGCCACCAAGCACGCCGTCATCGGCCTGACCACCTCCGCCGCCCTCGAGTACGCCGCCCAGGGGATCCGGATCAACGCCGTCTGCCCGGGCATCGTCGACACGGGCATGATCGCCCGGGTCACCGGCGGCACCGAACAGGGGTACGCCGCCGCAGTCGCCCAGGAGCCCGTCGGCCGGCTCGGCCGGCCCGAGGAGATCGCCGCCGCCGTGCTCTGGCTGTGCTCCGACGAGGCCTCCTTCACGGTCGGCCACGCCATGGTCGTCGACGGCGGCCAGACCGCCTGACGCCCGCCGACACCCACCAGGAAGGACCACCATGCCCCAGCACCCGCTCGACATCGCACCCAAGCTCGCCGAGCTCAACATCGAGGTCCTCTTCGGCGACATCTGGGAACGCCCCGGCCTGTCCAAGCGCGACCGCAGCCTGATCACGGTCGCCTCCCTCGTCTCGCTCTACCGCACGGAGCAGCTCGGGTTCCACCTCAACCGGGCGATGGAGAACGGCCTGAGTCGCGACGAGCTCGTCGAGGCCATCACCCACCTCGCCTTCTACAGCGGCTGGCCCACCGCGGTCACCGCGCTGACGCGCCTGCAGGAGATCCTCGGGGAGGACGCCCCGTGAACCCCACCTACGACTTCACCGGCCAGACCGCATTCGTCACCGGGGCCAGCTCCGGGATGGGGATCGCGACGGCGCGCGCGTTCGCGCAGGCCGGCGCCGCCGTGACGCTCGCCGACGTGAACCCGGACGCCCTCGACGCGGCCGAGAAGGAGTTGCGCGACGCCGGGCATCGCGTCCTTGCCGTGCGCTGCGACGTCGCCGACGAGGACCAGGTCGCCGCCGCCGTCACCGCGACCGTCGACGCCTTCGGCAGCCTGGACCTCGCCTACAACAACGCCGGCATCCAGTCCCCCACCACCGACGCCGCCGACGAGCCCGCGAGCGTGTTCGACCGCGTCAACGCGATCAACCTGCGCGGCATCTGGGCGAGCATGAAGCACGAGCTCGGTGTGATGCGTCGTCAGGGTTCCGGGGCGGTCGTGAACTGCTCCTCGCTCGGTGGGCTCGTCGGCCTGCCCGGCCGGGCGGCCTATCACGCCTCGAAGCACGGCGTGATCGGTCTGACCCGCAGCGCCGCCGTCGAGTACGCCCCCCGCGGAGTCCGCATCAACGCCATCTGCCCGGGCACCATCGAGACCCCGATGGTCACGCAGATGCTCGGCTCCGGCGACCTCGACCGCGCTACCGCCGAGGCCAACCAGCCGATCAACCGGCTCGGCACCGCCGAGGAGATGGCCCAGGCCGTGCTGTGGCTGTGCAGCCCGGGCGCCGCGTTCGTCGTCGGCGTCGCCCTGCCCGTGGACGGCGGCTACACCGCCATCTGACCCCACCAGGAGAACGTCGTGGAACTCGACCCCCGGACCCCCACCGCGCAGGCACCCGTCGAGCGCTTCACCGGCGAGGTCTACCTCAACATCGTCCACCCCGCGCGCGAGCCCTCCCGGTTCTCCGCCGCGCTGGTGCGCTTCACCCCCGGCGCCCGCACGCACTGGCACTCCCATGTCCTCGGCCAGACCCTGGTCTGCACCGACGGCGAGGGTGTCGTCGTCGGCCGCGACGGCACCGTCATCCGGCTGCGGCCCGGCGACAGCGTCTGGACCCCACCCGGCGAGGAGCACTGGCACGGCTCCGTCGACGGCCAGCTGATGTGTCACTACGCCCTGCTCGAGGGCACCGCCGAGGGCGACGGCACCACCTGGCTCGAACCCGTCACCGACGAGCAGTACCGCGCGGCCCACTCCGGCTGACGGCGGGCCTCGATGCCGCAGCGGCGTGGCCCGGACCGAGTGCGACATCGGGCAGGCAAGCGAGGCCGCGGACCTGCCCGGTGTAGCACTCGGCGCTCTCAGGCGGTGGACCAACCGGAGCGCCGCGCGGACGTGACGAAACCCGATCGCAACGGCGTCATCGGACCGGAACATGTGGATGCGTCGGAGTGCATTGACATATCGACGGTGCTCTTCCTACCGTGCCGCCAGTCACACCCCGACCCGACCGCGAGGAGCCCCGATGCCTCTCCCACCGCCCGACCACGAGGCCCTCGCCGCCGTCGCCGCCGGTTACGGACTCGGTCTGTCCGACGCCGAGGTCGACGAGTACGCACCGGTCGTGACCGGGCTGCTGGGCTCCTGGGACGCGGTCGAGGAGCTCTACGCGGCCGAGGCACCCGTCGTCCCGGACCGCGCCTGGCAGCACCCCGCCGAGAACCCGTACCACGCCTGGTACGTCACGACCTCGATCTCCGGGGCGCCCGACGGCCCGCTCGCCGGGCGCACCGTCGCGATCAAGGACAACACCGCGGTCGCCGGCGTGCCGATGACCAACGGCTCGGCCACCGTCGAGGGCTACGTCCCGCACACCGACGCCACCATCGTCACGCGGCTGCTCGAGGCCGGCGCGACGATCACCGGGAAGGCCGTCTGCGAGGACCTGTGCTTCTCCGGAGCCGGCATCACCGCGAGCACCGGGGACGTCGAGAACCCGTGGGACCCGACCCGGCACGCCGGTGGCTCGTCGGGCGGCAGCGCCGCGCTGGTCGCGGGCGGCGTCGTCGACATGGCCACCGGCGGCGACCAGGGCGGGTCGATCCGCATCCCCGCCTCGGACTGCGGCATCGTCGGACACAAGCCCACCTGGGGCCTCGTGCCCTACACCGGCGCCTTCCCCATCGAGTCGACGATCGACCACGTCGGCCCGATCACCCGCACCGTCGCCGACGCCGCCCTCATGCTCTCCGTGATCGCCGGAGCCGACGGGCACGACCCCCGCCAGCCCACCGGCATCGCCGCCGACGACTACGTCGGCGCCCTCTCCGGGGGCGCGGCCGGGCTGCGGGTCGGCGTGCTGCGCGAGGGCTTCGGCCTCCCGGAGTCCGAACCTGAGGTCGACGCCGCGGTCCGCGAGGCGATCACCGCGCTCGCCGACGCCGGGATGACCGTCTCCGAGGTCTCCGTGCCCTGGCACCTCCACGGGCCGAAGATCTGGGACGTCATCGCCACGGAGGGCGCCGCGTCGCAGATGATCGAGAACTCCGGGTACGGGCTGAACTGGAAGGGCCTGTTCGACCCGGACGTCATGGAGCACTACGGCCGCCGCTGGACCGAGGACGGCACCCGCTTCCCCGCCACGGTCAACCTCGTCCTGCTCGCCGGGAAGTACGGGCTCAACACCACCCACGGGCGGCACTACGCGATGGCGCAGAACCTCGCGCCGAGGCTCGCCGCCGCCTACGACGCCGCGCTCGCCGACGTCGACGTGCTCGTGCTGCCCACCCTGCCGATGCGCGCCACCGTCCGCCCCGGCCGCGACGCCCGCCCGCCCGAGCTGCTCGGCCGCGCGCTGGAGATGCTCGCCAACACCGCGCCGTTCGACGTCACCGGCCACCCGGTGTGCTCGGTGCCCGCCCCGGTCGACGGCGGCCTCCCGGTCGGGATGTCGATCGTCGGGCGCCAGTTCGCCGACGCCACCGTCCTGCGCGCCGCGCACGCCTACGAGCAGGCCGTCGGGGGCTTCCCCGCCCCCACGAGCGCCGCGGTTTCGGCCTGACCCGTCGTCACGAACCCGTCGTCACGAACCCGAGAGGCAGGCAGTCATGGACGGCATCCACGACCTCGGCGGCAAGGCCGGCCACGGCCCCGTCGTCCGTCCCGAGAACGAGCCGGTGTTCGGCTCGGAGTGGGAGAAGCGGGTCCTCCCGATGTTCCCGGCGATGGCGATCGCCGGCGCCTTCAACCTGGACGGCTTCCGCTCCGGCATGGAGCAGATCCCGGCCGCGGAGTACCTGACCTCGCGCTACTACGAGCACTGGATGCACTCCATGGTGCTGCACGGGACCGAGGCGGGGATCTTCGATCCCGAGGAGCTCGAGCGCCGCACGCAGCACTACCTCGAGAACCCGGGCGAGGAGGTGCCGAGGGCGACCAAGCCGGAGCTGGTCGAGGCGCTCAAGCAGCTGATCCCGAACGGGGACGACTACCGCCGCGAGGTGGAGGCCACGCCGAGGTTCCAGGTCGGCGACACCGTGCGCGTCCGCCCGGAGGCCTCGACCAGCCACACCCGCCGGGCGAGCTACGTGCGCGGGCACGTCGGCGAGATCACCCACCACCACGGCGCCTACGTCTACCCGGACTCGAACGCGTCCGGTCTGGGCGAGGACCCCCACCACCTCTACACCGTGCGGTTCACCGCCCAGGAGCTGTGGGGCGACGAGCCCGGCGCCGTGAACTCCGTCATGCACATCGATCTCTGGGAGCCCTACCTCACGACGCCGTGAGTCCCCCCGACCGTCACCAGCGAAGGACGAACACGAGATGACGTCGACAGACGACACGATCCAGCCCGTCGCCGGCCTGTCGCGGCACAGCGACGCCGAGCTGGCCGCCCGCGCCAAGGCCATGGAGTCGATCCTCGTCGAGAAGGGGATCATCGGTTCCGACGCGATCGACTACATGTCCTCGGTCTACGAGAACGAGGTCGGGCCGCAGATCGGCGCGAAGGTCATCGCGAAGGCCTGGACCGACCCGGAGTTCAGGGCCCGCCTGCTGGCCGACGCCACGAAGGCCTGCGAGGAGCTGGGCTTCGGCGGCATGCAGGGCGAGGAGATGATCGCCCTGGAGGACACCGAGACGGTGCACCACATGGTGGTGTGCACGCTCTGCTCCTGCTACCCGTGGCCGGTCCTGGGTCTGCCCCCGAACTGGTACAAGTACCCCGCCTACCGCTCGCGCGCCGTGCGCGACCCGCGCGGCGTCATGAAGGAGTTCGGGCTCGACCTGCCCGAGAGCGTCGAGGTCCGGGTGTGGGACTCCAGCGCGGAGCTGCGCTACTTCGTGCTGCCGATGCGCCCGGAGGGCACCGAGGACTGGACCGAGGAGCAGCTCGAGGCCCTCGTCACCCGCGACGCGATGATCGGCGTCGGCGGCGTGCAGAGCCCGGAGGCCTGAGCCGTGCAGACCATCAACGAACGGCCGTCCGCCGAGACCAAGCCGCGGGTCGACTCCCTGGTCGACGTGCTCCCGTTCAACGACCGCATCCCCCGTCACGACGGCGAGGTCGCCTTCGACCAGGCCTGGGAGATCCGCGCCTTCGCCATGACGGTGGCCCTGCACGAGAAGCTCGGGTTCCCCTGGGAGGAGTTCCAGTCCGAGCTGATCACCGCCATCAAGCGGTGGGAGTCCGAGCAGTCGGACCTGGAGCGGTGGAGCTACTACGAACGGTGGCTGGCCGCCCTGGAGGAGCTCGCGCAGGCCAAGGGCTGGGTGAGCGGCGAGGAGCTCGAGACCCGGACGCAGGAGATCCTCGACCTGCCCCCGACGACGGACCACCACCACGCGGTCCGCGATCCCGTGGCCGTGGTCCCGGCGGGGCCGGGCGCATGACCCGTCCCGACGACGACGGCGCCGGCCCGGTCACGGCCGGCACCGTCGCCGCGGCCGCGACCCTCGCCGGGCTCCCGCTCGACGAGGGCCGTGCGGCCGCGGTCGCCGCCCTGCTCTCCGCCTGGGTCCCGGACGCGAACGCGCTGAGCGCCCGGATGCAGGCCGAGTCCCTGCGCCCCCTGATGCCCGCCACCGTGTTCGGTCAGCCGCCGGCCGCCGAAGGGAGCGAGACGTGACCGACGACGTCGTCGAGAACACCCTCACCGGGTCCGCCGAGCTGATCGCCGGCGGCGCGCTGTCGCCCGTCGAGCTGATGGACGCGACCCTGCGCCGCATCGAGGCGATCTCCGGGACGCACGCCTACATCTCCGTGTCCGCCGAGCAGGCAATGGACGTGGCGCGGGCCAGCGAGACCATGATCGCCGCCGGGCACCGGCTCGGTCCGCTGCACGGCGTGCCGATCGCGCTGAAGGACAACATCGACGTCCGCGGTGAGATCACGACGGCGGGGAGCAAGATCCTGGCCGACCACCGTCCGGACGCCGACGCCGCCGTGGTCCGTCGCCTGCGCGGGGCGGGCGCGATCATCGTGGGCAAGACGAACATGCACGAGTTCGCCTGGGGCGGGACCTCCGCCAACCCGCACCACGGCAACGTCTGCAACCCCTGGGACACCTCCCGCATGCCGGGCGGGTCGAGCGGCGGGTCCGGGGTCGCGGTCGCGACGCGGGCCTGCGCGGGCGCCCTCGGCACCGACACCGGCGGGTCGGTGCGGCTCCCGGCCGCGCTCAACGGCGTCACCGGCCTGCGGCCGACGATCGGGCGGGTCAGCAACGCCGGGGTGGTGCCGCTGGCGTGGAGCATGGACACCGTCGGGCCGATGGCGCGGACGGCCGCGGACGTGGCGGCGCTGTTCACGGTCCTGGCCGGGTTCGACCCCGACGACGCCGGGTCGGTCGACCGCGGGACCGTCGAGTACTCCCGCGACCTCGACCGCGGGGTCGACGGGCTGCGGATCGGCGTGATCGAGGACTACTCGCTGCACCACGTCCAGCCCGCGGTGGAGAAGTCCGTCCGGGACGCCCTCGAGGTGCTCGTCGGGGCCGGGGCCCGCACCGTCGACGTCACGATCCCCGACATCGAGGGCAACATCTCCGCGCAGCTCACGATCGAGGCGGCCGAGCCGAGCACGTACCACCAGCGGTGGCTCCGGGAGCGCCCGCAGGACTACGGCGACGATGTCCGCCTGCTGCTCGAGGCCGGCGAACTGCTGCTCGCGACCCAGTACCTGCAGGCCCAGCGCTACCGGGCGCTGCTGCGCGAGCAGGCGACGGCCGCGCTGGCGCACGCCGACGTGCTCGTCTGCCCGACGCTGCCGTTCGCGGCCACGCCGCTCGGCGAGACCCGCGTGGAGATCACGCCCGGCGCCCCGGAGGACATGCTCTCGGCCATCATGCAGTTCACCGGGCTGCCCTCGTTGACGGGCCTGCCCGCGATCAGCGTGCCGTGCGGGTTCGACGCGGACGGGCTGCCGGTCGGGATGCAGCTGATCGGGCGCCCCTTCGACGAGGCCACGCTGCTCCGGGCCGCCGCGGCGTTGCAGGCGCACACCGGGTTCCACCGGGCGGTCCCGCCCCTGGTCACGGCGGCGTCGTGAGTCGCCGCAATGCGTCGACAGACATCGACGAGTGATAGCGTCCACGCCATGGAGGCGAACGAGAACCTCGCGTTCGACGCCCTGTCGGACCGCGTGCGCCGTCGCATCCTCGCGGAGCTCGGTCGGGAGGGCGAGCTCACCGCCACCGAGATCGCGAACCGCATCGACTCGGTCGGACGGACGACGGTGTCCAGCCACCTGCGCGTGCTGCGGACCTCGGGCGCCGTCATCGAGCGGCGGGACGGCCGCAACCGCTACTACTCGCTGGACCTGGACGGTACCGTTCGCGACGCGTTCGCGTACCTCCAGTCGATCATGAACCGTGCGGTGGGCGACGTGCCGGACGCCCCCGAGCAGGGCACGCGGAACGAGCGCGAGACCGGCTGAGGAGATCCCGGGGCCGCGATGACCAGTACGACCGTCGCGGCCGACCGCGCCGTCGACCTCCCGCGGCACGAGGCGTTCGCCCTGTTCGGCTCGTCGCGGACGGCCGGGTGGTTGTTCGGGGCGCGGTGCGACCGGGTGGCCGAGGGCGCCACCGTGAGCATGCGACTGCCCGTGGGCGACGACCCCGACGCCGAGACCCTCGAGCTGCTCGGCCGCTTCTCCCGCGTGGTGCCGGGCTCGCTGCTCGTCGTCGAGCACACGCAGCCGTGGCAGGGCCGGCTGTGCGTGCGCTTCCGCTCCGACGGCACCGCGCGGACCCGCGTCTCGGTCCGCGCGACGATCCCGGAGAACGGGGTGCGGTGGCTGCTGCACCGCCTCGGCGTCCCCCTGCCCGATCCCCCCGACGACGGGTCGATCCGCATCGGGGCGATCACGACGATGTCCGGCCCGGGCGCGGTCTACTCGGTCTCCGCGCAGGCCATGGCCGAGCTCGCGGTCGGCGAGGTCAACGCCGACGGCGGCGTCGCGGGCACCCGGCTGACCCTGGTCACCGCCGACGACGCCACCGACGCCGCCCAGGCGGCCTTCGAGGCCCGCCGCATGGTCGCGCTGGGGTGTCGCGCCATCTTCGTCAACAGCACGTCGGCGAGCTTCGACGCCGTCCGCGAGGCCGTCGAGTCGCCCCGCGTCCTGCTCGTCCACTCGGTGATCAACGAGGGCGGTGGCGAGTCCCCCACCACCCTGCGCCTCGGCGAACGCCCCGCGGCGCAGCTGGCGGCCCTCGTCGGCCCGACGATGCGGGCCGCAGGCGCCCGCCGGTGGTACCTCGTCGGCCAGGACTACGTCTGGTCGCGCGGCGCCCACCGCGACGCCCGCCGGGTGATCGACGCCGCCCACGGCCACGTCGCCGGTGAGCGGCTCACGCCCCTCGGGACCACCGACTTCGGCGCCATCATCGAGTCGATCCGGGCCTCCGGCGCCGACCTCGTGCTGAGCTCCCTCGTCGGCGCCGACGAGGTCGCCTTCGAGCGGGCCTGCGAGCGGGCCGGCCTGCGCGAGACCACCCGCACCGTGTCGCTGGTCCTCGACGACGCGACGTTCTCCCACATCGGCGGCCGCGCCGCCGAGGGCCTCCGCACGGCCCTGGGCTACTTCCAGAACGGCCCGGTGCACGGCAACCCCGAGCTGGTGACCCGCTACCACGCGGCGCACGGCGCCTGGGCCCCGCCGATCACGGCACTGTCCGAGACGGTCTACGAGGCGATCCACCAGTACGCCCGGGTGCTGCACCTCGACCCGCACGGCAGCGCCGCCGACCACGCCCGCGCCTGGCGGGCCCGTCGGGCAGGGCGCGGCCAGGACGTCGTCGGCCGCCGGGACCTCCTCGCGCCGCAGCTCTACACGGCCGAGGCCACCCGCGCCTCGCTGCTCGTCGACGGCGCCGCGGAGCTCCCGGGCCGCTAGCGGTGCGGGGTGCGGTACCCGGACCGGAGGATCTCGCGCGCCCCGTCGGCCTGGCGGGTGTCCGCCCCGCACGTCGACCCGAGCCACGCGAGCATGGCCGCGCAGCCGACGAGGTCGTGCGCGGTGACCTCCGCACGTGCCACACCCGCCGCCCGGGCCTCGGCCAGGAACCGCTCGGTCGTCGCGAGCATCTCCTGGCAGGCCAGGGTGAGCGGGGTCGCCTCCGCTCCCTCCAGCGCCCCGACCAGGGGGCCGGAGAGCCCGCGGTAGCTCGCGATGTGCTGCTCCATCTCGTGCAGCCAGGCGTCCAGGCGCAGCGCGACGTCGGGTTCGCGGGCGACGCGGTCCCGGGCCTCGCCGAGCTCGTCGCTCTCGGCACGGAGCACCTCGGCGAGCAGGTTCTCGCGGTCCGGGAAGTGCCGGTAGAGGGTGCCCGGGCCGACGCCGGCGTCGCGCGCGATGGCCTCCAGCGACGTCGTCACGCCGTGGCGGCGCACGTGCTGCCGGGCGACCGCGAGCAGCAGGTCCCGGTTCCGGCGCGCGTCCGACCGCATGCGTGCACCTTACCGGAGGCGGCCTCCGTGTAGGCTGAGCGGAGGCTGCCTCCGATACCCGTCCCGAGAGGACCCACGATGGCCGCGTCCGTCCCGCTCTCCATCCTGGACCTGGCGAGGGTCCTCCCGACGGAGGCGGCTGCCGACGGCATCGCCCGCAGCGTGCGCCTCGCGCGCACCGCGGACGCCCTCGGCTACCGCCGCATCTGGATCTCCGAGCACCACAACATGCCCGGCCTGGCGTCCTCGGCGACGTCGCTGTACATCCAGCACATCGCCGCCCACACCGAGAACGTGCGCGTCGGGTCCGGCGGGATCATGCTGCCGAACCACTCGCCGCTGGTGATCGCCGAGCAGTTCGGCCTGCTGGAGACGCTCTTCCCCGGGCGCATCGACCTCGGGCTCGGCCGGGCACCCGGCACCGACGGCGCCACCATGCAGGCCCTGCGCCGCGACGCCCGCGCCTCCGAGCACTTCCCGTCCGACATCGTCGAGCTCGACGGGTACCTGACCGGCGCCACCAAGGTCCCCGGCGTCCAGGCCTACCCGCACCGCAGCTCCGGAGTGCCGCTGTACATCCTCGGCTCGTCGCTCTACGGCGCCCAGCTCGCCGCCCACCTCGGCCTGCCGTACGCGTTCGCCTCCCACTTCGCCCCGGAGGCCCTCGAGGAGGCGGCCGAGATCTACCGGACGCGGTTCGACCCCGCCGGTCCGCTCGCCGGACCCGACGCGACGCCGCACTTCATCGCCGCGGTCAACGTGATCGCCGCGGACGACGCCGACACCGCCGCCGCCCAGCACGACCGGGCCCAGCTGGAGTGGCTGCGCGCGATCCTCGGCCGCGGGCGCGACCTCTCCGACGACCAGCTCGTCGAGCTGCGCGCGCACCCCCAGGGTCGGCAGGTGCTCGGCATGATGCGGCGCACGCTCGTGGGCACCGGTCCCGAGGTCGTCGCCGGGCTGGACGCGCTGGCCGAGGAGGTCGCCGCCGACGAGCTCGTCGTCGTGAACGCCGCTCCGGAGGAGCAGCACCAGCACCGCACCCTGGAGCTCATCGCCCCCGCTGCGGACCGGGCCGAGCCCGCCCTGGCCGCGTCCTGACGTGACCCGGTCGCCGGTCAGGCGCGCAACGCCTCCACCACGCCCGCGAAGTGGCGGGGTGGCGGCGTGTCGCCGGGCCGGTTGAGCCGCACCCGGTGCGCCACCGCGCCGTAGCGCCGCCGCAGGTCGGCGGCCACCTCGGCCGCGGAGCCGCTGGAGCACATCTCGTCGAGCAGGTCGTCGTCGACGAGCGTGGTCATGTCGTCCCAGCGCCCCTCCTTCGACATCGTTCGCAGCACCTCCTGCAGGTCCTCCCGGCCGTGCGCCTCGAGCACCGGGCGGTAGGCGGGGGTGGAGGCGTAGAAGGCGATCTGGCGGCGGGTCGCCTCGCGGTCGGCCTCGTCGAGGGCGACGAACGGGGACAGCGCGATCCGCAGCGGCGCCCGGTCGGCCGGACGGTGCCGGACCACGGCGGGCAGGATGACCTCCGTCAGGTAGCGCGGGCCGCAGAACGGGTGCACGAACAGCCCGTCCGCGACCTCGGCGGCGACGCTCAGCATCCGCGGTCCGACGGCGGCCAGGTACACCGGAGGCGGCCCGGACGTGTGGGGCGGCGGCGTGAACGCCGGGGTCATCAGCGTGTGCCGGTAGAACGAGCCGCGGTGGTCGAGCGGCTCGCCGGTCTCCCACGCGTGCCAGATCGCGCGCAACGCCGTCACGAACTCACGCATGCGGTCGGCGGGGTGCGACCACGGCATCGAGAAGCGGTTCGTGACGTGCGGCCGGATCTGCGGTCCCAGCCCGACCACCAGCCGCCCGTCCGAGAACCCCTGCAGGTCCCAGGCCGGGTGGGCCACCGTCATCGGGGTCCGGGCGAACGCGATCGCCACCGAGGGTCCGAGTTCGAGGCGCGTGGAGTGCTCGCACGCGAGCGTGAGCGACAGGAACGGGTCGTGCTGGTTCTCGTTGTTCCAGGCGCCGTCGAACCCGATCTCCTCGCACTCCCGGACGTCCGCGGCCACGTCGGCCAGCGTCGCCCGGAGCCTCGCGTCGATCTTCACCTCGGCACCCTCGCACGGGTCGGGCTCCCGATCAGGCCCCACCGGGCCGCCGTGGCCGCCGCCGCGACGCGGTTGCGGCTGCCCGTCTTCGCGAGCGCGTGCTCCACGTGGGTGCCGACGGTGCGTGCCCCGATCCCCAGGCGCTCGCCGATCTCGGCGTTGGTCAGCCCGTCGGCGAGGCCGGCGAGCACCTGCAGTTCGCGGGCCGTCAGCCCGTGCGGCGGGTCGACCTCGCGATGGATCACGACGACGTCCGTCCCGGTCCGGTGCAGCTCGACCTCGTGGACGGCGGAGCCCTGGACCAGCAGTCGGTATTCGACGGCGCGCCGCGCGGTGCGCGCGAGGGCGAGCAGTGGCGCCCCGGCCCGGAGCAGGTCGGGCCGCGCGGCCGGGGACAGCGGGACGACCCGGCCGTCCGCCGTGAGCAGCAGTTCCCCCGACCGGCCGTCGGCAGGGCGGCCGACGGTCCACCCGGGTCCGGGCAGCGGGTCCAGGGCCGCCGCGAGGTCGTGGCCGAGCAGCGTGAGCAGGGCGACGGCGTCGTCGTCGGGATGGCGCGCGTCGAGCGTGCTCGCGTTGACCATGCCGACGTAGCGGCCGTCGGCCGAGAACAGGCACTGGGTGACGCCGTCGCGGAATCCGAGCGGCCCGATGACGGCGTCGAACACCGGACCCCGACGACGTCGCTCCGGGATGTCCCGGACCCGCACCGGGCCACCGTCGGCGCGGACCACGGAGAACAGCGGGTCGGTGTGCATCCGGTCGTCGAGGAACGCGCCGACGTCGTCCGGGAAGGACGACGCGAGGGTGCGGTGGCGGCCGGCCACGGGGTCCCACACCGAGACGGCGGCGCAGTCCGACGGCACGACCGCGCGCAGGCCCTCCAGGACCACCGACGCCGAGGCGACGTCCCGGGCGCCGTGGCGCGCGAGGAACGCCCGCAGGTCCCGCGCCGCCGACAGGGCCGTCATGCCCTAGCACCGTAGGCACCGTGGCGGGTCCGTCAACCGACGGACCTCGGCGGCCGGCCGGTCCTCCTACGGTCGGGATCCCGCCCGGACAGGAGGCCCCCATGGAACTGCGCGAGTACGTCGATCTCGACGCCACGGCGATCGCCGAGGCGATCCGGGACGGACAGGTGACGGCCGACGAGGTCGCCCGGGTCGCGACCGAGGCCGTGACCGCTGCGAACCGCAGCGTGAACGCCCTCGTCAGCGGGCCCTTCGACACCCCGCTCGAGCACGCCGCCGACGGCCCCTTCGGCGGGGTGCCGTTCGCGATCAAGGACCTCATCACGCACGCGGCGGGCGTTCCGACGCGTTCGGGCAGCCGCCTCCTGGGCGCGGGCGTGCCGATGCCCGCCGACACCCACCTGATGGCCCGGTTCCGGCGCGCCGGGTTCGCCACGCTCGGTCTGACCGCCACCCCGGAACTCGGCTTCAACGCGAACACCGAGCCGGTGGCGACCGGCTCGGTGCGCAACCCCTGGAACCTCGACCGCAGCCCCGGCGGCTCGAGCGGGGGCTCGGCCGCCCTCGTCGCCGCGCGGGCCCTGCCCGTGGCCCACGCCAACGACGGCGGCGGGTCCATCCGCATCCCGGCGGCGGCCTGCGGCCTCGTCGGCCTCAAGCCGAGCCAGGGCCGGACCACCCCCGGGCCGGACTACGCGGATCCCCTGCTGGGCATGGGCATCGAGTTCGTCCTGACGCGGACCGTGCGCGACTGCGCAGGCGTCCTCGACGCGGTCCACGGGCAGGAACCCGGGGACCGGTACCGGCTCCCCGATCCGGTGCGTCCGTATCTCGACGAGGTCCGCCACGGCAGCCGCCCCCTGCGCATCGCCATCCACACCGCGCCGCTGTCGGGTCACGGGTCGGTGGACCCGCAGTGCGTCGAGGCCGTCGAGGCCGTCGCGCGCGAGCTCGAGGGACTCGGGCACGTCGTCGAGCCCGCGGCTCCCGACGTCGACGCGGCGGCCTTCGACGACGCCAACTTCGCCGGCTGGTGCTCCTTCCTCGCCGACGGCGTCGACACCATCGCGGGAGCCCTCGGGATCACCCCCGGGCCGGAGCACCTGGAGGCGGCGACGCTCGCCTGCGCCGAGGTCGGCCGGGCGCTGCGCGCCTCGGACCTGTACGCCACCGACCGGGTCTTCAACCTCACCCGGCGCTCGGTGGCGGCGTTCCACCAGCGCTACGACGTACTGCTCACCCCGACCATGAACGTCCCCTCGACGGCGGCGGGTCACCTCGACCAGAACGACCCCTCGCTCGACGGACGGGGCTGGTACGACCGCATCTTCGCGACCGCCGGCTTCACCGCCCTGTCCAACGTCACGGGCAACCCGGCGATCTCCCTGCCGCTCGGCACCACGGCGGACGGCGAGCCCATCGGGGTCCAACTGGTCGCGCCCTACACCGACGAGGCGACGCTCATCGCCGTCGCCGCCGACCTCGAGCGCGCCCGGCCGTGGGCCGACCGTCGTCCGGTGCACGCCGTGGGCTGATCAGCCTCGCGCGACCGTCCCACGCACGTGGGAAGGTCCTGACGATGCTCGGGCTCTTCGTCGTCCTCGTCGTGCCCGCGTTCGCGCTCGGTCTGCTCTTCGGCGCCGGGCCGGCCGCGATCGTGGGCGCGTTCGCCGGGCTGTTCTCCTTCATCGGCGTCGCCGGCGGGCCGCTGTGGTCCGACCTGCGGGCACTCGCGGTGTCCAGCCCTCTGCTCCTGGTCGCCGCGTGCGGTCCGCGGCTCCTCGCCGAGTGGTCGCGCCCGGCGGCCTTCGTCCTGATCCTGGCGATCGTGCTGGTCGCCGGGCTGCTCCCCCTGCGCCGTCCGGGCCTGACGACCCTCGGGCTCGGCCTGGGCCTGCTGACTCTGATCAGCTACGGCCTCCCGATCGGCGGTGGGATCCCGGCCCTGCAGCTCGTCGTCGCCACCGTCGCCGGGCTGGTCGTGGCGGCGCTGTTCCGGTGCGTCACCGGGCTCCGGGACCCCCACGGGCCGGCGCGCGCGAAGGTCGCAGGCCTTCTCGACGAGCCCGAGCCCTCGGTGGCCGGCGCGGTGGACCTCTGGCTCCGGGACGGCCGGCCGACGTGGCTCGCCGCCGTGATCACGGCCGCCGTCCGGACCCGCCTGGCCCTCGCTACCGCGGACGCCACGGTCCGGCGGCTGCCGGTCGAGGACCGGGCCGCGGGAGACCGGGCCGTGGAGGCCGTCCGCGAGCGGGCACGGAGTCTCGCCGCCGCCGTCCGCGCGACGCGGCCGTCCGACGAGCCGCCCGGCCGCACCACCCCCGTGCCGGAGCTCGAGGACCCGGTGCACGCGGCCGACGACGCCCTCGACCGGGTCGCCGAGCTCGTCGTCCGGCGCGACCGCACACCCCTCGCCGACGACGACCGCGCCCATCACGGTCTCCGCTCGGCCCTCGCGAGCACGGACGCCTGGCGTTCGACCCAGGTCCGCCACGCGTTCCGGACCACGCTGGGAGTGCTGCTCGTCCTGCTGGTCTCCCTGGCGCTGCGGCCCGGGGACCCGCTCCTGCCGACGCTGCTCATGACGACCTTCTCGATCCTGCAGACCAGCTGGGACGCCACCCTGGCCCGCGCCCGCCCCAAGATTCTCGGGCTCCTCGCCGGGGCGGCCGTGGCGGTCGCGATCATCCTCGTCCTCCCCAAGGCGTCCCTGCTCCCGATCGCCCTCGTCGCCCTCGTCCTGGGGCTCGCGACGATCACGTCCCGCCCGACCCTCGGCAGTGCCGCCATGGTCTGCGTCAGCGTCGGCTTCTCCAGCTCGCTGCGCGGTCTCGACCCGGTCGACGTGCTCGTCGAGTACGGGATCCTCATGGTGGTCGCGGTCCTGGTCAGCGTCGTCGTCGCCTTCGCCGTCGTCCCCTCCCGCCGCCGGCCCGACCTCCGCCGGCGACTCGAGGCCGCCGTCGCCGCGACGGCCGCCGCGCTCGACGCCCTCGCCGAGGACTCCCCGGACCGGACGCGGGCGGCCTCCGCCTGGCGGGACGCCGCCCGCGCCCGGCGCGACCTCGTCGGGGAGCACGACCGGCTCTCCGACCACCAGACCGAGCAGCTCGAGCGGATCCGCCTCGGACTCGACGACCTCGCCCTGCTGGCTACGCTGCGGGGTCCCGACGACGGGGCCGCTTCTCTGGTCGAGGCCCGCCACCGGCTGGAGACCGACGTCCCCGGAGCGCCGAGCGGTGTCCTGCCCGCCCTCGCCGACGAGGTGCGCACGGACCGTCGAGACCTGGAGAGCGCATGCCCCTGACCGTCGCCGCCGCCCAACCGAGCTGTCGACCGGGCGACGTCGCCGGGAACGTCCGGACCCACGCCCTCCTGGTCCGGCGGGCCGGGACCCGCGTAATCGTGTTCCCCGAGCTGTCGCTCACCGGCTACGACCTGGAGTCCCCGGCCGTCGACCCCGACGACCCGGCCCTCGCGCCGTTGCAGGAGGCCTGTACCGAGACGGGCACCCTTGCCCTGGTCGGAGCCCCGGTCCGACGGGCGGACCGTCGTCACATCGCCATGCTGGCCGTCGAGCCGACCGGGGTCAGCGTCGCCTACCGCAAGACGTGGCTCGGCGGCGACGAAGCGCAGTCCTTCGCCCCCGGCGACGGCCCGACGGTGCTGTCGGTCGACGGGTGGCGCCTCGGGTTGGGGCTCTGCAAGGACACCGGGTCGGCCCAGCACATCGCCGGCACGGCAGCCCTCGACGTCGACGTCTATCTCGCCGGGGTCGTGCACCGACCGGACGAACTGGCCGAGCAGGAAGCCCGAGCCACCGTGATCGCGCGGACCTGCCGGGCCTACACGGCGATCGCGGGCGCGGTCGGCGCGGTCGGGCCGCAGTACCCCGACACCTGCGGCGTGTCCGGCGTCTGGGCGCCCGACGGCCTCGCCGTCACCCGGGCCGGGCGCGAGCCCGACACCGTGGTGACGGCGAGCCTCGTCTAGCTCCAGGGGCGGTTGTGTCGGGGGGTGCGGGTGGGGTCGAGCCAGGCGGGTGGGATGAACCAGGGCAGGTGGTCGTGCATGACGATCTCCCATCCGGAGTGGTGGACCAGCCCGTGGTGGTAGGTACAGAGCAGTCCGAGGTTGTCGGGTTCGGTCTCGCCGTGGTGGGCCCAGTGTCGGATGTGGTGGATCTGGCAGTGGCGGGCTTTGCGGCGGCAGCCGGGGAACGCGCAGTGCCGGTCGCGGGCCCAGATGGCGCGCCGGAGCCCGGCCGGTGGGGTGCGGCTCTTGCGGCCGACGTCGAGGACCTCGCCCTTCGATCCCATCAGCATCGGGATGATCTCGGCGTCGCACGCCAAGCGGCGCACGGCCTCGGGACGGATCCAGGTGGTGTCCTCGAGCAGCGCGAGGGCTTTGCTGCGGTCGGCGAGCTGGTCGCGCAGCGTCTCGAAGTCGAGGGTCACGGTCAGCTGCAGCCGCGGAACGTCTCTGGCCTGGGCGGGCCGCGGCCGCGGCGGCGGCGCCGCAGTCGGTGGCGGTGGTGCTGCCGGTCCCCCCAAGCCGCCCGAGCCGTCGCTGTCACTAGCGGGGTCGGTGTCGTGGCTGCCGGCATCAGCGTCGGCGTGGCTGCCTGGCGCGGTGTCCTCGGCGCACGGGTCGGGCTCGGGGTCGTCGTCGGGCAGGAACTCCTCGTCCGCGCCGCCGAACTCGATCTGCCCGTCGGGGTCGGTTGTCTGGTCGGGTTCGTCGAGGCCGGCGGCGTACCCGGCGGCGATCAGGTCCATCAGGGCGCCGGCCTGGCGGGAGGGTTTGGACTCCCGCGCCTCGATCTGTGGGTCTTCGCCTCGTGCCCCGTCGGTGGTGGTGGGGGCGTGTCCGGTGTCGGGGTCGGCCACGGCGGTGGACTGCGGCGGCAGGGTCGCCCCGCGGATGGCCTGGTCGAACAGCTCCGCCGCGACCGGGTCACGCAGGATGGTCTTGGCGTGCAGGTCGCCGTTCTTGCGGCGGGTGTAGGTCAGCTCGTTCTCCCGCGGCGGGTCCTCGGCGGGGGCGGCCCCGTCGGGGTCGAGCCGATCGGCGATCACCCCCGCCGCCCGCTTCAGCGCGGCCGGGCAGTGCGTGCGCGCCAACTCGGCGAGCTGTTCCTCGGCGGTGGCCAGCACGTCGGCGTCGAGGTCGTCGACCCCCCGCAGCCGGGTCATCGTCTTGACGATCACCTCGACGTGCCCGTCCCCGGCCTCGCCGTCGTCGACCATTGTGCAGGTCGCCGGCAGGTCAGGTTCCACGGTGGCCCCGGCGGGGGTGACCCTCGGGTGCAGCGCCTCGGCGTGTCTGGCGAGCCGTCTGCTCTCGGCGGGGTCGAGCCGGGCGTGGTCGGCCAGCAGCCGCGGCAGGTCGCGGTAGCCGGACTCGGCGACCGCGTCCGAGGCGTCCAGGGCGGCGATCGCCTGGTAGACGCGGGCCCCGGCCCGCCGGTAGGCGGTCATGGCGTCGGCGATCTCCGCCAACGCTGTCCGCGAGGACCGCGACAGCTTCTCCTTGCCCCGCCCGGGGTCGGGATCGACCCCGGGCACCGCCCACCCGGCGTCGGGCTCCGGGTCCGGCGGGCGGAGCGGCAGGAGCCGGGCCAACCGCTCGACCGGTTCGCCCGGCGGCGGGGGCTGCTGTCGTTCGGCGCGGGGTTGCCAGGACCCGTTCGGGTCCAGGAACCACACCGCCGCCGTCATGCACCCATGATCGAACACGTGTTCGAGAAGATCAAGAGCCGTTCGGAGCAATCCACCGCATCCGCTCACCCCTCGTGACCCCTCGGTCGCAGGCGGATCAGCGCAAGGGACTCCGGTCGGGTCCCCGACGTGTTCCCGGTCCATTGTGGCTGGTCAGCCGCCCGGAGACGCTGAGCAGGTGCGCCGAGTCGTCGTCGCCCTCGTCAGCGGGTGCCTGCTGCTGCTGACCGCCTGCGCGCCGTCGGGCGGTGGCGCCGCGCCGCCCGCCACGGACGTCGCTACGGCCGTGGACGTCGGCGGCCGCCGCGTCTGGCTCGAGTGCCACGGACCGGCCCGGCCGGGCACGCCCACTGTCGTGCTCATGTCCGGGTTCGGCAACGCCGGGGACATCTGGGACGTCGTGGACCCGGAGCGGACACCGCCGCCCGAGGCGGTGGCCCCGGCCCTGGCCCGCGACACGCGCGTGTGCGCCTACGACCGCCCTGGGTCGACCCGGAACGACGGCAGCGTCACCACCCGTAGCGACCCGGCACCCCAGCCCCGCACGGCCCAGGACTGGGCGTCCGAGCTCGACGCGGTCCTCACCGCCGGGGGCGTGCCAGGTCCCTACGTGCTCGTCGCGCACTCCTTCGGCGGGCTCGCGGCCCGGCTGTACGCGGCCCAGCACCCCGACCGCACCGCCGGCCTCGTCATGGTCGACTCCACCACCGAGGAGACCTTCGCGCTCCTCTCCCCCGAGCAGCAGGCCGTCCTCACGCCGCCGGCGGTCCCGGGGGTCGAGCAGATCGACGTCGCAGCGAGCACCGACCAGGTCGCCGCGTCCGCCCGGGAACGTCCGCACCCGGCCACCATGCCGACGTGGGTGGTGTCGGCCGGTGTCACCGAGTTCCCGCCCGACTTCCCGGACCTCGCCCGGGCGGTCGAGGCCCAACGCACCGCGCAGTCGAACCTCGCGACGACCACCCTCCCCGGCAGCGTCCACGCCCTCGCCGACCGCAGCAGCCACTACGTGCACGTCTTCGACCCCGACCTCGTCGTCCGGGCCACCCGCGACGTCCTCGCCCGGGCGACCGGGCCGTCCTCCGGAGGTACGCGGTGACCCTCACCCGGGCCCTGGTCACGGTGGCGGCGATCCTCGCGCTCGGCGGCTGCGGCGTGACCGCCGGAGCGACTCCTGCACCACCGAGCGGCGCCTCGGGCGAGTTCGCGCAGGGCGTCGACATCGGCGGCCGGAGCGTCTACCTGGAGTGCCAGGGCGAGAACGCCCCCGGGCGGCACACCGTCGTCCTGATCCCTGGCTACCACGACTCCGGCGACGCCTGGAGCATCGACGAGATCATCGAGCCGCCCGCGGTCGGGCCGGCCGTGCCCGTCGCACTCGCCCGCGAGCACCGGGTCTGCACCTACGACCGTCCCGGCACCCTGCGCATCGCCCTCCCCGGGGCGCCCCTCACCGAGCGGAGCACGCCGGTCCCGCAACCGCGCACCGCCGCGGACGTCGTCACCGAACTCCACGCCGTCCTCACGACGGCCGGTGTGCCCGGGCCCTACGTCCTCACCGGGCACTCCATGGGCGGGCTGTTCGCCCGCCTCTACGCCCAGACCCACCCCGAGCAGGTCGCCGGCGTGGTGTTCGTCGACTCGTTCTCCCCCACGGTGCCGACGGTGCTCGGCCCGGCGAAGTGGGCGGCCTACCGCGACGCCTACCTGAACGCCGTCCCCCCCGGCACCCAGCTCGCCGACCCGGCCTCGGAGCGCATCGACGTCGACGCCGGTGTCGAGCAGGTCCGCTCCGGCCCGACGTTCCCGCCCGTGCCCATCGCGGTCCTGACGAAGACCGAGCCGTTCCAGACGACGCTCCCTCCGCCGCCGGGGCTCACGGTCGAGGAGCTCAACCGGCTCTACGAGGACGCCCAGGAGGACTTCATCGCCCTCCGGCCCCGCACACCGCAGACCATCGCCACCGGCGACGCGCACTACATCCAGTGGCAGAGCCCCGACCTCGTCGTGGGCGCGACGCAGCTGGTCGACGGACGCGCCCGACGCTGACGCCTCACCCCGTCAGGTACCGGACGACGGCGAGGACGCGGCGGTGGTCGTCGTCGGTGGCGGCGAGACCGAGGGCGTCGTAGATGCCCGACGAGTGGGCCACCACGGCCTTCTCGGTGATCGCGAGCCGCCGGGCGATCCCCGCGTTGGTCCGGCCCTCCGCGATGAGGGCCAGCACCTGGCGACGACGTGGCCCGAGGGCCTCGATGGCGTCGTCGCGCCGCGCCATCATGGCCGCGACGACCTCGGGGTCGAGGGCCGTCCCCCCGGCGGCGACGCGGCGGAGGTCCTCGCAGAACCCGGCGCCGTCGGCGATGCGGTACTTGAGCAGGTACCCGACACCCGCCGCACGGTCGGCGAGCAGTTCGCGCGCGTAGCGCCGCTGGATGTGCTGCGACAGGACCACGACCCCGACCGCCGGGACCTCGGCGCGGACCCGGACCGCCGCCCGCAGGCCGTCGTCGGTGTTCGTCGGCGGCATCCGGATGTCGGTCACGAGGACGTCGGGCCGGTGCCGGCGGACGAGATCCACGAGGTCGTCGGCGTCCGCCGTGCTGCCCGCGACCTCGATGCCGGCCCGGTCGAGGACGTGCACGAGCCCCTCCCGCAGGAGCGCCTCGTCCTCCCCGATCACGACCCGCACGGCACCTCCAGCACCAGGCCCGTGCCTCGGCCCTCGACGCTGTCGAGGGTGACGCTGCCGCCGAGCGCGCCGGCCCGGTCGGCGATGCCCCGCAGTCCGGCACCGCCCCCGACCTGCGCTCCCCCGACGCCGTCGTCGGCGATCTCCACCCGCAGCCGGTCGCCGAGGCGGACGACGTCGACGGAGACCTTGGTCGCCCGTGCGTGCTTCACCGCGTTCGTGACCGCCTCGACGACCACGTGGTAGACGGTGCTCTCGACCTCCGGGGGCAGGGCCTCGTCGGCCTGCGGGTCGGCGGCCAGCACCACGGGCAGCGGGCTGCGCTCGGCGAGGTCCTCGACCGCGGCGAGCAGGCCACGCTCGATCAGCAGGGCGGGCAGCACGCCCTGGACCAGGTGCCGCAGCTCGGTGATGGCCTCCTCGATCCCCTGCCGCACCACCGCGAGCGAGCCCGCCTCGGCGACCGACGCGTCCGAGGCGTTGATGGCGAGCAGGACCAGCCGGCTCTGCAACCGGTCGTGCAGGTCCCCCGCGAGCCGGCGGCGCTCCCGGTCGCCGGAGTGCAGCAGGCGGGCGCGTGAGGCGCGGAGCTCGTCGCGGCTGGCGAGCAGCTCCGCGGTGAGGCGCTCCCGGTCGGCCGCGAGCGCGACGATGCGCCCGGCGGCCCGGACCGGTTCGGGGTCGGGGAGCAGGGCGCGGTCGTGGATGACGACGGCGACCTCGCGCTCGCCGAGCACGACCGGGACGGCCACCCGGTCGGCGCCGGGTGCCGGGAGCTCGACCGGTGCGCCGGACTCGTCGACCCACTCGCCCACCGGCCCCTCGGGGCGGTGCACCCGGAACGCGAGCGTCAGCGAGGCGTCCCCGAGGGCGCGGACCAGGGCGCCGCGCAGGTCGCCGTCGCGCGCGGGACGGGCGAGCCACGCGGCGAGTTCCTCGAGCTCCCCGGCCCGCGCGAAGCCGCCGCGCAACATGGCCGCGGCGAACGCCACCGGCACACCGGCCTGGACGGCCAGCTGGATCAGGGGCACGACGAGCGGGTCGACGCCGACGTAGCGCGTGAGCGCGGCGAGCACCGCCACGCCGAGCACCGCCACCGCCCCGTAGGCGTAGACCGGGGCCAGTGCCCGACGACGGCGGCGGTCGGCGACGACGAGCCGGTGCACGAGCACGCCCGCCACGGCACCCACGAGGAGCGCCGCGGCCACGGCCTGGCCCACCCCGACGCCGTACGCCACGTCCGGACGGTCGGCGACGAGCAACGGGTCGTAGGGCGGGGTTGCGGGCATCGTCCCGTACCGCACCGGCTGCGGGAGGACGGCGATCAGGTAGCCGGCGGCCGCGAGCAGACGGGTCCGGCCCGTGTCGAGGCGCCCCGACGGGAACGCCAGCAGCACGTGCACGATGACGGCCACCGGGACCCAGGCGATGATCTGGCCGGCCGCGATCAGCACCGGCTCGACGGTGTTCACCAGCGCGGCGACGAACCAGACGAACCCGCCGGCCACGAGGATCGGACCGGTCCGGTTCCGGGATCGTCGGGCCCAGGCCACCGCGCCGACCACGACGTAGACGATGCCGGTGAGCGGGAGCAGCATCAGGGCCCAGTACGGGGCCTCGCGGCTGTCCGCGAGCAGGACCGCCTCGACCGCGGCGACGAGCACGGCCGCGCCGACCAGCCAGCCCAGCGCGAGACGCAGCGTGCGGGTCGCCGCGCTCGCCCGAACTCCGTGGATCACGCACGAACCGTGACACGCCAGGGCGTCCGGGTCGAGCACGGGACGGGTCAGGGCCAGCGGGGTGAGGGTGCCCGGGTAGAGCGTGTCGACGATGCGGATCCACAGCTCCTGGGCGGGCACCGCGGCACCGTTGCCCGCGTTGACCATGACCACCACGGTCGCCCCGCGCGCCGGGAGGTGGAACACCATGTCGCTGTAGCCGAAGATCGAGCCGTCGTGGCCGACCCACTCGCCGACCTGGGTGACCCCGAGGCCGTACTGCAGGCGGATGCCCGAGGAGGTGAGCGGCGCCCACGTCTGCCGGTCGGTCGCCCCAGCCAGCTGGACGGCGTGCCGGGCCATGTCCGGCACGCTGGAGATCATCGCGCCGGCGGTCCCGGGAACGGCCGGATTGGAGACGGTCCCGTCGCGGTAGGGCGGCCGGCTCTGCTCGTCGGCGGCGGAGATGTAGCCGCGCGCGAACGGGGCCGGGAGATCGTCGCCGCGGTCCGGATACGTCGTCTGCCCCAGCCCGTGGGCCGCGGCACGGGCTTCGAGGGCCTCGGCAGCCGGCCGGCCGGTGGCGCGCTCGATGACGAAGCCCAGCAGGACGTACTCGGAGTTCGAGTACCGGGTCTCCGTGTCCGGCGGGCGGGCCTCGGCGGCGTGCGCGGCCAGGATCGGCAGGAGGTCCTCGGCCCGCCACCCGGGCAGGGTCGGGTCGGCCTCGTAGCGCGCGACGAATCCCTGGTCGTCGGTGAAGTCGTAGACCCCGCCCCGCATGGCCAGGAGATCCCGGACCCGGATGCGGTCGCCGTTCGGGACGCCGGCGACGAACGTGGCCAGGGGCGCGTCCAGGGAGAGCCGGCCCTCGGCCGCCAGCACGAGGACGGCGTCGGCGGTGAAGGTCTTGGTGACGCTCGCGATCCGGTAGTGCGCATCGGGCGTCAGGGGCATCCCGGCCTCGTCGGCGGTCCCGTAGGCGCGGAGCAGCCGCAGGCCCGCCGGGTCCGCGACCGCCACCACGGCACCGGTGATGCCCTGCCCGAGGGCCTCCGAGGCCAGCTGGTCGATCGTCGTCGCCGGGTCGGGGGTGGGAGCGGGGCCGGCGGCGGGGGCACAGGCCGCGAGAGCGAAGGCGAACGCCACCAGCAGGAGGCGCGACCGACGGGCGGTGCTCACTCCTGCCGACCCGCGTACCCGAGACGCCCGCGCGTCACCGCGACCAGCACGAGGGCCACGGCCCCGAAACCGATCATGAACGGCATGGCACTCGCGAGGACGTCGGGCGGGAACAGGGCGCCGAGGGTGATGCTGAAGGTGTCGATCGAGGAGTGGACGAGGACGGCGATCAACAGGCTCGCCCGCGTGTGGTTGAACAGCCAGGTGATCACGACGGTGAACGTGATGGCGGTGAGGGTGAACAGCAGGATGCCCGACACCCCGCCGCCGCCGGAGGACGCCGCCCAGCTCGGCACGAGGAACTGCGGCAGGTGCCAGAGCGCCCACAGCACGCCCAGGACCACGGAGGCTCCCAGCGCCCCGAGGGAGGACTGCATGCGCGGGAGGGCGAAGCCCCGCCACCCGATCTCCTCGAACAGGGGCCCGCCGAGCACCGTCACGAGGACGAACGTGACCACGTAGGTCAGGAGGTAGGACGGCCCTCCGAGGGCACCGGACGTCGGCCCCGCACCCGCCCAGATGGTCGTGCCGACGAGCATGATCAGCGGGACGCCCACGAGGGCGACGACGTACCACTGCACCCCGACGCGCCACAGCACGAGTCGCGCGAGCAGGGCGCGGACCCCGGCGCGCCCGCCCGTCACCCTCGCCATGACCAGACCGGCCACGGTGGGACCGGCCAGGATCGCGGCCGCGTTGAGGTAGCCGATGAGCGCCGGATCGATCCTCGTCGGCAGGAGACCGGCGCCGTCCTCGCCGAGCACCCAGGGCGACCACACGAGCCACGAGAACGCGTAGGCCATGACGAAGAACGACGTCAGCGGACGACGGGCGAGGAGCCCGGGCCGCCCTCCGGCCTCCGGTCGTGCGGATGAGATCGTCATGGCGGCGCGCCCTCCTGCCCCGGCCTCCGGTGCGGCGGCCCCCGCATCGACGGTAGGCAGGCTCCCGAGCAGGGAGAATGGACGTCGGCCCGGGGGGCGGCAGGGGACCTGGGTCCCGTCGGAGGACTACTCCGCGGGCGTCGGGTGCGGGACGCCCCGGCCCGTCTCCTCCTCGCTCCGACGGGGCTCGGGCACCCGGGAACGGCGTCGGAGGACCGCGACGAGGCCCCGGATGCGTTCGCGCTCCGCGCTGCGGCGGTGCATCGGGACGGCGTGGATCACCGCGTCGTCGTCGACCTGCAGCCGCTCCCACCCGTCGTCGGGAAAGCTCCGGTCCAGCTCCTCCGCGCCGAACGGGCGGGGCGTGGGCAGGCCCGAGGCGATGGCCCGGGCCAGCGGGCGCGGCAGCCCCGGGCGCCGGCTCCCAGGCTCTCCAGGTAGCTCAGCAACGAGCCCTGGTGGTTGGTCTCGGCGATCACGGCGACGCCGCGGTCGCCGAGGAGCCGACCGACGTTCCGCGCGAGCTCACGGCGCGCGTCGGGATCGAGGACGTGCAGCACGCCGCGCACGAGGACGTTGACCTCGCCCAGTTCCTCGGCCAGCCGGTCCATCGCACCGGCGTCCGTGAGGTCGGCGACCACGAAGGACGGGGGCGTCCCGCCCCCGGCCGACCCGGACCCGGACTCGTCGTGGGCCAGGGCGACCGCCGCGTCCGACACGTCGACCCCGATCGCCCGCCATCCCCGGAGGGACAGGGCGCGGGTGAACCGGCCGTTGCCGCACCCGAGGTCGAGCACCGGGAGATCGGGGTCGGCGAACCGCTCGAGGATGTCGAGGTAGCGGGCGGGTTCGTCCGGATCGCTGGAGTCCCAGAGCACGTCACCGCCGTCGCCGGTGGACCCGACCCCGGCCCAGTAGCGGTCCCACCGTCCCTCCGCGTCCCGCGGAGCGCGGATCCCCCACCGGACGAGGTGCGGCAGCATCAGCAACCGGCGCAGCGGCATCGTCGTCCCCCTCGGCGCACGGGTGGGCCGGGAGGGACGCTAGGCGCGGCCGGGTGGCCGGCCACAGGGCCGAACGGGCGTTGCCGACCTCACCGGGACCGTGGGGTGCCCTCCGCCGAGCGCCACCACCGGAACCCGCGAGGCGGCGGGTCGTCGCCGCGGACCAGCCACGACGCCGCCTCCACCTCGTCGGTGAAGAAGTGCATCGGCATCGGGTGGGAGGCGACGCCCAGGGCGAAGTTCGCGAGCATGGCGTCCACGCGGGACCGGCCGAGCAGGGCGAGCCGCGACACCATGCACGGCCGGGTGAACACGACCCGGGCGTCCCGGGTCAGCATCCGCATCCCGGTCATGTCGACCAGCAGGGGACGCGCCTGGTCCCCGTTGAGGCGGTTGACGTACTGCACGGCGGCGTCGGCGAGCGGGCCGTCGATGTCGATGCCGGGCGCCCACTTCAGACGGAGGAAGCCGCGGCGGGCCTCCCACACGGCCATCGCGTCCTCGAGCTCCACACACGGAGCCTATCCGTCGGTGCCCGGACGGTCGGGGCTCGCGAGTCGGCGACAGCCGTTCGTGGCCCCGACCGGACCGCCGTCAGGCGTGCGCCTTGGCCTTCCGCCGCCACTGGGTGAGGGCCCGCTCCGTGTAGCCGTTCGGCTCCGTCCCGCCGGTGAACACCAGCTCGAGCGCCGCCTGGAACGACTCGCTGCGCTCCAGGTCCGGCGCCATCGGCGGGTAACCGGCCTGGCCCTCGTTCTGCTCGTCGACCAGGGCGGCCATGCGCGCGAAGGTCTCCCGCACGGTCGCCTCGTCGACGACACCGTGCTCGAGCCAGTTCGCGATCAGCTGGCTGGAGATCCGCAGCGTGGCGCGGTCCTCCATCAGCCCGACGCCGTCGAGGTCGGGCACCGTCGAGCAGCCGATGCCCATGCCCACCCAGCGCACGACGTAGCCGAGGATCGACTGCGCGTTGGTCTCCAGCTCACGGCGCACGTCGTCCTGCGACAGCGTGCTCGCGTCGGTGAGCGGGAGCTCCAGCAGGTTCCGACGATCGGCCGTCTCCCGCTTCGTGATCTCCTCCTGGACCGCGTGCACGTCGGTGCGCAGGTAGTGCAGCGCGTGCAGGGTGGCGGCGGTCGGCGACGGCACCCACGCGGTGTTCGCGCCGGCCTTCGGGTGGCCGATCTTCTGCTCGAGCATCTCGGCCATCGCCGCGGGCTTGGCCCACATGCCCTTGCCGACCTGCGCGTGGTGCTCGAAGCCGGCCGCGAGCGCGACGTCGACGTTGCGGTCCTCGTAGGTCTGCAGCCAGGTGGTGGACTTCATGTCGCCCTTGCGCAGCACCGGCCCGGCGGCGAAGCAGGTGTGGATCTCGTCGCCGGTCCGGTCGAGGAAGCCGGTGTTGACGAAGATGACGCGCTGCGCGGCCGCGCCGATGCAGGCCGACAGGTTGACCGTCGTCCGCTTCTCCTCGTCCATGATGCCGATCTTGAGCGTGTTCGCCGCGAGGCCGAGCGCCTCCTCGACGGCCGCGAACAGCTCCACGGTCAGCGCGACCTCGGCCGGCCCGTGCTGCTTGGGCTTGACGACGTAGACGCTGCCGGCCCGGGAATTCGTGTGCGGCCCGAGGCCGCGGAGGTCGTACAGGCCGGCGACCGCGCACACCAGGGCGTCGAGAACACCCTCGTTGGCCTCCGCACCGTCGCTGGTGAGCACCGCGTTCGTCGTCATGTGGTGCCCACAGGTGCGCACCAGCATGAGCGAGCGGCCGGGCAGCGTCAGCGACCCGCCGTCGGGACCGGTGTACTCGCGGTCCGGGTTGACGCGACGGGTGACGGTCTCCCCGCCCTTCGCGAATTCGGCGACCAGGTCACCGGTCATCAACCCCAGCCACGTGCGGTAGGCCAGCGCCTTGTCCTCGCCGTCGACCGTCGCGACCGAGTCCTCGAGGTCGACGATCGTGGTGACGGCGGACTCGAGCACGAGGTCGCTGACGCCCGCGTGGTGCTGCGTGCCGACCTGCGTCGACGGGTCGAGCACCAGGTCGGCGTGCAGGCCGTTCCGGACGAGCAGCACGGAGCCGCGGCCCTCGTCGTCGGGAACGTCGAAGCCCGCGAACTGGTTCTTGTCCGCCAGGCCGACGGTGCCGTCGTTCGTCTCCGCGGTCAGTCCGTCGGTCGACGGGCGGTAGGCGGTGACGTCGGCGTGGCTGCCGCGTTCGAGCGGGAACAGCTCGTCGAGCAGCTGGTCGGCGGCCTCGATGACCTGCGCGCCGCGGCGCTCGTCGTACCCCTTGGCGAGCTCGTGGTCCTGCGGCAGCGCGTCGGTGCCGTAGAACGCGTCGAACAGCGAGCCCCAGCGGGCGTTCGCGGCGTTCAGCGCGAAGCGGGCGTTCGTCGAGGGCACCACCAGCTGCGGGCCGGGGACCTCGGCGATCTCCGGGTCGACCCGGTCCACCTCGATCGTCGGGACGCTCGACGGCTCCGGCTCCAGGTAGCCCAGATCGGTCAGCAGCTTCTCGTAGTCGTCCCGCGAGCCCGCGCCGTGCTCGGCGTGCCAGGCGTCGATCTTCCCCTGCAGGTCGTCGCGCTCGGCGAGCGCCGACGCGATCCGCGGCGCGAACCGCTCCTGCAGGCGGGCCAGGGTGGACCAGAACTCCTCGGCGGTCAGCTCGACCTGCGCGAGGAGCTCGTCCTCGATGAACGCCCGCAGGTGCTCGTCGACCTGCAGACCTGACCGCTCGGACGTCTCGGACACTGACGGACCGCCCTTCTCCCCTGATGGGTTCATCAGGGCTCGTGTTCCCACTGCTGAGATGTCGACACCGAGTCGACCACCGTCTCTGCGCCGCGTCGAGCCGTGCTTCCGGTGCACGGGAGTGCTTGCCAGGGTGCGGACGACGTCGTCACGATGCACCGGACGGTGCGGTGCAGGTCACATCGGAGTGGGACGGAGAAGCCCGTGCAGGTGTCGTGTGCGTTCCCGACCGCTCTGAGCTCACCGGACGACATCGCACTCGCCGAGGAGCTCGGCTTCGACCGCGCCTGGGTCTACGACACGCCGCAGCAGAGCCCCGACGTCTGGATGGTCCTCGCGCTCGCGGCGGAGCGGACCAGCCGCATCGGGCTCGGGCCGGGCGTGCTGATCCCCAGCCTGCGCCATCCGATGGTGAACGCGGCCGCCACTGCCACGCTCGCCGCCCTGGCACCCGGGCGGACGGCGGTGGCCTTCGGCACGGGGTTCACGGGCCGCCGTGCGATGGGCTACCGCGCCATCACCTGGGCGTTCATGGAGTCCTACCTCCGCGCCTACCGCGGGTTGCTCCGCGGCGAGATCGTGGAGTGGGAGGGCGCGCAGATGCGGATGATGCACCCCGACGGACACGCGCCCGCGCGCCCGGTCGACGTGCCCGTCCTCATCGGTGCGCTGGGCCCCAAGGGCGACGCGGTGGCACGCGAACTCGGTGACGGGCTCTTCGCAACGCTGCAGGTGCCCGACTTCCTCGGGCAGTACTCCTGGGTGCCCTTCCTGGCGTGGGGCACCGTGCTCGACGAGGGCGAGCCGGCGACCTCGGACCACGCCCGCGCGGCCGGTGGGCCGGGATGGGCGCTGGCCTACCACGGGGCCTACGAGTTCGGCGGCCCCGAGGCCGTGCGGGCGATGCCGGGTGGCGATGCCTGGATGGACACCGTCGAGCAGGCCCCCGAGGGGCAGCGCCACCTCGCGGTGCACCAGGGCCACTGCGTCGAGCTCAACGACGCCGACCGCGCGGCCTGGGACGCCGGCGGCGCCGCCATGCTCCCCGACGTGACCGTCAGCGGCACCCGCGACGAGGTCCGCCGTCGGGTCGACGAGCTCGGCGCGCGGGGGGTCACCGAGATCGTCTTCCAGCCGTGCGGCCCGGACACGCGCTCGGAGCTGGAGCGCTTCCGCGAGGCCGTGCCGGGGTAGCGAGGAGGGTGTCGAGGCGGGTGGTCAGGTACAGGGGTGAACGTCCGGCCGCAGTCGCTGCCGCGGCCGGACAACGATGGCACTCGGGATTGTCCATGCGCGCCCTGGTTCAGGTGGACCACGGCGAGCAGAGTCGTGGTCGCAGGCCCTCGCTCGCGGAGTTCCAGGAGGACACCATGACCCAGCCAGTACGCCTCGGAGCACTCGGCATGGTCGAGACCAAGGGCCTCGTCGGGGCGTTGGAGGCCGCCGACGCGATGGTCAAGGCGGCCGCCGTCGAGATCGAGGGCTATCGCACGCTGCGCAATGGGCAGGTCTCCGTGCTCGTGCGGGGGGATGTCGGAGCGGTGACGGCCGCGGTCGACGCCGCGAAGGTTGCAGCGGCCCGGGTCGGGGAGCTCTACGCCACCCACGTCATCCCCCGCCCGCACGGCGACACCGAGGCCATCGTCGACGCAGCCATCACGCCGCCGCGTTGATCAGCCGGTCCCGCCGCCCAACTGCAGCAGGCGCAACGCCACGTCGGCCCGCATCCGGTCGTCGTGGCGGGAGAGGTCGAGACCGGTCAGCGCCTTGATCCGCTCGAGCCTGTACCGCAACGTCTTGTGGTGGACGAAGAGCTTCTCGGCCGCCACGCGCTGGGAGCAGTCCGCGTCGAAGAAGGCGCGCAGGGTCCGCACGAGCGATCCGTCGTTCTCCCGGTCGTAGGCAACGAGCGGGCCGGTGACATCGTCGACGAAGGTCTGCAGATCAGGATCCGATCCCGAACCGAGCAGCAGCCGCACGACGCCGAGCTCCTCGTAGAGCGAGACCTGGTTCCCGCCGAGCCGGTGGGAGGCGGACAGTGCCGTCCGGGCCTCGTTGAACGCTGCGGGCAGTGCCTCGGCGTCGTCGTGCTGGCGGCTTATGCCCCACGACGACCGGATACCCGGGTCCTCCGCATGGATCGACGTGACGATCTCCTGGACGAGGCGACGGGCAGCTGGAACGTCCAGCCCCTCGGCGACCGCGACCACGAGGTCGCCACGCAGGCCCACCAGCGCAAGACGGGGGCCGTCCTCGCGATCCCGGAGAGCTCGCACGACGTCACGGCGCAGCCGATCGCTGCGCGAGGTGTCCCAGCCCCGGTCTGCGGCGATCTCGTCGACGTTCTCGAGGTGGCCGTGCAGGACGCGTAGGCGGGCTCCGAGCAGCACGCCCATCTGCTGCGCCCGGGACCGTGCGGCGACCCGGTGTTCCGCCGGTCCCTGGACGAGGTCCCACAGCACCTCGTTCAGGGCTTCACGGCGTGCACGACTGGCGGCTCGTTCACGGAGCAGGGTCAGCGAGCAGGCCATCGCGACCTGACCGGCGACCGCGTCGAGCATCTCCTCCTCGTCGCCGTTGGGGACGAGACAGACCCACCCGACCTCGTCACCGTCGGAGTGGACCGGCTGCAGACGCGCCGAGGTCGGCATCGAGCCTGCTCGTCGCGCCGGGCGCCCGGTGCGGGTCAACGGCGGCATCGTCCCCGGGAGGCTGTCGCCGCCATGGACGGCGACCCGTGCACCCGTCGCGTCGTAGATGCCGACCTGGCAGCCGACCTGGTTGGCGACCCGCCGCGCGACGGCCGGTAGCCCGCCGCCTTCCAGAACGGTGGTCAGCAGAGCCTGCTGCAGCTCCGCGGTCCGACCGAGGACCCCCACCTGGTGCTTCAGAGCGGCGTGGGCGTCCGCCAACCGACTGTTGGCCCGATCCTGCTCATCGTGGGCGCGGGCGCTGCGCAGCGCGATCGTCGCGAAGTTGGCCAGGGTGACCATGCGCCGGACGTCCTGCTCGGTGAACACCGACGGCCGGCGGCGCCAGACCTCGAGGACACCGAGGAACTCCCCCGGCAGTTCGAGGGGCACGGCGAGCGCGGACTCGGTCTGTTCCCGCTCCGCGAGTCCGACGAAGTCGCGGCTGATGGTGCGGTCCTCGACATAGCGGTCCACCTTGGCGGGCGCCCCCGTCTCGAACACCAGGCCGGCGACTCCCTGGCCCCTCCGCATGCGCAGCCGTGCGGTGTCGATGACCCGGTGTCCGACGCAGGAGCGCATCCGGACCTCGTCGCCCTCGACCAGCAGCACCCCGCAGATGTCGGCCTCGAGGAGAGCCATCGTGCGGGTGGCGATCGACAGCAGGAGCTGGTCTACGTCGTGGAGCGCGAGCAGTTGCTCGACGACCGCGGTGACCGTGGCGGTCTCCTCGCTGGCGGCGTGGGTGGCGCGGCGGGCGTCGCAGCGCTCGATCGCCATGGTCGCCCAAGCACAGGCCTGGCCGAGCAGGAGCCGCACCTCGTCCGGCACGGGCGGGCATTCTCGGGTCCAGGAGACGGTGACACGGCCGGCGCGCACGGTCCGGCGGCCCGTCTCCGATTCGCACGCGTCGACGTCGACGATCGCAGCTCCCCCGAGGGCATCGCCGACGGCATCTCGCAGCGCGGAGAGCGCCGCATCAGCCGATGCCGGGACGGTGGCGAGCAGCCCGCGGAGGCCGTCATCGTCGTCCCGCACTGCGGCGAGACGGTCCACGTCGACCGGCCTCATGGGTCCCTCTCCGTCGTCAGGGGCGGATCAGCGCTTTGAGCGTAAGTCGGTCCGTGGTACGGCGATACGCCTCGGCGGCGTCGTCGAGGGCGACCGTCTCGGTCGCGATCACGCTCGGGTCCAGCGAGCCCGCCCGGACGAGGGCCAGCAGCGGCTCTGCGTCGCGCATCAGGTCACCGATCGCGAAGGACAGGCCGAGCTCCTCGGTGAAGGCACGGGCGGCGGACAGTTCGACCGTCGCGCCCGGCACGCCGACCGAGGCGATGCGGCCTCGCCGGCGGACCAGGTCGAAGGCGAGTCCGAGGCCCCGCTCCCCACCGACCGCGTCGACGACCACATCGGCACCCCGTCCGTCTGTGGCGGCATCGACGGCCTTGCGCGCCTCGTCCGGTGCGGCAGCGTGGGCTCCCTCACGCGCGGCGACGTCTCTACGGTCGGAGACCGGCTCGACGACCACGACGACCCCGGCGCCGACCGCTTGTGCGACGAGGCTGGTCACCTGCCCGACCGGACCTCCGCCGAGGATCGCCACGGTCTCCCCCGCTGCCAGCTCGGCCCGGCGCAGCGCGGCGTACCCGGTGGCGACGGTGTCGCCGAGGAGGACCGCCGCGTCGAGGTCGATCCCTTCGGGCAGGGCGACGAGAACGGTGTCGGCGTGCGGGACCCGCACGAGCTCGGCCTGTGCTCCCGCCAGTGGCGGGCCGAAGACCGATCCCGTGCCGAAGAACCGCCGGTCCGAGCACTGCCAGTGGTCGCCGCGGCGGCACCACCAGCATCGCCCGCAGGCGGTGTAGTCGGCGCCGGATACAAGGTCGCCGATAGCGTGCTCCCGGACCTGCTCGCCGCGCTCGACGACCTCTCCGACGAACTCGTGGCCGAGGACGAAGCCCCGGGGCAGCTCGTCGGGGTGGGCGAGGACGTGGAGGTCGGTGCCGCAGACAGCGGCTCGCCGCACCCGCACGATGGCGTCGGTGGGCGCGCACAGGCGTGGTTCGGCCACGTCCTCGACGCGCACCTTGCCGTGGCCCGCATGCACCACGGCCTTCACGAGGCGGTCCTCATCACGACGCCTGTGGCATCGCGCCGAGTCGCTCCCGGATGCGCTCGCCCGCGTCACGTAGTGCGGCGAGTTCCTCGGGTGCGAGCGGGATGGTGACAATCTCGCGGAGCCCTCGACGGCCGAGTCGGACCGGCAGGCCGAGGTACACGTCGCTGATGCCGTAGCTCCCGTCGGCGAGCACCGCCGCCGACATCACCTCGTCGCTCTCACGGATCATCGCGAGCACCATGCGCGCCGCCGACATTCCGGGCGCCATGAAGGCGCTGCCGGTCTTGAGCAGACCGACGACCTCACCGCCGGACCCTCGGGCCCGATCGACGACGGCGTCGAGGCGCGCCTGGGACACCACCTGCGGGAGCGGACGCCCGGCCGAGGTGGCACGGGAGAGCGGGATGACCATCTCCTCGCCGTGGCTGCCCAGGGCGACCGCGTCGACCGAACGGGCCCGACCCACCCCGTCCTCGAGCGCGATCAGCGCCTGGAAGCGCGCGGTGTCGAGGACGCCGGCCATGCCGAGGACCCGCGAGGACGGGAACTCCGACGAGGTCCACGCGTGCTGGGTCATTTCGTCGAGCGGGTTGGTCACGACGACGATCACCGCGCGCGGCGAGGTCGCCGCGACCCGTCGCGCGAGGTCCCCCACGATGGCAGCGTTCGTGCTGACGAGGTCGGCGCGGGTCATGCCGGGCTGGCGCGGTCTTCCCGCGGTGATGACGACGTAGTCCGCCGGGCCGGCCTCCTCGACGGTGCCGACCCCTCTGACCCGGGTCGTGAAGTCCGACAGGGGGGCGGTGTGCTGGAGGTCCAGGGCGACACCGGCCGCGCGACCCTCGTCGATGTCGACGAGGACGACCTCGTCGACGACGTCCGCGTCGGCGAGGCGCATCGCGGCGATCATCCCGACGTGACCGGCCCCCACGACGACGACACGGCTCGGGCCTCCATCGGCTACCCCGGAACCGCTCGAGAGTCCGCCGGGCAGTGGAGCACCGCGCCGGAACAGCGCCGGCGACGGCGGGCGCATCGAATGCACCGAGCCTGCCGAGTCCAGGTCGGGGGTCAGCGCCATCGGTGATGATGACGGCGAGGAGGAGCCGTTGCGCCGGGTCCCGGCGGTCGTGGCCGAGCTCCGGGTCCCCTGCGCCCGATCGGTCGTCCCCGAGGACGGGGGCGTCACCGGTGGAGCGGTCGTCGGCCGGTCGGCAGTGTCCGCGTCCGCGATCGTCACGCCGAGTTCGCGGGCCCGCTCGCGCGCGAGCGGGGTGACGATGTCCCTCGGGCCCACCCTCAGCGTCGCGCTGCGGGCCGCGGCGGCGTCGACGTCAGAGGCACCCCAGATGGTGCTCACCGGCTAGCCTCCTGTCCCTTGATCTCCTCGAGGGCCGCGACGGCGGCGTCCCGCGCGGACTGCACCTCGCTCTCGGTGCCGGAGAGGAACATGCGGCCGAAACGCCCGACGGCACGGAGCTCGATGACCGTGATCGATGCGGCCTTCTCGGCTTCGTTCGCGGCCACGGAGATGTAGGCGGCCGGGGCGACCTCCATGATGAACAGGCTCTGGCCCGGCATGAGCATGCTGCCCTTGCGCCATTTGTTGAGCAGCTGCGCCTGGTAGGGGTGCACGTTCGTGATGAACTGGGTCGAGGCGATCGTCGGGGCGATCCGGTCGGTCTCGAGCAGGCCGAACTCGTCGAGGATGGCCTGTCCGGACGCGAGCACCTCGGCCTGCTGCTCCGAGTGGATCTCGAGCAGCCCGAATTCGCGTTCGATGATCTGCAGGGCGGGCCGTACCCCGGCGGCCTTGAGGGCGATGTCAGCGGCCCGGAACACGTCGTTCCCGGGCGCCATCTCGATGTAGAGCTCGGCCATCCCGGCGATCGGGACGTCACCGGGACTCGTCGCGGCGATGTGGGCTGCGCACTGGGGCTGCATGCGGTCGATGAAGGCGTAGGTCCGCAGGGACGTGCCCGACCTCGGACTGGTCATGGAGTCGCTCCTTCGGGACAGCTCCTGGCGATCCCCAACGGCGTGATGAGCAGGGCGTGCGGATGAGTGATGACGGTCCGGTGCAGGTAGCGGGCCAGCACGTCGCCGGCGCGCGGGATCATGAGGGCGCCGCCGGCCAGGTAGAGCGGCAGGTCGGCGTCGACGCCTCGGGTCATGGATCGGATCGACTCCCCGATGCGGTGCAGGTTCGGGGTGACGATCGGCAGCGCGTCGGCGGGTCGCTCCCGTTTGAAGCGCTCGGCCTCGGCGAGGTCGACGTCCAGCGCACCGGCGAGGACCAGGTCGAGGTGGTGACCACCGCCGGGACGGTCGTCGAGCCGCACGAGCTCGCCGCCACGGAACACCCCGACACCGGTCGAGCCGCCGCCGACGTCGACGACCACCCCGTCGGCGACCTCGAGGGTCCGCTGAGCGGCGCTGACCTCGTCCACGAGCTCGACCCGCTCGAATCCCGCGGTCTCGCACACGTAGGTACAGGCACGCGCGTCGGCGACGGGGATGCACGGCGGGTAGGCCGTCGCCGCGGACGCCAGCTCGAGCCCGAGGGCGTCCTGTGCGCTGTCGCGCAGTGCCCGCACGGTGGCGACCGCCTTGGCGAAGTCGACCACGACGCCGTCGTGCAGCGCCCCGGAGCCCGCCGACTCCACCCACACCGGCTCGTCGTCGTCGAGCACGACCAGCACACAGCTCGCCGTCCCGAGGTCGACCCCGACGCGAGGACGACGCGGCGTGCCTGCGGGTGCTGCTCCGACGCGAGCCGCCGCCGCGGCGAGGAACTCGTGGGGCCCCGTCCGCACATCTCCTCCGGTCGCTCCGTGAGCTCGCACGACGTCAGACCTCGACGCTGTCGTAGACGCTGCGCCAGGGCCGGACCTCGTGGGCGACCCGCTTGATGTTGATCAGATGCAGGGGGGTGACGTTGTCCGAGCAGATCGAGCCGCTCCAGGTCCCGGTGCCGAGCTGGAACGACGGGTCGACGTCGGTCGAGTAGCCCATGCCCCCGAACAGGGCCGGGGTGTTCACGACGATGCGACCCGCCGGCAGTGCTGCGAACGGCGCGAGCTCCTGGGGGTCGGCCGCGTGCACCGCGGTGGTGTGCCCTTCCCCGCCGAGCGCGAGGATCTCGCGGCAGCGCGCCAGCCCGGCCTGCGGGTCGCGGGCCCGGTAGACCGACAGCACGGGTCCGAGGATCTCGCGGGAGAGAGGGGTGTCCTCCCCGACCCGGTCGAGCTCGCAGGCGAGGACCCGGGTGGATTCCGGTACCGAGAACCCGCAGAGGTCGGCGAGGCGACGGGCGGACTGGCCAACACTGGCCGGGCGCAGGGCCCCCCGCTCGTCGAAGAGCACGTCGACGAGCGCGGCCTGTTGATCGGGGTTCATCCAGAACGCGCCTCGATCGGCGAACGCCGCGAGGAACCGGTCTGCGACGGAATCGACCACGACGACCGACTGCTCCGCCACGCAGGCGGTGCCGTTGTCGAACGACTTCGAGGTGATGATCATCTCGGCTGCCTCGGCGGCATCCGGGACGCTCGCGCCCACGTAGGCGGGGACGTTGCCGGCTCCGACCGCGATGGTCGGTTTACCGCTGGAGTAGGCGGCGCGCACCATGCCGGGTCCGCCGGTGGCCAGGACCAGCGCGATCTCCTCGCGGCGCATCAGCTCGGCGGTCGCGGCGAGGGTGGGTGCCTCGAGGCAGGAGACCACGCCCTCGGGGGCGCCGGCCGCCACCGCGGCGTCGGCCATGATCTCGGCGGCGCGCAGCGTGCAGCGCGCTGCCCGGGGGTGCGGGGCGTGCACCACGGCGTTGCCCGACTTCACCGCGGCCAGGCTCTTGAACAGGGCCGTCGAGGTGGGATTCGTGACCGGGATGATCCCGGCGATGACCCCCATCGGGCTGCCGATCGCGGTGACGCGGGAGGCCTCGTCGGTCCAGAGCACGCCGACGGCCCGGCGCTCGAGCATCCATTGCGCGACGAAGCCGGTGTTGTACCGGTTCTTGTAGACCTTGTGCTCGTAGACGCCGTAGCCGGTCTCGTCGACGGCCAGCCGGGCGAGTTCCTCCGCGGCCTTGGTGCCCGCTCGGGCCATCGCCCGGACGTAACCGTCGAGGGTCTCCTGGTCGACGCCCTCGAGGCGGCGCACCGCCTCCTTGGCGGCACGCGCCTTCGCGCGGACGTCGGCGAGGCCGGCCAGATCAGCGTCGTCGGAGACGAAGCGCAGCGGAGCTCGACCATGACTCGTCGCGGTCATACCCACCTCCTCGGTTGCGTGGCGGGTGTCAGCCCTTCGGGCGGGCCAGGATCGCGAGGATGCTCTCGGTCTCGTCGTGCGGACGCGGGATGACGTGCACCGAGACGACCTCGCCGGCCTTGCCGGCCGCCACGGCGCCGGCGTCGGTGGCGGCCTTCACCGCTCCGACGTCACCGCGCACCATGACCGTCACCAGCCCGCCGCCGATCTCGCGGTGGCCGAGCACCTGCACGTTGGCGGCCTTGACCATCGCGTCGGCGGCCTCGATCGCGCCGACGAGTCCCTTGGTCTCGATCAGACCGAGCGCGCCGCGCATCGTCACCGCGCCGTTCGTGCCCGCTGCGGCCGGCGCCGTCGTGGTTGCCATGTCGTCCTCCCATGATTGGTGCTGCTCTGAGGTCCTGCGCGCGGCGTCAGGCCGTGCGGTGCAGTGCCGCCTCGTGGCGGATGACCGAGTCGGCGATCGCGACGACAGCCCGGTCGGTGGGGGTGTCGGCACCCGCGGCGACGCGCGCGGCGCTGCCGGTGGTCATGAGGACGACGTCGCCGCTGCCGGCACCGATCAGGTCGACCGCAACGCAGATGGCGCCTTCCCCGTCCGGCTCGTTGCCGGTGGTGTCCTGCACGAGCAGGAGCGAGACGTTGTCGAAGCCAGGTGAGCGGACGGTGGCCACGACCTGGCCCACCACGCGTCCGAGCAGCATCTCCGGCCTCCTCGTCGAGTACACGTCTCCCTGTCGCCGCCGCGCCCTGTGAGCCAGGTCTCGCCGGTCCTGGCCGACGCTAGGGCGGGGACGACCCCGACGGCGCTATCCCGGCCGGACAATGTCTCCGGGTTCCGCTGTCCCTCGCCGCCCTGGCTCATGCCCGCCTCGACCTCGACGCTGGCTCGTGACCGGAGCCACATCCCGCGCCCGTACCTGGAGGTCATCGGTGATCCGCGACGAGGACGCCCAGTTCCACCCGCCGACCAGTGACGACCCGCTGTGGGCCGAGACCAACTACTTCGGGCTCTATGCCGGTCAGGACACCGACCGGCCGGTGAACATCGGCCTCTACGCCCTGCACCGCAAGACGATGGGCATGGTCGGCTCGACCGTGTCGATCAACTCGCGGCGGGTGCGCGAGCCGTGGATGGCCGAGTACTGGGACTCCCAGAACCTCCCCGCGCCCGAGAGCCTGCTCGACTACGAGTTGCTCAACGGCCTCAAGGTCGTCTGCACGAAGCCGAACCAGGTCTGGGACGTCGACTACTCGGACCCGGCGGCCGACGTCGAGATCCATTTCCGGTACACGGCGATCATGCCGGCCTACGACATCAACGACCCCGAGCAGGATCCGCTCGCGGCCGTCCGGGACATGGCCAAGACCTGGGGGCACGCCTACGCCGGGCACTTCGACCAGTCGGGGCGGTACGAGGGCGAGGTCTCCGTGCGCGGCCGCACCCTCCCGATCGACTGTGTCGCCACGATGGACCACAGCTGGGGCGTGCGCTCCGAGCGCCAGACCTCCCGACTGTCGTGGATGCACGCCCACTTCGGCGAGGACCTCGTCGTCCACGGCCTGTTCGACTTCGACACGAGCAACGGACCGGACGGCGAGTCCCCGCTGAAGCTCACCCACGGCTACCTGGTGGAGAACGGCGAACTGCACGGCCTCTCGGCCGGCCACGGCGTCACGCAGCGCCGTGGCCTCTACCCCGAGCACATCGCCATCGAGGTCAGCGCCAGCGAGCGGACGATCGCCGTGGAGGGCGAGGCCCTCACCACGTTCCCGTGGTTGTCCCAGCCCGGCGTGGTCGGACACAACGTCCTCCTGCGCTGGAGCGCCGAGGGCCGCACCGGGTACGGCGAGTGCATGGACTTCGTCGGGCTCGGAGAGCTCGGCGCGGTCTACGACCGCGCATGAGCCCGCCCCCCGTGCGGGCGGTCGTGTTCGACCTCGACGGGACCCTGGTCCAGACCCGGATCGCGTCGTGGGAGGTCTTCGAGCCGATCAACCGCAGACACGGCCTGGGTGTCGACACCCCCCAGCGGTACTTCGACCTCTTCCGGGGCAACGTCTTCACCTCGATCCGCAACGTCTGCTCCACCGAGGCGCAGGCGAACGCAGCGACCGCGGACTTCCTCGCCGCGTTGCGCTCGCACTACTCCCCCCCGCTGGTACCGGGGATGCACGCCGTGGTCCGGCGCCTGGCGTCGCAGTGCACGCTCGCGGTGATGTCGTCGAACGCCATGGAGGTCCTGCGTCGCGTCCTGGTCGACAACGACCTCGCCTACTGCTTCGCGCACGTGTTCGGCGGCGACGTCGCCCCCGACAAGCGGGCCGCCCTGCGCTCGTTCCTGGCCGACGCCGGCAGCGGCTACGGCCGACGGTGTTCCGCCGACTACGACGAGGCGGGCGATGCGGACCGTCCCGACGCGTCGACGACGGTGCTCGTCACCGACACCGCGGGAGACGTTCGCGACGCCCGCGAGGTCGGGGTCCGCGTCGTCGGCGTCACCTGGGGCATGCACTCGGCTCGAGAGCTGACCGAAGCAGGCGCGGAGTTCGTCGCGCTGTGGCCCCAGGAAGTGCTCTCGCACCTGCTCGGTGACGAAGCGGCCCGCGAGCCGTCGGGAGCCTGTGCGATTCCGCAGCAGGCGTCCACCGGCTGTGGATGCGGCTGCGACGGCACCGGCTCGAAGCCGGCAGCCGGGGCAGCACCGATCACGCAGGAGGAGCCTGGTGAGCGGCGCCGCCGTCGACGCCGCGAGGCGGTCGCCGACAGCACCGCCCGCGTCCCGGCGCCCGCGACGCCTGCATCGGCGCGCGCGCCCCACCGAGACTCCACGGATGACGAGCTGCTCGCGGCCATGACCCGGATCTGCGGTGGCTGACTTGCTCGTCGGGGCACTGAACTTCCGGGACCTCGGCGGTCTACCGGCAGGACCAGGGCGACGGACCCGTCCCGGTGTGCTGTTCCGCAGTGACACCCTCCAGGCGCTGACCGACGACGACGTCGCGTTGCTCGTCGACCGTCTCGGGCTGGAGGTGGTGATCGACCTGCGGATCGACGACGAGGCCGTCCAACAGGGCCGGGGGCCGCTGGTCGGGCACGACGTGACCTACCTCAACGCGCCGCTGCGTGAGGCGGAGCCCGACGACGAGCCCCCCGCGCGGCAGGCGCTGCTGTTCTCGCTGATGCACCTCGAGGCGCCGACCTCGGTGCTCGGCTCGGTCATCCGCGCTGCCGCGGCCTTCGCCGGCCGCCCGACCGTGGTGCACTGCGCGGCCGGCAAGGACCGCACGGGTCTCGTGATCGCGCTCCTGCTCGCGCTCGCCGAGGTCGACCGCGAGGCCATCGTGGCGGACTACCTCGCCAGCGGGCCGAACATGGACGCGGTCAAGGCGCGCTTCGCCACCTGGCCCCGCTACGCGAACCACATGGCCTCGGTGAGCCCCGAGATGTACCTGGCTCACGAGGCGACAGTGCGCGGCATGCTCGACACCCTCGACGACCGCTACGGCGGGGCGCGGGGCTGGGCGCTCGCCCGAGGACTCGATGCGGCGTTGCTCGCGCGCTTCCCCGACCTGCTCCTGGAACCCACCGCGCCCTGACCCCGGCCGTGTGCCTGACCCGGGTGTGTGCGCCCGCGCTGGCTCCTGGTCAGCGCAGGCGCACACCGCGGTCGCTCAGTCCGCGAGGGCCGCGCGGCCCAGCCCGAGCAGCAGCGGGCGCACCTCCGGGAGGTCGACCGCGAATCGCCGGAAACCCAGGCCGAGCAGCTGGGCAGCGACCGCGTCGCACACCGTGCCCGCCAGCCGTACCCCCACGGGCGCGTCGACCGAGGCCGCCAGCCCATCGAGCAGCCGCACGACCGTCGGGTCGAGCGCGTGCCGCGGGTCGACGGGAAGCAGTCCCTTGGCGAGATAGGAGTCGAGCGGCTCTGCGGTGAGGAACTGCCGCGCGGGGATGCCGAACATCGCCGCCTGCAGCGCCCGCATCTCCAACCACACCACTGCGCTGTCGCCGGCCAGCCTGGTCACGTTCGCCACGGCACGAGGACTCGTCAGGTAGGTCCCGACGGCAGGAGCGCCTGGCCCCTGGTCGAGCGCGGCCAGCGCGGCTGCCTCGGCCGGGTCGGAGACGTGCCGGACCGCCAGGCGGAGCCGGCCGGAGTACCCAGTCGCGGCAGCCGCCTTGATCAGCCCCTCGCGCTGCGCCACGATCAGCTCGGGCACGCCGAGCGGCATCGCGAGCTCGGGGTGCCGGCTCGTGACCGCCGTCTGCTGGAGCAGCTCCCGCGACTCGTCGGCGAGCAGGTCGATCGCCCGGACGTCGACGTCGTGAGAGCCGGCCGCGGCGAGCAGCGGGGCGAACTGGGTTGCGATCGCATCCCTGACCTCGGAGAACGTGCCCGATCCGTCGAGTCCCTTGTCCAGCACCGTCTCCACCAGACGGTTCAGGTCGCCGGAGGCCGCGAGCACGTCATCGACCGCGGTCACCAGACCGGCCGCGCCGGCCGCCAGGGCGGCCGTGACGTCCGTGGGCACCGTGATCCGCGCCAGCACCTCGCAGCCCGAGGCCTCGCGTGCGGCGCCGAGCAGGGAGTCCATGGCCTCGGTGGCCTCGGCCGGCGTCGTCGTCGGCAGCGCCCCGGCGATCAGCTCGCCGGAGGCACCGTCGAGCGCCACCGGCTCACCCTCGGCGATCACCCGCTCCCCGACACGAGCGACACGGGCGTCCGCGTCGATGACGAGGTCCGAGGCACCGACCACACACGTGGTGCCCAAGGCGCGCGCCACGACGGCGGCGTGGCTGGTGGACCCGCCGGTCGAGGTCACGATGCCTGCTGCGGCGATCATGCCGTGGAGGTCCGCGGGGCTCGTCACCGAACGCCCGAGGATCACTGCGGCGCCGGCGGCGGCGCGGTCCTTCGCCCGGTCAGGGTCGAGGACCAGCTCGCCCGACACCTGCCCCGGGCAGGCACCGATCCCCGCCAGGAGAATCCGCCCGTCGCGGCGGGCGGCGGCCAGGGCGTCGGGATCGAAACCGGGGCGCTGGGCCTGGCGGAGCTGGTCGGCGGTGACCAGCAACAGGGCTCGTGCAGGCGACGCGGCGCCGTCGGCGAGCAGGTCCGCAGCGATGCGGACCGCGGCCTCGGCCGTGCGCTTGGCGCTGCGCACCTGCAGGAACCAGAGCACGCCGTGCTCGACGGTGAACTCGATGTCCAACACGTCACCGTGCCGGTTCTCGAGGTCGAGACACGACTGCTCGAGTTCGGAGAGCAGGACGGGCGGAAGTGCCTGCTGCACGGGGTCGGGAGTACGGACGCCGGCCACGACGTCCTCGCCCTGGGAGTGGGCGAGGTACTCGCCGTAGAGACCCGGTTCGCCGGTCACCGGGTTGCGGGTGAAGACCACCCCGGAGCCGGAGTCGTCGTCGAGGTTCCCGAAGACCATCGACTGCACGACGACTGCCGTGCCCATGTCGTGCGGGATGCCGTGGTGATCGCGGTAGGTCCGAGCCCGCCGAGTGTTCCACGAGCGGAACACCGCCTCCACGGCATGGACGAGTTGGTCCCAGGGCGTGGCTGGGACGCTCTCGCCGAGCTCCTCGTCGAGGGCCTCCTCCGCGGCGGCCCAGACCCGGTCGTAGACGGCTCCGGGCTCCTGCCCCGCCTCGACCGCGGCGACCAACGAGTCCACTGCAGGACGGTCGTCGAGGGCGCCGAGGACGATCTCGGAGTACATGGCGTGGAATCGCGCGACGAGGTCGGCCATGAACCGGGCGTTCGCGGACCGCTCTGCGATCGCGACGGCGGCCTCTCGGGAGAGCCCGAGATTGAGGACGGTGTCCATCATCCCGGGCATGGACACCGGCGCCCCGGACCGTACCGAGAGGAGCAGTGGTTCCGGGCCGGACCCGAAGGTCTTGCCGCTGGCGGCCTCGACGTCCGCGAGCCGGGCCCGCAGCTCCTCGGTGAGCCCTGCGGGGAGGGCCTGTTCTGCCAGATAGACGTGGCAGGCGGCGGTGGTGACGACGTAGCCGGGCGGGACCCGGAGTCCGTCCCGGGTCAGTCGCACCAACCCCGAGCCCTTGCCACCGAGCGCGTCGAGATCGACCGGCCCTTCATCGGTGAACGCGCGGGTCCAAGTGGACGCGCTCACTCCGTGCGCTCCCGCCCGAGCGTGCGCAGCAGGTCCTCGTGGAACTCGAACCAGATGTTGTGCACCGAGTCGCGCATCGGAGAGGACACCAGGTCGTGGTCACCCGAGTCGATACCGGCCAGGGCCGCCTCGAACCGCGTCGAGTAGGTCGCGAACCGGGCGTCGTGCGCGGCGAGCGCGGTGACGAGGCCCTCGAGCCGACCCACGAGCCGCTCGATGCGCGTGATGACCTTCTCGTCGTACTCGGCATCGCTGTGGTCGTTCGTGACCTTCTTGTCGCCGACGTCGATCTGCTGCCAGCTCGACATCGCCGTCAGGAACTGCGCGTTGGTGGTCTCGAACTTCCCGTCGAGCGCTGCGACCTCCGGGTCGGCGCGCACGGGCGCGTAGACCTCCGCAGCCGTGGCGGCCAGGGCCGGTTCGGCCTCGTTGGTCGGGAGCGCCGAGCCGCCGGCGACGACGACGAGTCCGGAGCCGGCGAGGCTCTCCAGTCGCTTCTCCACGTCCGCGGACGATGCTGCGATGACGGCGGCGATCGTGGGTGCGTCGGCCATTTTCTTCAGGGCGAGAACGTTCAGGACGTCGTAGTCGGGCTTGTCCATGGGGGTGGCTCCTCCGTCGCGCCAGCGAGCGCCGGGTGTCGCCTCGCGGCACCCGGCGCTCGCAGGACCATGCGGCTCGTTACAGGACCCGGTACTTGGACCGGTGGAGGTCGGTGCCTTCCGGGAACGGCAGATAGCCGGCGCCGGAGAAGATCTTCGAGGGCACCGTCTCCTGGGCGAAGCCGCGCTTGGTGATGTCGTAGTAGTAGTTCGCCACCCGCTGGTCGATCTCCCACAGGTCGTAGTCCCGGCAGGCCTTCTCGTAGGTTCCGGCCTTACGCATGTGCGGGAGGATCATGTCGATGTAGTAGACGTACTGGCCGTTCCAGATGAGGTCGCGGCGGCACATCTTCGACGTCTTCGTGTAGAGCTTCAGCGTCGCGGTCTGCACGCGACCGAGGTGGTCGCCCAGGTCGTCGATCTTGATGGGGTACACCTGCCCCATCGGCGTGTTCCACTTCTCCCGGGCGAACACCGCCCCGCCGATGATCGCCTCGATGTAGTTCTTCGGGCGCGTGAAGGTGGTGGAGATGTCGTTGACGCGAATTTCCTCGAGCCCCATCTTCTCGGGATCGATGACCATCGCCAGGGTGTAAGCGTGCGGCAGGCCTGCGTCCTCACTGACGTCGGACCAGTGGTAGATCTCCTCGTTGACGAAGAGGTCGCGCAGGATCAGCAGGTTGCCGTCGGGCAGCTCGTAGGGGCCGGTGTCGCCCAGCCCGAGTCGGTTGTCGTAGTGGTGCAGGAAGGCGAGCAGCTCGGTTGCGGCATTGAACTGCGTGAACGCCGAGTGCTTGGGGCTGCCGTGCTCGATCGGCTCTACCTGGGCGGTCAGCGTCTGGAGGAAGTCCTCGTCGTGGATCCGGGCGCGGTACCGGTCCTGGGAGTTGAGGATGTAGCCGTCCTGGCGCTTGCCCCACAGCACGCGCTGCATGAACTTCAGGATCTCGTTCGACTCCTGGACGTACTCGTCGGGCTTGATCGCCTCGAGGGCGAGCAGACCGCACCGGCCCATGCCGAAACCGACGGCGCCGATGCACCAGTCGTGCACCGAGTTGACCTTGGTGCCGATCTCGCGGCGAGCGGAGGCACCGATGTCCATGACGCCCTGGGCGCCCACCTCGCGGGTGGTCATCGCCAGCAGCTCCGGCCACCGGTAGAACTCGTGCATGAAGGCCAGGATCTCGTACTCCTGGCGGGGAATCATGCCCGAGACGCCCTCGGTGGCCCGCATGACGAGCACGTCCCAGATGTTCCAGGCGAGGTAGTTGTTGAGGTCGTTCAGCTCGTCGATGGAGAACTGGTCGTTGAGGACGTGCTCCTTGCTGACCTTCTCCAGCACCCCGCTCTTCGCACGGGACTTCATCATCTGGTCACCCTTGATGCCGTCGGTGACCGGCTCCATCCCGACGAAATTGCCGGTGTAGGTGAGGTCCTGGAAACGCAGGCCCTCGTCGCCCTCTTCGTAGCGCTTCTTGTACGTGGCGCGCTTGCCTTCAGTGGTCGTCATCTGCCGCTCCTGGTCGCGTGTCGTCGGCTCGGTGTCGTCTGGGTCCGTGCTCAGGCCGCGACCACGCGGCCGGTGTCGCCGTCGGTGCAGTCGAGCCGCACCCGCTTGCCGTCGAGCTCGCGTGCGATCTCCTCGAAGTGCGACTCGTCGGTGGAGCCGACGACGTAGCGGGAGTCGCTGCTGGTGAGGTGCGCGGTCATCACACAGGGCGTCTGGAACTCGCGGGAGAGGATGCCGAGGTGCGACTCCGGCGCCCCGGACATCGTGATCACGCCGATGGCGCCCATCGAGAGGGCCGGCGCGAGGAACGTGGTCGTCCCACCGCGGACCAGCAGGATGTGCTCCGCGAGCTTCCCCGACTGGATCAGGGTGATCACGTCCGCTGGGGACGACAGGTACTTGATCGTGCCCTCGGGCGACTTCTGCGTGTCGAAGACGTTGTAGCCCTCGGCCAGGACGTCGGCCATGAGTTCCTCCTCGAACTGGTCGATGTGCGGGCCCGTCCGCCCCTCGGCGCCACCGCCGCCCGCCGCGTTGCTCAGGTCACAGTGCCCTGGATCACGTACGACGCCGATGGCGAGCGCGGACAAAAGACGCCGACATGCTTGTCTGGCTCGGATAGGCCCTTCTGGAGGCGCCGCCACGGCGGACCATGGCCGTCCCGCAGCGACGACCCGCACCCCCGGAAGGCACCGAGCCACCGCTCACCTCGACCGCACCCGGCGCTCCACGCAGGAGACTTCGGGACGACCCGAGGCAGACACGACACGAACACTGCGTCGTCCACAGCACCGAGGCCACCCCCGATCGGGGGTGGCGACGGGACTCATCGCTCCCGCAGGGACAAGCAAGCTCGTGTCGGCTGTCCGTCCGGCCCATCGAGAGGGCTCGGCCGTTCTGCAACCGTCGATACGGCGCCCGGACAAGGGCAGCAGGAAGGAGGGGATCGTGTTCTCCATTCGCGTCCGTTCGACCGGACATGACTCCTGGCACGACATCGAGGCGATCAGCGCCGAGCACGCCATCCGCCAACTCCTCGAGGACGTCGACTCGCCCGGCCCCTGGCGGTTCGAGTTCCTGCTCGCCGTACCGACGCCACACCCCGACGGGCAGGCGGGACAGCAGCCGGTGCCGCTCGGCAGGCGCTGATCAAGGAGGTCCGGAGCGCCTGAGAGCAGTCCTGCCGGCCGTCGCTCCTCAGAGCAGGCCGTGCGCACGGGCGTTGGTGATCACCTGCGCCCGGTTACGGGCGTCGAGCTTGCGCATGACGTTGTGCAGGTAGGTCTTCACGGTGTTCGGGGACAACCGCAGTTCCTGGCCGATCTCGCCGTTGGTGTGGCCGGAGGCGACGAGGCGGAGGACGTCGTACTCGCGCGGGGTCAACGGGGCGTCCGCCTCCGCGCTCGCGCCGCGGTAGGACCCGTGCCGGGCCACCTCCCGGATCGCTGCGCCGAGCGCGGCACCTGAGGCGTCCTTGACCAGCAGCCCCACCGCACCCGCCGCCAGGGACGGCGCCACCGCCGAGTGCTCCGGGAACGCGGTGAACAGCAGGACCCGGGTCGACGGCGAGACCTCCCGCAACCGCGGCACGACGTCCGCGGCCAGGGCGTCCGGCAAGCGCACGTCGAGCAGCACGACGTCGGGCCGCTCCCGGGCACACACAACGGCGGCGTCGGAAGCATCTCCGGCGTGCCCCACCACCTCGATGTCGCTGTGCCGGGCGAGTTGCGAAGCCACGCCGTCGCGGACGACGGGGTGGTCGTCGACGATCAGCACGCGGACCGCGCTCAGCACGGCAGCTCGAGCCTCCAGGTCGTGCCGCCATGCGGGTCGGGCAGCACGCGCAGGGTGCCGCCGAGCCGCCCGACCGCGTCCGACGTCGTCGTCAACCCGATCCCGGAGGTGTGGCCCGCCGAGAGACCGGTGCCGTCGTCCGTCACCGCCACCACCAGCGCACCGCCCCGCCGCGCCACGCTCACCACGACGGCCGAGGCGCCCGCGTGCTTCTCCACGTTCAGCAACGCCTCGCGCACGCCGGCGACCACCACGTCGGCCCGCGACGGCGCCAACGACGGCGGGTCGTCGAGCATCACCAGCTCGGCCGGCACGCCGGTGCGGTCGCTGAACGCGGAGCAGTCCTCCTGCAACATCACCGAGAGCTCCAGCGCCGCCGGCGACGCCCGCAGCGTCCGGAGCGAGTCGCGCAGCGCCGCCGACGCCTCGCTCGCCTGGTCCTGCAGCCGCGCCAGCCGACGCGCCAGCTCCGGGTCCGCGCCGACCGCCTCGCTCAACCCCGCCATCCCGGAGCCGATGGCGAACAGCAGCGCGCCGACGCTGTCGTGGAGGTCCGCCGCGATCCGGCTGCGCTCCTCGTGGACCGCGACCTCCCGCGCCAGGCGCGCCCGCTCGGCCACCGCCGCCGCGAGCGCGACCTCGTGCGCCACCGCCTCCGCCCGCTCCGCGGCCCGGCCGCCGAAGGTCCCCGCCGAGCGCGCCCCGACCGCGAGCACCCCGAGCACCCGGTCGTCCCGCCGCACCGGCACGGCGAGCAGCCGCTGCACGCCCTCGAGGTCGATGACCCGGTCGAAGGTGTGCGTGATCTCCGCCGAGCCGAGGTAGTCGTCCACCCACGACGGCGTCGCAGACGCGTGCACCTTCCCCGTCAGCCCGAGCCCGCGGGGCACCGTCAACCCGCGGAGCAGCCCGGTGCGGTCGCCGGCCAGCTGCGCGAGGACGAGGTCGTCGGACGAGTCGACGGGCTCCGCCACCCACGCGACGTCGCCCTCGGCGCGCAGCAGGTCCAGGGCGGCCCGCACCGCGGCCCGCCGGTCGAGCAGGCCCACCAGCTCGGCGTGCTCGCGCGTCAGCTCCGTCGGGTCCACCTGCCCATCGAACGCCGACGGCACGGTGATGTCACGGCGTGAACTGCTTGATGAGCTCACGGCGCATGATCTTCCCGGTCGACGTCGCCGGCAGGGTCTCGACGAACCGCACCAGGCGTGGGCGCTTGTAGGCCGCCAGGTGCTCGCGGGCGTAGTCGACGAGCTCGTCCTCGGTCGGCTCCGACCCCGCGACCGGTACGACGTAGGCGCACGCGATCTCGCCCCGGACGTCGTCGGGAACGGGTCCCGCCGCCACCATCGCGACCTTCGGGTGCCCGGCGAGCACCCGCTCGACCTCGGCCGGGTAGACGTTGTAGCCGCCGGTGATGATCATGTCCTTGCGGCGGTCGACGACGAACACGTGGCCGGTGGCGTCCATCGTCGCGACGTCGCCGGTGTGCAGCCAGCCGTCCGGCTCGATCGTCTCGGCGGTCGCCTCGGGGTTGCCGTGGTAGCCGGACATGACGATCGGCCCGCGCACCATCAGCTCCCCCGGCTCGCCGGTCGGCGCGTTCCGGGACACGTCGGAGAGGTCCGCGATGCGCAGCTCGATCCCGGGCAGCGCCACCCCGATCGAGCCCGGCACCGGCGGTGCGTGCAGCGCGTGGGTGGTGCCGAGGCCCGCGACCTCCGTCATGCCCCACAGCTCGATCAACGGCGCACCCGAGCGCGTCTGCCACCGCTCGATCGTCGACAACGGGATCGTCTGCCCGCCCACCGTGCAGCGCGTGAGCGACGACAGGTCCGCGTCGGCGAGACCCGGATCCGCGAGCAGCATCGCGTACATCGCGGGCACGCCCTCGAACAGCGTCGCGCGGTGCTCGCCGATCAGCCGCAGCGCCTCCCCGGCGGCGAACCGCTCCATGAGCACGACGGTGCCGCCGGCCAGCAGCGTCCCGTTGATGACGACGTTGCCGTAGACGTGCGGCGCGGGCAGGGCGGTCACGACGACGTCGTCCTCGCGACGCCCGTGCATCGTCGCCGTGAGCGCGCAGTTGAGCAGCACCGCCCGGTGGCTCTGCACCGCGCCCTTGGGGTGGCCGGTGGTGCCCGACGTGTAGCCGATCGTCGACGGCTCCTCGGGATCCGTGACGACGGCGGGGGTCGGCTCCTCGCAGGCCAGCAGCTCGTCGAAGGCGACCGCGCCCTCCACCGACCCGAACGCCACCACCGTCAGCGGCTCGGGCAGGTCCCGTGTCAGCTCGAGCACCGTCGGGGCCTGCTCGGCGCTGGTGAACACCGCTGCCGACCCGCAGTCGCGCAGGACGAACGCCAGCTCCTCGGGAGTGAGCATGACGTTCACCGGGTTCACGACGGCGCCCGCCTTCAGCGCGCCGTGGTACGCGACGACCCACTCCCACCGGTTCTGCGCGTACAGCGAGACCGGGCGGCCCGCCGTCACACCTCGGGCCACCAGGCCCGCCGCGACCCGGTCGCTCAGCGCGTCGAGCTCGGCGAAGCTCAGCGTCCGCGTCGCCGTGACCAGCGCCGGCTTGTCGCCGAAGCGCGGCCCGACCGCGCGCAGGATGTCCCCGGGACCGTCCACCGTCACCTCCACGTCGCGATGTGCCCGCGCATCCGACCGTGCCGGAGCGTGGCGCGGCACACCCGAACGGGTGTGGTGCGCGTCGCTCTCCTGCGTACCGTCGCGGTGCATGACGGTGACGACGACGGCGTCGGGGCTCGACCAGGCGCAACTGGGGCACCTGCGGCACTGGGACGACCTGTCCCGCCGTCTGCCCCACGACTGGTCCGGCATGCAGGGCAAGGGCGCCGGCGAGGACGACTTCGGCAGCTACCGCTTCCAGCTCGCCTACATGGTCTACGGGCTCGCGCTCGCCCACCGCCACCGGCTGCCGGCCGCACCCGGCGTCTTCCGCCCGACGATCCAGCGGCTGATCGGGAAGCTGCTCATGCCCGACGTCTGGCTGTACTGGCGGGACGTGTCGCGGGGCGGGATGGTCATGAACGCGCACCTCTCGGAGGGCTACCACGAGGAGTGGGACCCGGTGGTGCGCGACAACATCATGTACTCGGCGTACGTCCAGTCCTGCGCGCTGCTGCACGACGTCCTGTTCGCCGACGACCGCTACGCGCAGCCGGGCGCGCTCTCCTTCGAGCACTGGTCGTTCTTCTGGGGCGGCGAGCCGAAGCGGTTCTCCTACGACCGCGAGTCGCTCAACGAGCACCTCTACTGGCAGATGGTGCAGAACGGCTACCTCGGGATCGCGTGCGAGCCGAACTGCGTGTTCCAGATCTGCAACCAGCCCGCGATCCTCGGCTTCCGACTGCACGACGTGCTGACCGGCGGCGACCGGGCCGACGAGGTCGTCGCCGGCTACCAGCAGGCCTGGGCCGACTTCGGGCGGCTCGACGACACCGGCCACTACAACCAGATGATCCTCGAGGACTCGAAGGTCGTCCGGCCGAACGCCCTGCAGGCCCCGTGGGTGGACGCCTGGTGCGGCGCCCTGATGAACACCTGGAACCGCGAGTTCGTCCACGAGCACTACCCGCGCCAGGTCGCCGACTTCCTGATCCCCGGCCCCGACGGGACGATCTCGGTCCGCTCGACGCCCGCGATGGAGGTCATGGGGCAGCAGGTCGTCACCGACACCTGCGACCTCGGCTGGGTCGCCGCGTGGGCCTCCGAGGTGGGCGACCACGCCACCCTCGACGGCATCCTCGCCCACGCCGACCGCTTCATGAATCCGACCTGGACCGACGGCGCCCTGCACTACCCCCGCAACGACACGAAGACCGACGCCGACGGGAACCGCACCGAGATCGAGCCCATGACCGGCAACGTGCTGCTCGGCTACGCCCGCCTCAACGTGCCCGACGGCCTGCACCGGCTGTACCAGGAGCCGTGGGGGCCGGAGCACTTCGCCGAACCGGCGCTGACCGAGGTCGGCCGCGACGTCGAGGTGAGCCGGGCGGAGGTCGTCGACGGGGTGCTGCACGCGCGCCTGCGCCGGCGCTCCGGGTCGGACGCCACCGTGGTGATCGACCGCGTGCCCGCCGGCGCGCGGCTGTTCCTCGACGGGCAGGAGGTGCCCGCCGAGGGCAGCGTGACGCTCGAGGTGCCGGACGGCCCGGCCCGCGACCTGGAGCTCCGCCCGTGAGTGCACCGACGGCGATCGGGTTCGACCTGGTCGACCACCACGGCTCCCCCGTCGACGCCGGGACCTACCGCGGCTCGTGGCTGCTCGTGCAGTTCGGCTTCACGTCCTGCCGCGTCGTGTGCCCGCGGGCGCTGACGAAGCTGACGGCCGCCCTCGACGGGCTGGGCGACGACGCGGAGCGGGTGCGCCCGCTCTACGTGACGGTCGATCCCGACCGGGACACACCCGACGTCATGAAGGCCTTCCTGACGAGTTCGTACCCGCGGTTCACGGGCCTGACGGGCACCTCCGCGCAGGTGGAGGCGGCGAAGGTGACGTTCCGGGTGTTCGCGCGTCGCCGCGCGGACCCCGAGGACCCGGGCGGCTACGGCGTCCCGCACACCGCGATGACCTACCTCGTCGACCCCGACGGCCGGTGGGTCCGCCACTGGCCGGACACCGCTGACGCGGAGACGATCACCGCCGACCTCCGGAGTGCGCTCGCCGCGTGAGTCGGCACGTCCCGTGCCGGCAATGCGTCACTGCTTGCACTGGACGCCAGGAAATCCGGCATCGTGGCCCCGCGACCCGCGCCGGCGGACCCATCCCCGGATCATGATCGATGCAGGGAGCGCACCATGGGGGCGTGAGCGACGAGCAGCGGGTCCGGGTCGAGGTCGTCGACGGCGTCGCCGACGTGCGTCTGGCGCGCCAGGAGAAGCGCAACGCCCTCGACCCCGCGATGTTCGAGGCGATCGTGCGCACCGGGGAGCAGCTGCGGAGCGACCCCTCGGTGCGGGTCGTGGTGCTCTCGGGCGACGGACCGGACTTCTGCGCCGGGCTGGACTTCGGCTCGTTCCGGGCGATGGCGGGCGGCGAGCGGCTCTCGGCGTCCGCGCAGCTCCCGCCCGACAGCGGGCCCGCGCAGGCCACCGGCCAGCGGGCGGCGTGGATGTGGGCCGAGCTGGAGGTCCCGGTGATCGCCGCGATCCACGGCAACGCGCTGGGCGGCGGGCTGCAGATCGCGCTCGGCGCCGACCTCCGCATCGTCGCCCCGGACGCGCGGCTGTCGGTGCTCGAGACGCGGTGGGGCCTCGTCCCGGACATGACCGGTACGCAGGTGCTGCCCGAGCTCGTCGGCCGGGACGTCGCGAAGGAGCTGACGCTGACCGGCCGCTTCGTCGACGGCGAGGAGGCCGTGCGGCTCGGGCTGTGCACCCGCACCGACCCGGACCCGCACGCCGCCGCCCTCGCGCTCGCCCGGGAGATCGCCGCGCGCAGCCCGCACGCCGTCCGGGCCGCCAAGCGCCTGCTCGACCTCGCCGGCCGGGTCGACCTCGCCACCGGCTTCGCCGCCGAGCAGGCCGAGATCGGCGCGCTCATCGGGAGCCCGAACCAGGTCGAGGCCGTCACCGCGGAATTCGAGAAGCGGCCGCCGACCTACGCCGAGGTGCCAGCCGGGACCTCGTCACGGGCGTTGACGACGATCGACGGGCGGCCGCTCTCACATCCTCGAGGACGGCCACGGCCGTGATCGTCACGTCGCCGAGCACGCCGAGCACGCCGAGCTCGACGACGCCGGAGCGCATCGCCTCGGCGCGCAGCGCACATCACGTCCCTGCCGGGTTCGACCCGGGCAGGAGCAGGTGCCCGGAGTCGACGGGAATCGTCACGCCGGTGACGTGCGCGGCGAGATCGGAGTTCAGGTAGAGCGCCGTGTCGGCGATGACCTGCGGGGTGAGGAACGTCGTCCCCTGCAGCACCCCGTAGTGCCGGCCGCCCGCGACCCATTCGTCCTGCGTCCCGCCCTCACGCCCCGCGAACCAGTCCCAGAACTGCTGGTGGTTGGTCATGGGGGTGTCGATGGCGCCGGGCGCGATCGCGTTGCACCGCACCCCGTGCGGGGCGAGCTCGACGGCCATGTTCTTCATCAGTCCGATCACGCCGTGCTTGGCCGCGACGTAGTGCGTGAACCCCGCGGTCGCCTCGAGACCGTTCACCGACGCCGTCACCACCACCGACCCGCTGCCCCGCTCGATCAGGTGCGGTGTCGCCGCCTTGACCGTGCGCCAGACCCCGGTGAGGTTCGTGCCGACCATGTCGTCCCAGGCGGCGTCGTCGAGCTCCCAGAACGGGCCGAACGAGTGGATGCCGGCGTTCGCGATGACGATGTCGATGCGACCCAGCTCCGCGAGGGCGCGGGCGACGGCGGCGTCGAGCGCGGCCTGGTCGCGGACGTCGGCGACGACGTCGACCGCCCGCCGCCCGTACTCCTCGACGAGCTTCACCGTCTCGGCGTGGTCGTCCGCGGTGGCGAGCCCGTAGGTCGTCGCGCTCACCTCGGAGTCGACGTCGACGAGCACGACGTCCGCGCCCTCCCGCGCGCAGGTGACGGCGTGCGCGCGACCCTGGCCGCGGGCGGCCCCGGTGATCAGGGCGACCTTGCCCTCGAGCAGTCCCATGTCGGTCCTCTCCGGTCAGTACTCGGTGACGCCGGCGTCGGCGGCCAGCTCGTGGGCGGTGACGAAGCGGGACTCGTCGGAGGCGAGGAAGAGCACCGCGTTCGTCTGGTCCTCCGGCTGCGCCTGCTCGAGCGGGAGGATGTTGGTGAACATCCCGGCGAGTCGGGGGTGCGCCTCCAGCGCCGGGCCGAGGATGCCGAGCACCGACTCGTCGGCCATCGGGGTCGCCGTCGCGCACGGGTGGACGCTGTTGACCCGGATGTGGTGCTCGCCCAGCTCGACGGCGAACGCCTTGGCCATGCCGCGGACCGCGAACTTGCTGGTGGTGTAGGGCACCAGGAAGGGCTGCACCCGGATCCCGGCCGCGGAACTGACCAGCACGATCGAGCCGCCGCCGGCGCGGACCAGGTGCGGCGCGGACACCATGACGGTGTTCCACGTGCCGGTGACGTTCACCGAGCAGGTGCGCTCGAAGAGCTCCGGGCTGACCGCGTCCCACTCGGCGGGGATGCAGATGCCGGCGTTCGCGACGACGACGTCCAGGTGTCCCAGGGTCTCCACGGCGCCGTCCACGGCCGCCCGCAGGCCGTCGAGGTCGCGGATGTCGACCTGGGCGGTCACGATCCGCCGGCCGGTCTTCTCGACGAGGGCGGCGGTCTCGGCCAGGTCGTCGGGCGTCGCCGCGGGGTACGGGGTGTCCAGCGGGGCGCAGACGTCCACCGCCACGATGTCCGCGCCCTCCTCCGCGAAGCGCACCGCGTGCGAGCGGCCCTGCCCGCGGGCGGCCCCGGTGACCAGCGCGACCTTGTTCTCGAGGCGGCCCATCAGGCGCTGATCCCGAGCTTCGCCCAGTACTGCGCGAAGGACGGCGGGCACAGGTCGGTGGCGCGGAGGATCCGCCCGTCGACGAACTGGAAGCTGGTGACCATGGTGACGTCGAGGACGTCGTCCCCGAGGCGCCGGTAGATCTGGACGTACGCGACGACGAGGCCCTCCGGGGTCTCGTCGGTCCAGGTCACCTCGTTGCGGGACTCGTCGAGCTTCGCGAGCACGCCGAACGCGCCGAGGAACTCCTCCTTGGAGTACACCGCCTGCGTCCCGTCCAGGGTGAACCCGGCCCACGTCATCGAGTCGTCGAGCAGGGCGAGCAGCGGGCCGGCGTCCCCGCGGTCGGCCGCCGCGAAGGCGTCGGTCAGGGCTTGGGCGTTCGACATCCGGGGAACCTCCGCGTCGGCGCCCGGTCGGCGGGGAGCCGGCCGGTGTCGGCGGTGATCGTGGAGCGGCGCCGGGGGCCGCCGTCACCGTCGCTCCACGTGGTCCGCCCCGCGCGCACGCCCACCCAGCTCGGGAGCCGGGTCCACGGGTTCCGGGGAGCCGGCGTGGTCGATGTTGACCCCCGCACCCGGGTGGTTCCACGCGCCCGGACGTCGACCGCCTTGACCCTCGTGCTCCGCCTCTCGCATCGTGACCGTGCTCACCTCGACGACGAGGCCCCGGGGAGGGGACGTGAACGCGGACGAGTGGACGGAGATCCGCCGGTTGCACGCCGAGGGCACGCCGATCAAGCAGATCGCCGCGACGCTCACGATGTCGCGCAACACCGTGCGCCGCGCGCTCTCGTTCTCCGAGCCCCCGCCCGACCACCGTCCCCGCCGCGGTTCGACCGCCGACGCCTACGACGACGTCGTCCGCGACCTGCTCCACGAGTCCCCCGGCCTGACCGTCGAGCAGATCGCCGACCGGATCGGCTGGGACCGCTCCCGCACCACGCTCGCCCGCCGCGTCGCCGCACTCCGCCGGGACGACGCCTCCCCGGCCGGGCCGCGGACCCCTGCCCCGGGTCTCCCCTGCTTCGCCACCGACTTCATCGGGCGCCGCCCCGAGCTCGCCGCGGTCCGCGCCCGCCTGGGCCGGCACCGGCTGGTGACGATCGCGGGACCCGGCGGGGTCGGGAAGACGCGGCTCGCGGTGCAGGCCGCCCACGAGTACCGGCGCGCGTTCACCGACGGCGTGCGGCTCGTGGAGCTCTCGACGCTGCGCGACCCGGCGCTCGTCGGGCAGGCCGTGGTCGACGCCCTCGGTCTGGTCCACCACGGGGGGTCGGCGGCCACCGCCGTCGCGGCCCACGTCCGGGACGCCCAGCTGCTGCTGGTGCTCGACAACTGCGAGCACGTGCGGGACGCGGCGGCCGAGCTCGTGGAGTTCCTCCTGCGCTCGACGTCCCGCCTGCGCATCCTCGTCACCAGCCGGGAACTGCTGGACCTGCCCGGCGAGGACGTCGAGTTCCTCGAGCCGCTGCCGGTCGGCGGGGAGGACGACGACCAGGACACGGCCGTCGCCCTGTTCGTCAGCCGGGCCCGGGAGGTGCTCAGCGACTTCTCCCCCACCCCCGCCGACGCCGCCGACGTCCGCCGGATCTGCCGTCGTCTGGACGGCATCCCGCTGGCCATCGAGCTGGCCTGCATCCGGCTGCGCGTGCTGTCGCTGCGCGAGCTCGCCGACCGGCTCGACCGGGGGCTGACCCTGCTCTCCAGCCGGTCCCGCCGCGGCCAGGAGCGGCACGCGAGTCTCGAGGCCGCCATCGGATGGAGCTACGAGCTGTGCTCCGAGGAGCAGCGGCTGATGTGGGCACGCTGCTCGGTGTTCGCCGGCGGCTTCGACGCCGGCATGGCCGCCGCCGTGTGCGCCGACGAGGATCTCCCCGAGGCCGCCGTCCTGGACTGCCTCTACGACCTCGTCGGGAAGTCCGTGCTGCGCCGCGTCGAGGTGGGCGGTCGGGTCCGGTTCCGGGTGCTGGAACCGATCCGGGAGTACGGCCAGGCGGCGCTCACCGAGGCGGACCGCGCCGCGCTGGACGCGCGGCTGGTCGCCTGGTGCCGGGACCTGGTGGAGCGCTCGGTGGCGGACTGGATGACCGTCCGCCAGGCCGAGGTCGCCGCCCGGCTCCAGGCCGACCTCCCGACCGTCCGCGCCGCCCTCCAGGCCGCACTCGCCCCCGGCACCGACGACCTCGCGGCCGCGACGGACCTCCTCGCGGGCCCCTGGTTCCTGTGGGCGTGCGGGTTCTCCTCCGCCGAGCACGTCGTCTGGCTCGAGCGCCTGCTCGTCTCGCCCGGCCTGACGCCCGGTCAGCGGGTGCGAGCCCTCGCCACGCTCGGGATGGTGCAGGTGCTGATCGGCGACCGCGCCGCGGCCGCCGAGCGTCTCGCGGGCGTTCCCGAACTGGCCGACGACGTCGGCGAGCCGACCGCGGCGTCGTTCGCGCTCAACGCCCAGGGCCTCTCGGCGTTCTACGACGGCGAGCTCTCCCGGGCCCGCGAGCTGCTCCTCGACGCCGTCGCGCGGTACGAGGACGCACCGGCGACCCGCGTCGACCTGCCGTGCACCGCGCGGGTGCACCTGGGGCTCCTGGCGTGCTTCGCGGAGCGCACCGACGAGGCCGCGGAGCTGTTCGCGACGGTGCGCCACGTCGCCGAGGACGCCGGCGAGGCGTGGATGCTCTCCTACGCGGTGTACGGCGAGGGCCTGGTGGCGCTGGGGCGGGAGGACTACGACCGGGCCGCCGCCTCCGCCCGGGAGAGCCTGCGGCTCCAGTCCGGCTTCGCCGACGCCGTCGGGACCCCGCTCGCCCTGGAGCTGCTCGGGTGGGCCGAGGCCGGCGCCGGGTCCGCGGAGCGGGCGGCGGTGCTGCTGGGCGCCTCGTCGGCACGTTGGGGTGCCTTCGGGCAGCAGCTCTACGGCTCCGAGGCCTGGATCGAGCGTCGGTCCCGGTTCGTGCGCCGGGTGAGCCGCGAGCTCGGGCCCGCGCGGTTCGCCGCCTGCCAGCGACGCGGCGCGGCGATGACACTGGGCGAGCTGACCGCGTTCGCCGCCGGCACCAGCGCCCCCGAGCGGGACGACCGTCCCTCGGGACCCGGACTCACCGGCCTCTCCCGGCGCGAGCGGGAGGTCGCGGCCCACGTCGCGCACGGCCTGTCGAACAAGCAGATCGCCGCGAAGCTCGTGCTCTCCCACCGCACCGTGGAGGGCCACGTCGAGCACATCCTGCAGAAGCTCGGCATGGACAACCGCACCCAGCTCGTCGCCGCGATCGCCTCGGGGACCCGCGTGACCACGTGACGGACCACGTGGTCCCCCGGTCCCACCGGGACACCGCGGCGCGGAACGTGGTCCAGGTCACCGCAGACCAGGATCACGGAGAGCACCAGATGACGGACACCCTCGCCGCACCGGACCTCACCGGGGCGGACCTGCCCGGCGACTACCCCGCCCGGGCCCGCTCGCTCACCGCGCTCATCGACTCCGAGGCCGACGCCATCGAGTCCGGCGGCACGCTGACCCGTCCCGTCGTCGAGGCGCTGGTGGAGCGGGAGATCTTCTGGGCGCTGGTGCCGCGCGAGCTCGGCGGTGCGGGACTGGGGATCGTCGAGTCCCTGAAGATGGTCGAGGAGCTCGCCCGCGCGGACGGGTCCGTCGGCTGGGCGGTCATGTCGAACGCCTTCAGCACCGGCATCGCGGCGGGCTTCCTGTCCGACCAGGGCGCCCGGGATCTCTTCGCCGGCGCGCAGCGCGGGATCACCGCCGGGATGATCCTGCCGACGGGTTCCGGACGGCGGGTCGAGGGCGGATACCGCGTCACCGGCCGGTACGGGTTCGGCAGCGGCACCGGGCACGCGTCCTGGATCGGCGCGGGCTTCGTCGTGCAGACCGACGAGGGCACCCCGGAGCTGGACGCGAACGGCGGCCCGGTGTGCCGGGTCGCCTTCGTCCCGCGCGACGAGGTCGAGTTCCTCGCCGGCTGGGACGTCATGGGCATGGAGGGCACCGGCAGCTACGACTACGCGGTGACCGACCTCTTCGTCCCCGAGGCCCACACCATGGACACCTTCTCGACGGTGCCGACCCGACCCGAGCCGGTCTTCCGGCTGGGCCTGCTCGGCATCGGGGTCGGCGGGCACGCGCCGGTCGCCCTCGGCATCGCCCAGCGCGCGCTGGAGGAGATCGCCCGCATCGCCTCGGCGAAGTCCCGTCCCGGGTACGCGACCGTGGTCGGCGACTCCCCGATGTTCCGGCGGGAGTTCATGACCTTCGAGGCCCTGCTGCAGGCCGCGCGCCGCTACGTCTACGACGCCCATGCCGACGCCGAGGCCACCGCGGTGAGCGGGCAGGAGATCACCGCCGAGCAGCGGGCGCGGCTGCGCCAGGTCACCACATGGGTCCAGCAGGTCGCACGCGACGTGGTGACCTTCGCCTACAGCTGGGGCGGCAGCGCGTCGATCCGGAACCCCAGCGTCCTCGGGCGCTGCCTACGCGACATCTCCGTCGGCGCCCAGCACCTGCTCGTCGAGCCGATGACCCTCGTCGAGGCCGCGGACGCGATCCTGCCCACCTACGTGACGCAGGACTGAGCCCTACACCTGCCGGTCGAGGTCCGTGGGCGCGGTGATCAACCCGCGGCCCACGGCTGCCGCGACCGCCTCCCGGCGGTTCGCGGCCTCCAGCTTCCGGTAGAGGCCCTTGAGGTGGTGGCGCACGGTGTGCGCCGTCAGGTGCATCTGTCCCGCGATCTGCGGGACCGTCAGCAACGAGGGCAGGTACTGCAGGACCTCCCGTTCGCGGGTGGTCAGGTCGGAGTCGTTCCCGACGACGGGTGCGGGCGGGGCCGGGCGCGCCCGGCGCACCCGTGCCGCCAGCGCGACGGTGGCGCGGGACGCCCCCGGCGCGTGCGGCCCGCGCCGGACGTGGTCGTCGAGCAGCGAGGCGAGGGCGGGCTCGGCGAGGAGCAGCGGGCGGAGCACGGAGTGGTCCCCGGCGCGGCGCAGCGCATCGGCGAGCGTCCGGGCGGCCCCCTTCGACCCGCCGGTCGTGCCCCACAGGACGGCTCGCGCCAGGTCGGTCTCGATCCGGGTGACGGGGTCGAGGTCGCCGGCGGGGCGCACGTCGGTGAGCGCGGCGGCCGCCTCGTCGGCCTCCCCCGTCATGAGCAGGGCGCGGGCGGCGAGACCGGCGAGGCGGTCGTCGAGGGAGAGTTCCGTGGCACCGGACTCGGATCTCCGCCCGGAACGCCGCCGCGTCACGGCCGGGCGGGCGAGCACCGCGTCGGGGTGGCCGGACGCGAGCTCGACCTGGGCACCGACGTAGTCGGTCCACGTCGGCAGGATCCCGGTCGAGCGCCCTGCGGAGATCCGTCGGTCGACCCCCGCGAGCGCGTCGGCGGCCGCGGCGACGTCCCGCCCGAGCAGGTGGACGCCGACGTCGGCGAGGTCGATCGCGGTCTGCACCAGCCAGTCGACCCCGAGGTGCGAGGACAGCGTCCGCACGGCGTCGACGGACGCCCCGGCCACCACGAGGTCGCCGCGTTCCAGCGCGGCCAGCGCCGCGGCGGCCCAGGCGGCCGCGGTCGTCGGCATGTGGTCCCAGCCCAGGCCCCGCGCCCGCTCCAGCGCACGCTCGGCCAGCCGGTCGGCCTCGACCGGGTGCCCGCCGACGACGAGGCCCAGGGCACGGAGCCCGGCGGCGTGCAGGCCGAAGGTGGCGGTGCCGGCCCCCACGACCGTGCGCGTGGCGAGCCGCCGGCTGCCCGTGTCGAAGGCGCCGCTCCACATCTCGGCCAGGCCGACGTTGACCTCGGTGACGTCCTCGTAGACCGCCCACCCCGGGACCTCCCTGGCCGGGAGCGCGGCCACCTCCGCCGCCGCCGCGCGGGCCGCGGTGAGCATGCGCTCGGCGTCGCCGCTGAGTTTGGCGAGCGCCGCCTCGACCACCCGCAGGACGACGAGCGCCGAGCCCCGCCGCACCGAGCCGGGTGGGGCGCCGGCGTCGGTCGCCAGGGCCGCATCGGCGGCGGCGATCTGGCGGGCGAGGTCGTCGACGTCGAACCGGCAGTAGGCCAGCGCGGCGAGTGCCGTGGTCAGCGCGACGTCGCCCTGGGCCCGGGCCCTCGGGATGCGGGCCAGGGCGTCGAGCAGTGCCGTGCGCTCCTCCCCGACGAATCGTGCGGCAGCGCTGCGCACTGCGATGTCGGCGACCAGCGACCAGTCCTCGGCGGTGATCGCGTGCTCGAGGGCCTCGATGGGACGGTCCCGGTCCTCGGACCAGGCGGCGGCGAGGACGTGCGCCCGCCGGAACGCCGCGGGATCCTGGGCGAGCCGGGTGCGCAGCAGGTCGCGCAGCAGCGGGTGGCAGGCGTACCAGGTGGTCCCGGGCGCGGAGCCGGTCGGCGCCATCCGGGCGACCAGGGCGTGCCGGTCGGCCAGGCGCTCGAGACGGTCCCGGGCACGCTCGACGGCCGCCTGCGACGGCGTCGCCTCCCCCGAGTCGAGGACCGCGGCGAGCTCCGCGGTCAGCGCGGCGACGGGGGCGCACCGCACGAGGAGGTCCCGCTCGTCGTCGAGCCCGTCCAGCAGTTCCGCCGCGAGGAGGTCCGCCAGCGGGCCGTCGTGCCCGAGCCGGGCCAGCCCGCGTTCGCCCTCCTCGGCCCAGCGGACCGCCGCCACGCGGACCGCAGCGGCCCAGCCGTGGGTCCGCTCGGTCACCGCGTGCAGGGCGGCTCCGTCGAGCGCGACGCCGGTGCCCGCGAACAGCTCGTCGATCTCCCCCGCGGTGAACGCCAGGTCGGTGGGCCCGATCTCCGTCAGCCGACCGGCGAGCAGGAGGTGGGGCCGGGCGACGGGCAGTGCTCCCCGGCCCAGGGCGATGATCCGCAGCGCGTCCGTCGTGGCGAGGACCGCGTCCAGGCCGGTCGGCAGCGTCGTCCCGAGCCGGTGCACGTCGTCGAGGACGAGGACGACCGGCGCCGGCAGCTCCGCGAGGCCCTCCACCAGGGCGTCGACGAAGGCGTCGTCGACGACGGGTGCCGGGCGGAGGTCGGCGAGGGCGGAGCCGTCGGGCAGGGCGTCGACGGCACGCAGCGCGTCGAGGACCGCGCTCCAGAACGCGTCGGACGCCCGGTCGGCGCTCTCCAGGGTCAGCCACGCCGAGCGGGCGGGCGCCGCGGGTGACCGGTCGAGCCAGTCCGCGACGAGCATCGTCTTCCCGGCGCCGGGCGGACCGACGACCGTGGTGAGCGAGGACCGCGCCCCCTGCTCGAGGCGGGTCCACAACGAGGGACGGGACACCAGGGACAGTCCGGCCCCGGACGATGGGGCCGCCACCGACGCGCCATGTCGTTCGACGTGTCCTCTCTCCCGGGCGGATCGGACGCTACCCGGGACCGCGCGTCCGGGCACGGGCCTCGTGGTCGCGGTGCGGACACGACGTGGCACACCGCGTGAACTACTCACTTCGAGGGATCTCACCCGGCCCACACACCGGCTTCGATCAAGCGGTCCGGCGAGTGCCGGACCTCGCGCTCGCCGCTCCCGGGGGATCCGATGTCCGCTGCCTCGTCCACCCCGGAGGAGCGCCGCTCGCCGGCGCTCGAGCTCCTCCGACGACGCCCGCTCGTCTCCTTCTTCGTCCTCTCCTACGCCGTCACGTGGCTGCTGTGGAGCCCGGTGGTGATCCTCGGGCTCCCGGTGTTCGAGCCGTCCACCGCGGCTCCGAACCCCGCCGTCCTCCCCGCGATCGCCGTCGGTGTCACGGGGACCGCGGTGTTCATGATCTGGGTGACCGAGGGCCGCGACGGCCTGCGCCGCTACCGCGAACGTCTGCTGACGTGGCGGGTCGGCATCGGCTGGTGGGCGGTGGCGATCCTCGCCCTGCCGGTCGGCGGCATGATCGTCGCGACCCTGCTCGGCGCGTCCGACACGCTGCTCGCGCTGACGCCCGCGGCCCTCGTCTCGTACCCGTTGGCCTACCTCGCGCACTTCGTCTTCGGGCCGCTGTTCGAGGAGTCGGGCTGGCGCGGGTTCGCGCTGCCGCGGATGCAGTACCGGCTCGGCCCGGCCAGGGGCACGCTGGTGCTCGGGCTCCTGTGGAGCGCCTGGCACTTCTTCCTCTACGCCCCGATGTGGTTCGGGTCCGACCTGGCCGCGGGGCTCCAGTCCCTGATCATCTTCTCCGTCCTGACGACGGCGATGACGTTCCTGTTCACCTGGCTGTCGAACCACACCCGGGCGAGCCTGCTGCTGGTGATCATGCTGCACGGCTCGGTCGACGGGACCCAGACCTACATGACCCGGCTCGGCGAGCGCGGCGTGATCGACCCCGACTCCGCCCAGCTCGCGAACGGGATCGGCCTCCTGCTCGCGGCCGTCGTGATCATGATCGTCCTGCTGGTCGCGACCCGCGCCCGCCTGGGGTACGGCGCCTACCGCGACACCTGGGAGGAGGCGCGCGACCTCGACCCCGTCACGGCCGCCGCTCCCCGTGGCGGGCGTGCTCCCGCCCGACCCGAGGGCTCGACGCCCGGGCCGTCGGCCTGACCGCCCCGCGCCCCTGTTCCGGGAGAGGACCCCGATGACGCGAGCGCTGCTCGTGACCGCCGTCGCCACCCTGCTCGCCGCCGTGCTCACCGGCACCGGGTGGGCCGCACCCCCGCCGGGGCCCGCCGTCCCGCCCCTGGCGTGGGGGAAGTGCGACGACGGTTCTCCGCCCGCCCAGGCCGGCTTCCAGTGCGCGACGGCGACCGTGCCGTTGGACCACCGCGACCCGCGCGGGCGGACGATCTCGCTCGCCGTCGTCCGCAAGCCCGCGACCGGCCCGCGGATCGGCTCGCTCTTCCTCAACCCGGGCGGACCGGGCGGGACGGGCACCGGACAGATCACCTCCTGGGTGAACCTCGTGCCCGCCGGGCTGGCGGACCGGTTCGACCTCGTCTCCTGGGACCCGCGCGGCGTCGGGGAGAGCACCGCGGTGCAGTGCTTCGACAGCCAGGAGGCCGAGGGCCGCTTCCTCGGCGACTCCGCCGACTACCCGACGACGCCGGCGCAGGCCACGGCCTACGTCGACACCTGGCGCCGGTTCGGGCAGGCGTGTGCGGCGCGGGACCGCGCTCTGCTCGAGCACTCGAACACCGCGGACACCGCCCGCGACCTCGACCTGCTCCGGCAGGCCGTCGGCGACGCGAAGCTGACCTACCTCGGGCTCTCCTACGGCACCTTCCTCGGCGCCACGTACGCGAACATGTTCCCCGACAAGGTCCGCGCGATGGTGCTCGACGGGAACCTCGCCCCGTCGGCGTGGACCGACCGGAACCTCCCGGTGACCACCCGCAGCATCTCGATGCGCGTCGGGTCCGACGCCGGCGCGAGCTCGGTGTTCGGCGACCTGCTGCGGTTGTGCGGGCAGGTGGACACGTCCCGGTGCGCCTTCTCGATGGGTTCACCGCAGGCCACCGTCGAGCGGTGGAACCAGTTGCTCGCACGCCTGCAGAAGGGTCCGATCTGGTTCGCCCCGCGGAACGAGCTCATCACCGGGCCGGCGCTCGTCTCCCGGATCTCGAACGGCCTCGACATCGCCTTCCCCTTCACGAGCCCGGTGTCCGGCGGCGGGTCGGCCGGGTGGGCCGGGGTGGCCGCCGGGCTCAAGGCGATCTGGGACGCACGGGACGCACCCCTGCCGCCGGTCGGTCCCGACGGGCCGCTGCCTCCGCCGAGCTCCTACGACGGCCCCGAGCAGGGCTACGCGGTGACGTGCGGCGACGCGGCGGTCCCCCCGCCGGGTCTGTTCGGTCCGCTGGCGCGCGTGTCGCAGGCCGCGAACGGGCCCTTCGGCCTCAACGCGGTGTGGGGCGACGAGCCGTGCTCGACGTGGCCGGTGCGGGCCGCCGACCCCTACCGGGGGCCGTTCAACCGCAACCAGGCACCGATCCTCGTCCTCGGACCCACCCGCGACCCGTCGACGCCCTTCCAGAACTCCGTGCTGATGTCGACCGAGCTCCGCAACGCGCGGCTCCTCACGGTGGTCGGCTACGGCCACACGTCCCTGCTCAACCCCAGCCGGTGTGCGCCCGACGCCGAACGCGCCTACCTGGTGGACGGGACGCTGCCCCGCCCGGGCACGGTCTGCCGCCAGGACGCCACCCCGTTCGGCGCGACGCCGTGACCCCGAGGAGAGAGTCCCCCGTGCCGCACCGCACCCGCCCCGTCGTCGTCCTCGCCGCCGCCGTGTTCGTGCTGGGCGTCCTCGCCGGGTGCGACGGCGGGTCGGGCGGCTCCTCCGCCCCGGAGCCCCGGTCCTCCTCCGAGCACGCCACGGAGAGCCACCGTGTCGAGCCCACGCGCACCACCCGCCCGACCGAGCCGACGAGACCGACCACGCCACCGACCACCTACCCGACGAGCTGCGCGGCGGGCCTCGTCTGCTGAGCGAGTACCTGCGGCGGTCCGCATGGGTGAGCGGGTACCGGGAGGGCTCGTCGATCACCGCGTCGCGATCTGTGGGCTGCCGTTTCCCGTGGCGCCCTCCCTGCACTGAGCGGTCGGAGGCACGCACTCGCCCGTCGGCCGCGTCGCCGACCGTGGTCAGTGGCGCCGCGCCCTCCTGGGACTGCACGGCGCCACTGACGTCGGCCCGGCCATGGCGGCGCCGACGATCAGCGGGTACGGAGTGCTGCGGGAAGGCCGATCACGGGGTCCGCCCTCTCCTGGACTGCTGCCCGTTCCTACCGGTGATCACGGGATCCGGACCACGGATCGTCGATCCCCCTCTCAGCGCCGGGGCGGCCCGCGCAGCCACGGATCGGCAGGCCGTGGTTGTCCCTTCGATCACGGGCCACCGTCGACGGTGTCGCCATCCCGATCGAAGGAGCGCCCATGCCGGACGACACCCCACCCGCCGTCGACGAAGGCACGACGCTCGCCGGGGCGCTGCGCGGGAGCCTCGCCCGTTCGGGCGGCGTGACGGGCATCCTGATCGCGGCCACACCGGCCGTCGCGTTCGTCGTCGCCGACGCCCTCGCTGGTCTGACCTGGGCCTTCGTCGCCCTCGCCGTGGCCGCTCCGGTCGCGTTCGGCATCCGGCTCGCCCGGCGCGAGTCGCTCCGCGGCGCCGTGGTCGGCCTCGCCGTCGCGGGCGTGTGCGCCGCCGTCGCCGCCCTCTCCGGTGAGGCCCGGGCGTTCTTCCTGCTGCCCACACTGATCCCGGCCGCCCTCGGGGTGGTGTTCCTCGGCTCGGTGCTCGTGCGCCGCCCCGTCATCGGGATCGTCCTGAACCGCCTCGCCGGCGGACCCGCCGACTGGCGCGACGACCCGCGGCTGCTGCGGGTCTACACGCTGAGCACGCTGGCCGGCGTCGCGATCCACGCCGTGAACCTCGGCGCGCGGGGCGTCGCCTACGCCGCCGACCAGCCCGCCGTCCTGGCCGCGCTCGGTGTCGCCGCCGCGCCCGTGTTCGCCGTCCTGGCCGCCGTCACCCTCGTCGCGGCCCGCCGCGCGATCTCCCCCGCCTCCCCCGCCCTCGCCTGACCCTCGTTAGTCCGAAGGAGACCCACCATGTCCCGCACACCCGACATCTCCGTTCCCGACCTCACCGGCCGTCGCGCCGTCGTCACCGGCGCCAGCGACGGCGTCGGACTGGGCCTGGCCGCGCGGCTCGCCGCCGCCGGAGCCGAGCTCGTCCTGCCCGTCCGGAATCCGCGCAAGGGGCAGGCCGCCGTCGCCGCGATCCGCGAGCGCACCCCCGGCGCAGAGGTCTCGCTCCGTGAGCTCGACCTGTCCTCGCTCGCGTCCGTCGCCGCGCTCGGCGCCGCGCTGCGGGCCGAGGGCCGTCCGATCCACCTGCTGGTCAACAACGCCGGCGTCATGACCCCACCCGACCGGCAGACCACGGCGGACGGCTTCGAGCTGCAGTTCGGGACGAACCACCTGGGCCACGTCGCCCTCGTCGCCCACCTGCTGCCGCTGCTCCGCGCCGGCCGGGCACGGGTGACCTCGCAGCTCAGCATCGCCGCGCGCTCGGGGTCGATCCACTGGGACGACCTGCAGTTGGAGCGCTCCTACGACGGCGGGGCCGCCTACGCCCAGTCGAAGATCGCCTTCGGGCTCTTCGCGCTCGAGCTGGGCCGACGGAGCCGGGCCGGCGGGTGGGGCATCACCAGCACCCTCTCGCACCCCGGTGTCGTCCCGACGAACCTGCTCGCCGCGCGCCCGGAGGTCGGTCGCGACCGGGACACCCCGCAGATCGCGGTCATCCGGACCCTGTCGCGGTGGGGCCTCGCGGGCACCGTCGGGACCGCCCTGCTCCCCGCCCTGTACGCGGCGACCTCCCCCGAGGTCCACGACGGCGGGTTCTACGGGCCGAACGGGCTCGGCCAGGTGCGCGGCGCCCCCGCCGAGCAGCGCCTCTACCGCCCGCTGCGCAGCGCCGAGGAGGCGGCGCGCGTCTGGGAGGTCTCGCAGGAGCTGACCGGGGTGCCCCTCGACGCCGGCGCCCCCGGCGCCCGACAGGGCTGAGCCCGGAAGCTGGGACTGCCGGACCTACGGCTGACCCGGCCTCTGGGCCCGTCCCGGCGTCGAGCGGAGGATCGCTCCCGTCCCCGACCGTCGATCCCCGGAGCACCATGACCACCCCGCAGCAGCGCGTCCTCGTGACCGGCGGGTCCGGCTTCATCGCCGGGCACTGCATCCTGCAGCTCCTCGAGCAGGGCCACCTCGTCCGGACGACGGTGCGTTCCCTCGCCAAGCAGGACACGGTCCGAGCCGTGCTCACCGACGCGGGCCTGGTGCACGGCGAGCACCTGACCTTCGTCGCCGCCGACCTCACCGACGACGCCGGGTGGGCGGAGGCGGTCGCGGGCTGCGACGTCGTGCTGCACGTCGCCTCGCCGGTCGCGCCGGGCCATGTCGGGAACGAGGACGACGTCATCCGGCCCGCCCGCGAGGGCACGCTGCGCGTCCTGCGTGCCGCGCGCGACGGCGGGGTGCGGCGGGTGGTGCTCACGTCCGCCTTCCACGCGGTCGGCTTCGGCCATCCGCGCACCGACCACACGTTCACTGAGGACGACTGGTCCGTGCTCGACGGCCCGGGGATGGACGCCTACGGGCGGAGCAAGACCCTCGCCGAGCGCGCGGCGTGGGAGTTCGTCGAGGGCGAGGACCTCGAGCTCACGACGATGCTGCCGGTCGCCGTCATGGGCCCGGTGCTGGGTCGGGACATCTCCGGGTCCAACCAGCTCGTCCGGCGCATGCTCGCCGGGGCGTTGCCGGGCTACCCGGACATCGCCATCCCGGTGGTGGACGTCCGGGACGTGGCGAGCGCGCACGTCAGCGGCATGACCGCGCCGGACGCGGCCGGCCGGCGGTTCCTCCTCTCGACCGGGGACGCGATCCCGATGCGCCGGATCGGCGCGATCCTGCGGGAACAGCTCGGCGACGCGGCCTCCCGCGTGCCGACCCGGACCATCCCGAACCTCGTCGTCCGGGCGGGAGCGCTGTTCTCGACGGAGCTCCGCACCGCGGCGGCCGAGCTGGGCCACGTCAAGAAGGTCTCGAACGAGCGCGCCCGGCAGCGGTTGGACTGGCGGCCGCGCGACCCGCAGGAGGCGATCGTCGCTGCGGGGCGGAGCCTGGTCGAGAAGGATCTCGTGACGACGACCTGAGCCGGTCAGCGCGGCGCGTACATGATCACGGCGACGCCGACGAGGCAGACGAGGGCGCCGATGACGTCGAAGCGGTCGGGCCGGTAGCCGTCGAGGAGGACCCCCCAGAGCAGGGACCCGGCGACGAAGACGCCGCCGTAGGCGGCGAGGATGCGGCCGAACTGGGCCTCGGGCTGCAGCGCGGCGGCGAACCCGTACAGCCCGAGGGCGATGACGCCCAGGCCGGCGAGCCACCACGCCCGGCCCTCGCGGACGCTCTGCCACACCAGCCAGGCGCCCCCGATCTCGAACAGGGCGGCCACCACGAAGAGGGCCAGCGAGCGCAGGGTCATGAGCCGTCCACGCGCCCGACGCTAGACCTCCGGGTACACCTGGTCGTGACCCCGCACGACCCGACCCCGGGAGGCCCCGTGGACGTGAACGCCCTCGATGCCGTCGACGTGCACGTCCACGTCGAGCAGGACGGCCACGGCTGCACCTCGCTCGACCAGGAACTGCTCGACGCGTCGGCGAAGTACTTCCACCCCGACCAGGACCGCACGCCGACCGTGGAGACCATCGCCGAGCACTACCGGGCGCGGCGGACCGCGGCGGTCGTCTTCACCGTCGAGGCGCCCGCGGGCACCGGGCACCCGCCGCTGTCCAGCGAGGAGATCGCCGACCGCGCCGCGGAGCACCCGGACGTCCTCATCCCGTTCGGCTCGGTCGACCCGCACGGCGGGAAGGCCGCGGTGGCCCGGGCACGCCGCCTGGTCACCGAGCACGGCGTGCGCGGCTTCAAGTTCCACCCGAGCATGCAGGAGTTCGAGCCGAACGACGTCCGCTTCTACCCGCTCTACGAGGCGATCGCCGAGCTCGGCGTCCCGGCCCTGTTCCACACCGGGCAGACCGGGATCGGCGCGGGGTTGCCCGGCGGGCGGGGCATCAAGCTGCGGTACTCGAACCCGATGTACCTCGACGACGTGGCCGCGGACTTCCCGACGCTCACCGTCGTCCTCGCCCACCCCTCCGTGCCCTGGCAGGACGAGGCGATCTCGATCGCCACGCACAAGGCCAACGTCTACATCGACCTGTCCGGCTGGTCGCCGAAGTACTTCCCACCCCAGCTGGTGCGCGCCGCGAACACCATGCTCAGGCGCAAGGTCCTCTTCGGCTCCGACTTCCCGGTGATCACCCCCGACCGTTGGCGGGCGGACTTCGACACCCTCGAGATCAAGGACGAGGTGCGGCCGCTGATCCTCAAGGACAACGCCGTGCGCATGCTCGGCCTCGGGGCCTCGGCGTAGGAAGCACTAGGAGGCGCCGCCGAACAGCGCGACCACACTGTGCGGGGCTCCCGGTCCGAAGAACTGCTCCAGGTTCCGCGCCGAGCGGCCCGCGACCTCCGCGCTCCGCGGGAACAGGCGCTCCTCGTAGGCGGCGAGCGCGGTCCCGACGTCGGGTCGGGTGACCAGCTCGGTCGCCAGCTCCGCCGCGTCCAGCATCGCGACGTTCGCGCCCTCGCCCGCGAACGGGGACATCAGGTGCGCGGCGTCCCCGACGAGCGTCACGCCGGGCACCCGGTCCCACGTGAGCCCGACCGGCAGGGCGTGGATCGGGCGGAGCCACGGGACGGCGACGCTCCCGGTGACGAAGGCGGTCAGCAGCGGGGACCAGCCGTCGAACTCGGCGGCGATGCGTCGCAGGCCGGCCGGCCGGTCGTCGAGGTCGATCGCCCGCACCCACTCCTCGGGCCGGGTGAGGGCCACGTAGCCACGCACCCGCCCGTCCGCGTAGCGGTGGATCATCATGCCCCGGCCCGGCTCGACCGCCATGAGCGTGCCGCGCCCGATCGTCTCGACGCTCTCCCGGTGCTCGGCGGCACCGGCGTCGACGGCGACCTCGATGAACGACGTCCCGCTGTAGACCGGCGTCGCCGGGGTCAGCAGGGGGCGCACCCGCGACCAGGCCCCGTCCGCGCCGACGACGACGTCGGCCCGCGCGGTGGACCCGTCCGCGAACGCGAGCTCGGACCCGCCGTCGCGACCGGGGCGGACGGAGACGAGCGCGTGGCCCCACGCGATCGTGCCGGGGGCGAGCGAGGAGATCAGCAGGGACCGGAGCTCACCCCGGTCGACCTCCGGGCGCGACGGGTCGGGATCGCCGGGACGGTCGAGCAGCACCGTGCCGTGCCGGTCGACCACGCGCTTGGCGTCCTCGCCCGGGCGGACCAGGCCGAGGAACGCGTCGTGCAGACCGGCGGCGCGCAGCGCGACCTGCCCGGTCTCCTCGTGGATGTCGAGCAGGCCGCCCTGGGCGCGGGCGGCCGCCGAGGCCTCGGCCTCGTGGACCGTCACGGCGACGCCGTGGGCCTGGAGCACGCGGGCGAGCATCAGCCCGCCGAGCCCGGCCCCGACGACGGCGATGGTCGGCGGCATGGTCTGCGGCATGGTCTGCGGCACGGAGCACTCCTCGGTCGGTCAGCAGTGGGACGCTGACCGGGCAGGAGCTGCCCGATGTGTACGCGACGCCCGGGGAGGGCGCCGTTTTTCGCGACGGGCCGGACGGTAGTCCGATCCGGCGCGCCGCGGCAATCGGTCCCGGATCACAGCGCTCGGACTAGCGAAGCGGGGTCGCAGCCACCTCGCGGACGACCGCCAGGGTCTCGTCGGGATGGTCGAGGTGCAGGTCGTGGCCCGCTCCGAGCCACCTCACGACCTGCGCGCCGAGGGCTGCCGCCAGGCGCTCGTGGGCCTGACGGATCGGGTGCCCCGGCTTCCGGTCCGCGGTCACGACGACGGCGGGTGGCGACGGCAGGTCCGCCTCGCGGAAGCCGCGCGAGAGGGACGCGAGCCCCTCCACCGAGCGGGCCAGGGTCGGGAGGTCCGCGTCGCTGATCCGCTCGTGCGCCTCCGCGCAGTCCGGGCGCAGGTCGAGCCGGCGGCGTTCGCGGGCGAGCTGGGCCCGGAGCGCGCGGGCGAGGAGCCGGTGGAGCACCGGGACCCGGCACAGCACCCCGAGAGCCTGCATCGTGCGCTCGAGGCGGGTGCAGACCCGCGGGGCGTTGATCGGGGTCGGGTCGAGCAGGACCAGGGCGGCGACCAGCTCGGGATGGTCGCGCGCGAACAGGGTCGCGACCGCTCCACCCAGGCTCTGCCCGACGACGACCACCGGGCCGTGGTCCCGCGTCACCCGTGCGAGGTGCTCCGCCGCGCCGTCGAGACGACCGGTCGTCGTCGCGCGTCCGGTGCCGGGCCGGTCGTGGAGCAGCACCCGGCACCCGGGGTCGGCCACCAGCCCCTCGACCAGACCCGGGAAGAAGCCGTCGGCCGACTCCGCGCCCCCGGGCAGCAGGAGCACCGCCGGCCCGGACCGGCCCACCACCCGCACCTCGTCCATCCCGTCAGTGTCCCTTGAACGCCTCGGCCAGCCACCACGACGGCTCGTCCGCGACCACCTTGGCGTCGAGCACGAGCGGGCGGTCCCGGGGTCCGTCGAGCCAGGTTCCGAGCACCGCCAGGTCGGCCGTCGAGCGGACCACCGCCGCGTCGCACCCGTAGCCCCGGGCGATCGCGGCGAGGTCGGTGTCCGGGAAGCGGACGGTCGCGTGGTCGGCGTCGGCGAAGTGGTGGAACTCGGCGCCGTACCCGGCGTCGTCGTAGACCACGACCACCATCCCGAGCCCGAGTCGGGCCGCGGTCTCCAGCTCGCTGATGCCCATGAGGAACCCGCCGTCCCCGCACGCTGCGACGGTCAGCCGGTCGGGCCGGGCGAGGGCCGCACCGATCCCGGTCGCGAGCCCCAGGCCGATCGACTGGAAGCCCTGGGTGAAGCAGAACCCGGCCTCGTCGGGAACCTGCAGGTAGGCCGCCGGATATCCCATGAAGTTGCCGGAGTCGACGGCGACCGTGCGCTCGGCGGGCAGCAGCTCGTCGAGGGCGGCGGAGAGGACCCGCGGGTCGATGCGGTCCCCGACGACCTCGGCCGGGGCCGCGGGCCGGGCCTCGGCCCGAATCCGCTCGCCGACCTTGGCGCTGCGGTAGCCGGTGGTCTTCCCGCAGGCGTCCAGCACGTCCGCCGCCGTCGCCGCCACGTCGCCGAGCACCCCGAGCGCGAGCGGCCGGTTCGCGCCGAGCGCCTCAGGGGTGTCGTCGACCTGGACCAGCGTGGCACCGGCGGTGAGCTCGCCGTGCCGGGTCGTCCACATCGTCAGGGACGCACCCCAGGCGACGATCAGGTCCGCGTCCGCGATCAGCTCGGCGGCCGGCGAGGTGGAGAAGCCGCCGGAGATGCCCAGCGACCACGGCGACCCGGTGAACAGACCGTGCGCCACCGCGCTCGTCGCGAGCAGCGCGCCGCAGCGGTCGGCGAGCGCCTCCAGCTCGCCCCGCGCGCCGCGGGCCCCGCGCCCGGCGACGAACACCGGGCGTTCGGCGCCGTCGAGCAGTGCGGCGAGCTCCGCGACGGAGGCGACGTCCGGGCGGGGCGGGCGCCACGTCGTGAGCGGGCGGGAGGCCTCGACGGCGGGTGCGGCCTGCACGTCCAGGGGCAGGTTCACCACGACGGTGCGGCGCTGGTCGCGGGCGATGCCGTAGCCCCGGACGACGTCGGCCACGGCGGAACCCGGCGAGTGCACCCGCTCGGGCACCGCACCGACCGCGCGGACGAGGGCGTCCTGGTCGACGCGGAAGTTGTTGCGGACCTGGGCGCCCGGGGTGTCCGCGGCCAGCACCAGCAGCGGGCTCCGCGACTTGGCCGCCTCGGTGATCCCGGTGAGGGCGTTGGTCAGGCCCGGCCCCTGGTGCACGGTGAGCACCGTGACCTCGCCGGAGGTGCGGGCGTACGCGTCCGCCATCGTCGCGGCTCCGCCCTCGTGGCGGGCCGCCATGTAGGGCACCCCCGCGGCACGCAGGGCGTTGGTGACATGGAAGTTGCCGCTGCCGACGACCCCGAACGCCTGCCCGATCCCGAGCTCCGCGAACAGCGTCCCGACCTGCTCGGCGACCGTCCTCCCCGTCGCTGCGCTCGCCCCGACCGTCGTCATCAGCGCTCCACCAGCGCCAGCACCCGCGCGGGCGACCCGGAGCCGCCGACGATCGGCAGCGGGCTGACCACGAGCACCGCGCCGGTGGCGGGCAGGCGGCCGAGGTTGCGCAGGCTCGTCAGGCCCCAGCGGTGCGCGCCCATCAGGTAATGGTGGCAGGAGAACGGCGGATCGAAGCCACCGGCCGCGCCGGCGTCCGTGCCGACCGTCTCCACCCCGAACCCGGTCAGCGGCGACTCCTGGGCGATCCACCGCGCGCACTCCGCGGACACCCCCGGGGTGTGCGGGCCGGCCTCGTCGGCGTTGACGAACTCCTCCTGCGTGCCGCCCCGGGCCTCCCACCCGGTGCGGTAGAGGAGCCACCCGCCGTCGGGAAGGGGCCCGTGCTCGGCCTGCCAGGCCTCGAGGTGCGCGACCTCGAGCAGGAAGTCCGGGTCCTGCCCGACCTCGGCGCTCATGTCGATCACCGCCGCCGGCGCGACCAGCGTCGACATCGGCACCTGCGAGACGTCCGGGCCCTCGCGACCGGTCACCCAGTGGTTCGGGGCGTCGAGATGGGTGCCGGTGTGCTCGCCGGTGTGGATGTCGTTCCAGTACCAGGCCGGGCCGCGGTCGTCGTAACGCGAGAGCTCCTCGAGCCGGAACCGCGAGGTGTTCGCGAACGGCTCCGGGAGCTCCAGGATCGGCGTGGACTCCTGCAGCGGCGTGGTGAGGTCGACGACCTCGACGGCGCCGGAGCGCAGAGCCTCGGCGAACGCGGTCAGGACGGACACGGGCTCTCCTCGGGGTCGGGGCCCCCGATCATGCCTGCGAGGTGGAGATCGACGGTCGCGCCACGGCGGGGTGACCTCCCCGAGGCCCTCGTCGCAACCGGGTCCGATGGACACGGTCGCCAGACCCGCCTCGATCCTCCGGTACGGATGAGCCGGCCTGGGGGCCGACACGATCAGGTCCGCATCTGCTCCCGCGCCCACGCGACGAAGGTCGTCGCGGCCGGCCCGAGGTCGTCGTCGCGGCGGAGGACGAGGTAGAGGCAACGCTCGATCGGGCCGCCGTCGAGCCGCACCGCGCGGACGTCATCGTCACCGTGCTCCGACAGCGCCCACGCACTGATCACCCCGACGCCCTCGCGGGCGGCCACCGCCTCGAGCACGCCCGCGTTGGTGTCGCGGATCGTCCACTCCTGTTCGGAGATCAACGGGGTGCCGCGATCGACCAGGGCGTCGGCGAACGAGCGCCGCGTCCCGGACCCCTCCTCGCGCTCCACCAGCGCCGTCGCGGCCAGCTGCTCGACGGTCACCGACCCGCCGTCGAGATCGTGGCCGCGCGGTACCGCGAGCACGATCTCGTCGGCGCCCACGACCTCGGCCTCGAGGTCGTCCCCGTCGGGCTCCACACCGGCGAGACCGACCTCCGCGCGGCCGTCGCGCAGCGCCGCGAACACCCCTGCCGAGTCGGTGTCCTCGACTGCGACCCGGAACTCGGGCTGCCGGTCGCCGAACGTCGCGACGAGGTCGGGCACGAGGAACTCGCCCGGGATGCTGCTCGCCGCCACGGCCACCACCTCGGCCGAGGGGTACGGGTCCTGCGATGCGGTCACGGCGTCCTGCTCCGGGTCGCTCATGCGCCTCGGTGTACCCGGTCCACCTCAGGGACCGAACCGCTCGCGCAGCCGGAGCACCTCGTCCCGGACCTCCGTCGGGAGCAGGTCGGCGATCTGCTCCCGGCGCAGTGGGAGGTCGAGCAGGCTCAGCTTGAGGCGGCTGCGCCGGGCGTGGCGGGCGGGGTCGATCCGCACGACCAGGCCCGCGTCGGGCCGCAGGCGGGCGGAGACCGCCTCCGACGGCGACAGGTCACCCCACGCGTTGCCGTCGAGGCGGATCACCGCGTCCCGGCCCGTGGCGACGTTGCGCAGGCGCACAATGTCGGCGGCGGGCAGGACGACGGAGTGGCTGAGCCCGGTCATGGGGGCCACGGGCGTCATGGCGAGCACGTCGGCGCCCGGGGAGATCACGGGGCCGCCCGCTGCGTAGTTGTAGGCGGTCGAGCCGGTCGGGGTGCTGACGACGAGGGCGTCGCAGCGGTAGTAGCCGAACGGCGTCGCCTCGACCTCGAGCTCCAGCTCCACCGACCCGCCGGGCTCGGCGGCCCCCAGCACGACGTCGTTGAACGCGGCCGCGGTGCCACCGCCCGCTTCCAGCTCGACGCAGCTGTGCGGCTCGACGACGAACTCGCCGGACGGGAGCCGGTCGAGCACCGATCCGAGCTCGGCGGGGGTGACCTCCACCAGGAACCCGACGTTGCCGTAGTTCACCCCGAGCACCGGGACCGGGCGGTCGAGGGCCAGTCGCATCGCGCCGAGCATCGTGCCGTCGCCCCCGAGGCTGACCAGGGCGTGCACCTGCTCGAGGAACGCCTCGTCCGGCACGGCCTCGACGGTGACCGACGGCGGCAGGCGGGCCGCCTCGTCGTCGCGGACGAGGAGCCGGACACCCGTCCGTCCGGCCCACTCCTGCAGGGTCAGCAGCGAGTCCTCGACGACCTTCGTGGGGTGGACGACCACCCCGATGCACGGTGCCGGCTCCATGGTCGACATCCTGGCAGGGACCGACCTCTCCTCACCCGTTCCCGACGACGGGCAGGAGGAGCTGCGACGGCGTGCCCGGGCCGGTGTGGACGGTGGTGCGCCCGCCGAAGACCTCGGGTGGCCGGTCGGCGGGGTGGTGGTGCAGCCACGGCCCCGAGCCGCGCGACACCCACGCCTCGTTGGGGTCGTCCGGGGGTTCGCGTTCGAAGTCGTGCCCGCTGATCTGCAGGCCGATGCGGTACCCGGCCGGCAGGACGATGCAGGTCGGCCAGATCTCGACCTGGACCTCGTAGACCACGCGGGGATCGAGCGGCTGGTGCTCGTCGTGGGGGTGGAAGGGGCGCCACGGCCGGCTGCGCTCGGGGTCGAGCTTGCGGTGCGAGGCGCGCAGCCAGCCCTGGGCCAGCGGGGTGTGCGGGTCGATGGTGCCCTGGAACTCGACCTCGCGGCCGTCGGGCGCGAAGGCCTGCAGCGTCAGGAACAGGTCGGCGTCCGCGGTGGTCGAGGACACGAACAGCGTCGCCGCGAGCGGCCCGGTCAGCTCGGTCTCGGCCTCCAGCGGGGCGGACAGGAAGGTCACCGGGGCGCCGAGGGCGTCGAACCCGACCGACCCGGTCTCCGGCTCGCCCATCACGAGGGCGTGGCCCGTGGCGTCGAGGTGCATCGGTGTCCACGCGGTGCGCGCGAGCGGCCACTCGTGTTCGCGGCGCGGCTCGACGTCGTCGGTGAAGGGGCGCCGGACGTGCAGCAGGATTGGGGGCTCGTCGTCCCAGCCGTTGTCCTGGCCCTTGAGGAAGTGGTCGAGGAACCGCTTCTGCAGGGCCATGCCCTGGTCGAGGTAGAACCACTCCTCGTGCCGGCCGGGATGGGCCTCGAGGTACTTGTGGCGCGACGCGGCCTGGGTGAAGGCCTCGAAGTTGCCGCGCGGGTGGAGCCCGAAGCCGGCCCAGCTCGCCGCGCTGAGGAACGGCACGGTCACGCGCGACCAGTCCGGCGAGCGGTCCCGGTAGAAGGACCCGTCGAGCGGGCGCGCGAGAATCTCCGCGACGGGGTCGCTGCGCCGCTCGGCCAGCTCGTCGTCGGTGAGTTCCTCCGGCCCGGTCGCCCGCTCCCCGAGCCACGGATCGGTCAGCCCGGCCGGGTTGCCGTGCTGGACCGAGATCACCTGGCGCGGGTACCAGGTCTCGAGGAAGGCGTTGCTCAGGATGCCGCCGTGCCGGGCGAAGTCGCGGTAGAAGTCCGCGGCGCCCTCCCACGGGATCATCGCCGCCAGGTGCGGCGGTTGCAGGGAGGCGACCAGCCACTGGTTGATCGCGTAGTAGGAGATGCCGTTGAGCCCCACCCTGCCGGTGCTCCACGGCTGCGTCCCGGCCCATTCGACGGCGTCGTGGTAGTCCCGCACCTCCCGCGGGGACAGCATGTCCAGGTGCCCGGGTGAGCGGCCGGCGCCGCGGGAGTCGACCCGCACCACCGCGTACCCCCACGGCACCCAGATCTCGGGGTCCACGGTCTCCCAGGTCATGAACTCCCGACTCGACCCCGGCAGCGCCTCCGGATGGGTCCGGGTGAACCACGCCCACTGTGGCGCATACCCCTCGGAGTAGCGCACGCCCTTCCCGTAGGGCCCCAGGGTCATGACGACGGGTGCCGGCGACCCGTCGTCGGGTCGGAACACGTCCGCGCGCAGCACGGCGCCGTCGTCGCACGGCACCTCGACATCCCGCTCGATGATCATCCCGACGCTCCCCGGTGAGCTTCTCCAACCGACGAGTTGGACTCTCGCAGCCCGCCGTCACGAAAGCAACCACCGAGTTGGAGATGGGAGGATTACCCCATGGCCTGGGACACCGCGCGGACGAAGCAGCGCCTGCTCGACGCGGCGGTGCACGAGTTCAGCCGGCACGGGCCGGAGGGCGCCCGCGTGGACCGGGTCGCGCAGCGCGCCGGGGTGAACAAGGAGCGCATCTACCAGTACTTCGGCAGCAAGCAGAAGCTGTTCAGCGCCGTACTCGAGCAGGAGATGATCAAGCTCGCCGCGGCGGTGCCGCTGACCGTGGAGCAGGCCGCCGACCTCGGCGAGTTCGCCGGGCGGGTCTACGACTACCACCGCCACTACCCGCACTACCTCCGACTGCTCCTGTGGGAGGGCCTGGACCCCGACCCGGCCGGCTCCGAGCCGCCCGCCGTCGCCGCCGCCGTGGAACGGGCCGAGCACTACCGCGAGAACGTCCGGGCGATCGAGGTCGCCCAGGCCGGGGGCGCGCTCCGGTCCGACGTCGCCGCGGCCCACCTGCTCTACGTCGCCCGGGCGCTCGCGGCGTGGTGGCTGGCGGTCCCGTCCGCGATCACGCTGATGCTCGGCGAGCTCGCCCGGGAGTCGGCCGAGGACCGCCGGAAGGTCCTGGTCCGCCTGGTCGACGAGGCCACCCGCGCCCCCGGTGGGAGGCTGGGCCCATGAGTTCGATCTACGCGCTGAACCTCTTCGACCTCGCCCAGAACGACGACTACAAGGCCTACTCGAAGCGCTCCGTCGACGCCGTCGGCAAGCACGGCGGCCGCGTCGTCGCGCTCGGCCGGCTCAGCGCGGACTCCCCCAGCACGGGCGACTCGCCCCGCCACGTGATGGTGCTCGTCGAGTGGCCCTCCGCCGAGGCGTTCCAGGCGTTCAAGGACGACCCCGACCACGTCGACCTCCACCCGTTGCGCGAGGGCGGGACCGAGAACTACCTCTGGTGGGCCTACGACCGACTCGAGGACCTGCGGCCCGTCCTCAACGACCGGGACCTCTGATCCCTCCCGGGGACGGGGCGGGGCCGGCAGGAGCAACCCCTGTCAGCCGACGGGGCCGAGGGCCCAGGCGTACTGGCGGGGCCAGGCGACAGGGGAGCCTGCCTCGCGGAGCACGGTCCTGGCCCAGTGGGGGTCACGGAGCAACGCCCGGCCGGCGAGGACGACGTCCGCTTCGCCACTGGCCAGGATCCGCTCCACGTGTCCGGTCTCCTCGATGAGCCCGACGGTGCTCACCACGGCTCCGGTGGCGCGACGGACCGTCGCCGCGAGAGGGACCTGGTAGCCGGGGAACGCATCGACCGCCGCCGGCCGCAGACCTCCGCTGGACACGTCCACGAGGTCGACGCCCATCGGGACGACCTTCTCGGTCAGGGCGACGGCGTCCTCGACGGTCAGCCCTCCGCCGAGCCGATCGGTGCCGGATATCCGAAGCAGAACCGGCAACGCCTGCGGCCACACCTCACGGACGGCGCCGATCACGTCGGACACCAGCTTCGTGCGGTCCCGCCCGTAGGCATCACCGCGCGTGTTGCTCAGAGGAGAAAGAAACGCGTGCAGGAGATAGCCATGAGCCACGTGGACTTCGATCGCCCGGAACCCCGCTCGCCGCGCGCGTGCCGCCGCGGCGGCGAAGAGCGCCGGCACAGCGTCCACCTGCGCCTCGGAGAGCGCGCGGACCACGGGCCCGTCCGGTGCCGGTGACGGCGCCCAGGGAATCCAGCCGCCATCGGCCGGCTCGACCCGTCGGCGACGGTCGACCCACGGTTGGTAGGTCGACGCCTTGGGACCGGCATGCCCGAGCTGGAGCGCCGGCACGACCCCGTGACGCTCGACGGCCGCCACGACCCGGGCCAGGCCCGGCACCTGCGCATCGGCCCAGATGCCCAGGTCGGTCGGACTGACGCGACCCTCGGGGTGGACCGCCGTCGCCTCGGTGAGGATCAGCCCGACACCGCCGACAGCACGCGCCTCGAGGTGGGAGACATGCCAGTCGGTGACGGAGCCGGCGCCGGGACCGGTGGGTTCCGACGAGTACTGACACATCGGGGACATCCAGAGCCGATTGGGCACCCGCAACGACCGCAGGATCAGGGGATCACCGGGGCGGGTCACAGCGTGTCGTTCAGCGCCTTGATCGGCATCTTGAGGGTGTCCAGCATCTCGAGGTCCTGCTCGGCCGGCCGCCCGAGGTTCGTCAGGTAGTTCCCGACGATGATCGCGTTGATCCCGCCCAGCATCCCCTGCTCCGCGCCGAAGTCGCCCAGGGTCAGCTCCCGGCCGCCGGCGAAGCGCAGCACCGTCTTGGGCATCGCGAGCCGGAACGCCGCGATCGTCATCAGCGCGTCCGGGCCCTGCGGCACCTCGAGGTGCGCGAACGGCGTGCCCGGGTTCGGGATCAGGAAGTTCATCGGGACCTCGTCGGGCTCGAGCTCCGCGAGCTGCACGGCGAACTCCGCGCGCTGCTCGAGGGTCTCCCCCATCCCGACGATGCCGCCGCAGCAGACCTCCATGCCCGCGGCCCGCACCATCTGCAGGGTCTCCCAGCGCTCCTCCCAGGTGTGGGTCGTGACGACCTCCGGGAAGTGGCTGCGCGCGGTCTCCAGGTTGTGGTTGTAGCGGTGCACGCCCATCGCGGCCAGCCGGTCGACCTGGTCCTGGGTCAGCATCCCCAGCGAGCACGCGACGTTGATGTCGACCTCGGCGCGGATCGCGGCGACCCCGACCCGGACCTGCTCCATGAGCTTCTCGTCCGGCCCACGCACGGCCGCGACGATGCAGAACTCCGTCGCGCCGGTCTTCGCGGTCTGCTTCGCGGCCTCGACCAGGCGGTCCTTGTCCAGCCACGCCGCGCGCACCGGGGAGTCGAACAGTCCCGACTGGGAGCAGAAGTGGCAGTCCTCCGGGCACCCGCCGGTCTTCAGGCTCACGATGCCCTCGACCTCGACGTCCGGGCCGCACCAGCGCATCCGCACCTCGTGGGCCAGCGCCAACGCCTCGGTCAACCGCTCCGCCGGCAACCGCAGCACCTCGAGCACCTGCGCCTCGGAGAGCCCCTCACCCCGCTCGAGGACCTGCTCCCGGGCGACGGCGAGCACGTCGACGCCGACCGCCGTCACGCGGGCCACCGGGAGGCCAGCTCCTCGAGTCCGGAGCGGTAGATGCCGGAGATGGCCTCGGCCAGACCGGCCTCCTCGTCGGACGCGGCCCGGAACTCGGCCCCCCAGACGACCTCGCTGCCCTGCTGGTGCGGCTCCACCGAGAGCCGGGACCGGTAGAACTCCAGGGCGAGCGGGCCGGACTCGTACTCGTAGACGTAGGTGCGGGCGGAGTCGTCCCGCTCGGTGATCCGCTCGAAGGCCTCGCCGCCTCCGCCGGCGAGCACGGCGCGGCGCAGGTCGCCGTCGAGCGAGGAGCTCTCGAGGGCCGGCACCCAGTCGGCGACGTTCGCGGCGTCGCCCGCGACCTTCCACACGGCGTCGGGGTCGGCGGAGACGACGACGCGTTCGGTGACGTTCACTCAGTTCTCCTCGATGAGACGGGCCCGGAGGTGGGCGAAGGTGGCGTCGTCGACGCCGTGAGCGGTGAGCAGGGCCCGGGCGCCGCCGAACCGGGCGTCGACGCCGGCGAGGTAGCGCTCGATGACGGCGCCGTCGGCGTGGAAGGCTTCGGGCGGATAGACGTCGATCGCGTCGCCGTAGGACGCCATGGAGCGCAGGCGCTCCATGGCGGCGGTGAGGTCGGACTCGCTCGCGGCGTAGTCGGCGGCGATGTCCTCGCGACGCACCCCGACCGCGTCGAGGAGCAGCGCCACGGCGGCACCGGTGCGGTCGCGGCCCAGCGTGCAGTGCACAAGGGTCGGTGCCACGTCCTCGTCCGCCAGCGCCCGCACGACCCCGACGAGCGCGGGGACGTCGTTCTCCAGGTACGCCAGGTAGGTCGACACCAGGGGGTCCTCGTCCGGCATCGGGGCGACCGCCGAGCCGTCCGCGACGAGGTCGCGCGGGGTGAACGGAACCCGCACCACGCGCACGCCGAGCTCATCCAACGGTCCCCGCCCCTCGCGCCGGGCCTCGTCGACGAGCCGCAGGTCGATCGTGGACCGCAGCCCCGTGTCGGCGATCAGCTCCCGCGCGGCCGCCTCGGTGAGGAACTGCGGGGTGCCGCTGCGGTAGAGCACACCGGGACGGACGACGGCACCGTCCTGCGTCCGCAGTCCGGCGACCTCCCGGAAGCCGAGGAGACCGGCGTAGCGGGGCGCCACGTCGGTCACGAGGGCACCGACAGGATCGTGACGACGCAGGCGTTGCCGTCCATACCTGCCGCACCCCCGCCCATCGTCTCGACGAGCCCGACCTCGTGGTGCGGGACCTGGCGGGGCCCGGCAAGCCCGCGCAGCTGCCAGACGACCTCGGCGAGCTGCGCGGTGCCGGTGGCCCCGAGCGGGTGGCCGCGGGAGAGGAGTCCGCCGCTGGGGTTCACCGGCTGGGCGCCGTCGCGGGCGGTGTGCCCGGACGGGGCGAGCTCCGCACCCTTGCCGCGCGGAGCGAACCCGAGCGCCTCCAACGTGAGGATCTCGCCAATGGTGAAGGCGTCGTGGACCTCGAGGAGATCGATGTCGGCCGGGGTGCGGCCGGCCTGGGCGAACGCCTTCTCCGCCGCGCGGGTGACGCTGGCGAAGCCCCAGACGTCGGTGCTGCGGTGGTCCCACAGCGCGCCGGACACCATCGCGGACGCCTCCACCACCACGTCGCCCGCCCGGCCCCGCTGTCCGCCGACGATCAGCGCGCCGGCGCCGTCGCTGGTCGGGCAGCACTGCAGGAACGTCAGCGGCTCGGCGATCATCCGCGAGGACAGCACCTCCTCGACCGTCGGCGCGACGGCGCGGAGCTGCGCCCGCGGGTTGTCCAGCCCGTTGCGCTTGTTCTTGACGGCGACGGCGGCGAGCTGCTCGGGCGCGACGTCGAACTCGCCGAGGTAGCGCTGCGCCTGCAGCGCGTAGAGCCCAGGCAGGGGCAGCGACGCCGCGCCCTCCGGGTCCGTGGCCTCGGGGATGATCGCGCCGGAGAAGAGCGTCGACATCTGGTCGACGCCGAGCACGAGCACGCACCCGAAGCGGCCGAGGCGGACCGCCTCGACGGCCTCGTGGTAGGCGCTCGTGCCGCTCGCGCAGGCGTTCTCGACGGTCCACATCGGGACGCCGGGGATGCCGAGGCCCCGCTGGACCCGGGTCGCCACGCCGGGCGGTCCGAACACCGAGCCGACGATGATCGCGTCGATCTCGCCCGGGGAGATGTCCGCGTCCCGGACCGCCTCGGACACGGCGTCCCAGGCCAACGTCTCGACGCGGCGGTCGGGGAAGCTGCCGTACGCCGAGGTCCCGACGCCCCACACCATGGGCTGGACGGTCACGACTCCTCCTCCACGACGGGCTCGACGACGAGGTCGCCCTGGTCCGTCCCGGTCACCCGCACCCGCGTCCCGATCGTCAGGACGCCGGGCCGGTCGAGGTGCGCGAGCACGCGCGGGCCGTCGTCGATGTCGACGTAGGCCAGGCCGAAGGGCGGCCGGCGGTGCCCGACCGGGATCGCGACGACCGTCGAGGACCAGACCGCACCCGTCGTCGGGAAGCGGGCGGGTTCGACGTCGGCGTAGCAGACCGGGCACCACGGGATGCCGGACTGTGCGGCGGGGTAGCGGCAGGCGGTGCAGCGCACCCCGAGGACGGCGCCGTCGGCCAGCACCGGGCGGGAGTCCGCCACGGGCAGCCCGCCCCCGACGGGCCCCGGGCGCCGCTTGGTGGGTCGCCCCACCCCAAGTTCCGAGCTCATCAGTGGTCCCCGTGCAGCGTCAGTGAGAAGTCGCCGGACTCGATGTGCAGGTAGGCCCCGACCGAGGTCTCGACCAGCTCGCGCACGAAACGCATCTCCTTCGTGGTCGGCGCGAAGTCGCGGTTGCGGGTCGGGGTGGCGCGCATGGCGTCGACGTCGCTCTCGGGGACGAGCAGCCGCAGGATGAGCTCGTCGTCGGAGATGCCCGACCCGAAGCGTTCCCGGAGCTCGTCGAGCGACGGCTGGGGCGGCTCCCAGTCCGTGTAGCTCCTCGCCTTCGGCGAGGCCATGATCACGTCGAGGACCTCCTGGTCCAGCGGCGCGACCGGCTTCCCGTAGAAGCCGTGCGCGTAGATCATCACCTCGTCGGGGACCACGGAGTAGCGCTTCCCGGTGACCACGTTGAGCACCGCCTGCGTGCCCACGAGCTGCGAGAACGGCGTGGCCATGACGGGGTAGCCGAGTTCCTCGCGCACCCGCGACATCTCGTCGAGGACCTCCTCGAACCGGTCCTCCATGCCGCGGGCACGCAGTTGGTCCTTGAAGGTGCCGCTCATCCCGCCCGGGAGCTGGTGGCGGTAGAGGAACAGCGAGTACTCCGCCGGCGTCCCGACCGGGAGGTCCTCGTACTCCGCCACCCGCAGCAGGTGCTCCTCGACCGGGGCGAAGCGGGTCTCGTCGAGATCGACCTCGAAGCCCGCGTAACGCAGGTTCGCGACCGTGTTCTCCGTCGACGGCAGCGACACCCCGGCCGCGAGCGGGCGGCTCGCGGTGTGCACGCGCCGGGCGCCGGCGAGCACACCCTCCAGGTAGTTCAGCGGTGCGAGGGCGTTGTTGCTGTGGAAGTGGATCTCGACGGGGAGGTCGCCCGCCGCACCGACGATGGCCGCCACGAGGGTCCGGGTGCGCTCGGGGGTGAGCAGGCCCGCGGCGTCCTCGAGCTCGATGCCGTCGGCGCCGAGCGCGACCAGCTCGCGGGTGCGGGCCGCGTAGTACTCGTCGGTGTGGAAGGGGCTGTCCGCGTAGAGGATGCAGGGCACCGCGGCGGCGCCCTCGGCCTGCGCCGTCTTCACCAGGCGACCGATCTTGTCCGTGTTGAACAGGCCGTCGTAGATCCAGAAACTGCCGATGCCGTGGGCACACAGCCGCTGCACCCAAAGGTCCATGACGCTGTCGGCGGTCAGCCCGAAGGTGACGATGCCGTTGCTGCGGGTGCCCGCCCGCACGGTGGTGCGGGGCATCGCCCGCGACAGCGAGATCAGCTGCTCCCAGGGGTCCTCGCGGCAGTGTCGGGCGAGCACCTCGAAGATCGAGCTGCCGACCAGGTCGATCGTGTGGAAGCCGGTGCGGTCGAGTTCCGCCGCCATGGGCAGCCCCATGTCCTTGCGGAGCTTCATCCCCCACCAGCTCTGCGGGCCGTCGCGCAGGGTCTGGTCGATGATCTCGATGCGCCTCGGCCCGCCGACGGCGGTGCCCGCGCTGTCCAGGTAGCTCACGTCGTCTCCAGAAAGTCGGCGAGGCCGCGCTCGGCGATCCAGGTCGTGGTGACCGCCGCCGACCGGAAGTCGGGGTGGTCGAGGGTGCTGCGCGCGAACGCGGCCGTGGTGGGGACGCCCTCGACCCGGAGCTCGCGCAGGGCGGCGACGAGCCGGTCGGCCGCGGTGTCGCGGTCCGGGCCGTGGGCGATGATCTTGGCGAGCAGCGAGTCGTAGTACGGCGGGACGACGTAGCCGGGCTCGCAGTGCGAGTCGACCCGGATCCCTGTTCCCGACGGCGGGTCCCAGACCCCGACCGTGCCCGGGCGGGGCGCGAAGTCGCGGGCCGGGTCCTCGGTGGTGATGCGGACCTCGATCGCGTGGCCGCGCGGGACGACGTCGGCCTGCGCCAGGTCGAGCGGTTCCCCCGCCGCCGAGCGGAGCTGAGCCGCGACGAGATCCACCCCGGTGACCATCTCGGTGACCGGGTGTTCGACCTGGATGCGCGCGTTGAACTCCAGGAACGCATGGTCGCCGCGGTCGACGTCGTAGATGAACTCGACGGTGCCCGCACTGTCCAGCCCGAGCGCACGGGCGAACGCGACCCCGTCGCGGTGCAACCGGGACCGGATCTCCTCGGGCAGGCCGGACGCCGGCGACTCCTCGACGACCTTCTGGTGCCGGCGCTGCAGGGAGCAGTCCCGCTCGCCGAGGTGGATCACGGTGCCGTGCCGGTCGCCCAACACCTGGACCTCGACGTGGCGCGCGTGCCGGATGTAGCGCTCGACGAACAGCCGGCCGTCGCCGAAGGCCGCCCGGGCCTCCTCGGTCGCGGCCGGCCACCGGGCGCGCAACCCGGCCTCGTCCTCGACGACGGACATGCCCCGGCCACCCCCGCCCGCGGAGGCCTTGAGCAGGACCGGGAACCCGACGGCACGGGCCGCGGCCACGGCCGCGTCGGGGCCGTCCAGGATCGGCGAGCCCTCCAGCACCGGGATCCCGGCGGAGCGGGCGAGCTCGCGGGCCTCGGCCTTGTCGCCGGCGCCCGCCACCGCCTCGGGCCGGGGCCCGACGAACGTCAGTCCCTCGGCGACGACGGCGGCCGCGAACCCCGGGTTCTCGGACAGGAAGCCGTAGCCGGGGTGCACGGCGTCGCACCCGGTGCCGAGCGCAGCCGCGAGCAGCGACGGCCCGTGCAGGTAGCTCGACCCCGCGGCGGGCGGTCCGATGCAGATCGCGCGGTCGGCGAGGCGGGCCGCGAGGCTGTCCCGGTCCGCGGTGGACACCGCGACCACGGTCTCGATCCCCAGGTCGCGGCAGGTGCGCACGATGCGGACCGCGATCTCGCCGCGATTGGCGACGAACACCCGGCGGATCGGGCGGCGGACGACCGTCGGGTCCGGGGACACCGTGGCCGTGGCGCTACTCATCGGGGCGGAGCCAGACGAGGACCTGCTCGTACTCGACCAGGTCGGCGTTCGCGGCGCAGATCTCGACGACCTCCCCCGCGACCGGGGCGACCACGGGGTTCATCAGCTTCATGACCTCGACGATCGCCAGCTGCGCGTCCCGCTCGACGTGGTCGCCGACCGCGACGAACGGGGGCTGACCCGGCGACGGCGCGACCCAGAACGCGCCGACGGCGGGCGAGTGCACCGCGACCAGGCCGGTCCGGTCCGCGGTCGCCGCGGGGCTGACCGGGGCGGGCGCGACCGGCGTGACCGGCGCGACCGGAGCCGGGGCGGGAGCGGGTGGCGGAGGTGCGACCGGGGCGGAGGGCGCCGAGGCGGACGGCAGGACGGACGACGGGACGGGCGGCGCGTGCCGGCCGACCGAGACCCGGATGCCGCGGACCTCCAGCTCCATCCCGGTCCAGTCCGACCGGGCGAACGTCGCGAGGATCTCGCGGATCTCCCGGTGCGTGACCGCCAGGGGCACGTCGTCGGAGCCGGTGTCCGGGGACGCGGTCATGCCGTCCTCCCGTGGGCGTCGTGGTGGGCGATGGCGGCGAGCAGGACCGGGAGCCGACGGGTGGCGACGATCGTCCCGACCCCGGCATCGAGGGCGGCACGGGCGCCGTCGGCGCTCTGGAAGACGGCGCCCCGGACGGCGGTCGCGCCGGGCGGGATCGTCGGGACGCCGTCGCCCAACGCCTCCGGATCGACCGTGTCGCCGTCGAAGACCGGGCCGAGCCGGCAGGCCGCCTCGCCGTCGGCAGCCAGCACGCGGACCGGGGAGAACTCGTCGGCCCACGCGGTGAGCTCGACGAGGTCGTCGTCGGCGCACTCGTCGGCCGCGGTGACGGCGATCTCGCCGTCGTAGATGCGCCCGGACGTCGCGTCGACCGTCACCGTGCGGCCCGCCAGCGACGCCACGACACCCGCGCCGCACCCGACGACGCAGGGCACGTCGAGTGCCCGCCCGACGACCGCGGCGTGGGACGTCGTGCCGCCGACCTCGGTGATCACCGCCGAGGCCGCGATCATGCCCTGCACGTCCTCGGGGCTCGTCGTGTGCCGGGCCAGGACCGAGCCCGGGTGGCGCTGCGCCTCCTCGGCGGTCCCGACGACGACGCCGGTCGCGACGCCGGGGCTCGCGGCGGCCCCGGCGGCCAGGAGGGTCGCCGCCGCGGCCGCGTCCCCGTCGATCTCGGGGCGGAGCAGCGACACCGCCTGCTCGGCGTTCACCCGGCGGACCGCCTCGGCCGGCGTGAGGGTCCCCTCCCGCACCAGGGCGCGCGCGATGCGCACGGCCGCGCGTGCGGTGCGCTTGGCCGGCCGCGACTGCAGCAGGTACAGCGACCCGTGCTGCACCGTGAACTCGATGTCCTGGGCGTCGCGGCCCTCGTCGTCGAGCCGCCGGGCCGCCGTCAGGAGCTCGTCGTGGACGGCGGGGAGACGCTCGGCGAGGTCGGTGAGCGGCCGCGGCGTGATCCGGCCGGAGACGACGTCCTCGCCCTGGCCGCGCGGGAGGTACTCGCCGTAGGGCTCACGGGTGCCGTCGACGGGGCTGCGGGTGAACAGGACCCCGGTCCCCGAGGAGTCGTCCAGGTTGCCGAAGACCATCGCCTGGACCGTCACCGCGGTGCCGAGGTCGTCGCGGATGCCCCAGTGCTTCCGGTAGGCGACCGCGCGCCGCGACCGGCTGGAGGCGAAGACCGCACCGACGGCCGCGCGGAGCTGCTCCCACGGGTCGGCCGGGATCTCCTCGGTCACGTCGTCGGCGATCGCGCGGCGGACCGCGTCGGTGTCGGGGAGGTCCTCGAGCTCCTCGGTGCAGCCGAGGACCTGGCGGCCGTAGAACCCGCAGAATCGCCGGTGCACCTCGGCCGCGAACGTGGCATCGCCGGCCTCCGCGGCCAGCGCCGCCTCGACGTCGGGATTCATCCCGAGGTCCAGGATCGTGTCCATCATCCCGGGCATGCTCACGGCGGCGCCGGAGCGCACGGACACCAGCAGCGGACGCTCGGTGCCGCCGAAGGTGCGGTCCAGCTCCCGCTCCAGCAACCGGATGCCCGCCACGAGCTCGCCCTCGAGCCCCGCCGGCAGCCCGCCCTCGGCGAAGTACGCGCGGCACGCCTCCGTCGTCACGACGAAGGCCGGCGGAACGGGCAGGCCGAGCGAGCGCATCCGCCACAGGCTCCACGCCTTGCCGCCGACGAGCTCCTTGCTCGGCTCGACGGCGGGGTCGTCCGGGACGACGGTCCAGCGCGGCGCGACCCGGGTCGTGGTCGTGCTCATTCCGGACGCTCCCGCCCCGTCAGCCGCAGGACGTGCTCGTGCATCTGGAACCAGACCGTGTGCACGGAATCGACCCGGACCCCACTGACATGGTCGGTCTCGCCGCCCTCCGCGCGGGTCAGGGCTGCGTCGAGCCGGTCGGCGAAGCGGTCCAGGAGCGGGTCCGCCGTGGCGAGGGGAGCCAGGACCTTGCGGGTCTTCTCGAGCACCCGCCCGAGCCGGTCGAGGATCTTCGCGTCGCGGTCGGAGTCGGAGTGGTCGTTCGGGGTCGGTACCCCGTCGACGTCGACCGTCTGCCACTCGGTGGTCAGGGCGAGGACCTGCTTGTTCACGCCCTCCTCGAAGGACTCCATCGCCGCGCCGATCTCGTCGTCGGAGCGGATCGCGGCGAACGCGTCGACGTAGAGCCCGTCGAGGTGGGAGCGCCCGGCCGGCGTGATCATGTAGGAGCCGCGAGCGGTGATGGCGTGCCCGTCGGCGACCGCCCGGTCGAGCGCGGTCGCGACGTCGGCCTCGGGCAGGCCGTTGATGTGGGCGGCCTGCTCGGCGGAGGCGAGCTGGCGCAGCGTGAGGGTGTGCAGGGCGAGCTGGTGCGGCTCGAGCATGGGGTCTCCTCAGACGGCGGAGGGGGCAGCGGTCATGCGGGTGCGGACCTCGCGGCGCAGCGACTTACCGACGGGGCTGGTGGGCAGCTCCGGCCAGATCTCGACGTGGCGCGGGCGCTTGAAGCCGGCGAGCCGGCCTTCGCAGTGGGCGACGATCTCGTCGGGTTCGACGTCGCTGCGGACGACGACGGCCGCCGCGACCCGCTCGCCCCACCGCTCGTCGGGCAGCCCGACGACGGCGGCGGCCGCGACGGCGGGATGGGTGAGCAGGGCGTCCTCGACCTCGCGGGGATAGACGTTGAACCCGCCGGAGATGATCACGTCGTGCCGCCGGTCGAGCAGGTACAGGTAGCCGGCGTCGTCCCACCGACCGATGTCGCCGGTGTGCAGCCAGCCGTCCGGCTCGATGGTCTCCGCGGTGGCCTCGGGCCGTCGCCAGTAGTGGTGCATGGTGTGCGGGCCCCGGGTGAGGACCTCGCCGACCTCACCGACGCCCAGCGACCGGCCCTCCCGGTCCCGGACGTCGACCTCGACGAACGTGTAGGGCTTGCCGGCGCTGGTGAGGCGCTCCGGGGTGTGCTCCCACGGCTGGAGGCAGCTGATCGCAAGCGGTGCCTCGGCCTGCCCGTAGAGCTGGGCGAACACCGGGCCGAGCACGTCGAGCCCGCGCGCCAGCACCGTGGTCGGGATGGGGGCGCCGCCGTAGCAGAGCCGCTCGAGCGCCAGCCCCGGGTCGGTGTCCCCGATCTCCTCGAGGAGCATCGCGATCATCGTCGGGACCATGAAGGTGCTCGTCGCCCGGTGCTCCCGGGCCGCGGCGAGGAATCCGGCCGCGGTGAACTTCGGCAGGATCACGCTGGGGGCGCCCTTGATCAGGTGCGGGAGGAAGAACGCCCCGCTGCCGTGGGTGATGGGCGCGGCGTGGAGCATCACCGAGTCCGGGCCCAGGTTCGGCAGGAGGTCGACGAGGAAGTTCGAGACCTCCGCCAGCTCGCTGCGGTTGGTCAGCACGACGGCCTTCGGCTTGCCGGTGGTGCCGCCGGTGTACGCCAGGCGCAGCGGGTCGTCTGGGCCGACCTCGACCCGGCAGGGTCCGTCGTGAGCCCCGGCGATCAGCCCGTCCAGCTCCGCGACGTCGATCGCGATCTCCGTCGGAGCCGGCGGCTCGCCGGCGTGGATCAGGGCCCGGGCCTGGGAGTCCTCGATCTTGTAGGCGTGCTCGACGGGGGTCTCGCGGGCGTTGAGCGGGACCCGGACGAGGCCGGCCTTGGCGAGCGCGTAGTAGCAGACCACCCCGTCGATGCCGTTGCCCATGAGCACGGCGACGCGGTCGCCGGTCCGCAGACCGCGGGCGAGCAGGGCGTGGCCCAGACGATCGGTGAGGGTGTCGAACTCCGCGAAGCTCACGGTCCGCTCGTCCGTGACGAGGCACGGCCGGTCGCCGTACCACCGTCCGGCGCGCGTGATGAGGTCGCCGATCTGCACGTCGTTCTCCTCGAGGAGGTGGAGGGCTCCGAGGAGCCGGCGGTTCGTGACGCGCCGGCTCCCCGGAGCGGATCAGGTGCCGAGCGTCGGCAGGTCGGCCCGGCGCAGGCCGGCTCCTCGGCCCTCGAGCCGGCGTGACCCGCGCTGGGCCAGGCGGTAGAGCTCGTGGGCGCGCTCGTCGTCGTGGTGGCGCTTGACCCACTCCTCGTCGAGGTAGCGGTGGTCGCCGGTCAGCACGGCCGGGGTGAAGTCCCGGGCACGCCGGTTGTAGTCGTCGAGCTCCAGGCGGCCCGCGCTCGTCGTCCAGAGCCCGGTCTTGGCCTCGAGGGTGCTGGTGCCGGTCAGCGACGAGCCGGCCGTGGGCGCGAAGTCGTCGTCCACGAGCACCGAGTACGGGACCCCGGTGAGCATGTTCTGGTTGAGCTTCGAGTGCCGCGCCATCGTGTACTCGTTGGCCTTCTGGTGCGGGAAGCCCAGCAGGCCGACCATCTCGGCGAGGTCGTCGCGGCCGTACTCGTCGTTCATCAGCGGCTTGAAGCGCTGGACGCGGTCGTCGAGGGCGATCCAGTCCTCCTGCCGGTACACCCCGGCGAGGTGTGCGAAGTCCTTGGCCACCGAGGAGTAGACGATCGCGCCGGCGTCGATCATCTGCTCGCGCGACCACGAGGCGATGCGCTTCCAGAGGTCAGCGGTCGCCTGGTTCAGCACCTCGCGGTAGTGCTCCATCGTCTCCGCGAGCGTCTCGGCGTTCTCCATCCCGACCGGGAGGTAGCCGTCGGAGAGGGCGTCCGAGGTGTACATCCCGACGGCGACGATGTTGGCCGCGTCGTAGGCCGGGCTCGCCTCGAACGACGCCCAGTCGTCCATGAGGTGGAAGTCGGTGTCCGCGAAGACGATCGGGATCGTCAGGTTGGTGAAGGGCAGCGACGTGGCGATGCCGTCGAGCCACGGGTAGTCGCCCTCGGTGAGCTCGAAGAAGTCGCGGACGATCATCTGGCGGTTGTCGCCCATGGCGTAGGGCCCGCTGTTGTGCAGCCCGATCCGGCACTCGCAGTGCGCGAGGAAGGCGTACTGGGAGAGCTGGGCGACGAGCTTCGTGGCGGCGGTGTGCAGCCGGTCGCCGGCGCGCACGCCGTGCAGGTCGGACTCGAAGACCTGCAGCGTGCGCTCCGGGAGGAACTGGCTGCGGTCGCCGAACTCCTTGTTGGTCAGGTGCCCGTCGGTGCGGTGGTACGCGAGGTTGAACCGGCGGGAGAAGTCCAGGACGTCCACGACGTCGTCGACCGCGTCGGACGGGGAGAGCAGGCCCCAGTTCATCAGCATCTCGCGGCCGATGAGGTAGAAGGCGGGCATGCCCCAGGCGGCGTTGACGGTGTCGACCTTGAGGCTGACCTCGCGGGCCCGGTCGCCCAGCTCCTCGGCCGGCGTCACGGCCTCGATCGCCCGCAGCTGCGTGGGCAGCCGGTAGAACGTGTTGAGGTAGCTCAACAGCATGTACGGGTTCATCGGGAAGAGCTTCGATTCCTGGACGGTGCGGGTGATGCACAGCCAGTAGGTCGTGTCGCTCAGCTGGCGCAGGTAGTTGTTGGCCTGCAGGAGGCCGGCGTAGGTGCGCTTCTCGCCGCTCATCTCAGCGGTCCCCCTCGATCTTCCAGATGCGGGCGTGGCCGGTGTCGCCGGTCTCGTAGGCGTCGGCGGCGGGCGGGTCGGCGGTGACCTCCAGCTCGACCACGTCGCCGTCGACGAGGGTGTCGATCGTGGCGTTCATCAGGGTCGGGACGCCGTACTCGCGGGCGAGGATCCCGAGGTGGGAGCGGACCGAGCCGCCGAGGCAGATGACGCCGGCGAAGCCCTCGATGATCGGGGCGGTCAGGGTGCCGCCGGAGTCGTCGATCACCGCGATCGTGCCCTCGGGGACGCCCTCGACGAGGAACGTCATGACCTGGTCGGTGGTGGAGATCAGCGCGACCGGCCCGGTCACCGTCTGCGGGCGCCGGATGACGTTGTCGCCGGCGCCGACCTGGCGGCGGCCGTCGGACACGGCGCCGTCACCGAAGGCGCCCGTCGAGCGCTCCGGACGCTTGTACTTCTCCGGCTCGGTCTCCAGCGACACGGTCGCGGAGTAGTCGAACCGGATCCCCGCGTCGAGCGCGTCCTGCTCGATCCGCTCGGCGTCGGAGCGGGTGAACAGCTCGGTCTCCCGGGCGAACACCACGTCCTTCCACGCCGCGCCGGTGGCGGCGAAGCGTTCGGCGGCGAGGGCGCGGACGGCGGAGTTGAACCGGCCCGGCAGGGGCAGCATCTCCTGAGAACCCCACTTCGGGGGTGTGACGGCGGCGTCGGACATGCGGCCTCTCCCAGACTCGTCCGGTGGGTGCGCCACCCCGCAGAGGGGCGCTGTTCACGAGGACGAAAGCTAGGTAGCGTCGTCGGTGTGACCCAGTCCACGTTGGTGGACAGTCCGGGATCGGCGCCGATCTCCAGCCCTCGGCGACGTCCGCGGCGTCCGCAACTGCCCCATGCCGACTACCAGCGCGCCTTCGACGTCCTCGGGGCGTGCGCCGACGCGCGCTCGCTGCCCGACTTCAAGGAGCAGCTGCTCGAGGCGCTCCAGACCACGCTGGACGTCAAGCACGTGTCGTTCTTCGTGGGCGCCACGTTCCACAACGTGTTCGGCGACGCCCGCCCCGTCACCGAGGGCCACACGACGAAGATGCTCCCGGAGTACCAGGAGCGGTGGAGCCGGTACGACCTGTTCGGGACACCGGCCGCGACCCGTCAGCTGGTGACGAGCGGGGTGTCCTCGCTGTCCGAGCTCGCCTCGATGTCGACCCTGCCGGCCTCGGCCACGGCCTACGTGCGGCACTTCCTGGTCTCGACGTGGGGGATGCACTCGGCGACCGCGCTCCGCGTGGAGCTGCCCGGCGGGCACAGCGCGCTCGTCGGACTGTTCGACACCGCGGCCGACCGGATCGGCCCGCGCGAGCTCGCGACGCTGCGGGTGCTCAACCCGCAGCTCTCGGCGATCTCGCGGCACCTGCCGCTGAGCCGCCGGCCGGGCTCGGCGCTCGCCCGGCTCTCGGACCGGCAGCGGGAGGTCGCGACCCTGGTCGCCGAAGGGATGTCCAACGCCGAGATCGGCGAGACGCTCTCGCTCGCCGAGGACAGCGTGAAGAAGTACGTCAGCCGCGTCCTGGGCGTCACGGGCTGCCAGTCCCGGATGGAGCTCGCGCTGCTCGTGCGCGCGGGCGGCTGAGTGGGGAGACCGGCGGGCACGACGACGAGGGCCCGGACGTCGCGCCCGGGCCCTCGCGTGGTCGTGCTTCAGAGCAGGGACGACTCCCTCGTCAGCCCGTAGCGCGGGTGCGCGCCGATGACCATGGACTCCACCGTCGCGAACCCGACGGCGTCGCCCTCGCGGACCCGCGTGACGCAGTCCCGCAGCTGGTGCAGCTCCTCCACGGTCTCCCGGGTCGAGGTGTCCGCGTAGCGCTCGCCGTCGAGGTGGTCGTCACCGTGCCACTGGCCGTGCCGGTGGCCCTTGAGCCCGAAGTACAGCGCGCCACCGAGGTGGAACCCGGTGTCGGACTTGGGTTCGACCTCGACCGTGCGGGTCTCTCCCCACCCGGCGTCGAACGTGATGCTGCCGCCGAGCAGACGACGGTTCTCGGTGTCGAACTTGAGGTCGTCCCGCACGCCGTGCAGCGGGGTCTGCGTACCGTCCGGGTGGTTGATGTTCCCGGAGAAGTACGTCGTCTCCCCGTCGACCTCCTGGCGGTAGTGCTGGATCTCGTAGCACGACCCGTCCGGCCGGCGCAGGAACATCGGCGTCCAGATCAGCAGGAAGTCCTGGTCGAGCCGGTTGGGCTTGAAGACGTCCGGCGCCGGATCCCCGACGTCCATCCGCACGCCCCACGAGTGGTCGCGGAAGCCCTCGGTCGTCTCGTCGGTGTACTCGTAGCGCTGCCCGTCGACGATCACGTGGCCGCGGATCGTCACAGGCTGGTGGTAGCGCAGGAGGTCGGACTGCACCCGGAAGCCGTGCGGTTCCCGCTGGGCGTCCTTGGCCTCGAGGAAGTTCGGCATGAGACCGGTGGCGACGAGGTCGAAGGTCACCGGGATGACGTCGTTCTCCCGCAGGGTGAAGCGCACGGCCTTCAACGGCTCGAGCACCTCGTAGTCGAACGGCCCGGCGCCGGTCCGGTCCGGGTCGAGGTCGAGGCGGCGGCTCGCCCGCACCGTCATCTGCTCGGTGCCGCGGGAGATACCCGCGAACATGTCGAGGACGTTGCGGTTGTGGTACTTGCCCAGGCCGCAGTTGACCTGCAGCGAGCCGTCCGCGAGCCACATCGTCCCCCAGATCTTCTCGGTCCAGGAGATGTCGGCGTGGGCGATCGTCGCGAAGGTCTCGGGCGTCTGGTGACAGAGCAGTTCGTCGTGGGGCGTGATGATCTGTTGGGACATGCGCATGTCGGTGGCTCCTCGGTCGTGCTCAGCGGATCGGGGAGAAGGCGCTCGGTCGGTCGTGGGCGAGCAGGGCCCCGCCGAAGACGGCTGCGGCCCGGTCGTCGTCGTCCAGGGGGTCCGGGAAGAGCTCGGCCGTCTGCGGGGACAGGGCCCAGCGGGGCTCGTCGTGCAGGCCGGCCACCGCGGCGAACGGGCGCAGCACGCTGGAGTACATCCGCGTGGCCGCGAGGATGCGCTCCTGGCGGTCCATGGCCGCGAACTGCTGGTACAGGGTCATGTGCTCGCGGCTGAGGTCGGTGGTCAGCCCCGGCCAGGCGCTGCTCGGCAGCACCTCGCGGGACCCGTCGGCGCGCACGCCGATCACGGCCGCGGCACTCACCGCACCGAGCAGCTGACCGGGCCCGGTGAACGTGGTGCCCCAGTCGTTGATCTCGAACTCGGTGAAGGCGGAGGGGTCGTAGACCAGGACCATCGTGAGACCGGCGAAGGGCGGATCCACCGCCTCGGCCCACGGGTAGTTCCAGGCGCTGCGCCCCAGCGAGAGGTAGTCCCGCACGATGACCCGGCGGCCGTCGGGGTGCGGGTACGGGCCCGAGTCGCAGATCCCCACGCGGGAGTCGCAGAAGTAGAGGAACGAGTAGCCCGAGACCGTCGCGTTCAGGCGCTTGAGCGCCTTCGTCGCGTCCGCGTCCAGCGGCTGGGCCTGCTCGACGAGATCCGTGACGACGGGCTCCGGCAGGTACCGGTTGGAGAAGCCGGCGTCCTTGTAGTCCATCGTCCCGTCCCCGCGGTGCGCGAGGGTCAGGCGTCGCCAGAAGTCGACGACGGTGCGGACGTCCTCGACGCCGTCGTCCGGCCGCAACCGCCCGAGCTGGATCAGGCACTCCCGCCCGCACAGGTAGTGGTAGGCGATCATCCAGATCCACAGCGGGCTGACCTGGTTCGGCGCCTCCCGCAGCCGCCGGCCGATCTCCTGCGCAGGCATGGCCGCGTCGATCTCGCGGAGCCGCTGCGGCAGCCGCGAGACGTCCTCGATCACCGACAACGACATGTAGGGCAGCATCGGGAACAGCTCCGAGGAGAACCCGGACCGTCGGGTGAGCTCGGGTTTGAGCGTGCGACCCATGTGCCCGACGAGGTCGTCGAGCCGGGCGTCGTCGAGGCGCTCGGCGATCAGCGCGTCGAGGTCGGCCGGTGACACGGTGACGTCGAAGTCCTTGACTGCGATCTCGTCGCCGACCCGGCGGACGTAGTCCCACCAGGCGGTGGAGACGTCCCGGTCGTCGACGGTGCCCGCCGCTCCCGTCGCAGCCGTCGTGATCATCGCGACGCCGGGTTCGGTCACCTCGAGCGTGACCGTCGCCCCGTCGCCGAGGTCCTCGACGAGCTCGGTGCCCACGAGGCACGGCAGCTCGAACTCGCGAGACACGATCGCGAGGTGCGACCGTAGCGTCCCGTCGAGGGCGACCACGCCCCCGAGCCGGCCCAGGATGGGCGAGAGGAAGGTCGTGCCGCCCGAGCGCACCACCGCCACCGTCGACTCCAGGTCGGAGTCGAGGGAGCCGATCACGTCCTCGGGCGACCGGAAGTGCCGCACCGTCCCCGTCGCGGCGCCGAAGTCGAAGGACGGGATCCCCTTGCCGTAGGTCGTCACGGTCGTCCTCCTCACGCGCCGAGCGGGCGGAAGCACCCGTCGCGGTCCTGCGGGACGAACACGCCGCCAATCAGCGACAGGGCGAGGTCACTGTCGGCGAAGCGCGCGTACGAGGACGCGATGCGCTCCGTGACCTCCCAGTCGATGGCGTCGTAACACCCGGCCAGTCGGGCCCAGGGCTTGAGCTTCCACGCGTACATCGAGGTCGCGTGCAGGTTGCGGACCTCGGCGTCGGTCTGCGCGAGCCGCTCGTAGAGCGCGCGGTGGGCGGTGCGGATGGCCTTGGTGAGCTCGACCAGGTCGGCGTCGTCGAGCGGCCGCAGCGACCCGCCGTCGTTCACGAACACGCGCGAGGCCAGCAGCTGGTTCTGGTAGTCCGACGGCGTGAACCAGGCGGTGCCCCAGACGTTGTTGTCCATGACGACGGAGCCGGGCAGCTGCTGGGCGATCACGAAGTGGTGGTGCGGCAGGAGCTCGCGGATGCCGTCGACCCACGGGAAGTCGCCGTCGCCGTCGGCGCACGTCTCGCGCAGGGCGAGGATCGTGCCGTCCTCGAGGACGTAGGGACCGGTGTCGCAGACCGCCGTCCGCGCGTCGCAGTTCTCCAGGAACGCGTAGGACGTGAGCCGGGCGACGAACTTGCGCATCGTCGCCGTCGAGCTCCCGCTCGCCGGCTGGAGGTGCGAGCGGATCTCGGCGAGCCGCTGGTCGCCGATCACGTGGGAGCTGTTCGGCGGGTCCGCGTGCATGTTGAACAGGACGCCGTCGGTGCGCATCGCGATCGTCGCGGCGCGCCAGAACCGCAGGACCTCCAGCTGGTCGTCGAGACCGTCCGCGAGGCCCTGCTCCCCCAGGTCGACGAACAGCTCGCGTCCGGTGAGGTAGTGAAGCGGCATCGCGGCGAGGTTGATGAAGCTGCGCTTGTTCCCGATCGGGAGGTCCCGTGCGACGAGTTCGCCGGGCGAGGCGTGGCGGCGGATCTCGCGGATGCGCTCGGGGACACGGAGGTAGTCCTCCATCATCGACATGATGATGTAGGTGTTCATGCCGAACAGTTCCGACTCGAACACCGTCCGCGCGGCCAGTTCGCGCTTGTAGGCGGCGCCGGCCTCCTGGACGACCCAGTTCCATTCCTCGAGAGTGGGCTCGTAGTCGGGGTCACGGTTGATCGCGTCGATGTTGGCCGGGGTCGTGAGCTGCGCGGTCATGCGGCGGCCGTCCCGGTCACCGCGACCCGGCCGGTCTCGGCGTCGGTGAGGTCCAGCAGGACCTGGTCCCCGTCGGACACCTCGCCGGTCAGCTCGACCGCGAGGACGCACGGGACGTCGGACTCGCGGCAGAGGATCGCCAGGTGCGACTCCCGGCTGCCGGCCGTGCAGACGATGCCCGCGAGGTCGGGCAGGATCGGCGACAGGAACGTCATGCCGCCCTTGTGCACGAACGCGATCGTGTCCTCCAGCTCGTCGTCCTCGATCGCGAGGACGTCCGCGGTGTCGAGGAACCACCGGGCCCGCCCGCTCACCTCCCCCGCGGTGAAGAGGTTCGTCCCCGTGCCGACGTCCGTGGCGGTCGTGTCCATCGCGCGCTCCTCTCGTGAGCTGGCTCACTCAAGGAGGGACGCTAGGAGCGGGGCGGGGTGTGACCCAGTCCACGTAGGGGGACATCGCTCTGATGTCAGCCCGTGAGGCCCGCCGAGGTACGGCTTCCAACGTCGCTCCACCTCTGGTGGGCCGACGACCGGCTCGAGGACCTGCGGCCCGTCCTCACCGACCGGGACCGCTGAGCTCTCGCCACCACGGTCCGCCGCGCTCGTCGCCGGCGAGGGCCAGCCGTTCCCCCGGCCGAGGCAGGGCGAGCCTGACGTCGTGGTCCTCGGCGGCGGCGACCGCCCGCTCCGCCGGCTCGGCCCACGGGTGGAAGCCCAGGGCGAACGTCGCCCAGTGGATCGGCAGCATCACCGCGCCCCGCAGGCCGACATGGGCCGACACCGCCTGCTCCGGGGTGGTGTGGATGTCCGGCCAGAGGTCGGCGTAGGCGCCCACGGGCACCAGCGTCAGGTCGAACGGGCCGTGCTCGGCCCCCGTGCGGGCGTGCACCGCGCTCGCGCCCGTGTCCCCCGCCGCGTACACGGCGTGCTCCGGGCCGGCGATCGACCACGCCGCCCACTGCGTGGTGTTCCGCGTGAAGCCGCGCCCGGAGAAGTGCCGGCACTCCAGGCAGGTGAAGGTCAGTCCGGCGACCCGGACGACGTCGTCCCAGTCCGCCTCGACGACGCGGTGCGGGCGCACACCCCACGTCCGGAGGTGGGCGCCGACCCCGAGCGGCACGACGAACACGGCGCCGGTCCGGGCGGCGAGCGCGGTGATCGTCGGGCGGTCGAGGTGGTCGTAGTGGTCGTGGCTGACCAGGACGACGTCGACCTCGCCCAACGCCGCGACCGGCACCGGGGGCTCGTGCAGGCGACTCGGGCCGAACCCCGGCACCGGCGACGCGTGGCGGGACCACATGGGATCGGTGAGCACCCGCACGCCGTCGATCTCGAGCAGGACGCTCGCGTGCCCGAACCACGTGGCGGCGAGCGGGCCGCGTTGGTGCCGGGGAGCGTCGCGCACGAGCGGGACCTCGCCGGGCGGAGAGCCCAGCTCGCGGCGCCGGAGCAGCATCGTCGCGATCTGCCGCACCGTCAGGTCCGGGCGGGGCAGCCCCGGTTCCCGGTTCGCGAAGGTCCCGTCCGGCGCGTGCGGTGAGCGGGCGGCGATGCGCCGCAGCTCCGAGGGCCACGCCCCCATGTTCCGGCGCACGTGCCACCCGAACGCGGCCACCGCGAGGAGGACCGGGGACGCACCGAGGAGGGCCTTCCGTGAACCACGCACCTGCCGATCATCGCGGGTCGGCGGGCGGGGCCCCCACCCGGTGGAACCAACGACTCGTTCGTGCGGATAGAGGCCACGAACGACGCGTTCGTTCCGGTCGGGCGCTCGGAGGGCGGACCGGTTCCCTTGACGCACCACCCGTGGACGACTTCCCCTGGGGAGACCGTCGTCGAAGGGGAGGCCACCGTGCCCGAGACCGTGTTCCGCGTGGACCAGACGAAGTCGATGCGCGAGCAGGAGGTCCCCGGCCACAACCGGTGGCACCCCGACATCCCCGCGGCCGCCTCGGTGCGCCCGGGCGACGTGTTCCGGATCGACTGCAAGGACTGGACCGACGGCCAGGTCCGCAACGACGACTCCGCGAACGACGTCCGCGACATGGTCCTCGACCACAACCACATGCTCTCCGGGCCGATCGAGGTCGAGGGCGCGGAGCCGGGCGACCTGCTCGTCGTGGACTACCTGGACCTCGGGCCGGCGCACGGCGGCGCACCCGCCGTCGGGCCGGAGGCGGGCCAGGGCTGGGGGTACACCGGCATCTTCGCGAAGAGCAACGGCGGCGGGTTCCTCACCGACCACTTCCCCGACCCCGGCAAGGCCATCTGGGACTTCCAGGGCAAGTACGCCACCTCGCGGCACCTGCCGGGTGTGCGGATCGCCTCGAACGTGCACGCCGGTCTCGCGGGGTGCGCGCCGTCCGCCGAACTGCTGGCGGAGTGGAACCGCCGCGAGCAGGCCCTGATCGACACCGACCCGCAGCGCGTGCCGCCGCTGGCCCTTCCGCCCCTGCCGGACAACGCCCTGCTGGGCACCCTCGGTGGGTCCGACGTCGAGCGCGTCGCGCGGGAGGCCGCGCGGACCGTGCCCCCGCGCGAGCACGGCGGCAACGTCGACATCAAGAACCTCTCGATCGGGTCCCGCGTGCTCTACCCGGTGTACGTGCCCGGCGCGAAGTTCTCGATCGGCGACCTGCACTTCGCGCAGGGCGACGGCGAGATCAGCTTCTGCGGCGCGGTGGAGATGGGCGGCTACGTCGACGTCCACGTGGATCTGATCAAGGACGGCGTCCGGAAGTACAAGGCGACGATGCCGATCTTCCAGCCTGGCCGCCACGAGCCGCGCTACGACGACTTCGTCTCGTTCATCGGCATCTCGGTCGACGAGGCCGGCGCGCAGCACTACATGAACGCGACGATCGCCTACAAGCGCGCGTGCCTGCAGGCCATCGACTACTTGACGCAGTTCGGCTGGACTGGCGAGCAGGCCTACCTGATCCTCTGCGCCGCGCCGATCGAGGGCCGCGTCAGCGGCATCGTCGACATCCCGAACGCCTGCTGCTCGCTCTACCTGCCCACGGGCATCTTCGACGTCGACATCCGACCCGGCCACGACGGGCCCGCCCGGGTCGACCGCGGCCAGTGCGCGACGGCGAGCTGAGGACGACGGCGTGCCCGCTCCCACCGACTCCGAGATCTTCGAGCTCGGCGACGTCGTCCTGCAGCACGGCGCGACGCTGCGGGACGCCCGGCTCGCCTATCGCACCTACGGGACGCTGAACGCCGACCGCAGCAACGCGATCGTCTACCCGACCTGGTTCTCCGGTCGCCACACCGACAACGAGTGGCTCATCGGTCCGGGCATGGCGCTCGACCCGGAGCACTGGTTCGTCATCGTGCCGAACATGCTCGGCAACGGGCTCTCGTCGTCGCCGAGCAACACGCCGCCGCCCTACGACCGCGCCCGGTTCCCGCACGTGACCTTCTTCGACCAGGTCGAGTGCCAGTACCGGCTCGTGACGGAGCACTTCGGCATCGAGACGCTGCCGCTGGTGACGGGCTGGTCGATGGGTGCCGGCCAGACCTACCAGTGGGCGGTCAGCCACCCGGAGATGGTGCAGCGGGCGGTGCCGTTCTGCGGGTCGAGCGTCACCGCCCCGCACAACCGCGTCTTCCTCGAGTCGATCTCCGCGGCCCTGCGGGCCGACGCGGCGTTCGCGGGCGGCTGGTACCGCGACGACGCCTGGCCGACGACGGGTCTGCGGGCCTTCGCCCGGGTCTACGCCGGTTGGGGCTTCTCCCAGGCCTTCTACTGGCAGGAGGAGTGGCGCCGGCTCGGGCACTCCTCGCTCGAGGACTTCCTCATCGGGTTCTGGGAGGACTTCTTCCTCGACGAGCGGGACCCGAACAACCTGCTGGCGATGATCTGGACGTGGTTCCACGGCGACGTCGGGCAGACCCCCGGCTTCGACGGCGACACGGTCGCCGCGCTGAACTCGATCCGCTGCCCGGTCCTCGCGATGCCCGCGGAGAAGGACCTCTACTTCCCGCCCGAGGACGAACAGTGGGCCTCGCAGCACATCCCGCACGGCGAGGTCCGGGTCATCCCCGGCGTCTGGGGCCACTTCGCCGGCGGCGGCCAGAACCCCGAGGACACGGCTTTCATCGACCGGGGCCTGCGCGAGATGCTCGCCCGGGAGGTCTGACGCCGCGGCGGTCTCGGTGGCTGCCACCGGACCTCGTCCTTCGTCGCGACCGCGTCCGGGACCGCCGCGGTTGCGGGTGGTTTTGTTGTCGCCACGTGCGAGCCCTGCCTACGGTCGCCTGCACAGCACTGCTCATCCGTGGAGGTCGTTGCGGCATGCCCTACTACCAGTTCACCGCCCCGGCGGGCAGTGCCACGCTCGCACGCAAGGCGGAGATCGCAGCGGCGTTCACCAAGGTTCACTGCGAGGTGACGGGGGCCCCGAGCGCGTACGTGCAGTGCTCGTTCACCGAGGTGGCTCCCGACAGCATCTTCGTCGCGGGTGAGCCGGTCAGCGGACCGCGCATGGTGGGGCTGATCCGGCAGGGACGGTCCAAGGACCTGCGCGCGAAGCTGCTGCACGGACTCGCGGACGCATGGTGCGAGATCACCGGGGACTCGAAGGACGACGTCGCGTTGTTCCTGCTCGAACAGCCCGGCGCCAACATCATGGAGGGCGGGGTCATCCTGCCCGAGGCGAGCGAGGATCCCGGCGCCATCGCATGATTCCTTCCTGCTCTCCGACGAGGCGTCCTGGATCGTCGGCCGGTCGTCAGTGCAGGTCGAACTCGCGCATCTTGCGGTAGAGGGTGTTGCGCCCGATCCCCAACGACCGCGCGGCCACGGTCCGGTTGCCGCCCGAGGTCCGCAGGGCCTCGGCGACCGCGTCCCGCTCGGCCGACTCCATCAGGCCCATCGGACGACGCGGTCCGCGCAGGTCCTCGGGGAGGTCGTCGGACTCGACGAGCCCGCCCGACGCCCGGCGCGCTGCGGCGACGACCGTCGTGTGCAGCTCACCGAGGTTGCCGGGCCAGTGCCAGGCGAGCAGTCGCTCCCACGCGTCCGGCGAGAAGCGGCTGGCCGGGGCGATCTCGCGGACCAGGGCAGGCAGGTGCTCCCGGCTCTGCGCGAGCGTCGGGAGGCGGACGGTCGTGGTCAGCCGACGCACCGTCCCGGCGAGCGCGTCGTCCGCAGCATCCAGGTCGACGGTGAGCGCGACGGCACCGGAGGCGCTGAGGAGCGCCTGCAGCTGCCCGATCGTGGGCTGCGGGTGCTCGTGCACCCGCCGAACCAGGACCCCGCGCCCGGCCTCGGCCGCGGCCCGCGCCGTCGGGAACCACTCCGGATCCAGCGCCGGGTCGACCACCAGCGGGTCGGCGCCCCGCCGCCGCAGCAGCGCCGAGGCGGTGCGGGCCTTCCCGGTCCCGCCGGGGCCGGCGACCGCCACCGGCTCCCCGTACGCCAGCGCCTCCTCGAGCTGCTCCGCCACGCGGGGGTCGTGGTGCAGGGCCTTCTCGACGACGGGTGCCGGCCGCGGCAACGCCCGCGGCTCGTCGTCGTGGCGAGGGAGCACCCGCAGCCGGAAGGCCGGGCGACCGCCGTCGGGGACCGGCTCCACGAGGGCGTCGTGCACGCCGTCGGACAGCGGTACCGGCATCCGGCCCGACCGGCCGTGCTCCCGGAGGTGCGCCCACAGCACGGCGTGCAGGTCCGGGCCGACGTGCACGAGCCCGGAACGGTTGGCCAGCACGGTCTCCTCGTCGACGACGAGCGACGGGCCGTCGGCGCGGTCGACCGCCAGGTACGCGTCGACGAGGCGTCGGCGCCGGTCACCGGCCTGGTCCAGCAGGCCCGCCTCGATCTGGCGGCCGATGTCGTCGGCCAGCGCCGTCATGATCGGGTGCACGTCGCGGGTGGCGCACGCGAGCGAGAAGCACCCGAGCAGACGGCCGGTGTACGGCTCGACGACGGGCGTGCCGGCGCACGTCAGGCTCTCCAGCTCGGCGTTGTAGTGCTCCGGGCCGCGCACGAGCACCGGGCGCCGCTCGACGAGGACCGTGCCGAGGCCGTTGGTGCCGATGGACGCCTCGGAGTAGTCGAAGCCCTCGGCGGCCGACGCCCGGTCCATCAACCGCCGCTGGCGCCGGACGTCGGCGTACCGCGCGACGATCCGCCCGCTCGCGTCCGACAGGACCATCGCGACGGCGACGTCGGACAGGCTCCGGCGGAGCCGGTCGAGCACCGGCTCGGCGGCCCGGCGCAGGGGTGACGGCTCGGGCTCCCGGAAGTCGATGCGCGCCGGAGCCACGGGCACCTGCTCGCCGACGCAGCGTCGCCAGCTCTGCTCGATGACCGACGGGACCCCGGCCGAACCGGGCGGGACGTCGAGCAGCCCGCCGCCCACGAGCGCCTCGCGGGTCCGGCGGACCTGCCGGTGCTGCCGGGAGGACAGGACGGGCACGCGGCTCGGGTCGTGCGCCACGGTGCTCACCTGCTCATCGTCGCGTCGGGTGCCACACGCGAGACGTTCCGAAATGGAACGCCCGTCGATGGTGCCTCGCGCGCATCGTGAGGTCCAGGTCACATCAGCACCGACCTCAACGGAGGACCTCGATGACGACGACGCCGTCGACCCGCGCGCCGGAGACCTCGGCCGGAGCCGAGGCGCTGCGCGCCCTCTACGCGGACTGGTCCGGGATCATCGCCGGCACGCCCGACCTCACGACCCGGCTCTTCCGCGCGATCTTCGACGAGTGGCACCAGCCCACCCGCGAGCCCGAGGACGTGAGCTACCGCCAGGACACCGTCGGCGGCGTCCCCGGTATCTGGACGCTGCCCGCGGGCGCCGACGCGTCCCGGGTGCTGCTCTACACCCACGGCGGCGGGTTCGCGGTCGGCTCCGCCGCCAGCCACCGCAAGCTCGCCGGCCACGTCGCGAAGGCCCTGGGCGTGACGGCGTTCGTGCTCGACTACCGCCGCGCTCCCGAGCACCCGCACCCCGCGCAGGTCGAGGACGGGGTCGCGGCGTTCCGCGGGCTGCTCGACCGCGGCATCGCGGCGGCCGACGTCACGACGATCGGCGACTCGGCCGGCGGCAACCTCGCCGTCGCGATCGCGCTGGCGCTCCGCGAGCAGGGCGGGCCGCTGCCCGGCCACATCATCGCGTTCTCCCCGTGGCTGGACATGGAGAACCGCGGCGAGACGCTGGTGACGAACGCCGCGACCGACGCGCTCGTCACCGTCCCGCTGCTCGAGGGCATGATCGCCGGCGTCCTCGCCGACGGCGCGATCGATCCCCGCACGCCCCTGGCGAACCCGCTGTACGCCGACCTCACCGGCCTCCCGCGGCTGTACGTCAACGCCGGCGGCGCCGAGTCGCTGGCCGCCGACGCGACCCGGCTCGCCGCGAACGCCGAGGCCGCCGGCGTCGACGTGACCCTCTCCGTCGTCGACGGGATGCAGCACGTCTTCCCGTTCTGCGCGGGCCACGCGCCCGAGGCCGACGACGAGATCGCCGCGATCGCCGCCTGGTACCGGCGCTGACCTCCCAGACCTCCGAGGAGACGACCATGAGCACCACCACGACCCCGGACGTCGACGCCGTCGTCATCGGCGCCGGCTTCGGCGGCATCTACATGCTGCACACCCTGCGCGACCGCCTCGGCCTGTCGGTGCGGGCCTTCGAGAAGGGCGGCGGCGTCGGCGGGACCTGGTACTTCAACCGCTATCCCGGCGCGAAGTCCGACACCGAGGGCTTCGTCTACCGCTACTCCTTCGACGAGGACCTGCTGCAGGAGTGGGACTGGAGCACCCGCTACCTCGACCAGCCCGACGTCCTCGCCTACCTCGAGCACGTCGTCGACCGCTTCGACCTGCGCCGCGACATCACGCTGGACACCGAGGTCACCGCCGCCCACTTCGACGAGGACACCGCCCTCTGGCGCGTGAGCACCGCCGACGGCGGGACGACCACGTGCCGCTACCTCGTCAACGCGCTCGGCCTGCTGGCCCGCAGCAACATGCCCGACATCCCCGGCCGCGACCGCTTCGCCGGCCGCCTGGTGCACACGAACGCCTGGCCGGACGACCTCGACATCACCGGGCAGCGGGTCGGGGTGATCGGCACCGGGTCCACCGGGACCCAGTTCATCGTCGCGGCCGGCCGCACCGCGGGGCACCTGACCGTCTTCCAGCGCTCCCCGCAGTACTGCGTGCCGTCGGGCAACGGTCCGGTCGACCAGGCGGAGGTCGACCGGACCAAGGAGGACTTCGGGTCCATCTGGGAGCAGGTCCGGAGCTCGAAGGTCGCGTTCGGGTTCGAGGAGAGCGACGTCGAGGCCATGAGCGTCTCGGAGGAGGAGCGGCAGCGCGTGTTCCAGGAGAACTGGGACAAGGGCAACGGCTTCCGGTTCATGTTCGGGACGTTCTCCGACATCGCGACCGACCCCGACGCCAACGCGGCCGCGGCGGCGTTCATCCGCTCGAAGATCGCCGAGATCGTCGACGACCCGGAGACCGCCCGGAAGCTCACGCCGACCGACCTCTACGCGAAGCGCCCGCTGTGCAACGAGGGCTACTACGAGACCTACAACCGGGAGAACGTCGAGCTGGTCGACATCGTCGAGAACCCCATCGAGGAGATCACCGAGCGCGGCGTGCGCACGGCCGGCGGCGTCGAGCACGAGCTGGACGTGCTGGTGTTCGCCACCGGGTTCGACGCCGTCGACGGCAACTACCGCGCGATGGACCTGCGCGGGCGCGGCGGCCGGCACATCGACGAGCACTGGACCGAGGGCCCGACCAGCTACCTGGGCGTGTCGAAGGCCGGCTTCCCGAACATGTTCATGATCCTCGGACCGAACGGTCCCTTCACCAACCTGCCGCCGAGCATCGAGTCGCAGGTCGAGTGGATCGGCGAGCTCGTCCGCACGGCCGAGGAGTCCGGCGCCCGCACCGTCGAGCCCACGCAGTCCGCCGAGGAGAGCTGGACCGCGACGTGCCGGGAGATCGCGGACATGACGCTCTTCCCGCAGGCCGACTCCTGGATCTTCGGCGCGAACATCCCGGGCAAGAAGAACGCGGTGATGTTCTACATGGCCGGCATCGGGGCCTACCGCCAGCAGCTCGCGGTCGTCGCCGAGCGGGGCTACGAGGGCTTCACCCTGGCCCGGTCCGGCGAGCCGATGTCCGCCTAGGGAAGGTCATCCTGCGGCGCGCACCCGCACGGGAAGGGCAGCGAGCGAGGGGAAGATCAACGACGCGTGCCGGTCCGACGGGCCGGCGAGGTCGATCCGCCCGAACCGGCGGACGAGGGCCGTCGCGGTCTCCTGGAGCTGGACGCGCGCGAGCGGGGCGCCGAGGCAGTGGTGCAGGCCGCCGCCGAAGGAGAGGTGCCGTGCCGCGTTGGCGCGGGCGGGGTCGGCCACGGCGGGGTCGGGGAACACCCGCTCGTCGAGGTTGGCCGCCCCGATCACGGCCAGGACCCGCGCGCCGGCCGGGACCACGGTGCCGTCGGTGGTCGGCAGCTCCTCGGTGAGGATGCGGGTGTTCATCTGCACCGGGGCGCGTAGTCGCAGGGCCTCCTCGACCACCCCGGGCACGCGGCTCTCGTCGGCACGGACCGCGTCCATCAGCCCCGGGACGGTGGCGAAGAGCTCGACGAGGTTGGAGATCGACGTGCGGGTCGTCTCGAACCCGGCGTCCAGGACGGTGTGCATGAGCGAGAGCACCTCGTCGCGGGAGAGTTCCCCGCTCTCCTCCGCGGCCAGCAGACGCCGGACGAGCTCGGGCGGGTCGGACAGGCGGCCGAGCAGGCCGTCGAAGTAGTCGAGATAGAACTGCGACACCTCGTCGAGGCGCGCCTGGTGCTCCGGCGGCAGCGGGAACGGCGAGAAGATCATCAGGAAGTCGAGCTGGGTGCGGAGCATCGGGGCCCAGTCCTCGTCCGGCATCCCGATGAGCAGGCGCAGCACCCCGCGCGGCACCCGGGCGGCCATCGCCACGGCGTCGACCTCGCCGCCGTCCCCGAGGCCGTCGAGCTCGGCGGCGACCTCGCGGGCCGCCGCCGCCCGCAGCCGGTCGGACTGTCGGGCGGTGAACAGCGGCCCGACGACGCCGCGTAGCCGGGCATGGACCGGGCGATCGGTCTGGACCATGTTCGCGCGCAGTCGCCGGCGCGCCGGACCCTCCGGCATCCACGCCGGGGCGTCCTGGCCGTCCGGCTGCACCCGCGCCGTCGTGGTCCGCAGCGCGGCCTGCACGTCCTCGTGGCGGGAGAGGATCCAGGTCTCGTAGCCGGGCTCTCCCGTCCGCAGCACGGGCGCCTCGTCGCGCAGCATCCGGTAGGCCGCCGACCGGTCGCCGGTGAGGAACGCTGGATCGTCGAGGTCGGGAAGCGTCGTCGTCATCTCGTGTCCTCATGAGCGGTGCGGTCGTGGTGGTGAGGGCGACGGTAGAGACGCAGAACACATAGGACCAAGACGAGTAACAACCGCTGCGTATACGTCTTCTCGTATGGCTCGGAGCGGTGGCGCCCGCCCCCCACCCGACCACGACGATGCGGACCGCACTCCCGAGCGGATGTCCCGACCGCCGGGACATCCGCCCGGGACACCGTCGGGGCTCCGGCACCTGGGGCGACGGGACGACGTGGGCGGAAGGTCTGATGACCGGCCCGGACGGGCCGGCATCGATCGGAGACCCGGGAGTCCGCCATGACCAGCACCTCGCTCCACCCCGCCACCGCCACCCCCGCCGCCGGCCGCGACCGGGAGCTGCACCGAGCTCGCACGGCGGGAGGCGTCCTGACCGTCGGCGCGCTCGCTTTCGCCGCCACCCCACTGCTCGGCGACCGCGGCGGCCAGGCCGTCGACGTCGTCGCCACCATGTTCCAGGTCGGGATCTGGTTCCTGGTCGCCACGATGTGGCGCACCCACGCGACCGGGCGGTCGCGCCTGGCCCGCAGCATGCTCGTCGTCGAGATGGGGCTGTTGTCCCTGGCCTCGCTCGCGTCGGTCCTGATGCTGCTGCCCGACGCGATCGGGAAGAGCGACCCGGTGATGGTCCTCGACGTGTTCTGGCCGCTGTCGATGCTGGGGATGGCGGTGGTCGGGGTGAAGGTCGCCGTCGCAGGCGTGTGGCGGGGCGCGCTGCGGTGCTGGCCGGCGGTCGCCGAGACCTGGGTGCTGTTCGTGATCCCGTCGATCGTCGTGTTCGGGGAGGTCGTCGGCGGCGTCGTCGCCGCGGCGCACCTGATGGTCGGCTACGCCGTCCTCGGCCTGCTCCTGGTGCTCCGACCGGACCTGACGCGCGGGTGAGCGGCGGCCCACGCCAGCGCGAGCTGCGCCCCGAGGATCGCGATGCCCAGGGGGACGTGGACCGCCAGGTGGCCGAAGTAGCCCACGGACACCTGGGCGGTCTCGGCGACCGGCAGCAGCAGCGCGACGACCAGGACCCAGGCGGGCATCCCGCCCGGCCGCACCGCGGGCACGGCCGCGACCGCCTGCACCATCCCGACCAGGATGAGCACGCCCCCGACCCCGCCGTGCCAGGCGGTCGCACCGTCGACGGCGTCCAGCAGGGCACCCGCGAGCAGGGCCTGCCCGACGACGAGCAGGGCGTGGACCGGCGCGATCACCCGGAACGGGACGCTCCAGCCGGTGCGCTCAGCCATGGTGGTGCGCCCCGGTGACGGGTCCGGCCGACATCCCCGGGTCGACCACCACGAACTGCCCCATCATCCCCTGGTCCTCGTGGGCGAGCAGGTGGCAGTGGTACATGAACGGCGTCACCGGGTCGGCGTGGCGGCCGAAGCGGAACACCACCCGCACCGTGCTCCGCGGCGGCACGTAGACCGTGTCCTTCCACGCGTGGGTGCCGAGCACCTGCCCCCGCGCGTCGTGGACGTGCAGGTTGTGCGGCCGGGTGTGGGTGTTGCGCAGCTCCCACAGCTCGACCGCGCCGGCCGGGACGACCTCGTCGACGCGGCGCATGTCCATCTCCCGTCCGTTGATCCGGTCGTCGCCCAGCTCGAGGACGCGGGTCGTGGCGCCGGCGGGCAGCACGAGCGCGGGGTCGTGCGGCAGCGTCGTCGGGAGCGGGGGTGGCGGCGCCGCGTCCGCCGGCGCCCGCAGCTCCAGGAGGTCGAGGGTGTCGCGCGCCCCGAGGGAGCGCTCCGTCCCGCTCACGGCGCCCAGGTCCTGCGGCAACGAGCGCAGCCACACCCGTGCTCCCGGCACGAGGTCGACGACGACCTCCGCGCGCTCCCCCGGCGTGAGCAGCACGTCCGCCGCGTCACGCGGCGCCGGGAGCAGGCCCTGGTCGGTCCCGACGAGCACCAGCGGCGCCCCGTCGGAGCGCGCGACGCGGTAGCAGCGGGCGGGCGAGGCGTTGAGCAGCCGCAGCCGGAGTCGGGTGCTGCTCGCCGCGAGGTAGGGCCGGACGGCCCCGTTGACCAGCACCGTGGAGCCGACCAGGCCGTGCGCGGTGCGGCCGGCCTCGTCGAAGGAGCCGTCGGGGGCGAAGGTCCGGTCGGTGACGACGACGGGGACGTCGTCGACGCCGTAGCGGTCCGGCAGGCCGGTGGGCTCCGGGTCGTCGACGAGGAACAGGCCGGCGAGGCCGCGGTGGACGTGCCGCTCGGTGCTCCCGTGCGGGTGCGGGTGGTACCAGAGGGTCGCGGCGGGCTGCTCGACCGTCCACTCCGGCGTCCAGGTCTCCCCCGGCGCGATCGGCTGGTGCGGGCCGCCGTCGGCGGTCGCGGGCAGCGTCATGCCGTGCCAGTGGGTGGTGGTGGTCTCTGGGAGGTCGTTGCGCACCCGGACGACGACCCGGTCGCCCCGCGTGGCCCGCAGCGTCGGGCCGCCGAAGGGCAGCCCGCCGTACCCCCACGTCGGGGTCGCCCGGCCGGCGAGGAACGACGACGTCCCCGCGCCCGCGACGAGGTCGAGGACCCGCCGTCCGGAACGGTCGGTGGCCGCCCGCGCGAGCGGCGGGACGACGAGCGGCCGTGGGGCGATCGGCGGCGGAGCGGGTGTGCGCGTGCTGCACCCGACGACGGCCGCGGCGCCCACCGCCGCCGTCAGGCCCAGGAAGCTGCGACGGTCCATCACGACGACGAGGCTGCCGCGCCGGACGGGTCGGCCACGTCGTCGCAGCGACGTGACCTGCGGCTACGCGCCCCGACGTAGGCACCCCGGGGTCATCTCAGGGTCCGACGAGGCCTGCCTCGTGGGCGATGACCACCAGCTGCACGCGGTCACGGGCGTCCAGCTTGACCAGCAGGCGCCCGACGTGGGTGCGCGCGGTGGCAGGACTGATGACGAGCTCGGCGGCGATCTCGCCGTTGGTCGCACCCCGCCCGACGAGACCCAGCACCTCGCGCTCCCGGGCGGTGAGCACGGTCAGCGCCCGGGCCGGCCGCCGCAGCGCCCCGCGGCGGACGACGTCCGCGATCAGCCGCCGGGTGACGCTCGGCGCGAGCAGGGCCTCGCCCGCGTGCACGACCTCGAGGGCGCGCAGCAGGGTGGCCGGGTCGCTGTCCTTGAGCAGGAATCCCGCGGCGCCGGCGACGAGGGCGCGGTGCACGTACTCGTCGAGGTCGAAAGTGGTCAGGACGAGCACCCGGGTCGCGGCCAGGTCGGGGTCGGCGGTCAGGGTCTCCAGGGCGGTGAGCCCGTCGACGCCGGGCATACGCACGTCGAGGAGCAGGACGTCCGGCCGGCACTCCCGCACCCGCGCGAGCGCCTCCGCGCCGTCCGCGGCCTCGCCACACATCTCGAACCCGTCCTCGGTCTCCAGCAGCACCCGCAGCCCGGAACGGATCAGCGGCTGGTCGTCGGCGACCACGACCCGGATCGGGGTGCTCACCGGGTCGCTCCCGCCGACAGGGTGGCCTCGACGACGAACCCGTCGGCGGTCGGCTCCCAGTGCAGCGACCCGCCGTGTCCGGCCGCCAGCTCGGCGAGCCCGCGCAGGCCCTGCCCCGCGCGCGGCGGCGGCACCGGGGTGCCGTCGTCGGCCACCCGGACCCGCACCGACCCGTCGTCGTGCCGGTCGATCCCGACCTCGACGTCCGTCGCGTCCGGGGCGTGCCGCACGACGTTGGTGACGGCCTCGCGCACGATCCGCGCGATCGCGCCGTCCACCGCCGGATCGCCGATGGGCTCCCCGGTGCACCGGACCGTGAGGCCCGCCAGCGTCGCGACCCGGACGACGTCGTCGATCCCCGCCGGCGCCGGGGTGGCCGCGTCACCGTCGCGCAGCACCCGCAACGTGGCCCGCAGTTCGGTGAGCGCGGACGACGAGGCCGCACCGATCGCGCGGAGGGCGGCCGCCGCCTCGTCCGGACGCCGCTCGGCGACGTGCGCGCCGACCCCGGCCTGCACCGCGATCATGGAGAGGCTGTGGGAGACGATGTCGTGGACGTCGCGGGCGATCCGGAGCCGCTCGGCCTCCACCCGGCGGCGCAGGTCGTCCTCGGCACGCTGGGCCGCGACCTCCCGCACGGCGCCCACCGCGATCCCGCACGCGACGGTCCCGACGATCCAGAGATAGCCGTCCGCCGGTGGCAGGCCGGGTCCGTCCCACAGCCAGAGGCTGAGTCCGGCCCACGTCACGACGAGGACGGCGCCGATGCCGATCGCCCGGGTCCGGCCGGTACGGCTCGCGACGGTGTAGATCGCGACCGCCACGAGGAAGCCGGCGGGCCCGTCGGGCTGGGCGAGCCAGTAGTAGACCGCGACGGGCAGCACCACCGCGACCAGCACCGTCACCGGGGCCCGCCGGCGCCACACCAGGGCGACGGCGCCGAGCGCGATCAGCGCGATCCCGATGGCGTCCGGCCACCGGCCCGTCGTCAGCGGGGTGGCCCCGAGCGCCGCGAGGCCGGCGCCCAGCCCGACCAGCACGTCGCGGCGGGTGGGCGGGGCCATGGGGGCAGGCTAGGGCGCGGCGACCCGGTCGGCGTCCGCCTCTCGACGTAGACGGCGGCTACCGCACCGCCGCCACCGGCTCGGAGCGGGCCTGCTTCAGCGAGTCCTTGTACGGGTCCGGCGACAGGAACGCCGTCACGATCGTGATCAGCACCATCGCCGACATGTAGATCGCGATCCAGTCGTAGCCGCCCGTCGCGTCGAGCAGGGCGGTCGCGATGACCGGGGCCAGGCCGCCCGCGAACACGCTCGCGCCCTGGGCCCCGATCGAGGCGCCGCTGTAGCGGACCTCCGGCTCGAACAGCTCCGAGAAGTAGGCCGGCTGCGGGGCGTACACCGCGGAGTTCCCGACGTTCACCGCGATCACGGTCGCGAGGACGATCAGCGGCAGCGAGCGGGTGTCCAGCGCCCAGAAGTACGGCCAGCTCATCGCGAGCAGCACGAACGAGCCCCAGAGTACGACCGAGCGGCGGCCGAATCGGTCGGCGGCCCAGCCGTAGAAGGGGATCGTCAGCAACCCGATCGCGGAGGCGACGATCACCGCGATCAGCAGGTCGCCGCGCGCCATCCCGAGCACGACGGTGCCGTAGGTCAGGACGAACGTGGTGTGGATGTAGAAGGTGCTGTTCTCGGCGAAGCGCAGGCCCGCGGCCCGCAGGACGTTCAGCGGCTGCCGGCGCAGGACGGCGAGCACCGGCTGACGCTCGATCCGGCCCTCCTGTTTCGCCGCCTCGAACACCGGCGACTCGGCGACCTTGAGCCGGATCGCGATCCCGACGACGACCAGCACGATCGAGGCCAGGAACGGCACCCGCCAGCCCCACGACACGAAGGCAGCGTCGGACATCAGCGCCGACATCGCGAGCAGGGAGACGTTCGCGGTCAGCATCCCGGCCGGGACCCCGATCTGCGGGAAGCTGCCGAAGAACCCGCGCCGGTGCGGCGGCGCGTACTCGACGGCCATCACCGCGGCCGCGCCCCACTCCCCGCCGAGCCCGATGCCCTGGATGATCCGCAGCACCACCAGCAGGATCGGGGCCGCGACCCCGATCGCCTCGTAGGTCGGCAGCAGGCCGACGACGAACGTGCCGCCGCCCATCATCAGCACCGACAGCACGAGCATCGACTTGCGGCCGATCCGGTCGCCGAAGTGCGCGAACACCACGCCGCCGAAGGGCCGGGCGACGAAGCCGACCCCGAACGTCGAGAGCGCGAGCAGGGTCCCGGTGAGCGGGTTCGCCGTCGGGAAGAAGACCTTGTTGAACACGAGGGCGGCGGCCGCGCCGTAGACGAAGAAGTCGAACCACTCGATCGACGTCCCGATCAACGTCGCCGACGCGACGCGGCGGGTCTCCTTGGCCGTCGGCTCCGGTCGTGCGTTCGGGGCAGGGTGCATCGGCGAACTCCTGACCGTGAGGAGGCGGTGAGGTGTGACGCGCACCATAGGGAGCTTCCGCCCGAGAACGCCAGGTTCGTCCCGCTGGGTGGGAGGAGGATGGCCGGCATGGGCGGACGGGTGACGAGCGATCTGCTGCTGGTGGGCAGCCTGCCGACGCCGTCGGCGGACGAGGCGTTCCGGGCCGGCGCCGGCCTCGTCGGGGACCTCGTCCCTGCCCTTCCCGACGGCGAGTCCGGTCCGTTGGGCGCGTGGGTCGCCTTCGACCGGACCCGGTTGCTCGAGCCGCACCCGGACGTCGAGGTCCTGGAGCCGACCGCCTCCCCCACGGGCCGCGCGCGGCACGCCTACGAGACCGCGCGGCTGACCGTGCGCGACGGGGTGGAGGCCCTGCGGTTCGACTCCTGGCCGCGGGTGCCGGTGATGCTGGAGTCGTACGAGCTGTTCACGCGGCTGCGCGCCGAGGGCGTGATCCCCGGGCACCAGCGCTTCCAGGTCAACTTCCCGTTCCCGTCGAGCGTGTTCACCGGCGCGTTCAAGGACCACTACGCCCGCGACTGGGCGGTCGTCGGGCCGGCGCTCGAGGACCTGGTGCGGCGCTCGGTCGACGAGGTCCTGGCCGTGGTCCCGGCGCACGACCTGGCGCTGCAGTTCGACCTCGCCTACGAGGTGCTCGACAACGAGCAGGTCCTGGGCTGGACCGAGGGCGGCCCGGACGGCGCGTGGGACCGGTTCGCCGGGCCGTGGTCGCGGCTCGCCCCGCACGTGCCCGAGGAGGTCCTGCTCGGCCTGCACCTCTGCTACGGGACCTTCCCCGAGTGGCCGATGTTCGAGGCCCGCGACATGGGGCTGCTCGTGCGGATGGCGAACCACGCGGGCGCGCACGCCGGCCGGCCACTGGACTGGCTGCACCTCGCCGGCCCGCGCTACCTGCGCAGCGAGGACCAGGCGTTCTTCGCGCCGCTCGCGGACCTCCGCGTGCCCGACACCCGGGTGTTTCTCGGCATCGTCCTGCCGATCGACGGCCTGCCCGGCCTACGCCGTCGGCACGCGACGGCCTCGCGGTTCCTCTCGGACTTCGGCGTTGCCATGTACTGCGGGTTCGGCCGGCAGCCGGGCCAGGACCCGGCCGAGACCCTGCGCGAGCACGCCGAGGTGGTCACGGGTCTCGGGCGGTCCTGAGCTGCTCGTGCAGGGTCGGCTCCGTCGCCGGCAGATCAGGTCTGCGCGACCGTCTCGCCCTTCTGCTCCGCCGCGTACTTGTCGGTCCAGGCCTGGATGGCCGCGCCGTTCTTGGCGTCGAGCTCGCCGTGGCGGCTGCGGGCCCACGCCTGGGCTGCGAGCAGCCGGCGCTGGGAGGGCTGGAAGGCCGGGATGACGTGGCGGGCGAACAGCTCGTAGTGCCGCTGCGTCGCCTCCCAGTTGGCCCAGTCGTGCTGCATCATCATGTAGCAGCCGAACCCGCCGTCGCTCTGGTCCATCAGCCGCTGGATCTGCGTGATCGCCTGGTCCGGGGTCCCGATGACTCCCAGCCCGGTCTCGTTGATCCAGGCCACGCGCTCCTCGAAGGTCTCGCCCTCCGCGCGGAAGGTCGGCAGCGCGAGGGTGCGCTGGGTGTAGTCGCAGAAGGTGTCGAAGCCGTACCGGACGTCCTCGATCGCCTGCTCCTGGGTCTCGGCGATGTGCATGGGGCCCACGAGACGCCACGACGCGCGGTTCGTCGTCTGGCCGGCCTTGGCGGCCTCGGCCTCCACCACCTTCCAGTGGTGACCGAGGACGTCGAAGCCCTCTCGGGTCGTGGCGCCGAGCGAGAGCAGGCCGAGGCCGTGCTTGCCGGCCAGGATCGGGCCGGCGGGCGACACCGTCGCCGCGACCGCGATGTCGAACACCGGGTCCGAGTAGGGCGCGAGCTGGGTGGCGGCCTCGACGAGGTCGTAGCGATCGGTGTGGTGGGTGACCCGGCCGTCGCCGTGCAGGAGCCGCAGCAGCACCTCGAGGTCCTCGCCCAGGGCCGGGCGCAGCGCGCTCGGCTCCAGCCCGATCATCGCGGCGTCGGTGGGCAGCGAGCCCGGCCCGACACCGAGCATCAGCCGTCCGCGCAGCAGGTGGTCGACGAGGATCGCGCGGTCCGCGGTCCACAGCGGGTGGTGGTAGGGCAGCGAGACCACGCCCGTGCCCAGCTTGATGTTGCGGGTCACCGCACCGACGTGGGAGATGAAGGTCAGCGGGTCCGCGATGATCTCGGTGCCCGCGCTGTGGTGCTCGCCGACCCAGGCCTCGTCGTACCCGAGCCGGTCCATCAGCTGGATCGTCTCGATGTTGCGCTGCAGCGACGTCGTCGGGTTCTGCGTGGGCGGGGAGTTGAACGGCGGCATGAAGATGCCGAAGCGCAGCTTGTTGACGGGGTTGGACACGGTTCTCCTCCGGGGGTCGGGGACGGGGATCGTCAGAGGGCGCGGGAGGTGTCCGGCGCCCAGGCGATCCGGTAGCGGCGGAGCTTCTGGTAGAGCGTGGCCCGCGAGATCCCGAGCGTGGCCGCGGCGACGGACTTGTTGCCGTGGCACTCCGCGAGGGTCCGCGCGACCACGTCGGCCTCGGCGGCCTCCAGCGGGCTGAACTCAGGGGTCGGCGCTACCGCGGCCGAGGTCGGGTCCGGGTGCAGGGTCAGCAGGGCACCGTCGACCCCGTCCAGCGGATGCACGCGCGCCCGGAGGCCGTCGCGCACCACGACGTCCGCGGACGGGCCCGCGTGACGCACCAGCTCCCAGACGGTCCGGTGCTCGAGCCCCCACGCACCGGCGACGTCGTCGGCGAACATCAGGGTGCTGGTCACGGCCACGACGGGAGCCGTGGTGCGGACCCGGCCCGACACGAAGGCGTCGAGGAGCGCCCGCTCCTCCCGCGACCCGTGCTCGGCGATGCGGCTCGACACGGTGTCGGCGAGGGACCTGGTCAGGGCGCGCAGGAACTGGTTGGCGTCCTCGGCGAAGCAGGTGACGTTGACGGCGCCGTGCATCCGCCCGGTCACCGGGTGCACCACCGGCGCGGCCACGCAGGCCCAGCGGTGGAACGCCTCGACATAGTGGTCGGGGCCGAACACGGTGGCGAGCTCACGGCTCTCCAGCGACGTCCCGATGCCGTTCGTCCCGACCCGCTGCTCGGCGAAGATCGAGCCGTGCTGCATCCCCTGCGCATCGAGCGCCCGCCCGATGGCCGGCTCGGAGACCCACCTCCACACGACGTGGCCCTGCGCGTCGGCCAGAGCCAGGCAGGCCGGGCCACCGGTCAACGAGTCCGCCGCCCGCAGCACCACCGGCGAGGCGATCCGCACGAACTCGCTGTCGGTGTCCACGTCGACGATCGGGATCTCCGTGCGAGCGGGGTCGACACCGCTCCACCGCGAGCGCCGCCACGACGTCAGCACCTGGCCGGAGACCCCGACGGGCTCGTGGCCCGACTGGAACACCTCCCACGCACGCCGCGACCGCCTCATCGTCACCTCCCGCCGGGTCGCCTGTGACCACTGACGCGGCGAGTATGCAAGCCGACGTCGACCCGTGGACTGTTCAGTTCCTGAACACCGCGCGACGTCGACCGGGACACGGCTCCACGCTGCAGCGGGTGACCGCGACGCCTCCCCGATTCAGCTGGGACCAGACCCGAGCAGCACTGGAATGGTCAGCCCGCCGCTTGCGCGGCAGCCTCCTCCAACACCCGACCGGGCACCGACCCAGCGACGGGTTCGGCCTCGGCCGTCGTGACCAACGGACCGTCGATGTCGGACTGGTAGCGCTGCCCGGTGAGCGTGACACGGCGATCGAGCGGACGGATGCTGCCAGTGCCCGGCGAGTCCACGACCTCCTTCAGACCCTCGGCGTCCTCGACCGAGCCCATCTCGACCCAGGCCACCACGACGACCGCGCGGTCTCGCCCGTAGGACACGCTGAATGTCGCTCGCTGCAGCGCCTCGCAGCGGTGCTGGATCAAGTACTGCCGAACGGCGCCCGTCGCGAGGTCGGCGCAGTCACGGGTCTCTGCCTGTCCGGTCGCTTTCGCCGTTGGATTCTGCAACGCCAACCGGGCTCGGGTCCTGGTCGACTTCTGCCTCGCGCTCCGCGCCGAGCGGACACTGACCGACGCCTGCTCGGTCAGCGCGGTCTCCGCCCCAGTCGAACTCCCTGCACCCGTTCCGACTCCACCGGCACCGACTGCTGTCACTCCGATCGCGCCGACGAGAACGACGGGCCCCCACGTGCGGGCGAACCTGCCTCTCGAGTCCCTTGGCTGGGGCATCCGTCCTCATCGTGTGGCCGCACCCGACGCGTCTCCGCAAACGCTAGATCCCGCGAACACGATCGGGTGGCTGCACGATCAGTCGGTCGCAAGATCCCTCGGATGGCCCATCAGCTGCACCTGCCCACAGCCCGGCGTTCTCGAGCCCGGCTGTGGCCGTCGGACATCTGCAGAACTCGGCATTCCGATCGCGGTGCAGACCGCCGGAGTGCGAGGTGCTGACAGTGGTCGATGCCGGGCTCGGAGCCTCGCCGCGCCTACGTGCCCGGCGCGAGCAGCAACCGCGTCACCGCGGATCGGGCCACAGTGGCGAGGTCCTCGCGGTCCATCCCGGTCCGGCCGAGCGCGACGATGCCGAGCTGGGCGGCGAGCACGGCGCGGGCGGTCTCCCCGGCATCGACGGCCGGATCGAGGTCGCCCTCACGCCGGGCCCGTCCGAGCGCCGCGGCGAGGAGCTCGGTGATCGCCGCGTAGGTGCGGCGGGCCTCGGCGGCGACGTCGGGGGTACTGACGGCGAGCTCCGCGTTGCTGTTGGCGAGCAGGCAGCCCCGGCGCGCGGCCGCGCCGGTCGGGTCGTCGGCGGGCCCGAGGAGGAACTCGCGGACCAGGTCGATGCCCCGCTCGGCGTCGTCGAGCCGCTGTCGGAGCGCCTGCAGGTTGGCGTCGTCGTACTCCCGCAGGACCCGCAGGAACACGCTGCGCTTGTCGCCGAACGCGCCGTAGAGGCTGCCCTTGCCCAGGCCGCTCACCCGCAGCAGGTCGTCGGTCGACGTCGCCGCGTAGCCCTTGTCCCAGAACTCGTCCCGGATCGCGAGGACCACGCGGTCCTCGTCGAACTGCCGAGGGCGAGGCATGCCGCCACGATATCTGTTCTTGACCGATCGGTCCAGATGCGGCACGTTGTGGACCGTACGGTCAACAACGACGCACGGAGGAACTCATGGCAGCGCTCGACGGCAAGGTCGCGGTGATCACGGGAGGGAACTCGGGGATCGGGCTGGCGATCGCGCGGGCCTACCGCGCGGAGGGCGCGCGGGTGTTCGTCACCGGCCGTCGTCAGGAACAGCTCGACGCCGTCGAGGCCGAGCTCGGCCCCGAGGTGACCGGGGTCCGCACCGACGTGGGCCGGCTCGACGACCTCGACGCGCTGTACGCGACGGTCGCCGAGCAGGCGGGGCGGATCGACGTCCTCGTCGCCAACGCCGGCATCGGGATCGCGGCCCCGCTCGGCGAGATCACCGAGGAGCAGGTCGACGCGATGTTCACCACCAACGTCAAGGGCACGGTCTTCACCGTGCAGAAGGCGCTGCCGCTGCTCACCCCGGGGGCGTCGATCATCCTCACCGGCTCGACCGCGGCGTCGCTGCCCCAGACGGCCCTGCCCGTCTACGGGGCGACCAAGGCCGCGATCCACAACGTGGCCCGCGGATTCGCCCAGAGCGCCGGGGCGCGCGAGTTCCGGATCAACGTGCTCGCTCCCGGCGGCACCCGGACCCAGGGCCTGCTCGACCTCGTTCCCGCCGACGACCTCGCCGCCCTCGGGACCATGGTCCCCCTCGGGCGCCTCGCCGAGCCCGACGAGATCGCGACGGCGGCCGTCTTCCTCGCCTCGGACGCCTCCAGCTACGTCAACGGCACCGCCCTCGCCGTCGACGGCGGGGTCATCGCGGCCTGACACCGCTAGCGCGGGCGAGGGTGCACCACCAGGCGGTCGCGCAGCTCGGTGACCACCTCGTGCAGGGCCTGGGGCGCCGACCGGCAGACGCCGGGCAGGCTCAGGTAGCCGTGCGGCATCCCGACGTACTCGGTGAACCGCACCGGCACGCCGGCGGCCCGGAGCGCCTCGGCGTAGCGCGACCCGTCGTCGCGAATGGGATCGTGCTCCGCGACCTGGACGAGTGCCGGCGGCAGACCGGCGTGGTCCGTCGCGAGCAGCGGGGAGGCGCGGGGGTCACGGGCCGCGGACGCGTCGTCGCCGAGGTAGTGACCGCGGAAGGCGCGGACCTCGTCCGTGGAGAGGACCGGCTGGTCGGCGTTGCTCGTCAGGGACGGGCTCGACAGGGTCAGGTCGGTCGCGGGATAGATGAGGATCTGGCTCGCGATCGCCGGCCCGGAGCGGTCGCGGGCGAGCAGCGACACCACCGCCGCGAGGTTGCCGCCGGCGCTGTCGCCCATGACCGCGAGGGGCCCGGCGTCCCCGCCGAGCTCGTCGGCGTGCTCGGCCACCCACGACGTCGCCTCGTAGCAGTCCTCGACCGCGACCGGGAAGCGGTCTGCCGGGGCGAGGCGGTAGTCGACCGAGACCACCACCGCGTCCACGTCCGCGGCGACGTTCGAGCAGAGCCAGTCCCCGCCCTCGACCGAGCCGAGCACCCAGCCACCGCCGTGGAAGTTCACGACGACGGGTCGGTTCTCCCGGCTCGCAGCGCTCGGTCGGTAGACCCGGAGCCGTCGTCGGCCGCCGGGCAGGTCGACGACCCGGTCGTCGACCTCGACGCCTCGACGGCGACGCCCGAACAGCCGGCCCAGGACGGCGGGCGGAGCGCCCTGCTGCTGGGCCCGCTCGATGTCCTGCGGGCTCATCGACGAGATCGAGGCGGTCCGCCGCATCGCACGCCCGAGCAGCCGCACCCTGCGGTCCATCGCCACCATCGGCCCGCTCCCCACGTCATCGTGTGTCCGGACGCCACGATAGGCGGGCGCCGGAGCCCATCGTGCCGCCCACGAGCCGTCCTCGTGATACTTATGGGACGTGCGTCCCGAAAGGCTCGTCGGCCTGGTGCTCCTGGCGGCTTCCATCCTCTGCGAGGTCGGCGGCACGCTGCTGCTCCACGCCTCCCGGGGATTCACCGAGCCCCTGCCGTCGGTGGGGGTGCTGGCCGGGTACGCGACCTCGATCCTGCTGTTCTCCCGCGCCCTCGGGTACGGGCTGAGCCTGGGCATCGCGTACGGCACCCTGACCGGGTGCGGGCTGGTGGTGGCCACGGTCTCGAGTGCGGTGATCTTCGGGGACCCGCTCGCCGAGTGGCAGGCCGCCGGGCTCGCGCTGATCCTGCTCGGCGCCCTGACCCTGCAGTCCGGCCCGCGGGCCACTGCGGAGCCCCGGCCGTGATCGAGGCGCTCCTGCTGGCGGGCTCGGTGATCGCGCAGGGCCTCGGGATCGCGGCGACCCGCGCGTCCGACGGTCTACGACGACGCGGCTGGGTGGCCGCGGCGTTCCTCGGGATGGCCGTGTCGGTGGTGCTCATGTCCCAGGCGCTCGCGCGAGGGCTCTCCCTCGCGGTCGGCTACGGCGTCTGGAGTGGCTCGGGCATCGTGCTGGCCGCGGCGGCCGGCGTCCTGGTGTTCGGCGATCACCTCCCCCGCCGCCACGCCCTGGGGCTCGCGATGGTGCTCGTCGGGGTCGTCGTGGTCTACGGCGCCGCCCCGTGACCGCCCCAGGCGACGAGAGCGTCGAGAGCGTCGAGACCGACGGGCGCCGACGACGGGGCCTGCGACGGCGGGCCGCGCTGATCGAGGCGGTCCTCGCCGTCGTCGCCCGCGACGGCGTAGCCGGGGTGTCCCACGGGTCGGTCGCCGCCGAGGCCGGGCTCCCCCGGAGTGCGGTCTCGCACCACTTCGATTCCCTCGACGACCTCCTGGCCGCGGCGCTGCGCTCGGGGACGGAGCAGCTCGTCGCCGCCGTGCCGCTCGTCCCGGTCGGCAGCGACCTCACCTGGTTCGCGACGGAACTTGTCGGTCTCTTCGGAAGCAACCGGGGCCGGGTCGCCGCCGGCTACGAGCTCTACGCGCTCGCGTCGCGACGTCCTGCGCTGCGCGATGCGGTCGGGCTCTGGACCGGCCTGCTCGCCGACCTCGCCCACCACCACACCGACGACCCCGACCGGGTGCGCGGCTTCGCGGTCGCGGTCGACGGCTACTTCCTCCAGGCTCTCGCCACCGGGACGACGCCGCGGGCCGACCAGCTCGAGACCCTGCTGCGAGCCGCGCTCGGCTGGCTCGACACTCCCCCCTGAGCGAGTGGATGCAGAATGCATCATTGCCCCGTTCGGCCCTATATGTGATCTACCTCGCTCCTTAGCGTCGGTGGTGCGGGTCACCTGACCTTGCGCTCGACGATGAGAGGTGATCAACGGATGGCTCTCGACGACGCGACCACCGCCTTCCTGGCGACGATGGCCGAGAGCGGCATGCCGCCGTTGCACGAGATGAGCCCCGCCCAGGCCCGCGGTCTGGGATCGGCCCTGCTCGAGATGTACGGGCCCGGCCCCGAGGTCGGGCAGGTCGTCGACCACACCGTCCCGGTCGAGGGCGGCACGATCACCGTGCGGGCGTTCACCCCGCGCTCCGACCCCCGTGCCGTGATCGTCTACTACCACGGCGGCGGCTGGGTGATCGGTGCGCTGGACGAGTTCGACACGCTGGCCCGCCAGCTCGTGGACCGCACCGGGGCGACGGTGATGCTGGTGGACTACCGGCTGGCCCCGGAGCACCGCTACCCCACCGCCGCCGAGGACGCCTGGGCCGCGCTGCGCTGGGTCGAGGCGCAGACCGTCGAGCTCGGGGTCCCGCTCGTCGTCGCCGGCGACAGCGCAGGCGGCAACCTCTCCGCGATCGTGACCCAGCGGGCCAAGGCCGAGGGCGGCCCGTCGCTCGCCGCCCAGGTCCTGGTCTACCCCGTCACCGACGCCGACGTGGACAACGCCAGCTACACCGACCCGGCCAACCAGCTCATGCTCAGCCGCGAGTCGATGGTCTGGTTCTGGGACCACTACGCCCCCGACGCCACCACCCGCTCGAACGTCGACGCCTCCCCGCTGCAGGCCCCGGACCTGTCCGGGCTCCCGCCGGCGATCGTGCTGACCGCCGAGCACGACCCGCTGCGCGACGAGGGCGAGGCCTACGCCGAGAAGCTGCGCGCCGCCGGCGTCCCGACCGTGCACCGGCGCTTCGACGGCCAGATGCACGGCTTCTTCACCATGGTCACCCTGCTGCCCGGGGCCGCCGCCGGCATGGACTACGTCGTCGAGCAGCTCGAGCAGTACCTCCCGGCGCGCACCGGCGCAGCCGTCTGATCCCGGGGTCCGTCCCCACTCCCCCACCCATCCCTCGCTGCGAGGGCGCTGCCGCGCGCCCGGAAACGGAACGATCATGACCGACCCACGGACCGTCGACGCCGTCGTCGTCGGGGCCGGCTTCGCCGGGATGTACCAGCTCTACCGCCTGCGCGAGCTCGGCCTCACCACCCGCGTGTTCGAGGCCGGCGACGGCGTCGGCGGCACCTGGTACTGGAACCGCTACCCGGGCGCCCGCTGCGACGTCGAGAGCATGTCGTACTCCTACTCGTTCTCCCCCGAGCTCGAGCAGGAGTGGAACTGGACCGAGAAGTACCCGGCCCAGCCCGAGATCCTCCGCTACGCGGACCACGTCGCCGACCGCTTCGACCTGCGCCGCGACATCACCTTCGACACCCGCGTCACCGCCGCGGTCTACGACGAGGCCCGGGAGCGCTGGACGGTCACCACCGACGGCGGCGAGAGCGTCGACACGCAGTTCCTCATCATGGCCACCGGCTGCCTGTCGCACTCGAAGCTGCCCGAGGTCCCCGGACTCGAACGGTTCCAGGGCCCGACCTACCACACCGCGCACTGGCCGAAGGAGGGCGTGGACTTCACCGGTCAGCGGGTCGCCGTCATCGGGACCGGCTCGTCGGGCGTGCAGTCCATCCCGATCATCGCCTCGCAGGCCGCCGATCTCACCGTCTTCCAGCGCACCCCGGCCTACTCGCTCGCCGCCAACAACCGCCCGCTCGAGCAGGGCGAGATCGACGAGATGAAGGCCCACTACCGCGAGTGGCGCGACGCCCAGCGCACGTCCGGCTTCGGGGTCCCGATCGAGCCGGCCACCCGGTCCGCGCTCGAGGTCAGCGACGAGGAGCGCCGCGCCAAGTACCAGGGCGCCTGGGACACCGGCACGCTGACCGCGATCATCGGCGGCTACACCGACACGCTCTCCGACCGCGCCGCCAACGACACCGCCGCGGAGTTCGTCCGCGAGAAGATCCGCGAGCGGGTCACCGACCCCGAGGTCGCGGAGACGCTCTCGCCGCGCAGCTACCCCATCGGCACCAAGCGGCCGTGCCTGGACACCCGGTACTACGAGACCTACAACGAGCCCCACGTCCACCTCGTCGACCTGCGGAAGACCCCACTGGTCGGGCTCACCGAGACCGGGGTGCAGACCTCGGAGAACGCCTACGACGTGGACGCGGTGGTGTTCGCGACCGGGTTCGACGCCATGACCGGCGCCCTGAGCGCCATCGACATCCGCGGGCGGGGCGGGGTCGCGCTGAAGGACAAGTGGGGCGAGGGTCCGCGGTCCTACCTCGGCCTCGGCGTCGCCGGCTTCCCGAACCTGTTCACGATCACCGGTCCGTCGAGCCCCAGCGTGCTCTCGAACATGATCGTCTCGATCGAGCAGCACGTGGAGTGGATCACCGACGCGGTCGGGCACCTGCGCGAGCACGGCCTGACGACGATGGAGGCGACCGTCGAGGCCGAGGACGAGTGGGTCGCCCACGTCGCCGAGGTCGGCGACGCCACGCTCTACCCGCAGGCCGACTCCTGGTACATGGGCTCCAACGTGCCCGGCAAGCCACGCGTGTTCCTGGCCTACATCGGCGGCGTCGGCGCGTACCGCGAGCTGTGCACGCAGATCGCCCGGGACGGCTACCGCGGCTTCACGCTGCGCGGCGCGCTCACCCCGGCGTGACCCGAGGTCGGAGTGCGTGCTCCTGGCATCATCATGGGCCTCGCCAGTCAGGAGCACGGACCCGATGACCTACACCGTCCCGCCCAGCCGCCGGGAAGCCATCGTCCGCCAGCTCCGCGACGAGATCGTCACCGGCCTCCTCGCGCCCGGGACCGTGCTGAAGGACGCCGAGCTCGCCCGGCGCCTCGGCGTGAGCATCACCCCGGTCCGCGAGGCGGTCGCCCAGCTCACCACCGAGGGCCTGGTCGACCTCGCCCCCAACCGGATCCGCCGCGTCAGCGTGGTCACCCGCAAGAACGCCCTCGACCTCATGGACGTCATGGGCGTCCTCGCCTGCACCGGCGTCGCCTGGGGCGTCCCGCACCTCACCGACGCCGACCTCGCCCGCATGCGGACGCGGCTCGACGACGCGACGTCCGCTCTCGAGCGGGGCGACACCACCACCGCGGGCGCCGCCGGGGCCGACGTCAGCACCATCATGATCACCGCCGCCGGCAACGAGGAGCTCCAGGCCCACGTCGACCTCACGGTCACCCGCACCCTCCGGCTGCTCGCCCTCACCGCCGACGACGACCTCTGGCGCATCTGGAACGACGGGTACCGCGACATCATCGAGCTGCTCGGGATGGGCCGACCCGACGACGCGGTCGAGCGCTACCGGCGCATCTTCGTCGAGGCCCGCGCCTACGTCGCGCGCATGCCGTTCGACTCCTGACCTCCCGGCCGGGCACGCCGCCCGACACGAGCGGCCCGTCCGCTCAGCCGCGGGAGCCGACGACCGTGCTCGCTCCGACGACCGTGCGGTCGACCGTGACGTAGGCGCCGGGCGCCGGGACCCCGGCCGTCGGGTCGTCCTCGGGCGGAGGCCACGCCACGGGAGGCGCTGCGACGGGGACCCCGCTCGTGCCGTCGAGGAACGTCGGCGGGAGACCCCCGATCCCGACGACGTCGAAGCCGGGTACGGCGCCGACGGTGGGCGGCAGGGTGATCACCGGGACGGGCCCGAAGCGCCATCGCTCGTCTCCCGTCCGCCCGTCCAACCCGACGATCCGCCGCTCGAGACTCCGCGACCCGTCGTCCGGTCGGCAGTCCGACCAGGCGAGGACGGTGGTCGGCAGCCGCAGGTCGAGCGGGACCTCGCGGGTCGCGCGCATCCCGAGGCAGTCCCCGGCCCGGATGTCCGACTCGTCGGTCGGGGACCAGTCCCACCGGCGGGAGCCGTCGTGCAGGTCGTGGGCCACGAGGGTCTCCTGGGAGAGGTCCGTGCGGGGCTCCCGGACCACCAGCACGTCGTCGGTGACGTCGACGAGGGAGACGCCGTCGCCGACCGCGAGCTCGGTGCGGACCTCCCCGGTCCGGGCGTCGACGACGGACAGCAGATCGGGGCGACCGAGCGAGCGGGACCCGGTGGGGATGGTCTGGGAGATCACCACGGTGCCACCGTCGGGCGAGACGTCCTGGAGGCTGAACGCCACGCCGGGGTGGATGAAGGTCCACCGCACGGCACCGGTGGCTCCGTCCAGCGCGACCGTCTCGTCGCCGTCCTCGGTGTCCCGGTCCAGCACCACACCCCCGACGATCGGCTGGACGTACCCCACGTTGCCGCCGGCCGCCCACCGCCATCCGACGGCCCCCGGGCGGGTCACCACCGGGAGGTCGGAGACGGGCCCGCCCGACACGTTCGTCCGCGGCGCCCGGGCCCAGGCCGTGGCGGTCACCGTCAGGACGATCATCCCGACGACCGCCGCCCCGAGGACGACCCAGCGACCGATGCGGCCGAGACGGACCCGTGGGAGCGCGTGCTGGACGGCGATCAGCACGGTGCCGGCGACCGCGACCAGCGCGCCGAGGACCGTCGTCATCAGGGCCGGCGCCACGAGGCCGTCCTCCACCGCCGGGACCACGAAGAGGAGACCCAGGCCGCAGCCGGCGACACCCATGACGACGGTGCCCACCCGGAACGCGACGCTCCGGTAGCCGACGAAGGACGCCACCAGCGCGCCCAGCACACCCAACAGCACCAGCGAGGCGGGCCGTGCCGACGACAGCGTCTCGTAGGGCCAGACGAGGAGCCCGGTGGGGCCGAGCACGATACCGACGATCATGACGACGAGCCCCAGCACGGCCGGGACGTACCGGAGCCGGACGGCGGCGAGGCCCCGGAGCAGGCGGCCGATGCGCCGGCCGAACGCGGTGTCCCGGGCCCACGTCGTCCTCACCCCCGGAGTGTCCCCCGCCGCGCGGGCGCCGCGCGCTCGAGTCGGACGCCGTCGTCACGAGGATGACGAGGACGTGCTCCGGTGCAGCGTGGGCCGGTAGACGAGCTCCTGGATGTTGCCGTCGAGGGTCCGCTGCTCGAGCAGCTCGAGGTCGAGGTCGGCGTCCACCGCGAGCACCGGGTCCGTCCCGCTCCGGCCCGTGAGCACGGGGAAGACCGTCACCTGGAGGCGGTCGACGAGCCCGGCGGCCAGCAGCGCCCAGTTCACCGACAGGCTGCCGTGCGAGCGCAGCGGGACGTCCGACTCCTCCTTGAGCCGGGCGACGACGTCCACGGCGTCACCGGACACGACCGTCGCGTCCGGCCAGTCGAGCGGGCCCTCGAGGGACGACGAGAGCACCGTCATCGGCATCTCCCGCATCCGTGAGACCCACGGGTCCCGGACGTCGGCGCCCTCGTCGCTCTCCGCCAGCATGTCCACGAACTGCCGGAACGTGGTGGCGCCGAAGACCATCCGCTGCTCGGTGTCGAAGGAGCGGAGGCGGTGCCCGAGCAGCTCGGGGCCCTGCTTGCCCCAGTAGCCGCCCCAGTCGCCGTCCCCGCCGTAGGAGCCGTAGCCGTCGAGGCTGGCGAAGACGTCGAAGGTGTACGTGGCGGTCATGGCGGTCTCCCGTCGGACGGTGGGCCGGTCCGTCGCCGGCCCCTCATTCCGACGACGAACGGGACCGGTCCCGTTTCGACATCCCGGGGACGCGCCGGCCCGTCAGAGGGTGAGCAGGTCGCCCTCGGCGTGCCAGGGCAGCACCGCGATGACGACGTCGGGGAGGTCCGCGACGTCGAACTCGAGCCGGCGCCACTCGGCCTGCCCGTGCGCCGCACCGGCCTCGAGGTACGGGCCGTAGCAGTCGCCGTGACCGGTCACCGGGTCGACCACCAGCACCACGAACCCGTCGGCGTCGTCGTCGAGCCCGTCCTCGGCGGACGGTCTCGCACCGTCCCCGCCCAGCGTCATCGCGGTCTCCCTCCTCGTCGCGACGGACCGTCCGGCCCGCCACGACGAGGGTCGTCCCCGGAGCTGCTCCGCGGTGTCCGCCGGTCGGAGGGGAACCGGGAGGACGTCCGTGTCCCCCGGTCGCCGGACGCCGTCCGCTCAGCCGCGGCGCGGCACCGGGTCACCTCGCCTCGACGTCATCGGTCGGCGAGTTCTTGGGCGAGGCGGTCGCGGTAGGCGCGGACGGCCTCGGAGAAGGTCCACCCGGCGGTCCAGCCGAGGTCGCGGGCGGTGGCCGTCGGGTCGAGCGGCCCGGGCCATCCGGCCGCGGCCGCGGGGTCCGCCGGGGCGAGCTCCGCGTCGACCCGCGGCTCCACGGCGCGCACCGCGTCGACGATCTCCGCGGCGGTCGACCGGCCGCCCCCGGTGATGTTGTAGGCGCCGACGCTCTCCGGGTGCCCGATCGCCGCCACGACCGCGTCCGCCGCGTCGTCGACGTACACGTACTGCTGCGGCGCGTCCGCCGGGAGCCCGGTCCGTGTCCGCCGACCCTCGGCGGCGTCGACGAGCAGCGTGCGGATCAGACAGTCCGTGCTCCGCCGCGGGCCGAACACCGCGACCAGGCGCAGCGCCACCGTCGGGAGGCCGAACTGGTGCCGGTAGGCCTCGAGCAGCTGCTCCCCGGCGGCCTTCGTCGCCCCGTAGACGTTCGTGGGATGCAGCGGGGTCTCCTCGACGACCGGGCCGTCCCCCGCGATCCGCCCGTAGGCCGCGACCGAGGAGCAGTACACGACCCGGCCCACGCCGTGCCGTCGGGCGGCGTCGAGCAGGTTGGCGGTGCCGTCCACGTTGACCCGCACGATCCCGACCGGGTCGTCGGTGCGCACCATCGGGCCGGAGACGCCGCCGGCGTGCACGACGACGTCCGGGCGGGTCGCGGAGAACACCTCCTCCAGCCGGTCGGTGTCGAGCAGGTCGGCCGCGACCTGCTCGACGCCGTCCCCGCTGCGCGCCACCACGTCGAGGGGTACCACCGGCGTGCCCGAGGCCTCGAGCCGGCGGCGGACCGCGTGCCCGACCAGCCCGGCGGACCCGGTGACCAGCACCGTCACCGGCGGTCGCCCCGGGGGACGACCCAGTCGGACGCCACCGCGAGGTCGTGCTCCGCGCGGGCGATCCGCTCGTGGTCCACCCGGGCCCGACTCGCGGCGAGGACGGGGTCGGTGACCCCCGCGTGGCAGGTCAGGGACTCCACCGACCAGCCCGCACGGGACGCGCCGGCGCGGTAGGCGCTCTCGTAGAACCCCAGGACCGTCGCGCGCGGGTCCGCCGTCGCCCGGGCCGCCTCGTAGGTCAGCACTGCCAGGTGCGAGCCGTTCTGCTCCTGCCAGCGCGCCTGTCCCGGGTGCAGGGGCGACTCGGCGAGGCCGGCCGGTTCGGGCGCGGTGTAGGAGTAGAAGGCCGGCTCGGGCGTCGTCGGGTCGCCGAACCAGAACCCGAAGCTGACCACCTCCCGGGAGTACGCCTCGCGGGTCACCGGGTCCGTGCCCTCGTCGTGCGGGACGGACCGGTCGGAGAAGCGGGTGAGCGCGATGTCGAAGGTGTGCCAGAAGTGGTGTACCGGGCTGGTCTTGCCGCTGTAGCGCCCCGCGAACTCCTCGAGCAGCAGGTTGACCTGCCCCAGGATTCGCCAGTAGCGGGTGACGGCGTCGCGGTCGTACGACGCGTGCTCGGTGTCGGCGGCGAACGGGCGGTCGCGGTCGGGGAGGTCGAACGGCCGCGGGTCGGCGACGACGACGGGCAGGTCGAGTGCGACGAGACCGGCCGTCAGGTCGGCGTGGAACGCGGCCACCGAGCGGTCCGCGAGCCCGAAGGACCAGCGCCCGCCGTCGGAGGTCGTCAGGTCGAGGCGGTGGTCGAGCAGGTCGAGGTCGATGCAGAACGATCGCGCGCCGTCGACGCTCATCGGCCGCGTCGTCAGGCCCCGCCCGGACAGGTGCAGGGGCACGTTCCACCAGTGGTTGCGGCGCGGGCTGGCCGCGAGCCGGATCTTCCCCACGATCTGCCAGAACCGGTGCACCGTGTCGCGCGTCGGGCGCCAGTCCTCGTAGCGCAGCTCGGGGAACAGCTCGGTCATGCGGGGCCTCCCGGGGTCGCGGCGTCCGGTGCGCCATCATCCGATCCCGGACGGGGTAGCACCACCGTCAGCCCGGCTCGCGACGCGCCAGGCAGCGGAGCGTGATCCGTCGACCACGATCGGCAACCTCCGGCTCGGCACCGTGCCCGAGAACCGATTCCGGCGGAATCGGTTCTCCGGCATGTGCGGAGGTCGGAGCTCACGCCGCGCGACACCGGTTCCGCCGAAACCCTCCGACCACGGCTCGGGATGGGGCAGAGTGCCCTCCCGGGGGGCGACAGGTCCGGTCGACCACGGGATCCACGGGGGGCGTGCATGTCGGCAGAACTCCTCGCGTTCGTGCTGGTCGCCCTCGTCGTCGTCGCTCTGGTCGTGTGGCGCTCGGCAGTCGCGGACCGACCGCTGCGACCGCTCGCCGACGACCGGCTCCGTCCGTCGCGGGACACCGTCCGCCGCATCCGGGAGCGCTCCGCCGCGCGCCGCCCCGGGACACCCCACGTCCACCGCCTGCGCGAACGTCTGCGGCTCGAGCACCACCTCCACGACGACGAGATCGATCGGCGCGTGGCCGTCGTGCTGACGTGGTGGACCACCGAGCTGGCGGTGCTCGAGGACGGCGAACGCACGGTCGCGACCCTGGTCGCCGCCGCGAAGGAGGCCCGGGCCGTCGGAGCCGCGACGGCACCCGCGCCGATGACCTCCTCGGTCCTGCTGGACCCGCCCGAGCTCGCGACGGCCGTCCGGGGCGTGGTCGACGACGTGCTCGACGAGCGCAGCGCCGTTCCCACCGGCTACGCAGCCGGCTTCGCCGACGGCCACCGCGCGGTCGGCGACCTGCTGCGGGCCCGGTGCGAGCTCGTGGCCGAGCGTCGTCGGGAGGCCGAGAAGGGCGTCGTCACCCGCCTCGAGGCGATCGAGCGGTTCAACGCGCGCCGCGCGGCGGCGAAGGATGCCGGGGAGCGGGCCGTCGAGTCGGCCTCCTCGGTCGCGGCGACCCTCGCGGACGTGCATCCCCGTCCGGCCGCGAGCTCTCCGCGGACCGGCTCCGACGGCGTGCCCGCCGAGCTCCGGGAACACGACCTGTACGCCGTCTCGGTCAGCTGGATCACGCGCGAGCTGAGCAGCGTGGACGACACCGTGAGCCGGTGGCGCGACAACCTCACCCGGGCCCTCGCGCGTCTCCCCGAGCGGATCCCGGAGCCCCGACGCGACGTCCGTCCCCTGGAGCGGACCCTCGTGCGCGACCTCGACGAGGTCGCCGTCCACCCGTCCGTGCCCGGCGGCTCGGGGGACTACCTCAACGCCTACGACTTCGCCTACCGCGGCGTCCTCGACCGCCTGCGGAAGCGGATCGAGGCCCTCGAGAGCCGATCCACGCGCTGATCCGGACAGGAGGACCGACCCATGGCCCGAGTCGTCATGCAGGCGGTCGTGTCGGTCGACGGTTTCGTCGCCGATCCCGACGACCAGGTCGGCCCGCTGTTCGACTGGTACGGCAACGGCGACACCGAGCTGCTCGCCCGGCCCAGCGGGTGGCGGTTCTCCGTCTCGGCCGCCTCCGCCGGATACGCGCAGCCGTTCTGGGACGCCATCGACGTCCAGGTGATCGGCCGGCACCTGTTCGACCTCACGAACGGCTGGGACGGCAAGGCCGCCGCGGCCGAGCAGCTCGTCGTCGTCACCCACCGGCCGTTGCCCGACGAGTGGCTCGCGGCGCACCCGGACGCGCCCGTCCACGTCGCCGACTCCGTGGAGGCCGGGATCGGCCGGGCCCGCGAGCTCGCCGGCGACGGCCTCGTCTGCGTCAGCGCCGGCGACCTCGGCGGGCAGGCCTTCACCGCCGGGCTCGTCGACGAGGTGGCCATGGACGTGGCCCCCGTCGTTCTCGGACGCGGCAAGCGCTTCTTCGGCGAGCACGCCGGAACGGTCCTGCTGGACGACCCCGACCGGGTGGTGCCGGGCGACCGGGTCCTGCACCTGCACTTCACCGTGCGGAGGTGACCGCCGTCGCGGCGCCTTGACCGTGCCGCCACGGCACGGTGTCGGCTGCTCCTCGTCACCGCACGACGACCCCTGGAGCACCGAGAGATGACCAGCACGGGCAAGCACCGCGAGGGCACGAAGCGGCCCCTCGTCCGCTGGCGCAGCGAGCACTACACCGCCGAGGAGCGCGCGGAGGCGCGGGAGGCCCTGCGCAAGGTCGTCCCGTGGGACGGTCCGATGCGCGGCGGGGACTGGTTCCTCATCATCGCGACCTTCGGCATCGTCGCGCTCAACCTCGCCTCGATGCCGTTCCGGCCGTTCCTGATCGCCTCGCACCCCGTATCGCTGGCGGCCGTGACCGGCAGCCTCTCGGCGGTCGGGACGGGAGCGGCGTTCGCGCGGATCGGCGAGACCTCGCTGTGGCTCGTCGTCGCGGCCGGCGTGTTCGGGATGATCAAGTTCGACTGGCTGTTCTGGCTGGCCGGACGCCGCTGGGGCGAGAAGATCATCCAGCTGTGGGCGCCCGGGGAGACCGCGGGACGCTTCGTCACCTGGGTGCGCTCGGCCCCGCGCTGGGTGCTGGCGCTGGCGGTCGTCGCCGCCGCCCTGCCCGGCGTCCCCGCCCCGGCCGTGTACGCCGTGGCCGGGCTGGGCCGGGTGCGCCTGCTGCCGTTCATGGTCCTCGACGCGATCGGCGCCGCGATCACGGCCGGCCTGGTGGCCGGGCTCGGGTTCGCGGTCGGCCAGCACGCCGTCGACGCCGTGCTCGTCGTCGAGAAGTACGCGCTGTGGATCACGCTGAGCCTCGTCATGGTGATCGCCGTCCGGGCGAGCATGCAGGCCCGGCGGGAGCAGAAGGCACGGGAGGCGGCGCGGGTTTCGGAGGAGGAGGCGGCGGCGACGTGACGGCCCGCCGCTCCACGACGGCGAGGACCGCGGCGACCAGGCCCGCGGCCACCGCCGCCGCGACCAGCAACCCCCAGCCCGCCTGCACCGAGCCGAACTCCTCGGGCCGCCCGGTCGTGTGGGCGCCGATCACCGACACCAGCAGGGCGACCCCGAGCACGGAGCCCACCTGGCGGGCGGTGTTGATCAACGACGATCCCGACCCCCACTGCGCGGCCGGCAGCGCGGATCCGACGACCGAGGACAGCGTGGGCAGGATGAGCCCGACGCCGAGCCCGGTCAGCAGCTGGCCCGGCAGCATGCCGGCGGCGTAGTCCGGGGTCGGCCCGAGCCGGAGGAGCCACCAGGTGGGCCCGGCGGCGAAGGCCAGGGCGCCGAGGGCCGCGGTGGCTCCGATCCCGATCCGCGCCGACAGGTGTCCCGCGAGCCGCGACACGACTACCACGACGGCCGGCCCCGGGGCGAGCGCGAGCCCCGCCAGCGGCGCCGGGAAGCCCCACGTGCCGGTGAGATAGAGGACGTTGACGACGAGCATCCCGGCGAACCCGCAGGTGAAGGCCACCATCGTGGCCGCGGCGAGGCCGACGGCGGGAACCCGGACGACGGCGAGGTCGAGCGCGGGGACCGGGTGGCGTCGGGATCGGAGGACGACGGCGACGAGACCGCCGACGGCGACCGCGAAGCCGACCAGGACCTCCGTCGAGACCCACCCGACGTCGGGGGCCCGCACCAGGGCGAACGCCAGGGCGCCGACGCCGACGATCAGGGTGACGGCGCCCAGCAGGTCCGGGATCCCGGTGCGGGCGACGTCGGACTCGCGCAGCAGCACCGCACCCGCCACGAGGGCGACCAGGCCGACGGGGACGTTGACCAGGAACACCCAGTGCCACGAGAGCTCCACCAGGAGACCGCCCAGCGGCGGGCCGAGCGCGGCGGCGACCGCGCCGATCGAGGCCCAGGCACCGACGGCGTGGCTCCGCCGCTCCGCGGGGTAGGCCGCGAGCAGCAGCGAGAGCGAGGTCGGCATGACGAGCGCCGCGCCGAGCGCCTGCACGGCGCGAGCGGCGACGAGCAGCCAGACCGTCGGGGCGCCGGCGCACGCCGCGGACGCCGCGGTGAAGACGGCCAGCCCGACGAGGAAGACCCGCTTGTGCCCGACGCGATCGGCGAGCCGGCCCGCCAGCGCCAGGAAGGCCGCGAAGACCACGGTGTAGCCGTTGAGGATCCACGACATCTGGCCGAGGTCGGTCCCGGGGAAGTCCGCGCGGATGTCGGGGAACGCGATGTTGACGATGAACAGGTCGAGGCTGGACAGGAACGCCGCGGCCGACGTGATCGTCAGGACCACGCCTGGGGACGGTGTGCGCACCATGGCGCCACCGTAGCGGACCGATCGGTCCGGGACCAGGTCAGGCGAACCCGTTGGCCGCGACCCACTCCGCGAGCAGGGCCCGGTCGCCGGTGACCGTGAGCGGCCTCTCGTCGGCGCGGCGGTAGAGGTACAGCAGCAGGTCGGGCGCCGGGCCGTCCACGGTCACCGCGACCTCGTCGTCGGGACGGGCCTGCCGGTGCACCATGACCTCGCCGGTGAGGTCGACGAACCACTCCCCCACCCGCAGCGTCCGTCCCGGGCCGAGGAGCTCGCGCCGGTGCGGATGGAACACGAGCATCTCGGGCAGGCCCCCGAGCTCCATCCACTCCGCGAGGGCGTCCCGAGCGACCTCGGGCGCGATCACCACGGTCGCCCCGAGCGGCAGGGCCGCGTCGGTCCGGTGCATCAGGGTCTCGTGGGCGAAGCGCCGCGCGAAGAAGGCCACCGTGCCGGGCATCGTCGGGAGCGGATTCCACATCGACGCGTCCGGCCCCGCCTCGCGCAGTGCCTCGACCAAGGACGACGCGTTCCCGACGATCCACGCCCCGGTCTCGGCGCCCGACCGCGGGGTGGTGGGCGCGAGATCGCGCATGGCGGTGTCGTCGGCCATCGCCGAGGCCCGCGAGCGCACCATCCCGTCCAGCCAGATCAGCTCCTCGCCCACGTGCTGGGTGAGCTACGCGAGGTTCCACCCCGGGCACGAGGGGACGTCGACGGACAGGTCGGCGCCATCGAGGGCGGCGGCGAGCAGGGCGGCCTGGTCCTCGATCTGCGCGCAGTACTGCGCGTGGGTCAGAGTCACGCGGCTGACGATGTGGCCTGTCTGGCGTCCAGTGCAAGCAGCGACGCATTGCCGGCACCGCGAGGTGCCGTCCTCCCGCCGTATCCAACGGTATAGCGGACCCGGGGGCTTGCCACAAGACCCGTCACCTGCTCCACACTCTCCCCTCGCAATCCGCTGACCAGCGGGAACGACGAGGGGGACCGTGAGCAGAGAGCACGAGCTGGCGGCCGAGCGCGAGCACCTGGCCGAGCTGTACGGGCGGCTCGACACCGAACGCGGGAGGGTGCAGGACGAGTACACGGCCGCGCTGCGCGGAGAGGACGGCGAGGCCGCGATGGACCGGGACGTGCGCGTGCGCGAGACCGCCGTCCGGATGCGCCGTCTCGACGTCGCCGACCAGGGGCTGTGCTTCGGCCGGCTCGACGACGTCGCCGGCGAGCGCTCCTACGTCGGCCGGATCGGGCTGCGCGACCGCGACACCGACGAGCCGGTGCTGATCGACTGGCGGGCCCCGGCCGCGCGGCCGTTCTACGTCGCCACCGGCGCGCACCCGGAGGGCGTCCACCGGCGGCGACAGTTCCACGCACGGGGACGGCGGCTGGTCGACTTCACCGACGAGGTCCTGGATGGTACCGGCGAGCCCGGGTCGGACGCGGCCCTGCTCGCGGCGGTCGACGCGCCCCGTGGTGAGGGCATGCGGGACATCGTCGCGACGATCCAGGCCGAGCAGGACGAGATCATCCGGCTCGACCACGGCGGCGTGGTCGTGATCGAGGGCGGCCCGGCACGGGCAAGACCGTCGTCGCGCTGCACCGCGTCGCCTACCTGCTCTACACCCACCGCGAGCGCATCGAGCGCCACGGCGTGCTCGTCGTCGGGCCGAACCGGGCCTTCGTCCGCCACGTCGAGGCGGTCCTGCCCGCGCTCGGCGAGTCCGACGTCGTCTTCGCGACGCCGGGCGGTCTCGTCCCGGGCCTGGACGTCACCCGGGAGGACACCGCCGCGGCGGCGGTCGCGAAGGGGTCGCTCGCGATCCTCGACGTGCTCGCGGCCGCGGTCGCCGACCGGCAGCGCCTGCCCGACGAGCCGGTGCCGGTCGAGCTGACCGACACCACGGTGCACCTCGGCGCGGACGTCGTCGGGTGGGCCCGCGACGAGGCGCGGACGAGCGGCCGACCGCACAACGAGGCCCGGGAGGTGTTCGTCGAGATCGTGGCCTGGGCGCTCACCGAGCGGGCGGTCAGCCGCATCGGGCGGGGCACGCTCACTGCGGCCGACCGGGCGCCGCTGCGGGTCGACGTCGCCGCGGAGATCGCGGCGCACGAGGACCTGGCCCGCGTGGTCGACGACCTGTGGCCGGTGCTGACGCCCGAACAGCTGCTCGCGGGGTTCTACGCGTCGACCGACGATCCGGTGCTGCACCGCGACGACGGCGCGGCGTGGACGGTGTCCGACGTGCCGCTGCTCGACGAGCTCGTCGACCTGCTCGGCCGCGACCCGCGCGCCGAGCGCGCCGCCGAGGCCACCCGCCGTCGGGAAGAGCAGGCGGACCGGGAGTACGCGGCAGGCGTGATGGAGGTGATGACCCTCGACCGCGAGGAGCTCGACGAGGACCTGGGTGTGACGGTCCAGGACCTCACCGACGCCGGGGTGCTGGCCGACCGGTTCGTCGAGCGGGACACCCGCGAGCTCGCCGAACGCGCGGCGGCCGACCGCGACTGGACCTACCGGCACGTCGTGGTCGACGAGGCGCAGGAGCTCTCGGCGATGGACTGGCGGGTGCTGATGCGGCGGTGTCCGAACCGGTCGTTCACGGTGGTCGGGGACCTCGCGCAGCGCCGCTCCCCCGCCGGCGCCCGGACGTGGGGCGCGATGCTGGACCCGTACGTGCCGGGGCGCTGGGCCTACCGGGCGCTGACGGTCAACTACCGCACCCCGGCCGAGATCATGGCGGTGGCGGCGGAGGTGCTCGCGGGGTTCGCGCCGGAGGTGGTGCCGCCGGAGTCGGTCCGCTCGACCGGCGTGGCGCCGTGGGCGGCGCCCGTCGGGAACCTCGCGGCGCAGGTCGCCGCCTTCCGGGCCGACGAGGACAGCCGGGAGGGCACCAGCACCGTGATCGGCCCGGTGGGCGTGCCCGGCACGGTGCGCGCGGCGGAGACCAAGGGCCTGGAGTTCGACGCGGTGCTCGTCGTCGACCCCGACCGCATCCTCGCCGAGAGCCCGGCGGACCTCTACGTGGCGCTGACCCGCGCCACGCAGCGGCTCGGGGTGCTGTACTCCGGCCCGGTGCCCGCCTACCTCTCGCGGGCGGAGGCGAGGACGACCGCGAGCGCCACCAGCCCGACGACGGGGGCGAGGACGGTCCAGGGCGCGCGCTCGAGGTAGCCCTGGGCGGCGGCGAGCATGGCGCCCCACTCCGGGGAGTCGGGCGCCGCGCCGAGGCCGAGGAAGGAGAGCGCGGCGAGGGCGAGCGCGGCGTGCGGGACGCGGGCGAGCGCGTGGCGGGTCACCGGGCCGAGGACCGCGGGCAGCACGTGCCGCCGCGCGACCCGCCACCGCGACGCCCCGACCAGCTCCGCGGCCCGCACGTACCCGGACGCGCGGGCCTCGGCGGCGAGGGTCCGGGCGTGCACCGCGAGCGGCACCCAGCCCACCAGCGCCACCGCGACCGCCGCCCCGACCAGCCCGGGCCCGGCGACCGCGGCGACCAGCAGCCCGACGAACACCGGTGGCAGTGCGTTGAGCACGTCGGCGGCCCCGGCCCGGGCCGAGCGCGCGCCGACACCGACGGCCAGGCCGACGACGAGGCAGACCGCCACGACCACGACCGCGCTCCCCACGGTGAGCAGGGCGCCGTGCGCGAACCGGGCGTAGAGGTCGCGGCCGTTCGGGTCGGCCCCGAACGGCAGCGCGAGCGACGGCGGGGCCAGGCGCCGGGCCTCGTTCCCCGACGACGGGTCACGGGGCAGCCCGGCGGCGACGGCGACGAGCAGGAGCACGGCCACGACGACCGAGGTGCGGGAGGCCGGCCGCGAGGCAGTCTCCGCGGCACCGGTCAGTTCGCGGCCGCTCAGGGCCGGTCCGAGCAGCGCCCGGTGGACGAGCACTCCGAGTCCGCCGAGCGCGAGGCCGAGCAGCACGAGCAGGGTGACCGCGGCCTGCACGGTGGGGAGGTCCTGCGCCAGCACCGCGCCGCGGGCGACCGAGCCGATGCCGGGGATGGTGAACAGCTGCTCGACGGCTACCGCGGAGCCGAGCAGCCCGACGACGAGCAACGCGATCTGCGGCACCGCGACCGCGACCGCCCGGCGCGTGACGCCGAGGGCGAGCGTGGGCACGCCGAGGCCGAGGGACCGCCAGGTGCGCACCCACCCCTCGGCCACCGTCGCCTCGACCGAGGCCGAGAGGATCCGGGCGAGCATCCCGCCGGCAGGGGCACCGAGGGCGAGCGCCGGCAGCACGAGGTTGGCCGGCCCCGTGAACCCGGAGCTCGGCAGCAGCCGCCAGCCCACGGCGACGACGAGCACGAGCACGCTGCCGAGCACGATCTCCGGGAGGGCGGCCAGCACGGCGGCCGCGACGGCGGCACCCCGCCCCGGCGCTCGGCCGCGGACGCCCGCGAGCAGGCCGGGCAGGAGCAGCAGGGCGGCCACGACGGCGGCGACGAGCGTCGCGGCGAGGGCGAGGGTCAGCGAGATCCCGAGGGCGCCGAGCACCTCCGGCGCGACCGGGGCGCGCGTGACCCACGAGGTCCCCAGGTCGCCGCGCAGCAGCCCACCGAGCCACTCCGCGGCGCCGAGGACGGGGTTCGACGGCAGGTCCAGCTCGCGGCGCAGCGCGTCGAGCGTTGCCGGGTCGACACCCCGCTCCGGGTAGCGCGCCCGCAGCACCGTCGCCGCCGGGTCGGAGTCCCACAGCCACGGCAGGGCGGCGACGAGCACGGCGAGGACCACGACCGTCCCCGCCGCGCCCGCGACGGGCCGCAGGAGGCCCCGCGTCACGACCGCGCGGTGGTGGCCGTGATCAGCGTCTGCTCGTTCGGGTCCTCGGCCACGCCGGTGACACCGCCCGCCACGCCGATCCGCGCGCGTTCGGTGACCTGCGGGACGACGGCGTCGGCGGAGAGGACCCGCGCCTCGGCGTCGAGGGCGGCCTGCCGTCGCGCTGCCAGGTCCGTCGTCGCGCCACCCTGCGCGAGGACGGCGTCGGTGGCCGGGTCGCAGTAGCGGGCCCAGTTGTAGCCGCCGGCGCACCCGAAGTCACTGGCCAGGTAGCTGACCGGGTCGCCGGTGTCGAGCTGCTGGGACCGGCTCAGGACGACGGCGTCGTAGGCCCCGGTGCCGAGCTGGGCCTCGAGGGCGGAGCTGTCCAGCACGGTCACGTCGACGGTGAAGCCGGCCCGGCGCAGCGCGTCGGCGTCGGCGGTGGCGACCTCGGGGAGCTCGGCGCGGTCGGAGTAGGTGGCGAGCCGGATGCGGGTGCCCGGCGGGACCGGGCCGGCCGGGGTCTGGACGCGGGGCGGCCGGGTCGCCGCCCACGGCGAGGCCGGTCCGAAGAGGCCGGCGGCCGGGTCGGCGCGGCCCTCGTAGATCGACCCCGCGACGTCGAGCGGCCGGACGGCCTGGCGCACCGCGGCGCGCACCCCGGGGTCGGCGAACACCGGGGAACGCTGGTCGAGGTAGAGCGACACGCTGCGCGGCAGCGGGACCCCGACGACCTGCGCCGGCGCGGCGATCGACGCCGCCTGCGACGCCGGGATCGCCTCGGCGACGTCGAGCTCCCCCGCCCGGACGCCGTTGGCGCGGGCGGCGCTGTCGGCGAGGAAACGGGCGTCGATGCCGGGAGCGGAGACGGGGCCGCGCCAGTACGACGGGTTGCGGTCCAGGCTCGCGCCGCTGGAGCCCTGCACCGCGGTGAGCACGAACGGGCCGGTGCCGGCGCGGACCGGGCTCGGGCGGGTCGGGTCCGCGTAGGCTCCGCCGGCGAGGACCACCAGCTCGGGCGAGGCGAGGCGGGCGGGCAGGACCGGGTCGGGGAGGGGGGTCGTGACGACGACGGCGTCGCCCTCCGGGGCGACCGCCAGCGGCGTGCCTGCCTCCTCGACGGGTCCAGCTCCGCTCCGCTGCGTGTCCTTCTTCAGCGAGGAGAGCGCCCGCGGGACCGGCGTCGCGGCTGCGGCGCGGTTCAGCGAGTCGGCGACGGCGGCCGGGGACAGGGGCGACCCGTCGTGGAACGTCACGCCCGGACGGACGGTGAAGCGCCAGGTGGTCGGCGTGGTCTGAGTCCAGGCGGTGGCCAGCACCGGTTGCGCCTCCCCGCCGACGAGCGCGGTCAGCGACTCGGTGACGCCGAGCCGGGTCGCGAGGGTGGCCTCGTTGCCGTAGGGCGACAGGCCCGCCGTCGGGGGGAACGACAGCCCGACGCGGAGCCGGCCGGCGCCGTCGTCGGATCCTCCTCCACCGCTGAAGCAGCCGGCGAGCAGCAGGGCCGCGGCGAGGAGGACGGGTACCAGGCGCTTCACGCGGGCGTCCCTTCGGTGGTGAGGGCAGGGGTGCGGCGGGTCAGGACGAGGAGCGCGAGCGCGCTGAGCGCGGGCAGGACCGCGGTGGCGAGCCACGGGAGGGCCGGGGGCAGCGCCGGGTCGACCAGGGCACCGAGCCCGATGCCGCCGAGCAGCACGACCACCCCGCCGGCGGTGGCGAGGACGCCGAAGTAGGTGCCGAGGCGGCGCTCCCCCGCGAGGCGGCCCACCGCATCCTGCGCGAGCGGCACCACGGTCATCTGGCCCAGGGTCAGTAGCACGACGAAGCCCACCGCGGGCGCGACGCGCCACCACCCGTCGAGCGGCGGGGCGAGGGTGAGCAGGCCGGTCAGCCCGAAGGCGACGGCGAGGACGACGAACCCCCCGGGCAGGGCGCGGTCGACCCCGGCCCGCCGGGCGACGTCGGCCCAGGGCAGCTGGGCGAGGATCACCATGAGCGCCGACAGCACGAACATGACGCCGAGCGCGCCGATCGCGTCCACGCGCGTGAGCTCGACCGGGAGCAGCAGGTAGAGCTGGTTGTAGGACAGCAGCCACGTCGAGTACGCCGCCGCGAACGCGAGGAACGTCCGGTCCCGCACGACATCGCGCCACCCGGCGAACACCGGGTCGCCCGCGTGGGCGCCCGGTTCGCGGGGCATGACGACGACGAAGGTGACCAGCACGACGACGAAGACCGCGGCCGCCGTCAGGGTGGTGACGGCGAAGTCGACCGCGAGCAGCGCCGACCCCAGGACGGGCCCGACGACCACCCCGATCTGGCCGCAGACCGCGAACATCGCGAACACCTCCGCGCGCGGGAGCGGTGAGTCCGCGGCCCGGCGGGCGAGCTCGGCCTCGACGGCCGGCGAGAACAGCGCCGCGGCGAACCCGACCGCGACCGTGCCCAGGACCAGCAGCGGCAGGCCGTCGGCCAGGGCGAGCAGCACGAACCCGGCGATGCGCACGACGAACCCGGTCACGGCGACCTGCTTGGTGCCGTAGCGGTCCGCCAGGGCCCCGCCGAGCGCGAAGAGACCCTGCTGGCTGAACGTCCGCAGCCCGAGCAGGAGCCCGATCGCGGCGCCGGAGAGGCCGAGGTCGCGGCCCAGGTGCACCGCGAAGAACGGGAGCACGAGGTAGAAGCCGAGGTTGAAGGCGAGCTGCCCCAGCACGATCAGGCGCATCGGGCCGGGGAGCTCACCGAGCCGGGAGACGACCGACCACCTCCGCAGGGCCGCCGTCACCGGGTGGCCTCCGGGGTGGGCAGGCGCCCGACCGCCCCGAGCAGATCCTGTGCTGCGGCCGAGCGGGGACGGGCGAACACCTCGGCGATCGGCCCCGCCTCGGCGACCCGCCCGTGGGCGAGGACGACGACGTCGTCGCAGAGCCGGTCGGCGACCCCGAGGTCGTGGGTGACCAGCAGGAGCTGGATCCCCGAGCGCTCGGCGAGGACGCGGAGCAGGTCGACGAGTCGTGCGCGGGTGGCGGGGTCGACGGCGCTGAACGGCTCGTCGACGACGAGCAGGGCCGGGTTCGCGATCAGGGCACGGGCCAGCGCGATCCGCTGGCGCTGGCCGCCGGAGAAGGCCCCGGGACGGCGGTCGACGGTCTCGGGGTCGAGCCCGACGGCGGCCATGAGCTCGAGGACGCGCGCGTCGTGGTCGGCGTCGACGTCCAGGCACTCGAGGGGTTCGCGCAGGCTCGCACGGACCTGGAGCCGGGGGTCGAGGGAGCTCCCGGCGTCCTGGACGACGACGCCGACCTCGCGGCGCAGCCGCTCCGGGCTGACCGGCGCGCCCCGGAACCGCACCGACCCGGCGTCGGGAACCTCCAGCGCGAGGAGGATCCGCAGCAGCGTGGACTTGCCGGCGCCGGACTCGCCGACGAGGGCGAGCGACCGCCCGGGCTGCAGGGCGAGGTCGACGTCGTCGAGCGCCGTCAGGTCCCGGCGTCGCCACGGCCGGGTGCCGGGGACGCGGTAGACGCGGCGGACCCCGGCCGCCTCGAGGACGGGGGTCATGCGGGGAGGGTCCGCGGGACGAGGGAGCGAGCGGCGTCGACGAGGGCGCGGGTGCGCTCGTGCTGCGGGTCGGTGAGGAGGTCGTGCACCGTGCCGCGCTCGACGACGCGGCCGTGGTCGAGCACCGCGACGTGGTCGCACACCGCGTTCAGCGCGGTCAGGTCGTGGGTGACGAGGAGGAGGGCCTGCTCGTGCTGCCGGAGGGACCGGTCGAGCTGGGCGAGCAGGTCGCGGGCGACCGTGGGGTCGAGGGCCGCGGTGGGTTCGTCGGCGACGAGCAGGCCGGCGCCGCAGGCGAGCGCGGCGGCCAGGGCGACGCGCTGGCGCTGACCGCCGGAGAGCTGGGGCGGGCGGACGCGGGCCGTGCCGTCGGACAGGCCGACGTCGGCGAGGAGGTCCTCGGCCCTCGTCGTCGCGGCGCGCCGGGTCAGACCGTGGAGCCGGCGCAGCGGCGCCGCGACCTGGCGCCCGACCGGGACCAGGGGGTGGAGCGCCGTAGCGGAGTCCTGGGCGACGAGCGTGACGGCGCGGCCGCGGACGGTTCGGAGCACGTCCTCGTCCGCGCCGACGAGCTCGGTGTCGCCGACCCGGATGCTCCCGGTGGCGTGCGCGGCGGCCGGGAGGAGGCCCGCGACCGCACCCGCCGTCAGGGACTTGCCGGCGCCGGACGCCCCGATCAGTCCCCAGCGCTCGCCCTCCCCGACCACGAGGTCGACCCCGTCGACGGCGTGGTGGCCGTCGGCGACGACGTGCAGGTCGCGGAGCTCGAGGGCGGACATCGGCGGAACCCTAGGTGACAATGATCGTCGTTGTCCCTTCCGGGTGATCCTGCCCGCAGCGAATCCCTGCCAGTCGCACAGGTTCGCCAGATGCCGTGGATGTGCAAGAGTGCGGACATGACCGTAGCCCTCGAACGTCCGACCACGGCCCCTCCGGTCCGGGAGTTCGCGGTGGCGGACCTGGGTGCCGTCGAGGCCCACATGCGCGCGATGCTGCCCGAGGTCGGGGGCTACGACCCGCGGCTGCACGCGGACGTCGACGACGTCGTCGGGACCTACCTCGACCGGCCCGACCGAGTGCTCCTGGTCTCCGCCGACCCCGACGGCACGGTGCTCGGGACGGCGTCGGTGCGCCCGGGCGGTCCGAACCCGGCGTACGTGCCGGCGTGGCTGACCGAGCGCTACGCCGCACGGTCGGTCGGCCAGGTCTGCCGGGTGTGGGTGGCACCGGCGGCCCGGCGACGGGGTGTGGGGCAGGCTTTGGCGCGGGCGGCCGTCACGTGGGCGTGGTCGCGCTTCGACGTCGTCTGCCTGCACACCAACGCCTCGGTGCCGGGCGCCCTGGCGTTCTGGCGGGCGTTCCCGGGCGTCGTCGAGGTGTTCGACGCCCGCCCGGACCCGTACTCGACGGTGCACTTCGAGGTGGCTTCGCCTCGTGAGTAGTTGTGGCGGTCATGACCGCCACAACTGCTCACAGGCGCGCAGCGCACCTCCGGGCCAGCGGCTCCCACCGGGGCACGTGGCGGACCTCGGTGCCCACCGCCTCCAGCTGCTCCGTGCCGCTCGGGGCGGCGACGAACTCCGGCGGTTCCCGCCAGGCGTGGACGACCCGCGGGATGCCGGCGCGGGCGATGAGCGCCGCGCACGGGTCGGGGCGCGACGCCCGGGCGCCGCAGGGTTCGAGCGAGCTGTAGAGGGTCGCGCGGCGCAGGCGCGGGTCGTTGCCGAGGGCGCGCAGCACCCCCTCCTCGGCGTGGTCGAGCGGGTGGTCGCGGCGTGACCACCCGGAGCCAAGCACGGTCCCGTCGTCGGCCACCACCACGCAGCCCACGCTGAACGCGGTCGCGGACGGCGGGCAGTTCTCGGCGAGCACGCAGGCCTCGGCGAGGTGCCGGTCGTCGGCGTCCCCGAAGCGGTGTCGCAGCAGGACGTCCTCGCCGATCGTGCGGGTGTCGACCAGGTGCGGAGCACGCCCGCCGCCGGTGAACCGGGGCCCCTCGCCGACCAGCTGGGGCGCCAGGACCAGCTGCAGCTCGTCGACCGCACCCGCCGTCAGGAACTCGCGCAGCACGGACGCGCCACCCTCGACCATCAGCCGGACGACGCCCCGGCACCCGAGCTCGTCCAGGACCTCGCCGGGCGTCCCGGTGAGCGTGATCGTCTCGGCCGGCCCGGACCGGACCCGGGCGTCGTCGGGCAGGGCCGAGTTCGTCAGGACGACCCGCAGCGGGCTCTCCGGCAGGCCGCGGGCGGTGCGCGCGGCCCGGCGCTCGGGGGCGCGGACCAGCAGCCGCGGGTCGTCGGCGCGGACGGTGCCCGCCCCGACGAGGATCGCGTCCACCTTCGAGCGCTCCTCGTCGACCCGGTCCAGATCGGCCGGGCCGGAGAGGATCCGGCGCTGCGGGGTCGCGTCGTCGAGGAACCCGTCGAGCGACACCGCGCAGCTCGCGAGGACGTGCGGCCTCACGGGAGGGTCAGGATCTCGCTGCCCGTGTCGGTGACCAGGATCGTGTGCTCGAACTGGGCGGTGCGCGACTTGTCCTTCGTCGTCACCGTCCACCCGTCGTCCCAGATGTCGTAGTCGATCGCGCCGAGCGTGATCATCGGCTCGATCGTGAACGTCATGCCGGGCTCGAGCATCTCGTGGCGGTCCGGGTCGTCGTAGTGCACCACGACCAGGCCGCTGTGGAAGGTCCGTCCGATGCCGTGGCCGGTGAAGTCGCGGACGACCCCGTAGCCGAACCGATTGGCGTACGACTCGATCACGCGCCCGACGACGTTCAGCTCACGACCCGGCTTGACGGCCTTGATCGCGCGCATCGTCGCCTCGTGGGTGCGCTCGACGAGGAGCCGGTCCTCCTCGGAGACGTTCCCGGCGAGAAAGGTCGCGTTCGTGTCGCCGTGCACGCCGTCGATGAAGGCGGTGACGTCGATGTTGACGATGTCGCCGTCCTCGATGACCGTCGAGTCCGGGATGCCGTGGCAGATGACCTCGTTGAGCGAGGTGCAGCACGACTTCGGGAAGCCCCGGTAGCCCAGCGTCGAGGGGTAGGCGCCGTGGTCGACGAGGAACTCGTGGATGACGCGGTCGACCTCGTCGGTCGTGTTCCCCGGCCGCACCGCCTCGCCGCCGACCTGCAGCGACTGCGCCGCGATCCGGCTGGCGTGCCGCATCTTCTCGATGACCTCGGGGTCCTGCACCCACGGGTCCGTCGAGCGGGCGGGGGCCCGCTTCCCGACGTACTCGGGCTGCGGGATGGACGAGGGCACCGGGCGCAGGGGCGTCTGCTGCCCGGGGCGCAGGGGGGCACGCACCGGCATGCCCCCACACTAGGCGTCCTGGCGTTCCTGCCTGCGACGCAGCGCCATGATCCCGCGCACCGCCCCGCGCCAGCCCAGGACCAGCACCGCGAGCGCGATCGTGGCGACGACGGCGAAGCTGACCGGGAGGCGTTCGTAGAGGACCGCCCGCAGGGCCAGCCCGACCACGACGGCGCCCAGCCAGACGCCGACGCCGCTGCGCCACGACAGCGGGTCGCGCCAGGACCTCGCCACCAGGGCGCCGACGACCGCGCCGAGCAGGAACGGCGCCGCCGTCGTCAGGACCCCGAGGAGCGCGCCGTCCTCGTCGTGGGAGCGCCGCCCGATCGCGGCGAACACCAGCACGGCGAGCACGTCGACCAGGGCCAGGGCGCGGTGCTTCACGCCGTCGAGGGTAGGCGCGGCCCACGAGATCTCGTTCCGCCGCGCGGAGTGGGGCGGGGACCGATCGGTCCGCGCGGTCCTTCGGGATCCCGTTCCCGACGGCGGGTCCGGCCGTCCCCGAGTGCGTCACCACGCATCCGCGCGGGCCCCGGAACCTGCGCCATGTCGCACTCGGCGCACTCGTCGCCGGAGCCGGGGGAGGTGCCTAGAACAGCACCGTCGCAAAGCTCGCCACCTGCCGGAAGCCGACGCGGGCGTACGCGGCGCGGGCGGGGGTGTTGAAGGCGTTGACGTAGAGCGAGGCGATCCGCCCGGCGCGCACGAGGTGGTCGACCACCGCGGCGGTGCCCGCCTGGCCGAGGCCGCGACCGCGCCAGTCCGGGTGCACCCACACGCCCTGGATCTGGCCGACCCGGGTCGAGAGCGCCCCGACCTCGGCCTTGAACACGACCTCGCCGCCCTCGAACCGCACGAACGCGCGGCCCGAGGAGATCAGCTCGGACACCCGAGCGCGGTAGCCGGCCCCGCCGTCGCCGAGGCGGGGGTCGACCCCGACCTCCTCCAGGAACATCGAGATCGCGGCGGGCAGGTAGCGCTCGAGGTCGTCCGGGCGGGCCTGGCGGACCGCGCGGTCGGGGACGACGTCCGGGTTCGCGTCCGTGGCCATCAGCGGCTGGTCGGGCCGGACCTCGCGGGCGGCCCCCCAGTGCTCGGAGAGTTCCTCCCACAGCGGCAGGACCAGCTCGCGCCGCCCGACCAGCGACGAGCAGGTGCGCCGCCCGCGCCGCGCGCGGTCGGCGAACGCCCGCACCGCCGCCCGCTCGCCACGGAGCGGCACGAGGTTCGCGCCGGAGAAGCACAGCCCGTCGAGCCGGCCGCCGACGCCCCAGAGCTCGCCGCCGAGCCGCCACGGCTCGACGCCGACGGTCTCCACCCGCGACGCGACCATGCAGGTCGCGACCGGATCAGCATCGAGCACACCGCGCACCCTCGACCGGTCACGGTCGTCGAGGAGCCGCGCACCGGCGGTACGGAGCACGTAGCAAGAGTGCCACACCGGGGCCGCCACGAACCGTGCACGGTGCGTACACCTGGCGCGGGTTGCTTCACCGCATCGTCATGATCGCCACAGTGTCAGGACATGACCTGCACAGCCGATCCGTGGACCCTGGAGCGCATGAACGAGACCGCCACGAATCAGGCCGACACCGAGGCCACCGAGGTCGCCTCCGTCCTCGAGGCGCTCGCGCGTCAGGGCAGCGTCGCGAACCCGCGCCGCACCCGCCGCTGAGGCCTCCCCCGTCCCCCGAGACTCCCCAGCTCCCCCGCTGCTCCCCTGCTGCTCCCTCACGCCCGCCGCGACGATGCGGCGGGCGTTCGTCCGTCTACACCAGCTCCGGGCGGGCCCAGTCCTCGCCGAGCACGTGGTGGGCCAGGAACGCGAACACCGTCGAGTACCAGACCTTCACGTCACCCGGCTTGAGCACCCAGTGGTTCTCGTCGGGGAAGTAGAGGAACTGCGACTCGACACCCCGGCGCTGCAGGTCGTACCAGAGCCGCAGGCCCTCCCCGATCGGCACGCGGTAGTCCTTGTCGCCGTGGATCACCAGCATCGGCGTGGTGATCGACGACGCCCACCGGTGCGGCGAGTGCTCGTCGTAGCGCTCGCGGTCGGCGATCGGGTCGCCCCACTGCCGGGTCCAGTGGTAGGAGCCGTCGGTGGTCCCGACGAAGCCGTCGAGGTGCCAGATCGAGGCGTGCGTGACGATCGCGTCGAAGCGGTCCGTGTGCCCCGCGACCCAGTTCGCCATGTAGCCGCCGAACGAGCCGCCCATGGCGGCAGTGCGCGACGCGTCGAGGTCGTCCCGGGCCAGCGCGGCGTCCGTCAGCGCCATGAGGTCCGTGTACGGCAGCCCGCCCCAGGCCCCGGTCGAGACGTCCATGAACTCCTGCCCGTAGCCGGTCGACAGCCGCGGGTCGGGCAGCAGCACCGCGTAGCCGCGCGCGGTCGCCGTCCACGGGTTCCACCGCCAGGTCCACGCGTTCCACGAGCCGAAGGGCCCGCCGTGGATCCACACCAGCAGCGGGTGCGGGCCGTCTCCCTCGGGCAGCGCGAGCCACGCGCGCAGCGGTGCACCGTCCTCGCCGGACGCCGTGACCTCGGTCATCGACCCCGGCAGCGCGTCGACGGACGTGGCGCCCGGCAGGAGCGTCGGGTCCTGGTCGGCGGCGTAGGGGTCCAGGCGGACCGCGGTCGGCGGGGAGTCCGGCGCGGAGCGCAGCGCGTACAGCGCGCCGCCCTCGGGGGTCGCGACGACGTCGGTGTAGGCCCCGGAGCGCGTCAGCCGGGTGATCTCGCCGGTCGTCACCGACACCCGGAACACCGGCGCGTGGCCCTGCTCGTCGGCGGTGACGTACACGGCGTCCGGGTCCGCCGCCCCGACCACCGACTGCAGCGTCAGCCGGCCCTCGTCGAGCACGGTCACCACGTCGCCGGAGCCGTCGAGCGTGCGCGCCAGCAGCGTGTGTGCCGGCGCCCGACCCGGGCGGGCGTGCCGCTCCCGGATCCACAGCAGCCAGCGGCCGTCCGGGGTGATCGTGGGCCGCTCGTGGTCGACGTCGGGTTCGTCGGCGACGACCTCGTGCTGATCCCCGCGCCGCAGCTCCAGCCGGATCCGCACCGCCGCCGGATCGTCGGGGTCGCGCACGTCGACCGCCACGGCGACCGCCGAGCCGTCCGGGGCGACCGCGTACTCCCGCAGCCGCTGCCCCGGCTCGAGGGGATCGATCACGACGGCGGGTGGTGCGAGCCGGTCCGCCGCGAGCGGGTCGTGGACCCGGATCTGCGGGCGTCCCGGACCGAGGTCGTGGTCCCAGAAGCGCACCGGGTAGCGCGTGTGCAGGCGCGCCGAGACGCCGGCCTTCGTCCGCGCCGCCCGCAGCGCGCCGGCGGGGTCGACGTCCTCCTCGGACCCGTCCTCGGGCTCCGGCGCCTCGCCCACGGGCACCGTCGTCGCCACCACCACGTGCCCCGAATCCCGCGCGACCGCGAAGGCCGCGACCCCCTCACCCGCCGTCAGGACCTGCCGGGACTCCCCGCCGTGCCGGGGCAGCACCCACAGGGCCGCCGGCTCGTCCTCGGCGGCCTCCGCCGAGGGGTCCGGGCGGCCGGAGGTGAAGTACAGGTCGCCGTCGGGCGCGAACGCCGCCGACGACTCGCCCTGCGACGACCGCGTCAGCCGCCGCGCCGGCTCCTCGCCCCGCGGGTCGATCTCCCAGATCGCGGTGACGTACCGCGTCGCGTCCGGGGAGAGCTCCGCGACCGTGGTGACGAGCCGGGACCCGTCCGGCGAGAGCGCGAGCCCGGCCTGACGGCGGGTGGCGACGAAGGTGTCGAGGTCGTCGAAGGTGCTCATCACCCGCGATCACACCACGACGGCGGGCCCCTGTCCGGGTCGAGCTCCGCTGCGCTCCGTCTCCTGCCTAGCCGACCGTGACCGTCGGTGCCCCGCCCGCCGTGCCGCCGGCCAGCTCGTCCTCGCCGGCCTCCTCGGCGAGGCGCATGGCCTCCTCGATGAGGGTCTCGACGATCAGCGCCTCGGGGACCGTCTTGATGACCTCGCCCTTGACGAAGATCTGGCCCTTGCCGTTGCCGGAGGCCACCCCGAGGTCGGCGTCGCGCGCCTCGCCCGGGCCGTTGACGACGCAGCCCATGACGGCCACGCGCAGCGGGACCTCCATGCCCTCGAGCCCGGCGGTCACCTCGTCGGCGAGCTTGTAGACGTCGACCTGCGCCCGGCCGCACGAGGGGCAGGACACGATCTCGAGCTTGCGCGGCCGCAGGTTCAGCGACTCCAGGATCGACAGCCCGACGCGGACCTCCTCGATCGGCGGCGCCGAGAGCGAGACGCGGATCGTGTCGCCGATGCCCCGGGAGAGCAGCGCGCCGAACGCCGTCGCGGACTTGATCGTGCCCTGGAACGTCGGGCCGGCCTCGGTGACGCCGAGGTGCAGCGGGTAGTCGCACTGCTCGGCCAGCTGCTCGTAGGCCCGGACCATGGTCACCGGGTCGTGGTGCTTGACCGAGATCTTGATGTCGTGGAAGTCGTGCTCGGCGAACAGCGAGGCCTCCCACAGCGCCGACTCGACCAGCGCCTCGGGCGTCGCCTTGCCGTGCTTGGCCATGATCGACGGCTCGAGCGACCCGGCGTTGACCCCGATCCGGATCGGCGTGCCCGCGTCCTTCGCGGCCTTCGCGATCTCGCCGACCTTGTCGTCGAACTTCTTGATGTTGCCCGGGTTCACGCGCACCGCGGCGCAGCCGGCGTCGATCGCGGCGAACACGTACTTCGGCTGGAAGTGGATGTCGGCGATCACCGGGATGCCGGACTTCCTCGCGATCGCCGGGAGCGCCTCGGCGTCGTCCGCGCTGGGCACGGCGACCCGCACGATGTCGCAGCCCGCCGCCGTGAGCTCCGCGATCTGCTGCAGGGTGGCGTTGATGTCCGCGGTGAGCGTGGTCGTCATGGACTGCACCGAGACCGGGTGGTCGCTGCCCACGCCGACGCCGCCGACGTCGAGCTGACGGGTCTTGCGCCGCGGCGCGAGCACCGGGGGCGCCTCGGGCATGCCCAGGTCGATCTGCATGACTCCAGTCTGCCCGAGCGTTCCCGACGATGCCGGGGTCCGCGACGTGACCCCGGCATCTGTTCACCTACAGGTTGAGTTTGATGGGGTTCACGATGTCGGCGAGGATCACGAGCCCGCCGTAGAGCATGATCACCAGCGCGAAGCCGTACGCGATCGGCATGAGCCGGGCCATGTCGACCGGCCCCGGGTCGGGCCGCCCGCGCAGCCGGGCGATCCGCTTCTTCACCGCCTCCCACACCGCCGGGAGGATGTGCCCGCCGTCGAGCGGCAGGATCGGCAGCAGGTTCAGCAGGAACAGCGAGACGTTCACGGCCGCCAGCAGCTGCAGCATCATCGCGATCTCGTCGGCCACCGCGTTGTCCGAGGCCAGCACCTCGCCGCCGAGCACGGACACCCCGACCACGCTGACCGGCCCGTTCACGTCCCGCTGCTCACCGAGGAAGACCGCGCCGAACAGGGCCGGGACCTTCGTCGGGAGCGCCAGGATGCTGTTCACGGCGCGGATGCCCATGTCGCCGACGTAGTCCACGACCTGCCCCGGGGTCTGCCGGGTGGTCGGCTGGATCGGGCTCAGCCCGAGGAACGAGCCGGTGACGTACTGCGGCTCGCCCGTGGAGCGGGCGGAGTCCAGGTCGAGCAGCTGGGTCTGGATGAGCTGCGGGAAGAGCGTGAGGGTCTGCGGGGCGCCGCCGCCGGGCTCCGTGCGCTCGACGACCACGGGGACCGTGCCCGACGCCGCGCGGATGGCCAGCTGCATGTCCTCCCACGAGCCGTAGGTCCGGCCGTCGAAGCTCACGATGCGGTCGCCGGCCTGGAAGCCCGCCTGCGCCGCCGGCGTCAGCGGGGCGCCCGGCGGGCAGTCGGTCGTCGTCGTCGCCTGGGAGGCGGGCACCACGCACTTGCTCACCGACGCGACCACGGGCTGGGCGGTCGGGATCCCGAAGCCCATCAGGACGACGAGGAAGAGCGCCAGCGCCAGGATCAGGTTCATGAACGGCCCGGCGAACATCACGACGATGCGCTGCCACGGCTTGCGGGTCCAGAGCTGGCGGTCCTCGTCGCCGGGACGGATGTCCTTGACCGAGTCGGCGCGGACGTCGTCGATGAGCCCCTGGAACGGGCCGGAGCGGCGGCTGCGACCGAAGCGCTCGCCCGGCGCCGGCGGGATCATCCCGATCATGCGGATGTAGCCGCCGAGCGGGACCGCCTTGATCCCGAACAGGGTCTCGCCGCGCTGGCGGGCGAACACCGTCGGCCCGAAGCCGACCATGAACTCCGGCACGCGCACGCCGAAGTGGCGGGCGGCCGTGAAGTGGCCGAGCTCGTGCCAGGCGATGGAGAGCATCAGGCCCAGCGCGAACAGCACGACCCCGAGAACGAGCATCACGGAGCGCCACGGTAGCGGGCGGCCCCGTGTCCTCTCCGTGGGGCGGTGCCCTCACGCGGGCCTCAGCCGAGCAGTTCCCCCGCCCGGGCCCGGGCCCACTCCTCGGCGGCGTACACGTCCGCGACGTCGCGGGGGTCGGCGGCCCAGTCCGAGGCGGAGGACAGGACGTCGGCGACGGTGTCCACGATGCCGAGCCAGGTGCCGCGCCCGGCGAGGAAGCCGCGGACGGCCTCCTCGTTGGCGGCGTTGAACACCGCGGGCAGGCAGCCGCCGGCGGTCCCGGCCGCGCGGGCGAGGTCGACGGCGGGGAACGCGGTCGTGTCGAGCGGCTCGAACGTCCAGGCCTGCGCGGCGGCGAACGTCTCGCGCGAGGAGGCGCCGGGCAGGCGGTCCGGGAAGGCGAGGGCGAGCCCGATCGGCAGGTGCATGTCGGGCGGGCTGGCCTGGGCGATCGTGGCCCCGTCGGTGAACGTCACCATCGAGTGGATCATCGACTGGGGGTGCACGACGACGTCGATCCGCTCGTAGGGCACCCCGAACAGCAGGTGCGCCTCGATCAGCTCCAGGCCCTTGTTCACCAGGGTCGACGAGTTCAGCGTGATCACCGGACCCATGGCCCACGTCGGGTGCGCGAGCGCGTCGTCGAGCGCGACCTCCGCCAGCTGCGCCCGCGACCGGCCCCGGAACGGGCCCCCGCTCGCCGTCAGGACGATGCGGTCGACCTCACCGGCCGAGCCGGAGCGCAGGCACTGCGCGATCGCGGAGTGCTCGGAGTCGACCGGCAGGATCTGGCCCGGCGTCGCCGCCCGGGTCACCAGCGGCCCGCCCGCGACCAGGGACTCCTTGTTGGCGAGCGCGAGCGTCGCGCCCGACCGCAGCGCGGCCAGCGTCGGGGCCAGCCCCCGGGACCCGTCGACGGCGTTCAGCACGACCGTCTCCGGTCCCCCGCCCCCGGCCAGGTCGGCCATCGCGACCGGCCCCGCGAGCACCCCGGCCGACGACCCCGCCGCGCGCAGCGCCTCGCCCAGCGGCGCCGCGGCCGCCGGATCCGCCACGGCCACCGTCGGGACCGAGAACTCCGCGGCCTGCGCGGCCAGCTCCCCGACCCGGCCGCCGCCCGCCGCGAGCCCGGTCACGGTGAAGCGGTCCGGGTGGGCGCGGACGAGGTCGAGCGCCTGGGTGCCGATCGATCCCGTGGAACCGAGCAGCACCACCCGGCGCGGGTCTGCGGTGCTCATCGCCGCCCATCCTGGCCCGGCTCGTCCCCATCGGCGCGATCACACGCCCCACGGATCGCCCGGGCCCGCGGGAGCCGATAGGTTGGGCCCGCAGCAGCACGACTCGACCTGGAGGAACCCGTGGCCAGCACGAGCCCCGCCCGTCGGGCCGCGTCCGACGCCGCCCACGGCGGACACGAGCACAAGGCCGTCGTCGTCAACGGCGTCTCCTCCGACGACGAGCCCTCGGTCGAGTGGGGCTGGCACGCGCACTACCCGAAGGTCGCGCGGTTCTCCGGGTTCCTGGTCGCCGCGATCTGCCTGATCATGCTGTGGGGCAACCACGAGGGGCAGCAGGAGAACATCTGGCTGGTCGTGATCGCGGTCGCCTTCTTCGCGCTGTCGCTCGGAGCGGTCATCCGCGCGCGCACCTCCTGGCGCCGCTGACCCGACTCGCGGCGCGGGCACGGCCCGCGCCTGCCAGCATGCGCGCGTGACGCTGACACCGACGCGGCCGGCCACGCCCGGCCCGGTGCGACGCTGGCTGCTCGAGGGGCTCGTCGACCGCTCCGCGCGGCACAGCGGCCCGGGCGCCCGGGGCGACGAGCCGACCGAGGGCAAGCCGTGGTGGCGCGTCATGTGCCTCACCGGGGTCGACTACTTCTCCACCCTGGGCTATCAACCCGCCGTCGCGATCTCCGCCGCCGGCCTGGTGTCGCCGCTCGCGACGCTGGTGCTCGTCGCGCTGACCCTGCTGGGCGCGCTGCCGATCTACCGGCGCGTGGCCCGCGAGTCCTCGCACGGCGAGGGCTCGGTCGCGATGCTGGAGCGGCTGCTGTCCTACTGGTGGTCCAAGCTGCTCGTGCTGGTCCTGCTCGGCTTCGCCGCCACCGACTTCGTCATCACCATCACCCTCTCCGCGGCGGACGCGTCGGCGCACGCGATCGAGAACCCGGTGGTCGGCGGCGCGCTGGACGGCTGGGGGGTGCCGCTGACGATCGGCCTCATCCTGCTGCTCGGCGCGGTGTTCCTGGCGGGGTTCCACGAGGCGATCGGGATCGCGGTCGTCATCGTCGGGGTGTTCCTCGCGATGAACCTGCTGGTGGTGGTCGGCGCGCTGTGGCGGATCGCGACGGCGCCGGAGGTCGTCGTCGACTGGGGCGCGGCCCTGACGCAGCAGAACGGCAACCCGCTGGTGATCGCGGCGATCGCCCTGGTCGTCTTCCCCAAGCTCGCCCTGGGGCTGTCCGGCTTCGAGACCGGCGTGACGGTGATGCCCCTGATCAAGGGCCGCCCGGGCGACACCGAGGCGGACCCGGCCGGCCGCATCGCCGGCGCCCGCAAGCTCCTGACGACGGCGGCGCTGATCATGAGCGCCTTCCTGGTCACCTCGAGCTTCGCGTGCACGGTGCTGATCCCGCTGTCGGAGTTCGCCCCGGGCGGCGCCGCGAACGGCCGCGCGCTGGCCTACCTGGCGCACGAGCAGTTCGGCGACGTGCTCGGCTCGGTCTACGACGTCTCCACGATCGTCATCCTGTGGTTCGCGGGCGCGTCGGCGATGGCGGGCCTGCTCAACCTGGTCCCCCGCTACCTGCCCCGCTACGGGATGGCGCCCGCGTGGGCCCGGGCGGTGCGGCCCATGGTCATCGTGTTCACGCTCGTCGGGATCCTGGTGACGGTCATCTTCGACGCATCCGTGGACGCCCAGTCCGGCGCGTACGCGACCGGCGTCCTGGTGCTGATCACGTCGGCGTCGGTAGCGGTGACGCTCTCGGCGCGCAAGCACGGCCAGCGGGCCGCGTTCGTCGGGTTCGCCGTGGTCAGCGTGGTGTTCGTGTACACGACGGTGGCCAACATGATCGAGCGGCCGGAGGGCCTGAAGATCGGCCTGATCTTCGTCGTCGCGATCTTCGTGGTGTCGTTCGCGTCGCGGGCCGCGCGCTCGTTCGAGCTGCGGATCACGGCGGTGCACCTGGACGACACCGCCCGCGAGATCGTGCGCGAGGCGCACACCGCGGACCCGGAGTCGGCGATCCGGCTGATCGCCAACGAGCCGGACCGCCGCGACCGGGCGGAGTACCACGACAAGGAGCTCGAGGAGCGCTACGACCACCACATCCCGTCCGGCGACGCGCTGATCTTCGTCGAGATCACGGTGGGCGACCCCTCGGACTTCGAGGAGGAGCTCCACGTGCACGGCGAGTACCGGCACGGCTACCGCATCCTGCGGGCGCGGTCGGCGACGGTGCCGAACGCCATCGCGGCGCTGCTGCTCGAGCTGCGGCAGGAGACCGGGCGGGTGCCGCACGTCTACTTCGAGTGGACCGAGGGCAACCCGGCGCTCAACCTGCTGCGGTACCTGCTGTTCGGGGTCGGCGAGGTGGCGCCGGTGGCCCGTGAGGTGCTCCGCGAGGCCGAACCGGATCCGGCCCGGCGCCCGGCGGTGCATGTGGGCTGACGCCCGGGTGGCTACGCCGCACCCCGTGGAATGTCCGCCTCCACCGCCTTCGCGCCCTTGCGGGCGGCCACCAGCACGGCGTCCCACGTCGGCGAGAACGGCGGGGCGTAGGAGAGGTCCATGAACGTCATCTCCTCGACGCTCATCGAGTTCCAGATGGCCGCCGCGAACACGTCGATGCGCTTCGCGGAGTTGGCGCGCCCCACGATCTGCGCGCCCAGCAGCCGCCCGGAACGCTCCTCGGCGATCACCTTCACGGTCATCATCTCCGCGCCCGGGAAGTAGCCCGCGACGTTGGACGACTCGATCGTCGCCGTCACGAACCCGAACCCGGCCGCGGTGGCCTCGGCCTCCCCCAGCCCCGTCCGGCCGATCTCCAGCGAGCAGACCTTGGAGATCGCCGTCCCGATGACGCCCGGGAAGGTGCCGTAGCCGCCCGCGAGGTTCGTGCCGATGATCCGGCCGTGCTTGTTGGCGTGCGTGCCGAGCGCGATCGCGACGCCCTGCCCGGAGAGCCGGTGGTGCACCTCGCAGCAGTCGCCGCCCGCCCAGACGTGCTCGTGGCCGACGCAGCGCTGCCGCACGTCGACCGCGATCCCGCCGGACTCCCCGATCGTCAGCCCGGCCTCCTGCGCGAGCGTCACGTTCGGCTTCACGCCGAGCCCGAGCACGACGATGTCCGCCGCGATCGCGCCGTCCGCGGTGCGCACCGCGGCCACCCGGCCGTCCTCGCGGGTGTCGAAGCCCTCGACGGCGGTGGAGGTGAGCACGGTGATGCCCATGTCCTCCATCGCGGTCCGCACGATCGATCCCATGTCCGGGTCCACCTGCGTGAACGGCTCCGGCGCCTGGTCGAGGATCGTCACCTGCAGGCCGCGCTGCAGCATCGCCTCGGCCATCTCGACGCCGATGTACCCGGCTCCGACGACGACGGCCTGCTTCGCCTGCGACGCGTCGAGGTCCTTGACGACCTGCTCGCCCTGCTCGAGCGACTGCACGCCGTGGATGCCCTCGGCGTCGATCCCGTCGAGCGGCGGGAAGACCGGCACGGCGCCGGTGGCGAACACGAGGTCGTCGTAGGCGAGCTCGCCCTCCGACCCGTCGCCGTCCACCGCCCGGAAGCGCACGACCTGCTTCTCGAGGTCGACCGACGTCGCCTCGGTGCGCATCCGCACGTCGATCCCGGCCTCGCGGTGCTCCTCGGGCGAGCGGGCGATCAGGTCGTCGCGCTCGGGCACGTCGCCCGCGATCCAGTACGGGATGCCGCAGGCGGAGTACGACGTGTAGTGGCCGCGCTCGAGCACGACCACCTCCGGCGTCCCGCCGTCGTCCGCCGCCGTGTGGCGCAGCACGGTGTTGGCCGCGCTCATCCCGGTGGCGTCGCCGCCGATCACGACGATCCGGCGCGTCATGTGGGTCCCCTCCGCTAACGTGCGCTCGTGGCAGAAGCCGCCGAGCTCGAGGTCGCCGGCCGCACGGTGCGGCTCACCAACCCGGACAGGGTGTATTTCTCCGCGCGCGGGGAGACGAAACTCGACCTCGCGCACTACTACCTGGCCGTCGGCGAGGGGATCGTCACCGCGCTGCGGAACCGGCCGTGCATGATGCACCGCTTCCCGACCGGGGTGGACGGCGACAAGGTCCACCAGAAGCGCCTGCCCAAGGGCGCGCCGGACTGGGTGCCGACCGTGCGGGTGCGCTTCCCGCGCTACAACCGCACGGCCGACGAGCTGTGCGTGTCCTCGCTGGCCGACGTCGTGTGGGCGGTCCAGATGTCGACCGTCGAGTTCCACCCCTGGAACTCCCGCGCCGCCGACGTCGAGTCGCCCGACGAGTGGCGCATCGACCTCGACCCGATGGAGGGCGTCGGCTTCGACACCGTGCGGGAGGTCGCGGCGGTGGTGCACGAGGTGCTCGACGAGCTCGGCGCCGTCGGCTACCCGAAGACCTCCGGCGGCAAGGGGTTGCACGTCTACGTGCGGATCGCGCCGGAGCACTCGTTCTCCGAGGTCCGCCGGGCGGCGTGGGCGTTCGCGCGGGAGGTGGAGCGGCGGGCCCCGCAGCTGGTGACGACGGCGTGGTGGCGCAAGGACCGCGAACCCGGGACGGTGTTCGTGGACTACAACCAGAACACCCGCGACCACACCATCGCCAGCGCCTACTCGGTGCGCGGCACGCCGTTGGGCATCGTCTCGGCGCCGGTGACGTGGGACGAGATCGGGCAGGTCGAGCCGGCCGACTTCACCATCGCGACGATGCCCGCGCGCTACGCCGAGCTCGGCGACCTGCACGCGGGCATCGACGACACCGTGTTCGACCTGGCGCCGCTGCTGGATTGGGCCGACCGCGACGATGCCGACGAGCCCGAGGGTCCGGAGGTCTGACCGTCCTGACGCCGGGTCCGGGCGCGCCCCCCGCGCGCGCCCGGACCCGGCGTCGGGAAGGGGAGATCAGCTGCCGGACAGGGCGTCGAGCGCCGAGAGGTCCGGGGTGAGGTCCTCGGGGCTCAGGCCCTCGGAGAGGTCCTCCGCGGTCGGGAGGCCCTCGGTGAGGAGTTCGGAGAACGCCTCCGGGTCCGAGAGGTCGGTGAGCGAGGACAGGTCGGTGAGGTCGCTCGCCGACGGGATCGCGTCCAGGCCCTGCGAGAGACCCGGGATGTCGCTGACGGACTGGAACGGCGGGACGGCGTCCAGGCCCGGGATGTCCACGCCGGCGACGTTCTTGGCCACCGTGGCGGCGGCGTTCGCGGCGGACAGCCCGGCCTGGGCGCCGGCGAGCCCGGCCTGCGTCCCGGCCTGCGCGGCGGCGTCGGCGGCGGCGATCGCCCCGTTCACCCCGGGCACGGACGGCGCGGCGGACGCGACCCCGGCGGTGGACGCCAGGCCGGCACCCAGCACTGCGGCACCGACGACGGCACGGCGGATCATCGACATGCGGAACTTCCCCCTTGCGCTGCGTGACCCGGCCACGTAGTGCAACCGGGTGTGACTCAGCGTCTAACGGAGAGATCACGGCGCTGGTACGCCCCCGACCCGGTCATGCTCTGATCGAGTGAGGAACCGGCGGCTGGACATGCCGCGGGCCCGGCCCCGCTCGCGAGGAGCGGGACCGGGCCCGTGGGGTGGGTGGAGGGCTTACAGGATGCCGGCGTCGACGTCGATCAGGTCGCCGTCGGAGCCGGAGTCGCCCGAGTCGGAGTCGTCGCCGCCCAGGACGTCCACGTCGGCGTCGACCAGGTCGCCGTCGTCCGACGAGCCCGAGTCGCTGTCGTCGCCGTCCAGGACGTCCACGTCCGCGTCCACGAGGTCGGAGTCCGACCCGGAGGAGCTGTCGGAGTCGTCGCCGTCCAGGGCGTCGATGTCGGCGTCGACGAGGTCGTTGTCGTCGCCGGACGAGGAGGTCGAGTCCTCGTCGTCGCCGTTCAGGGCGTCGAGGTCGACGTCGGCGAGGTCGTTGTCGTCCCCGCTGCCGCTGGAGGCGTCGTTGTCGCCGCCGATCGGCAGGTCGACGTCCGCGACGTCGTTGTCGTCCCCGCCGCCGGTGGTGGACTCGTCGTCCCCGAGCACCGGCACGTCCGCGTCGACGAGGTCGTTGTCCGACCCGCCGTCGGTGTCGGAGCCGCTGTCGCCGCCGACCGGGAGGTCGACGTCGACCAGGTCGCCGTCGTCGCCGCCACCGGTGCCGTCGTCGGAGTCCCCGCCGATCGGGAGGTCGACGTCCACGCCGTCGTCGTCGGAGCCGCCGCCGGTGCCGGGCCCGTCGCCGAGCTCGTCGCCGAGGTCGATCCCACCGTCGTCGGTGCCGGTGCCGTCGCCGGTGCCGTCACCCGTTCCGTCGTCGCTCCCCGTGCCGTCGTCGGCGCCGTCGCCCGTGCCGTCGTCGGTGCCGGTCCCGTCGTCGGTACCCGTGCCGTCGTCGGTGCCCGTGCCGCCGCCCCCGGTGCCCGGGAAGCCGCCGTCACCGAACGGGAAGCCGGGCCCGAACGGCGACCCGCCCGGGCCGAACGGGAAGTCCTCGCCGAACGGCGAGCCCCCGGGGCCGAAGGGGAAGTCGTCGCCGAAGACGTCGTCGATGGCGGAGCCGCCACCGCCGCCCGACCCGGTCCCCGGGAAGCTCGGGAACGCCCCGACCCCGCCGTTGCGGTAGAAGTCCCGCAGCGCGTCCGCGTAGACACGGGCGGCGTCTGCCTGCTCGGCGGCCCGGGCCCGGGCGTCGTCGATGGCGTCCTGCACCTGGGACGCGAAGTCCGCCGCCGAGAAGCCCGAGGACGGGATCGTGACGGTGCTCGCGAGGTCCTCCGCGACCGCCGAGTCGGTCGTCGAGGTGCTGGTCGACGTGCTGGTGGAGGTGTTGGTGATCGTCGTGGTGTCGCCGTTGACGATCGTCCCGCCGAGAGCGACGTTGTTGCCGCTGAGGATACGGTTGCCGTTGGCGATGTCCGACGTGTTGGTCGCCGTGATCGTGATGTCCCCGCCGGTGGTGTCCCCCAGACCGTTGCCCACGGTCGTGTTGGACGCCGAGATGCGATTCTGCGCATCAGCGGAGGCGAGTCCGGTCGTGGTTCCCAGGCCGGTGACGACGATCGCGGCGGCCGCCACTGCGCGGCGTGCGGCGTTCATGGATTCGACTCCTTGGATCGCTGGCGTTGCGACTCCCCGCAGTCGCTTCGTGACAGAGAGCTAATCCCCGAACGGCCTAACCGCGCACCCCGCTCCGCACGGGACGAACCGAGTGGGTGACGCGAACGGGCGACACGCCGTCCGACAAAGGAGTTAGATCTCGGTCCGGCAACAATCGGACAGCGACGGAATCGCGGACGAGAAGCTCAGAAGCGGGTGCCGTTCCAGGGCACCGTCGGCGGGGCGAGCATCCGGGCCAGGCGGCCGGCCGCGCCCGCCGACCGTTCGTCCAGCCGACCGGCGCGGACCAGCAGCCGGGGGTCGACCCCGCCCAGCACCACGGAGCCGAGCGAGGTCGCCGGCAGCACCACGTCCGGCTCCCCGCTCGCGGCCGTGACGGCGGGGGCGACCCGGTCGTGGGTGTCGAGCCGCCACCGGCCCCGGGCGTGGCCCAGCGGGTCGTCGACCTCGACGACGAGGGCGTCCTCGGCGGGGTAGCGCCGGGCGGCCAGCAGCCCCGGCACGTCGAGCACCCGCAGCCACAGCATCGCGTCGTCCTCCCCCGACACCGCTGCGCGCGGGTCGGTGAGCAGCCACGACAGCGGCTCGTCGGTCGAGGCGCCCGACCACCGCACGGTGCCGACCAGGTCCTGCGAGCACAGGTGGCGCCACAGCTCGAGGTAGGCGCTCGGGGTGAGGGCCTGCAGGTCGACCACGCCGAGGGTGGCCGCACCGGTCGCGTACCAGCTCTCCTCGACGCGGTGCACGACGTAGCCCGCGGGGCGCCCGTCGTCGTCGCGCCAGATCACCACGTGCCGCTGCCGGTCGACCTCGAAGCCGTTCCACGGCCCCGCCCCGACGACGACGGAGTCCCACTGCGACGCGAGGCGCTCCAGGGCCCCGGGGTGGCGACGGCGGGCGCGCTCGTGGATCGGCCGCGCGAGGGCCAGGGCCGCGTCCGGGCGCTCGACGATCTCCAATGACCCGCGGACGACCGGGTCGCGGAACCGGGCCCGCGCCGTATCGACGGTGAGCGGGCGGGTGCGGGTGGCCAGACCGAAGCCCCAGCGCTCGTAGAGCGCGCCCTGGGTCGAGGTCAGCACCGCGGCCGCGGCGCCCGCCCGGGCGGCGGCGCCGAGGTCCTCGGTGAGCAGACGGTCGGTCAGGCCGCGGCGGCGGTGAGTGGACCGGACCCCGATCCCGGTGATCACGTCGGCGCGGACCGTGCCGCCCGGCACCGTCAGCTCCGCGTCCCAGGAGCGCAGGGTCGCGACCGGCGTCGGGTCGGGGTCGACGTACGCACCCCGCAGGCGGTTCCCCTCGAACGCCGCGCCCGCCCGGGCCAGGTGCTCGGGGTCCAGGCGGGCCCCGAGGAAGGCGGACATCTGCGCCCGGGTCCAGGCGACGGTGCCCGCGTCCGCGGACCCCTCGGTCACCCGTGGGCCGAACGTCCGCACCTCCGGTGTCACCACCGGACGATCATCCCCCGGTGGCGGCCAGCTGCCCACACGCGGCGGCGATCTCGCGGCCCCGGGTGTCGCGCACCGTGCACGCGACCCCGCCGTCGCGGACCCGCCGGACGAACTCGGCCTGCACCGGCGCGGGGCTCGCGTCCCACTTCGAGCCCGGCGTCGGGTTGAGCGGGATGAGGTTGACGTGCACGAGCCGGCCGAGGTGCTTGGAGGCCAGCTTGGCGAGCAGGTCCGCCCGCCACGGCTGGTCGTTCACGTCGCGGATGAGCGCGTACTCGATCGACACGCGGCGACCGGTGACGTCGGCGTAGTGCCGGGTGGCCTCGAAGACCTCGCGCACCGGCCAGCGGGTGTTGACCGGGACGAGCGTGTCGCGCAGCTCGTCGTCGGGCGTGTGCAGGCTGACCGCGAGGGTGACCTGCAGGCCCTCGTCGGCGAGGCGGTGGATCGCCGGGACCAGGCCGACCGTCGACACCGTCACCGAGCGCTGGCTGATCCCCATCCCGGCCGATGGGGCGTCGCAGATGCGGTGGACGGCGTCGACCACGCGGCGGTAGTTGGCGAGCGGCTCGCCCATGCCCATGAACACGACGTTGGACAGCCGGGCGGGGATCCCGTCGCCCATCGCACCGTCGCGCGCCGAGGCCGCCGCCGAGCGCACCTGCTCGACGATCTCCGCCGTCGACATGTTGCGCTGCAGCCCGCCCTGGCCGGTGGCGCAGAACGGGCAGGCCATCCCGCAGCCGGCCTGGCTGGAGATGCACACCGTGGCGCGGTCGGAGTAGCCCATGAGCACGCTCTCGACCAGCGCGCCGTCGGCGGCCCGCCACAGCGTCTTGCGGGTGGCCCCGCCGTCGCAGTCCACCACCGACGCGGGCTCGAACAGCGGCGGGAACAGACCGGCCGCGGCCTCGCGCGCGGCGATCGGCAGGTCGGTCATCGCCGCCGGGTCGGCCTCCAGGCGGGCGAAGTACTGGCGGGCGATCTGGTCGGCGCGGAAGCCCGGCAGGCCCAGCTCGGTGACGGCGTCCTTGCGGGCGTCGGGCGCGAGGTCGGCGAAGTGCCGCGGCGGCCGCGTACGACGGGTCCCGGTGCCGGACAGCGACAGGACGGGCAGGTCCCCCTCGATGGTCGAGCTCCGCTGCGCTGCGTCTCCCGAAGAGGTCACCGGAACCGGTCCCGCAGCGTCTCCAGCAGCCCGATCCGGTCGGCGGCGCTGACCAGGACGAGCACGCCGACCAGCAGGCCGAGCACCCCCTGGGAGACGACCCCGGACGCCTCCTGCGTGCTGATCAGCGCGGCCAGCACACCGAGGACGGCCACGACCGCCCCGAGCCACTGCGTCGGCCGCTGCCCGGTCGAGCGCGACAGGGCCACGAACGCCGCGCCGGTGATCACCGCGGCCACGCCGGGCGCCGCCTCGGACCACGAGATCAGCCCGAGCAGCACGGACTCGACGACGATCGCCCCGACCGCGATGCCGCCGTAGCGCAGCAGGTCCCCGGAGCGCCGGCCGTCGAACGGGTGCGAGCCCCGGCGCCGGTTCTCCACCAGGATCACCACGACGACCGCGATCCCGACGGCGAGCAGCAGCGTGCCCGCCCCGTCCGCGCCGATCCCGAGGGTGCCGACCGTCAACCACGCCACCCCGATCAGGCTCTCGACGAGCACCGGGTCCAGCCAGACCGAGCGCCCGCCCGGCGCCCGGCCGCTCGACGGCGGGCGTCCGCGGGACGGGCCCTGCGGCGGGCCGTACCCGCCGCGCTGGAAGGCCGGGCCGCCCGGAGCGCGGCCGCGGTACGGATCACCGGGCCGGCGGCCGGGCTGGGGGAACGACACGCCCTCCACGGTATAGGTGGCTCCGCCCTGTGAGCACTAAAGGGGGCTATAGCACCACTTAGTGCTCACATGCGGAGCACATGCCGCCGCACGTGGATCCGGTACGCCACCGGCAGCGCCAGGCCCGGCGTGCCGTCCACCGCCCGGTCCGCCACGGCGGGGGTGAACTCGATGCGCAGGACCGCGGCCATGGTCGCGCGGTCGGGGAACCGCCACAGGGTGTCCACCCGCCGCGTCGAGAAGCCCTGGTCGGTGAAGAACCGCTCGGCCGCGCGCGGGTCGTAGCCCGGCGCGGAGGCCCGCATCCAGGCGCCGTAGGAGTGCCGGGTGGCGTCCAGGTCGACGATCACCAGGGCGCCGCCGGGCCGCAGGACCCGTCCCGCCTCGGCCAGCCCGGGCTCGCACCCCGGGCCGAAGAAGTAGGCGGTGCGCGCGTGCACCACGTCGGCGGACCGGTCCGGGACGGGCAGGGAGGCAGCGCTGCCGGGCAGCACGGACACCGACGGCAGGTCGGCGCACCGGGCGCGGGCCCGGGCGACCAGCGGGGGGTGCGGTTCGACGCCGGTCACCGTCCGCGCCGTCGTCGCGAACCGGGGCAGGTGGTAGCCGTCCCCGCACCCGACGTCGAGGACGTCCCCGGAGAGGTCGACCAGCTCGGTCAGGGCCTCCCACAGCGCGCCGGTGGCGTCCTGCGCGGCGTTCTCGGCCTCGTACACGTCGGGCCAGCGCCAGATGTTGGGGCTCTCCGCGACTCCGGGGAAGGTCATCACGTGGGGTAGGGCAGGAACACGAAGAGCAGCAGCCAGGCGACCGGGGCCGAGGTCACCAGCGAGTCCAGCCGCTCCATGAGCCCGCCGTGCCCGGGGATGGTCTGGCCCATGTCCTTGATCCCGAGGTCCCGCTTGACCAGGGACTCGACGAGGTCGCCGATCACCGCGGTGCACACCAGCAGCGGGCCGAGGACCAGCCCGTACCACCAGGTCGAGTCGAGCAGGAACGCGACGCAGAGGGACGCCCCCGCCGCGCCCGCGACCATCGAACCGGCGAGGCCCTCCCAGGACTTCTTCGGGCTGACCTTCGGCGCCATCGGGTGCTTGCCGAACAGCACCCCGGCCGCGTAGCCGCCGGTGTCGGAGCAGATGACGATGATCAGGAACGTCAGCACCCGTGCGGTGCCGTCCTCGGGGACGACGAGCATCGCGCCGAACGCCATGCACATCGGGATCCAGACGAGCACGAGCATCGAGGCGCCGACGTCGCGCACGAAGCCGCCCGCCCCGAGGCGCATCCGCCAGACGAAGCACCCGAGCACCGTCACGACGAGCGCGCCGAGGATGCCCTCGGTGCCGAACGGCCACGACAGCCAGATCATCGCCTGGCCGCCGATGAGCACCGGCACGCGGGAGAACCGGATCCCGGCCGCGCGGTTGAGCGCGCCGAACACCTCCCAGATGCCGATCGCCGCGCACACCGCGACGATCGCGATCCAGGTCTGCCGGACGGTCAGCAGGGACAGCAGGATGACCGCGCCCATGGCGAGGCCGACCCCGATGGCCAGCGGGAGGTTGCGACCGGCGCGGGAGGTCGGGCCGGGAGCGCCGGACGCCGGCACCGCCACGTCCTCCGCCATCGTCGACCTCCCTGCGCCCGCCGGGCGTCAGACCTCGAGCAGCTCGGCTTCCTTGGACTTGACCATGTCCTCGATCTTCGCGATGTAGGTCGCGGTCGTCGCCTCGAGCTCCTTCTCGGCGCGGGACACCTCGTCCTCGCCGGCTTCGCCGTCCTTCGCGATGCGCTGCAGCTCGGTCATCGCGGTGCGGCGGACGCTGCGGATGGACACGCGCGCGTCCTCGCCCTTGCCGCGGGCGACCTTGACCATGTCGCGGCGGCGCTCCTCGGACAGCTCCGGGAACACCACGCGGATGATCGTGCCGTCGTTGGACGGATTGACCCCCAGGTCGGAGTCGCGGATCGCGCGCTCCATGACACCGAGCGAGCTGGCGTCGTAGGGCTTGATGACCGCCATCCGGGCCTCGGGCACCGCCACCGACGCGAGCTGCGGCAGCGGGGTGTACGCGCCGTAATACTCGACCTGGATGCGGTTGAACATCGCCGGGCTGGCCCGCCCGGTGCGCACGCCCTGCAGGTCCTCGCGGGCCGCCAGGACGGACTTCTCCATCTTCTCCTCGGCGTCGAGGAGGGTCTCGTCGATCATCTCCGGGCTCCTCTGCTGCGTCGGGGGTGCTCAGGCGGGCGTGTGGACCAGCGTGCCGATCCTCTCACCCCGGACCGCCCGCGCGATGTTCCCCTCGACCAGCAGGTTGAACACCATGATCGGCATCTGGTTGTCCATGCACAGGCTGAACGCGGTGGCGTCGGCGACCTTGAGGCCCTTCTCCAGGACCTCGCGGTGGGTGATCTCGGTGTACATGGTCGCCGTCGGGTCGACCTTGGGGTCGGCGGTGAACACCCCGTCGACGCCCTTGGCCAGCAGCACCATCTCGCACTCGATCTCGAGGGCGCGCTGCGCGGCGGTGGTGTCGGTGGAGAAGTAGGGCATCCCGACGCCGGCGCCGAAGATGACGACGCGGCCCTTCTCGAGGTGGCGCATCGCACGCCGCGGGATGTAGGCCTCGGCGACCTGGCCCATCGTGATGGCGGTCTGCACGCGGGTGTCGATGTGGTGCTCGCGCTCGAGGAAGTCCTGCAGCGCGAGGCAGTTCATGACGGTGCCGAGCATGCCCATGTAGTCGCTGCGCTGGCGCTGCATCCCGGCCTGGGAGAGCTCCTCGCCGCGGAAGAAGTTGCCGCCGCCGATCACGACGGCGATCTCCACGCCGGAGCGGACGACCTCGGCGATCTGGCGGGCCACCGTGCGCACCACGGTCGGGTCCACCCCGACGCCCCCGCCGCCGAACATCTCGCCGCCGAGCTTGAGCAGGACCCGGCGTGTGGGCACGGCGGTCCGGTCGGCGCGCTCGGCCTCGGTGTCGGACCCGGTGTCGGCCTCGACGGTGTCGGTCACGGCGGAACTCCCCCTCGTGCGCGGCGGTGGACCGGGCCGACGCCGGGCGGGGGGGGGGGGGGGGGGGGGGGGGCCCCCCCCCCCCCCCCCCCCCCCCCCCCCGCGGGGACAACC